>JAEHCM010000009.1 GCA_020696365.1 Thermoplasmata archaeon | reverse complement strand
TAGGCGTGATATTCGCGCTCAGGTACGTCGATTTCAGACTCTGGTGAGTGGCGCGGTTGAGGGCGATGAGCGCGCCAACTCCCTGGTCGAACCCTTTCTCACCCGTTCCGTCCCTAAGGTCGCTCAAGGATATCCGGTACACGACTCTGTGCCTTGGACAAGCTTTTGTACGGACATCGCACTAACTCCGATAGAATGGCATTCATAGACGAACTCGTCTCCGCGATCGGAGAGGAGAAGGTGTTGACCGATCCCGCCGAGTTGTACGTCTACGGCGCCGACTGGAGCCCGAGAACGCCAGATGAGGTACGACCGCCAGAGGTCGTCGTACTTCCGGACACGACCCGTGACATCCAGAGGATCGTCAACATCGCCTACGCGCACGGCGTCCCTGTCACGGCAGGTGGCGGGCTCACCGGGATGTTGGGAGGGGCTGTCCCGCTGTTCGGTGGCATTTACATCGACACGACAACGATGCGCTCGATCGTCGAGGTGGATCCGAAAAACCAGACGTTGAGGGTTCAGGCGGGGGCTACCCTGCAGGAGGTCAACGACGCAGTGAACCCATACGGCCTCTGGCTGCCGCATCAACCTGAATCGAAGTGGGTCAGCACCGTCGGGGCGGCGATAGCCTGCGATAACGACTCCACGTTCGGCGTAAGATATGGGAAGATACTGAACTGCCTCCTCAGCGCAGAGATCGTGACTGGCACCGGAGAGGTGCTCGAGCTCGGCCATCGCAAAGCGCACTTCACCTCATCCGGGTACAAGCTCAAGGACCTGCTCGCAGGCAGCGAGGGCACGCTCGGAGTCATCACCGAAGCGACATTGAAACTGGAGCCGATTCCCGAGACACGCATGGTGGACATGATAGTGTTCCACCGAATGGGCAGCGCGGTGGATTTCCTAAGCAGGATTCTGAAGGCGGGCCTGTGCATCGAGGCGGCACACATCAACTGCAAGCATCGACTGAAGTTTTACACCCATGCCTACAAGGACAAGCACGGCAAGGACCCAGATATACCGTCCTGGGCGGAGGCGCTCCTCGCGATCGCGTTCGCCGGCGACAAGGATATCGTGAAGGAACAGAGAGATCACGCAATCGACATAGCCGCTGAGTTCGAGGCCGAGCTGGTCAAGGAGAGGGAGATCGTGGACAGCTGGTGGGCATCCAAGTACACGCTCGAGTTCGAACCGTTCAAGCAGAAATGGCCGGACTCACAGGGAACGAAGAAGTTCGGCGCAGCGGACCCAGGAGTGCCCGTAGGCCGGCTGGAGGAGTTCTATCACAAATTCATAGAGGTGGCGGGGAAGCACGACCTCGAGATAATCGGGATGAACGCGTACCTCGAGCATCCTAACAGTATAGGCTTCTCGCTCTCGTGCGCGGTCTTCGTGGACTATAGGAGCGCCGACGAGGTGAAGCGTTTCCGGATGTTCCACGACGAGCTGAGCAAGCTCGCCCTGGAATTCGACGGCACCATGAGCACTTTCATGAGCGACTCTGACCAGAAGGCGCCGTACCTCGAGCTCGAGCACGGTCCTTCGCTCAGGTACATGATGGAGATCAAGAAGCTGTTCGACCCGAAGGGGATAATGAACCCAGGCAAGAAATTCCCGCGGGAGGCGGAGGGGAAGTGACGGACCTCGAGGAGTTGAAGCATGACCTCGAAACCTGCTTCGGCACCTCGTGCGGGTTCTGCGAGCGCGGATGCCCGGTATATCAGACGCTGAGAATCAAGACGATCTCGATGAGAGGGAGGAACAGGACGATGCTTGGCCTCCTCGAAGGGAAGTTCGACATAACCCCTTCGGTCGTGAAGGCGGCTTTCGAGTGCACTCTCTGCGGCAACTGCGACAGGTGGTGCTCGCTGAAGAACACCGAGCATACACGTGCATTGAGGGAGTACCTGCTGAAGCACGGCGTCGAGCCGCTGAAGGAACACGCGTCGCTACTCGCGAGCATCAAGAACTACGGCAATCCGTGGTTCCAGCCGAGGAGCGCACGCAACAAGTGGAAGAAGGGGCTGGACATACCGAAGGCCGCCCCTGGAAAACAGGATGTGCTGTTCTTCGCGGGCTGCACATCCGCTGTGATGAAACCGCTCATGGCGTCGCTCGCGGCAAGCGCCAAGCTTCTGAAGCGGGCTGGGACCGAGTTCGCGGTGATGGGGCAGGACGAACCCTGCTGCGGTTCCACGTTGCATAGAGTTGGACAGGCTGAAGCCTTCGAGAAGCTCGAGCGAGACAACTTCGACAAATTCAAGACGCTTGGCATCAAGAAGATCGTCACTGCCTGCCCGGGCTGCTACACCACCCTTAAGAAGTCGGCCGAGAAGCTCGGAGAGGATATTGAAGTCGTCCATATCGCGCAGGAGATATCGGACCTCGTCGGCAAAGGTGACCTCAAGGTCAGGAGGAGCACGGAGAAGATGACCTATCACGACCCGTGCCATCTCGGGCGGCTGGGCGGGGTCTTCGAGGAGCCACGAGAGATCATGGGAGCCGTCGCCGACTACGTGGAGATGCCCAACTCAGGGTACGAGGCGAGATGCTGCGGCGCAGGCGCGGGACTGCAGTCGGCCTTCCCGAAACTGTCGAGGGAGCTCGCTCAGAAGAAGATAGACGAAGCGAAGTCGACCGGCGCGACCACACTCGTCACATGCTGCCCGTTCTGCGAGACCCAGCTGAGGTCCGTGCCTGGCATGAATGTGGTCGACCTCATGGAGCTGCTGCTCAAGGCCACTGATGATGTGTCGGGCTAGAGGAGGCGACCCGCCGACCACACTCAGGATCTGCGCTTGAGATCCCGCTCATAGTTCCTTACGACATCCCTCGCAATCGTCCAGATGACGACGAATATCATCGCAACACCCAAAGAGAGCGTCGCCGACCAGAGCACCTTCGTCGCCGTGGACGCGTCAGTCACGGCGATGTACAGATACAGAAGACCTACCCCGATCACGGAGAACGCTGCACTGAGCCTGACAGCCATCGTTGATATCTCGGACACGGTTCCAACCTCGACCATGAGTTTCCCCAAGAGCGATTATCGGGTCTGGGGATACTTAAGGATTAGGGGGGATGTCCGACTCAGGCCGGACGGACTGAGCGCGCGGCCGAAATGCGAATGCCGATCAGACAAGAAGCTCGTATGTTATGCGGTCCCGGTCCTTCCCCTTCCGCTCCCGCTTGGTTATGGAGACCGTGCCTATCTCCGCCAGAGAACGCACATGCGTTCCAGCGCAGGGGCAGACGTCGAAATCACCTATCGTGACGACCCTCAGCTCCCGTACGGACTTCGGTAGGAGGTCCAGGTTGGCTCTCTGGGCATCGACCTCGTTCTCCAGCACATCGCGCGAGGCGGTTGTGACCTCGACGGGCGTGCCCTTCGAGAATATCTCGTTGCACTTGCCCTGCACCTCGGTCATCATCTCACTGTTGAACGTGATGGGGGCGAAGTCTATCCTCGAGCGGTCGGGGTATATCTGGTTGCCTACGGTCCTCGCCTTGTAGAGGTCGTAGACCACGCCGGACACGACGTGCTGGGCGGTGTGCATACGCATATGAGCATGCCGTCTGTCCCAATCGAGGACGGCCTTGACCTCATCCGGGACGATGTCCGGGTTCTGCACCAAATGGTGCTTCACGCTGTTCTTCTTCGTGACCTCTCTCACCCGGGCCTCGCCATCCACCCACCGTAGATAACCGGTATCTGACGGTTGCCCTCCCCCGACGGCGTAGAACGCCGTCCTGTCGAGCACCACGTAATCGAACCCTCTTTCGACCACCCTCGCGTCGAACTCGCGTATGTAGTTCGACTCGATGTCCTTCATGTAGAGTACTTCGGTCATAGTCGACACTGGTCCTTGAACGAAAAGGCAGAAGCGAGATAGGAAATAGTCTTATTACTTCGGCTCCTTCGGCGCGCCGCAGTTCGGGCACGTGTGCATGAACGTCGGGAACTGGACGCTGCAGTTCTTGCAGCGGATCATCGGCGTTGTGTGGCCATGAGGATACTGCGGGTGTCCATGCGGAGGCGCCTGCTGCGGCGGGGGAGCCTGCTGCACGGAAGCAGGTGGCGCACCATGAGGGTGAGACGTCTGAGGTGCCTGCGCCGCCACGTTGCCTGCCTGGTATGGCATGTAGCCGACTGGCGCGTGGGCCGTGATCGCATCCCCCAGCTTGACATATGTCAGTATGAGCAGGATCGTCGGCGCAGCGAACGCGGCGAACCCGAAGATTATCCACACCATCGAATCGTTCTTAGCGTCGTGGAACCTGCCCTGGTCTATCGCTTCGAGCACGGTCTTCTTCAGGAAGACCGCCGACAAGAAGCATAGCATCATCGCTATGAAACCGAGCAGACCGATGAGCAGTAAGCCGATGCCACCCTCGACGGCGAAGACCACCAGCGCAACGATTGCGATTACGAACCATATCAGAACCCAAAGCAGGAACATGATCGATGCCCACCATGCGAACCTACGTCCCTCGGCCACATCGCGTGGAAGCCATGGGGGAGAAGATCCTGGTGCGAGAATTGAACCCATTGCGCTACTCATCTTGAATGCCTCCTCTAATCATCCCTTCTACCGCGGATACGCGGCTACCTGAGAATCGTGGTGGCCGTATATAGGTCTTTCCGAGAAGAGGCAACCAGCCAGCAGGGCATGTCGGGGATCGAGATCGAGGATCGGAGGGGCTCACGCGAGGACTTCTGCCAGCCGTTCGACCTCGCGCATTGCATCCAGGACGCTCGTGGGCGTGACAGGGAAGGGCATGTTCGACATCGTGTCTTTCGGGTCGCAGGCCCTTTCCGCGGCGACGGGGAGAAGCTCGGCGTCCACGTCGCCAAGCTCGGATAGGCTGACGGGAAGCCCCAGCTCCCTGCACCAGCGCATAACCATCTCTATCTCACCCATCGGCCTCTTCTCGAGAACCATCTGGACGATCGTCCCGTAGGCGACGATCTCCCCGTGCTTTCTCTTGATCCCTGGGAGCGCCGTCAGGCCGTTGTGGATCGCATGCGCGGCCGCGCAACCTCCACCTCCGAACCCGAACCCGCTCATGAGCTTGATCGCTTCGATCACCACCTCCAGCGATTCGGTGACCTTGCCACGCTCGGCGTCCTTCTTTGCCTGGATGCCGTGGGCCATGAGGACCGAGAAGCACTCCAGGTTGACCTCCAGAGCAGCGGTGGCAGCCTGATCCTCGCACTTCCTGGCCTTCATGGTAGCGGCATAGGCGGGCTTCTCAAAGCCTGAGGCGAGGGCGTCTCCCATGCCTTGAACGAGGAATCGCACCGGCGCGAGCCCGGCTATCTCCGTATCTACCAGCACCAGGACCGGAGCTCGCGAGAGATAGTAGTCCTCCACGAACCTGTGGTCTTCTGTGAATATGACTGCATCGGCCATCTGATCTGCGTTCGTCGCGCACTGCGTGGGAAAAGTCATCACGGGGATTCCGAGCTTGTCCGCGGCAGCTTTTGCCGTGTCGACCGCCTTTCCGCCGCCACAGCCGATGATCAGGTCCGCACCCAGCCGGTCCGCATCTCGCATGACCTCGTCGATCTTCTCGTAGGTGCACTCCGTGACACTGTCGTCGTGTCCGATCATCGGTACCCCGGCCGCCGTCAGGCTGGCCAGCAGCTCGGACTTCACTCTCGAGAAGGCCGTCTTCCCTGAAACGACGAACGGCCGGTCCCCGAACTGCTTCGCGTAGTAGCCGATTTCGCGCACAGCGCCAGCTCCTTGGACGTACCGCGCAGGCATTATGACCTTTCTGAAGCCGTTCTGAGTCAACGGTCGAATCCTCCGAAAACCGACAAAGTCCAATGGACGCGATAGCGTCATTCGATTTCAAGCTTGTGCCACGAAAAGGCCCGGTCCGCCTCCAGTCTCAGAAAGTGGCCAGCAAAGTAATAAGTAGAGACCCCGAGATAATGGCCTCCAGATACTGAGCGATACTTATGACCGATAAGTCAAGGTGATACCGCAGGACCGTGAGCCTGATGAAATACGACGATTACAAGATGATATACTCCCGACTCAAGAACTTCCGGGACATCGATAGGTTGGCAGAGGAACTCAAGCTCGACAAGGAGCTGCTCTTGGTCATGTACACCCAGAGGACAGTCCGTGACGCCACACGCCGGTTCTATGTCGTCAAGAAAGACTTGAAGATGCTGACGAAGGAATGGCGCAATGGAATGACGATATACAAGCTGGCGAGGAGGATCAACTTCCCGCCCGTCCTTCTCGGCCTGATGCTCGCGCCGGAGATCAACGTGACGAGGAAGCAGTACTGGAAGTACATCCGCGACCTGAACACCTGTCGCGACAGCCGTCTGAAGAAGGAGCTGAAGCAGATCGCGGATTTGGACATCGTATACTCTCCCAAGGGCGCGCAGATACAAACCGAGCGGGGCAAGTGGGGAGAGGCGTTGCTCAACGACTGGCTGGACAAGAGGGAGCTGAAGTACAGGACCGAGGAGGACCTGAGGAGCACGCACAAGAAGACGCCGGACGTCCTGCTCGACAAACCCATCGAGATAAACGGCACCAAGGTGTTCTGGATAGAGTCCAAGGCGTCGTTCGGCGACGAGATCGAGCTGAAGAAGAACGTCCGGAGGCAACTGAAGCCGTACACTGAACTGTTCGGCACCGGAGCGGTCGTCTACTGGTTCGGGTTCGTCGAAGGGATCGAGCCTCCCGAGGACATCCTGCTTCTGGACAAGACCTTCTTCGACGACGGTGGCCCCGGCGACGCAGTTGGCAAAGATACTTGAGACCGTATTTTGATTAGCCTGCTTGATGGCGAAGGGTGCGGGTAGGTTCGTCTCCGCTGGAGATCTGGAGAAGTTCAGCTACTGCCCGCTCAGCTGGTGGCTTAGCCGGGAACACGAATCGGACAACAAAGAGCTTAAGAAGGGAATACACGAACATCACAAGCTGGGCAGGTCCCTCTGGGAGATCGATTCGAAGGAACGGTCTGCGCGACAGTCGGAGACGCTCGTGCTCTGGTACGCGGTCACTGCCACGGTCATCGCGGTGCTGGGGGTGGAGCTGCTGATAAAAGGCGACCACCTCCCGGTGAGCGAGATCATGGGTGTCGTCGCGCTGATTTGGATCCTCGCCGCATCTTTCTTCATGTACAAGGCATCGAGGTCGACCATCAGCAGCAAGCTCGTGGACTACGAGAGGATCATACTCACGTTCGCGATAGTCGCCGTAGTGATCGCGATCAACGCGGTCGGTTTCGTGCTGAAGGATGACAGGATGGCACAGACGCTCATGCTGATATCACTCATATGGCTCATCGCAGCATCCTACCTCATGTACAGAACGCTCAAGTCGACTGGTATCGCGGACCTCCTAAGGAAGGAGTTCCGCCTCAAGGGGAAGATAGAGTACATCGACGTGGACGATTCGAAGATTTTCAAGTCGGAGAGGTACGGCATCTCGGGGCGGCCCGACTATGTCGTCAAGCTAGAGGACCAGATAGTCCCTGTCGAGGCCAAGAGAGGGCGCACCCCACAGGGGCCACTGTTCTCACACATCGTCCAGGTCGCGTCATACTGCCTTCTCCTGGAGGATTCGACCGGGAACCCGCCCCCGTACGGGCTGATCAGGTATCCGAACCACGAGTTCCAGATAGACTACAACGAGGACATGAAGAAGATGGTGCTCCAGAAGGTTCGGGAGATAGGAGAGGCCCTCGAATCGCACGAGGTGCATAGAAACCACAACAGGCCCGGTAAGTGCAGGTCGTGCTCGCGCAGAGGCGTGTGCCCCGAGAGGCTCTCCAACTAGCCAACCAAGAATCACTCCACGGTGACCGTCTTCGCGATGTTCCTAGGCTTGTCGATCGGACAGCCCCTTGCCTTCGCTAGGTAGTATGCCCACAGCTGCAAGGCCGTTATGACCGGTATGGGTAGGAACAGGGGCGGTATCTCCTTGATGTATATCACATCGTCCGCGAACTTGCCAATCTCAGTGTCGCCCTGGACCGCGATCGCGATCACCGGGCTGGCCCTCGCGGATACCTCGCTGATGTTGCCTATCATCTTCTCGTAAGTATGGTCCTTGACGGCGATGGCGACGACGGGGGAATCCTCCGACAGGAGCGCCAGCGGCCCGTGCTTGAGCTCACCCGCAGGGTATCCCTCGCCGTGGATGTACGAGATCTCCTTCGTCTTCAGGGCCCCCTCGAGGGATATTGGGTAGTGGATGTTACGTCCCATGAAGAACATGTCGCGGGCCTTGTAGTACTTGTTCGCGAGCGCCTCTATCGTCGGCGCCTGGTTGAGGACGTCCTGAACCGCCCGAGGGAGGTTGCGTAGTTGACCCGTCACGGATTTCCTGGCCGGGGCGGTCAGCGACCTCCCCCTGACACCCAGCTCCAGGGCTATCAGGTATAATGCGATCAGCTGAGTGACGAAGGTCTTCGTCGCGGCGACGCTTATCTCCGGCCCGGCCCGGGTGTAGATCACATGGTCCACCTCCCTCGATATAGCCGAATCCACCACGTTGACTATCGCCACGGTTCTGTTCCCCCTCTTCCTCGCCTCGCGCGCCGCAGCGATCGTGTCGAGCGTCTCCCCGCTCTGCGTTATCAGCACCACGAGCGGGTTCTCCCTGGCAGCTGTCGAATATCTGTATTCCGAGGATATCTGGACCGTCGTAGGGATCCTCGCCAGCTCCTCTATCACGTACTTACCGACAAGGCCTGCGTGGTACGATGTCCCGCACGCCACGATCTTCACGCTAGAGAACGACTGTTCCTGGAACCACGAGCCCTCTGCATCGATGGACTCCAATCTTCCCAGGAGCGACTCATGGATAGCTTTTGGCTGCTCGAATATCTCCTTGAGCATGAAGTGTGGGTAGCCGCTCTTCTCGGCGTCCTCCAGCGACCACGCGATCCTCTCAGGCTCCCGCTCCACAGGGTTGCCCTCCAGGTCGGTTATCGTGACGGCATCGCGCGTGATACGCACCATCTCCCCGTCCATGACATAGATGACCTTGTTCGTGTGCTTCAGAAGTGCGGTCACATCGCTGGCCACGAAGTTCTCGCCGTTGCCTACGCCCACGACGAGGGGACTCTCGTTGCGCGCGGCGACGACCTCGTCCATTCCATCCGCCGCCACGGCGAAGGCGTACGTGCCTTCGATCCGTTTCAGAGCGGCCCTGACCGCATCCATCAGGTTTCCGTCGCCCAGATTCATCTCGACCAGGTGAGCGAACACCTCCGAGTCGGTGTCAGATGTGAACTTGTGGCCGTCTGCAATGAGTGATTCCCTCAGCTCCATGAAGTTTGTGATGATGCCGTTGTGGACTACCGCGACCTTGTTCTGGCAGCCGACGAACGGGTGCGCGTTCTCCGAAGTGGGCTTCCCCTGCGTGGCCCAACGGGTGTGCGCGACGCCGACCGTCCCTTCCATCTCGGGCATGCTCGCCTCGAGCACGGCTATCTCCCCCTTGGCCTTGAAAAGCTGCACGCCCTCGCCGATGACGGCGATCCCTGCGGAGTCGTAGCCTCTGTACTCCAGGCGCTTCAGAGAATCCAGGAGTATGGGCTGCGCCCTCTTCCCGCCGACATACCCGACGATCCCGCACATCTGAGTTACACACCTCACATGACGAGCGCCCTGTTGGGCAGGTTACGCATGATCTTCGATCCGCTGGATACCTTGCATCCAGCGCCGACTATGGTTCCAGGCTCGACGATGACGCCCGCCCCGAACTCGGTGTCCTCGCCGACGATGCAACCCATGTGCGGCACCTTGAAGAACTCGTCCCTCACGTTGACGAATGCCTCCGAGCCTGCCCCCATCAGATGCGACTTGCTCTTCACGCCGTATCCGAACACGCAATGCGAGAGATAGGAGTGAGCGGCTATGCCGCAGTTGCTCATCAGTATGCTGTTCTTGACCACAGTGTACGGCTCGATCGTCACGTTGTCGCCGATGCTGGTCGACGGGAAGATCGTCACGTTGGGACCGATGTCACAGCCTTCGCCGATTATCACAGGGCCGTATATCGTGGTGCCAGCGCGGATGACAGTCTCCTCTCCGATGCCCACCGGGCCTGCGATGGTCACATGCTTCTCGATCTTGCCAGCGGTCCGGACGGATGCGTTCTCGAGGGCGGCCGCGTTAAGCTCCAGAAGGTCCCACGGATACACGGCGTCTATCCAGAGACCGTCGGAGAAGACCGGCTTGATGCCCGCCTGCCCGAGCGTCGTCCTGAAGGCGCCGCTCAAGCCGTATTCGCCATCCGCGATGCAATGGTCGATCGCCTCGAAGATCTGGTCCTTGAGGCAGAACAGCCCCGTCAGTATGATGTTGGATACGAGGTCGACAGGCTTCTCGACCACGCTTCTTATGGAACCCTTCTCGATCGTGACGACGCCGTACTTCGACGGGTTCTCACTCTCGACCACGAGCGCGCTGGGGCACGTCCCTGAGCGCAGGAGGTCCCCCACGGCACGGGCATCCACGATGTTGTCCCCGGCTAACGCGAGGAAGTCGCCGGATATGCGGTCCCTGGCGCACGAGAGCGCGTGGCCGTTCCCGAGCTGCTTCTCCTGGACGACGTATTCGATCTTCGCTCCGAACTTCTTGCCGTCCTCGAAATAGGACATTATGCGCTCCTTGCGATAGCCGACCACCATCACGATGTCGCGGACGTCGTTCTTCACCAGGGCGTCTACGACATGCTCCAGTATCGGGCGGTTGGCAATCGGAATCATAACCTTAGGCTCCGACGTTGTCAGAGGCCTGAGCCTCATGCCCTCGCCAGCAGCCAATATAACAGCCTTCATCAGAATCCCACCGAGACATCGGGTGACAGACGATTGGAGCGACTTAAGGGTTTTGCAGGACGGGCTCCGGCTCAGCGCTCGTCTTCGTGCTCCTCGTCACCCTCGAACTCGCCGTACAGCCTCTTATTCCTCGCGGCGGTCTTGGATTTCGTGGCCTCCTCGAAATCCTCGCACTCGCACCGAATCATCGTTACGATATCGCGCTCGATGCAGTATCCTATGCCAGGTCCGGTCATCTCCTCGGGCCTGGGGTCCCAGTGTAGGCATATCGGGCACAACCGCTTCTTGGTCGGGTCGCTCCCGCATGAGGAATGCGTAGTCACGCTCAGGTACGTGGGCTTCGTAATATATCATGATTTCTCATTTTCCGCGCGAAAGTAGCCGCATCTAGGCCGCATCCGGGACCTACGCATCGTCCAGAAAAAGGAAGTAGCGGGGGTTGGATTTGAACCAACGGTCTTCAGGTTATGAGCCTGATGGGATGTCCAAGCTACCCCACCCCGCTAACGCGACTAATGGTGACTATGTAATTAAACGTATTCGTTTGAGTAGAGGGTGCTGGGTCAGAAGAATCGCTTCAGTCGGAGAAGGTCCTCCATGGACCCCTTTACCCGGAGCTGTTTCGTCACGAATGCCTTCATCACTCTGAGCTCCTTCGTCCACAATTTCGTGAGCGTGTCGGCGCTCGCGATTATTCTCACATCGGGGTCCGCGGTCTCGCCCTTGTGCGGTCCGTCGACCGCTCCGTCCCTCAGGGTGAAATGATACCAGTCACCGCCCTCGACCTCGACCTGCACGACCTTGCTCACGCCCTCGAGTTCCTTCGCGAGTTCTGGGTCCTCCGTCACCCGCGCATTGAACTTGTCTATCGCACCTTTGAGAAGCTGCTCGACCAAACTTATCCCTCGAACGAATCCAGCCTCCGGATTTCCTTCATGGTCATTAGCTTTTGGGATGTCTTCCAGGAGCGCCGCACATGCGGTGGCAGGGATTTCTCCCTCTCCAGCCATTGCTCCAAGAACGACAGGGTGAGCGGGTCGGAGGTGTATCCGGAACCTATCGGCTGGCCCAGCTCCTCCTCTATGAGGTCGATCCGCCTGTCCCTCGTGACCTTGGCGATGATGGACGCAGCCGACACGACCGGGAACTTCTCGTCCGCTCTATGCTTCGACACGGTCCGCGCCCCGCAGGTTAGGTACGAGCAGACCATCTTGGAGAAACGTTCCTCGCTCGCATCTGCCGCATCGAGATAGGCGACTGCGGGGGATAGTTTGTCGATGATCCTCGCGAAGAGCATCGCCTCGATCTCGTTCAAGGTCATATTCGATCTGAGCGAGTCGATCTCCTCGGCCGGGAGTTCAAGCACCTCGACCTTGGACACCTCGAATATCCGCGGAGCGAGCTCTTCCCGCCTCCGTTTCGAGAGCTTCTTCGAGTCCTTGACGCCGAGCTCGACGAGCTTCGAGTCATCGTCAACGGAGACTCCGCACACCACGAGTGGTCCAATCACAGGGCCCCGTCCGGCCTCGTCCACTCCACAGATCATCGAATGGACGGAAGGGCGGGGTGTGTAATTAGTACTTGGCTTCTGGCCGGCATGTCTGGCACGGTTCCGAACATTTAATAGGCGGGGCATTCATTCCAGCAGCCAGAGGAAGGGAATAGTATGGCCCAGGGCCCCCCAGGCTTCGCGGAGAGTTCGTACAGCGAATACGGCATGATCATCTTCGCCGTCCTGCTCATCATAGGCATCGTGATAGCCTTCGCCGGCAGGATAGTCTGGAGACATCTGATGTCCTTCATCGGAGCTATACTCGGAGGGTTATTCGGGTTCATCCTAGGGACGGCGGTCGGAGGCGTCCTGGTCGGACTCTTGGTGTCGATCCTGTGCGCCGTCGTCGGAAGCTTCGTGTTCATATTCCTCGCGGAGATCGGGCTGGGGGTGGTTGCGGCCATGTTCACGTTCTTCGTGGTCGATGCCGTGCTCGGCAACGAAATCGTCGCCCTTGTCATCGCTGGCCTGGTGCTCGTCATCACGATAATATTCATAGAACAGGCCCTCGGAGTCGTGACCGCGGGCATAGGCGGGCTCCTCGTAGGCCTCGCACTCATATGGCTCGATTGGCTCGATATGACCGTAGTGATGATCATCATGTTCGCCACGATCATATTCGGAGCCGCGTTCCAGCTCATGGCGATCAAGGACAAGGCGATGAGAGGTGGGGCGGTCCCCGTCGCGACGGCAGCGACGATGCAGGGCGCTCCCGCGCCGTACACTCCACCTGTGCCGGGAAGGATCTGCCCGAAGTGCGGCGGACCGCTGGAGTACATCACGGAATACAACAGATACTACTGCCACAGCTGCCAGCGGTACGAGTAGGTATAATACGCCACCATGCTACCGTCTGGAGGGTAAATCAGTCACGGATTATTACATGCCTGGATTCTACCTGTTTCCTACCACAAAGGTGAATCATCTGGACGTGCAGAACCGCAGGATTGAGAATGGTTTCAGGCTCACGAGGGTGGGCATCACCGGCGTTAGAAAGCCGATAGTAGTACACCGCCATGGTCGGGACAACCACATCACGGCAGCCATAGACGTGTTCGTCGACCTGCCATCGACCCAGAAGGGGTCGCACATGTCGAGGAACGTCGAGATCATCACTGAGATGATCGACGAGAGCGTCAGGAAGAAGGTCGCGAGCCTAGAGGAACTTGCGGGCAAGATATGTAGGGAATTGCTCGACAGGCATGAGTACGCCAGCTACGGCGAGGTCAACATGGTCGCCGACTACTTCCTCGAGCGACAGACGGACGCTGGGAGACAGACGCTCGAGCCTTTCAAGCTCGTCGCCAGAGCCACCTCCAGGCGCGGGAACGGGATAATGAAGCTCATCGGTGTGGAAGTCGAGGGGATGACGGCGTGTCCGTGCGCCATGGAGACCGTGAGGCAGCGTCTGAACAGCGACGACCCCGAGCTAGGGAAGAGCGTATCGGAGATGCCGATGATCACACACAACCAGAGGAACCGTACGACGCTCATGATGGAGGCCCAGGAGCACGTGGACGTCGAGGCGGACGATATGATAGACATCGTCGAGAGCTCCCTGAGCAGCCCGACATACGGCATACTGAAGAGGGACGACGAGGCGAGCGTAGTGCTCAGGGCCCATCAGAACCCCAAGTTCGTGGAGGATGTCGTGAGGGACATCCTCGGGAAGATACTCGAGAGGTACGGCGACCTCGACGACTCCGTCCATGTCACCGTCAGAAGCGAGAGCGAGGAGTCGATACACAAGCACAATGCTTTTGCCGAGCGGATCACTACCCTTGGCGGATTGAGAGCCGTTGACGAACAGTAGCAGGAAGGGGCGGCCGGACCCAGGAGAGGTCGAAGGAGTCGTTGTTGACATAGACGGCACGCTGTCCGATTCCTCCCGCAGGATAGGCGTCGAGGCGATATCTGCGCTCAGGGAGGTCAACGACTCCGGTGTCACCGTGATGCTCGCCAGCGGCAATGTCCTGCCCATCGCGTACTCGCTGGCGGTGTACCTGGGCTTCGACGGGCCGGTCATAGCGGAGAACGGTGGAGTCGTATGCCACAAACAGAAGGTCTGGACGCTCGCAAGCCCCGACGTGCCCAGGCAGGCGTACGAACACCTCGCATCCGAGATGTCGACGGAGAGGCTTTTCACCGACCGATGGCGAGAGACCGAGGTAGGCATCAAGCAGGAGACGGGCCTGGAGGAGGTGCGGAAGCTCCTGCATGATTTCGATGTGGACGTGCAGAGCACCGGCTGGGCGATACACATCATGGAGCGTGGCATGGACAAGCTCGTGGGACTCGGCAAGGCCTGCGAGATCGTCGGGTTATGCGTCGAGGACGTGGCGGCGATAGGCGATTCCGAGAACGACGAGCGCATGCTCAGCGGTTGCGGATGGGGAGTGGCCGTGGGCAACGCGCCCGATGCGACCAAGCGAGCGGCAACGCACGCCGTGGAAGGAGACAGCTGGAGCGGTGTCGTGCAGGCCCTGGAGTGGCTTAGGCTGATCTGAGCTTCAACGGATGGAAGGATTTATCACCACTACCAGTGTTTCGACCAATTGAGATGTCGATGATCGGAATCTGCGACATATGTGGCAAGCCAGCGGCCAGCACATGCATGATCTGCGGGAAGCTGTTCTGTAGGTCGTGTCTTGAAAAAGGGACGGATGTCTGCTTGCGATGCTCCCACAAGAGGGATGATTTTCTGCCGAGGATCTAGCGCATCACATCACGGAAGAAGTCTCTTCGCGTCTTCCTCGGTCATGCCCACAGCTTTCAGGAGGTACTTCAGCCCCTTCGCCTTGATCATATCCCTCGTCTTGTCGTCCAGGAACTTCTCCATGACCACCGGCGCTCGCAGGGCGTACTCCGTCCCGAACTCGGAGTAGTAGTATCTGGCGTTCTCAGGGTCGAGCTCCGCCGCCTTGTTGTACGCTGCCTCCGCCTCGTTGAACCTCCCGATCTCGACGAGGTACGCCGCGTACGACGACTGGAATATCGGGTTCTTGGGGTCGAGTTCGACGGCTTTCTTGTAGCACTCCTGTATCTCCTCGACGGACGCCTTGGGCACGCCCATGGCAGCCTCCGCCTTCCCGAAGTATGCATCAGCGTTCTTCGAGCCGCCCTTGATCAACTTGTTGAACCCTTTGTATGCTCGTTCGAAATCCCCACCGGCAAGAGCTTCCTGGGCATTCATGAGGTCTTTATCGTTGGCCATTGCTTCCACCTATCCCGATCGTCCGAGTGATGGTATCTATTGACAGAAGGGGTTTAAAACATTCGCCTCGCGGAATCAAGATTGATGCTCACTCTGATATCGGAGAAACCCTTTTAACGGACGCATCGATTCCCTAGACTGCGTGTCCATTGAGGAAGGTGCCAGATTTGTTTCCCGGCGGTAGGATGAACCCAAAGCAGATGCAAGCCGCAATGAGGAGGATGGGCGTCTCTCAGGAGGAGGTCCAAGATGTCGAGGAAGTGGTCATCAAGACCAAGTCCAAGGAGATCGTCTTCAAGGAGGCGGCGGTCATGAAGATAACCATGCAGGGGCAGATCACATTTCAGGTCGTGGGCAACCCTGAGGAGCGCGAGCGGAAGACGACAGATGCATCCGGAGAGGACGGCGTCCCGGACGAGGATGTTCAGTTGGTGGTGTCGCAGACGGGCTGCACGGCCAGCGAGGCGAAGAAGGCGCTGGAGGAATGCGACGGCGCCCCGGCGGAGGCCATACTCAAGATCATGACACCCAGTTGAGGCTGAGAGGGTACGGATGAATATCATGGCATACGACCGACTGTCGACCAACCTGCGAGGTGAGCACGATGAAGCTTAATGAGATGAGAGCCAGTTGTAGAATGTGCGGGAAGGAGCTGAAAGCGGACGACAAGGACGATATGTTCGTCTCATTCTACTGCATGAAATGCGGGGTATACACCACGAAGCCCATCGAGGAATTCAAGGACGAGAAACCCGCCGAGCCAGCAACCGAGGCCGGAGCGGCGGAAAAGGACGCTTGAGAGGCCCGTGGACACAACCGCCAACGCTTATATACGGAGTGAGCTTTTGCCTCAGACGCAGCAGCCGAAGGCCGCTCGTCCAATAGTGCTGGACGACCATCACGCCCCGGTAGTGTAGCGGCCTATCATCCGAGCCTGTCGAGCTCGGGACTCGGGTCCGAATCCCGACCGGGGCGCCATCTCCTTCTCGAACCCGACCTCATAGAACCGCCTCCAAGGATACCCCGTTCTTTAGGGCGGGGAGGAATTGGAGCGTCAAATATATTGCCAGGCACCGGCATGCGCCTATTGGAGAAAACGGTTTCGTACTAGGCACTCCGAATCGCCTCCGGTGGCAAGCGTTCCGCAAGGAATGGGGACACGACGGCGTCAATCCCTCTGCCAGAGGTAGGCTGACACCCGTACAATAGTGAAATCGCGGTTAGGGTTCGCCACCCGAAGTCAACCAGCCAATCGTAGCGAGCTCTGTTTCCGAACACTCGGTTACACCTCAGTTACAAGCCCCGTCCTTAAGGGCGGGGTAGTTGACCCGATTCCGTAATCAGAGCGGAAGCCAAGTGCCGATGTCCTTCTTCTTGGCGCTCTCGAATACCCTGATGGCAGTAGCCATGTCCTCGATCGCCACGCCGAGGTTCATCGACATCGTCCTCTCGCCCGGACTCTCCCTGCCAGGCATCTTGCCCGTGACGACCTGGGAGAGGTCCGAGTGAATGTCAGGTATCCCCGAGAAGTATCCGACCGTCTGATAGTACCTCAGCTGGTCGATGTCATCTGTGCAGAACTTGTCCACGGCCCGCATGGCCTCGGACTTCCAGTATGAATCGAAATCGAGAGGGCACGCAAATCCGCCCTCCTTCAGCCAGCCAGCGTCGATCACAGGCTGGGGATGTTTGAGTATGGGGCCCGCCGTGACCACTATGTCCGCGGCCTCCACGGCCTTCCTGGGCTCGTCCACGACCACCACGTCCAACCCGTACGCGGCCTTCATGTCGCTCGCGTATCTCGCGGCGACCGCGCGGTCGATGTCGAACGCTTTCACATGCTCCAGCTCCCTCGAGACGGCAGCGACCGCCTCCAGGTTGGTCCTTCCCTGGACGCCGCATCCGAGTATGCCGAACACCTTCGCCCCAGGGATCGCCAGATATTTCGCCGCGACTGCCGTGGCCGCCGCGGTCCGCTTCGCAGTGACCCAGGAGGCGTCCATGACGCAGGTCGGCATCCCGGTATCCGGGTCGTTCATGATGATCAACCCCGAGATGTACGGGAGTCCACGCTTCCGGTTCTCCGGGTAGCCGCTGACCCACTTCAGGCCGGCTGCGCGCATGCCTTCGATATAGGCCGGCATTGCGTGGATGAACGCGTCGGGCATCGTGTGTATCCCGGGCTTGGGAGGCATCTCGGTCTTTCCAGCACCCTTCTCACGGAACGCTTCCTCCACCGCGTCGATCACCTCCGACATCGGCAGACCGACCCTTTCGACATCGGCATATGACAAATACAGTACTTCGCCTGGCATGTGGAACAGCGGCACTTCATCGCTCTCAGCGTCAAAAAAGGTTGCGTCTGTCGACCGAGCATCGAGCCAATCCTGGACAAACATCTTATCCGCGGGGCTCAATCACATACGATGGAGGATGCGCCCGCCGTGTCTTCCCCGAGACGAACACTGGAGGATGATGAATCTGTCGGAAACCGTCAAGGTCTACGCACTCAGCACGTGTCCGTACTGCAGGAGGACCAAGAGGTTCCTCGACGAGCTGGGCGTCAGCTACGAAGCGGTCGACGTGGACCTGCTCGAGGGCGGAGAGCTGGACAGGGTGTTGGCGGAGGTCGAGAGTCTCACGGGGAAGCAGTCGTTCCCGGTTGTCGTCACGGACGCTGGCGTCATAGTAGGGCATGACGAGGCGAAACTCAGGCGGGCTCTCAGCACATGAGCGAAAACGATCCCACCATCAGGATATTCTGTCCTGTGTGCTCCGCGAGGTTCATCCCGGAGGACGGCAAGGCTCAGGAAGGTGATGTCGTGAAATGCTTCGTGTGTGGCCAGAAGCTCGAAGTCACGAAGACCGATAGCGGCTGGACCGGCGAGCGTCATGACAAACTCTCGGATGAGGAGATTGGGGACCGAGTGAACGAGTTCGCAAGGATTCGCGGGTATGTCTTCAACGATATGAAGGGCGAGATCATCGACGGGCTCCTCAGCAAGAGGGACCGGTTCGGCGATTTCTACTGTCCCTGCAGGCTCGAGCACGCGACGGAATACCAGTGCCCCTGCAGACCCACCAGGGGCGGGGACGTCGAGCGGCTCGGCAGGTGCCATTGTGGACTGTTCTGGAAGAATTGACGGCAGTCGAGCACTCATCACAATCCCAGCAAGAACCTCTGGTCGCGCTCCGCACCCGATACATCCCTCCTCGGTCAACCTCACAGCGCGGGACATGGGGCTCCGGGGGCGGAAGGGGGCAGTGGGTTGTGCATTATTCGCGCACAACAAGTGAGGTCAGTATGACGACGAGGGAGAAATCCCGTACGTCGGGGCGTCGAGGCTGCTAACGGTGTGAATTCAAAAGTCAAAAATACATCGCATATCATCAACTCTATCGTGCAGGACGACCCCCTCGAAAAAGCACTCTCCGTCACGACGGAGATGATGACCACCAGAGACATCGACCATCTCTTCGCACAGATCGTGGACATCATCACATCGAGTTTCGGGTTCGAGGGATGCGACGCCTTCCTGCTGGACAAGAAGACCAACGAGTTCCGTCTCGTGGATACAAGAGGATACGCGGCAGAGAAGTCGGACGAAGTCCTCGGGATCCGGATGCCGAAGAGCAACATCGTGAGGGACGTCGGGGACTCCGAGCGACTAGGACGGTTCACCTACATACACAAGAGCGGGCCGGACGAGGACCTCAGCAATTACTACGGGTTGATGCACCCGGAGAAGGCGGCGCTCCCGAGGGAGCACGAGGATGACTGGCACGAGCTGGACGTTATTTATGTCACCTTCGAGGACAAGGATGGCAAGCTGATTGGATTTCTGGAGCCAGACAGCCCCGTCGATGGCAAACTCCCTTCGAAGAGCCTCATACTCAACCTGGAGGTGTTCGCCAGCCTCGCGTCGATAGCCGTCGCGAACGCCGAGCTGGTGGATGAGCTGAACCAGACCATCAGAAACTACCGGACCCTTACCGACGCCACGGCCGCGCTACAGCAGCCCGTGGACCTCAATGAGACCCTGCTGATGCTCACGAAAAGCCTGAACGAGATTGTCCCGTACGACGAGATCACAGCATACCTAGTGGACTGGGAGCGAAGCCTCATGATACCGGCCTTCGCCACTGGCCCCTACCGTGAGGAGATCATGTCGGACATTGGCCCCATCTCCGGCATGGCAGGCGATGTGGCCAGGACTGGAAAGGGAGAGATCATCGAGGACTCCTGGGAGAATCAGAGGGTGGAAACCATCCCAGGTATCGGAATAGACACGAACGAGACAGGGCAGACCATGATGTGCATCCCCCTGATGAGCAAGGATGGGGAGGTCGCGGGAGTGATCAACGTTTACAGGGAGAAGGCACGGCAGTTCACCCAGCAGGAGTACGATATCGCCGAACCCTTTGCCACGCACACGGCAGTCGCGATGGAGAACTTCAAGCTGAGAGACGAGCTCAGGGACAACTTCGAATCTGTCAGAAAGGCCTACGAGGAGATGATGGCCCTCGATAAGGCGAAGGACAACCTCGTGAACACCATATCACACGAGCTACGAACGCCGCTCACAACCATCCTCGGATATCTCGAGATGGCCTCGGAGGGGTTGTACGGCGAGATCACGCCCAAGTTGAGGGAGAAGTTCTCCGCCATGCTGAGCTCGATAAACAGGATAAACACGTTGGTCAGCAAGATGCTCGAGATGTCGCGGCTGCAAAATAAGGCCGTCGACCTGGACATGGCGCAGGTGAACCTGGCGATGGTCACGAGGGAGGTGCTCGACGGACTCAAGGGCGAGATACACGCCAGGAAACACCGTGTGCAGGTGCTCTTCGGGAACGAGCTGCCCATGGTGATGGCCGACCGGTTGAGGATGCACGACGTGCTCGAGACGCTCATTGACAACGCCATCAGGTACACGCGCGAGGGTGGGAGCATCACCGTCGGCGCGGACATACTCGCCGGCAAGGTGCATATATGGGTCCGCGACACGGGCATCGGAATCTCCGACGAGGAGAAGGGAAAGATATTCGACAAGTTCTTCCTTGCCGACGCAGGCCTCACAAGGGAGGACGGACGCGTCGGCATCGGCCTGTTCGTCAGCAGGGAGATCGTCAGGAAGCACGAAGGGGAGATGTGGTTGGAGACGAAGAAGGGCGTGGGGTCCACGTTCCATTTCACTGTCCCCATAGGCAAGACCAAGCGGCTTTGAGACATGCCGTAATCGATTCAATCCATGTGACCGTCTGCTGAACAAACGCACATTTCTAGAACATATATCGATACAAGCGTGAAATGGTTTGGCGGGAAGGGGTTTCCGAACGTCCCGACGACTAGCACGCGCCCTTCTCGAAGGCCTCGGGCGCTGGCCATGACGGGTCGTCCATGAGGTACTTGTGCATGGTCTTCGCCGCGCACTTGCCGTCGCCCATCGCGAGGATGACGGTCGCTGCGCCCGTCGATATGTCGCCTCCGGCGAACACGCCCTTCTTGGAGGTCCTGCCCTCGGCGTCGACAACTATGGTGCCCCACTTGGTGGTCTTGAGGTCCGGGGTGGTCATCGGCACGAGCGGGTTCGGACTCTGGCCGATGGCGACGAGTACCGTCTGGCAATCGACTATGAAGTTCGACCCCTCGATCTTTATGGGTCTTCGCCGTCCGGAATCGTCGGGCTCTCCGAGCTTCATCCTGATCGCCTCGATCTGCTTGACGTTCCCGCAGTCGTCCCCGATGTACTTCAGAGGTGCTGCGAGCAGCTCGAACTTGACACCCTCCTCGTGCGCGTGGTGGACTTCCTCGCGCCTCGCAGGCAGCTCGGCATCGGACCGTCTGTACAGGATGACCGACTCCTCGGCGCCGAGTCTGAGGGCCGTCCTCGCGCAGTCCATGGCCACATTGCCTCCGCCCAGGGTGACGACCGTCTTGCCCACGCGTATGGGCGTGTCGTAGTCGGGGAATCTGAACGCCTTCATCAGGTTAACCCTTGTGAGGAACTCGTTGGCGGACATTATGCCGTTCAGGTTCTCGCCTTCCAGGTTGGTCCACTTGGGCAGCCCTGCCCCGGTCCCGACGAACACCACGTCGTACTCCTTCAGCAGGTCGTCGACCGTGTCGAGCTTTCCCACGACGAAGTCGTTCTTGATCTCGACGCCCGACCTCTTGATGAAGTCGACCTCTGCCTTCACGATATCCTTCGGCAGTCTGAACTCTGGGATGCCGTACACCAGCACGCCACCGGAGTACTGGAGTGCCTCGAACACGGTGACCTTGTGGCCCAGCTTCGCGAGGTCTCCTGCGACCGTGAGCCCAGCCGGTCCTCCGCCTACCACTGCGACCTTCCTGCCGGTCGAGGGGTGCGTCTCGACCCTGCCGTGCTTCTGCTCGTTCCTCTCCCAGTCCGCGAGGAACCGCTCGAGCCTTCCGATGCCGACGGGCTCGTTCTTCTTGCCGATGATGCACAAGCCCTCGCACTGGTTCTCGTACGGGCAGACCCTGCCGCATACGGCTGGCAGGTTCTGCTTCTCTCGTATGATACTCATGGCCCCCTCGAGGTCGCCCTCCTGGAGCTGCTTGATGAACGCGGGTATGTCGATCTCCACCGGGCACCCGTCCTTGCATATCTTGCGGTTCGGGCTGGGCTTGCACTGCAGACACCGCTTCGCCTCGAGTATGGCGGTCTCCTTGTCCTGACCGATAGGGACTTCGTTGAAGTTCCTGACCCTCTCCTTGGGATCCTGCTCCGGCATAGGGTACTTCTTCGGGACGATCCTCGACTTCTTCTTCTCCTCGGCCATCTACTTAGCCCCCTGGAATACCCTGAGGGACGTCTCCTCTTCCGCGAGGTATCTCTTGTTCCTCGCGGTGAGGTTCTCGAAGTCCACCTTGTGCCCGTCGAACTCAGGGCCGTCCACGCAGCCGAACTTGGTCTCGCCGTCGATTATGACCCTGCAGGAGCCGCACATGCCGGTGCCGTCTACCATGATAGGGTTGAGGCTGACGACCGTGTGTATGTTGTACGGCCTGGTCAGGTTCGCCATGACCTTCATCATGATGATCGGGCCCACCGCGTACACGAGATCGATCTTCTGCTTATCGTCTATGAGCTTCTGGAGCACATCGCTCACGAAGCCGTGGTGTCCCTTCGAGCCGTCGTCCGTGCAGACGAAAATCTCGTCACTGACCGCTGCGATCTCGTCCTCGTACATGAGCAGGTCCTTGTTCTTCGCGCCTACGATGGATACGATCCTGTTCCCTGCCTGCTTGAGCGCCCGAACGACAGGGTACATGAGCGCGAGCCCTATGCCGCCGCCGACGCAGACGACGGTCCCGAACTCCTCGAGGTGCGTCGACAGACCGAGCGGCCCCACGAGGCTGAACAGCTTGTCGCCCGCTTTGAGCGTCCCTAGTTTTCTGGTGGTCTTCCCGATCTCCAGCGCAGCGATCGTGACCGTTCCCTTCTCGGCAGAGAAGTCCGCCATCGTGAGCGGGATCCTCTCGCCTTGCTCGTCCACCGTCAACATGACGAACTGTCCCGCCTTCGCCTTCCTCGCTATGTGGGGCGCGGCGATCTCCAGCCGCGTCACATCGGGTGTGAGCTTCTCCGCTTTGACTATCTCGTACATTTTCACACACATCCCACCCCGTCCCTGGAAACAGTCTGGTCCGGGGCATCCAAAGGGTGTTGTCTGTAGCTCTGGGCGCTGCATCTTTACGACCATATTTAAGGTTGCTCACTGTACGATTGTCGGGGTGCAATTTCCGACAGTCAGGGTACGAGAGACCCTTTCCGCGAAGCTCGTCCCAAAACCCTGGACCACCGTTGAAGAATCGTCAGGAAGGCATCGACGTCGTACGGCCGTTCTCGAACTTCATTCGCCGATGTCCTGCATCTGCGTCTTCCCGGACAGGGTTATCATCGGCACCGCCTCGATCTTCCTGTAGACGTTCTCCGGATGCTTCTTAACGCCGTCGACCTTCAGGAGGAACTTGTCCACCGATATCCCGAACAGCTTCTCGTTCTCCTTCAGGTACGGGAGTATGAGGTTCCAGTCGGCCTCCGTGAGCCTCGATATCCTGCCGCCGTTGAGCTGGTCCTCCCCGACGAGCTTCCTCGGGTCGCGGATGTATATCGCGCCTCCGGAGGCGAGCGAGAACAGGTTGCCGCCCGGATAGGGTTCTGGCAGCTCCTCGAGGTCGCCCTTGCCGTCGAACGCCACACCGTTGACGACCGCGAAACCGCCTCCGTAGAGCGGGTTGCCCGCCATGAACGACTCGGCGAGGTAGTCCAGGCACGTGCCGTTGATGACCACCTTCGGCCTGCCGACCGCGTTTATCAGCGGCCGTCCCGCCGCGCTGCCCATGATGTACGCCTCCCCGCCCTTGCCGCCGTACAGGAACGTCTGGCCCACATCGCCGTAGACCACGAGCTTGCCGTCCGCGAGTATCTGTCCGAGCTGGTCCTGTCCATTGGTGTGCACCCGCATCTCCGCCCCGTCCAGGCCGGAGGCGAGGTAGTCTCCCGGGCTGCCGTAGATGTCCATCCTGAAACCTTTGGAGCGCGGGCCCATCCCGCACCCGATGAACCTCTGGCCGTGCGCGCCGAAGACGATCGCCAGGTTCCAGCCGAGCTCCCTCGCCTTGACGATGATGAAGGACACGCCATCCTCGCCCTCCATGGGGAAGCCCCTGCAATCGACCACGAGCTTGTCGTACGGCGACTCCGGCGGCCTGAGCTTGCGCCTGCTCTTGATGTCTATGAGTTGGAACACGGAGCGCTCGTTCTTCTCGATCCTGAAAGCCGTCCTGAGCGTTGCGTCCAGCGCCTCGGTGGCCTTCTGCACGAGCCTGCTCCGTCTGATCCGACCGGTGTCATACCTCCTATCGAGCACGAGCGTGAGCAGCCGTAGCATCTCCTCCCTCTGGGAGTCGCCCTTCTGCGCGTAGGAGACCATACCGGCGAACAGGCTGTTGACCTCGTCCCCGGATGCGCTCTTCAGGGAGCTTACGAAGGCCTTGAACGACGGCGCCGCACCCTTCCTCTCGATTATGTCCGCCGCGTAGGAGCCCTTGCCCGAAGCCTTCCTGATAGGTTTGGCCAAGGCGAGGTCGTCCGCGTGGTCCCATCCACTGTACGGCGCCGCGACGGAGGTGCCGAACTTGTTGGTCGATATCAGCCTCATGTCTCCGGAACCCTCCTCGGCGTGGAGGCTGAATATGAACGCCCCCCCGTAGTTGTGGCTCCCTCCTCTGGCGTTCCAATACTTATCCGCGTACTTCGGCACCGCCGGGAACTCCTCCGATATGCTGTCGAGCGCCGAATCTATCGCCTGCTTCTCCGACGCGATGAGGCCGATCTGCACGTCCCCGTCTACCAGCGCGAAGACCTGCGGCCGGAGCATAGACGTGTCGGTTATGCCCATCAGTTGGAACCGACGCTCGTAGTAACTGTTCCTCCCGATGATGAAGAACCACGGACCGTCGGGAGAACCGTGCATGTGCGTCGCCTGAATCGCACGGTACACCTTCTTCTTCCGCTCCGGTAGCAGCTCGAAGTCGCGCTCGGTCGTCGGGGCGAGCGCCTCGATGATGTACTCCAGCGGGTACTCGTATGTCCTGCTGAGCAGGTCGAACAGCAGCACAGCCACCTCCGTATCCGTCAGGAAGAGCGGGGCGATGTTCCTCTGTGCGAGGTACTCCGTCACCGAATGATAGTTCGCGAAATCGCCGTTGTGCACGAGCGCCTCGTCTAGCCCGACAAACGGGTGGGCCCCCCCTGGATGCCAGACCTTGCCCTTGGTCGGGTACCTCTGGTGGCCGATCCACACATGGGCCTTCACATCGTCTAGCTTGTAGTAGCTGATGACGTCCTCCGCGTAGCCGACGATCTTCAGCACCATCATATTCCTCCCGTGGGACATGACGAACGCCTGCATCTCCTTGCCCGCGTAGTACTTGTGGTTGACCTTGAAGCTGTTCTGATAGACGAACTCGTCCTCGGCCTTGGCCCGTGGTATGCCCTCCAGGCCGGCGCGTCCGATGAACCTGTCCAGGACTTCGTCCTTCACCCTGCAGAAGTACCGCCACACATCCGGCGGTCTGACATCGAACCTACCGAGCAGGGCGTCGTCCGTGCTGGTCTCGACCTTGTACTTGCGCTCGACCTTGAAGAACGGTTTGATGCACTCGTCCTCGAGGGAGGACCTCACCTTGGGCTCAAGGTAGGCGACCTGTATGAGATAGTCCTCGTCCAGCGTCTTGCGTGTCACTTTCATCTGTTCGGGTGATAGGCCGACAGCGGCGATCCCGCCGCCCTTTCCGTTCCCCCTGTTGTGCATCTGCACGAGCGGACCGTGTATATGGCGCCCTGCTATCGGTACGGAGGAGGCGAGACCCACGACCCCGCAGCCACCCTCGGCCTCCACCCAGCGCGGGCGTTCCGGCAGGCGTGTCTCGGGGATCCATGACCTCGATCGGATCAGCGGATGCTGCTCGGGGCTCACCTGCCCACCTCCTTGGCCGGTCTGTCCCGGTACCTCAGGAGGTCGGTCCTCCCGCTCAACTCTGATATATCCTCCATCCCGAGACGAGCGAGCAGCTCGCACCACTGGAGCCTCCAAGCAGTGTACAGGTTGTCCAACCTCTCCGCGCCCCAGTCGGGCGGGTTGAGGCGTTCGAGTTCCGGGTCGGTCGTCGCGATGCCTCTCGGGCAGCCTCTCCCACTCTCGCAGTTGCCGCATCTCACGCATCCGAGGGCGACGAGCTCCGAAGTACCGATGACGACTCCGTCCGCTCCGAGGGCGATGGCTTTGGCGACGTCCATAGCGGTCCTTATGCCGCCGCTAGCGATGAGCGTGATCTCGTCTCTGATACCCTCCACTTCGAGGAACCTGTGTACCTTTGGTATCGCGTACTCGATGGGCATCGCTATGTTCTTCTTCGCGATCTCCGGGGCGGCCCCTGTCCCGCCGTACCCGCCGTCGAGATGCACTATGTGTGCGCCGGCGTAGTAGCTGCCCACCGCGACCATGTCCTCGTCCGTCGGCGTTGAGACCTTCGCCGAGAGGATCGCTTTCGGGTTGACCGACTCGATCCAGTCGAGATGCTTCTTGTGATCCTCGACGGAGTACACGCTGTGGAACGGGAACGGCGAGAAAAGGCTGGTGTACGGCACCGCCTCCCTCATCCTCGCGACGTCGGGCGTGTTCTTGTCGCCCAGCAGGTGTCCTCCAAGGCCGGGCTTCGCCCCCTGGGCGTACTTGAACTCGATGATGCGGGAGCGCTGGATCGTCTCCTCGCGCACACCGAAGAGACCCGTTGCGATCTGTAAGACTATGTTGTCCTTGAACGGCACTAGTAGCGCCGGGTAACCGCCCTCTCCGGTGCATATGAACGTGCCCCACGTCTTCGCCGCCTTCAACCTAGCAAGCATCGTATGCACGCTGATTGACCCGAACGACATGCCACCGCCGTAGAACGGCACGGGAAGGGTGATCTTCTCGCCTGTCCCGCGCCTGTTGAGGTCGACGGAGACGGAGATGTCCTCCGGATCGTACCTGGTCTTCTTCGAGGGGAGCACGAACCTCAGCTCGTCGAACCCTCCGCCCGACAGACCGCAGTTGGCCGGGTCGTCCAACGACATGGGCTTCCCGGTCTCCGCCATCCTCCAGGTGGCGAGCACCACATCGGCGGGCCAGCGCGGATCGCCCAGACTACGGGAGTTGTCGCTAGGCCCGACGGAGAGCGACTTGGTCGGGCAGTTGGCCACGCAGAAGAAGTAGTTGACCGAGCAGGAGGGGCCTATGCACTTCCTATCGTCGGGCGGGAGAATCTTCGCATGCCCTTCCACCCGCCTGTGGACGCCGTACGGGCAGAGGCTCTCGCACATGCCGCACGAGATGCACGTATCCGCCCGCGTCACGGAGTGACAGTTCATGAACCTCAGGCGCTCGGACGGGTCAAGGGCGATCGCGGGGTAGGCGGCTGCATGTATGTCCTTCGACGACGTCATCGTCTCCCACCTCCGACCAGGGCGGCCTTGAACTCCTCCTCGAGTTTGTCAAAGAACAAAGCCCTTCCGACCTCCCCGCGCAGCCTCCGGACCTCTCGTATGCCCATGGCCCCCAGGACCTCCAGCAGCTGGTCCCTCCACGCGCCGACCATGTTCATCACGCGTCCCTCGACCCACTCCGAGGATGCGGCTGCGATGTCTACCGGACAGGACGACGCGGCGCACTCGACGCAGTCCCTGCACTCGAGAGCCATCAGCAAGGCCTTGTCCAGCGACACGATGTCCGCGCCGCACAAGATGCTCTTCGGAACGTGCTCGGCCGCGGCCAGGCCACCTCCGGCCATCACCGTTATCGCGTCCCTCCTGCCGACGGATACCAGCTTCGAGTGTATCGCGAGGAGCGATTCGCTCGCATGTCTCTTAGAGGCCCCATGCTCCTCGCCGTCGTCATCGTAGTCGATGTGCGCGACCGCGATATCACGGTCCAGCATCTCGAGAACCGTGTCCTCGATGCCCTTGCGCGCCTTGACCCTGAAAGAAACGACCATCTCAGGGAACCTGCTGAGGAGCGTCTTGGAATCGTTCTTCCACGAGGTCTCGACCGTGAGCTCGACCATCCCCGTCCCGTTGGGCAACTCGATGGTCGATACGTCCTTTCCAGGTGGAATGACGGGGACGATGCAATCGCCGTAATCGCTCAACATGTCCTGGGTGAGCGAGTCGATGTCAGCGAACACATAGGTCTTCATGTGCTTCGCCGCGGAGGCGATGCCCCTTATCATCCACTCGGACTTGATCCTGAGCCTCGTGAGATCCAGGACCATCGGGATGGGAATCTCGAGGAGCGGCGGTAGTTCCGTCCTGAGCGCTCCTGAAGGCGTGAACTGTAACGAGAGCGGGAGCCTTCCGATGTCAACGCTCGTCGATATGAACTCGCGGCCGTGGATGCCGTCCCTCGTGGGCCTCACGATCTCGGACATGTCCGTCCACATGCCGTCGAAGTGGGGCCCAGAGAACATGCCACTGTACCCCGCACCGAAGACGGGTATCTTGCCCGTCTCGGCCTCCCCCCAGATGGTCGATATCCTGAGAGGTGTCCAGACGCCTCTTCCGAGAGAGCAGTACTCCGCCCCATTGGACATCGTGAGCGCACGCTGAGGGCACTCGGCAACGCACCTGAAGCAGTTCTTGCACAGGTGGTTCACGGGGTCGGCCATCTCGCGCGGGTCGGACTCGGAGCGCTTGTGCACGCCGTATATGCACGCCTGCTCGCACCTGCCACAGTTGATACAGTTGTCCGCGCGTGATATCGTGAACTCAGGTATCCTGGGCGCGCGAGGCTCGACAATCTTCATCGGGATGTGGTAGCGCTCATACATCTCGGAGCTCACCTCCCTGCTCGTGCCTCGGGGCGCCCACGACGAGCCCGTCCGCGATCAGAGCGTCGTACACCGGAGACCTCTCGGCGAACCGCAGGAATCGCTCGATCTCCTTCGCGTCCTTTCCGAAGGACTTCTCAAGAACCCCCTCGAACTCCTCGAACGCCGGGATGAGCGCCAGCTTGGACTGACAAACCTGTTCGCACGCCTTGCACCTCATGCAGAGGAATATCCTGTGGGCGTGCTCCCTGGAGATCGGGAAGCCACCGGCCATCGCCTTCGCCGTGATGAGCTTGCCCCTCGCGGTGACCCGCTCGTCCCCGGTAAGCTGGTAGGCGGGGCAGACGCTCACGCATGAACCGCACATTGCGCACTCGTCGGCAATCGCGACGATGCGGTCGCGCCTCCTAGGCTCGAACCGCTCCCTGAGCAAACCTGAGAGCTTACCCAGCAACGAGAAGGACAGCGGGGGCAGTTTGACGATGACCTCCAGCACCGGCTTCATGATGCGAGGGTCGAATATCTTGCCTCCTAGCCCTGCCCAGCGTCCTGAGAGGGCGAAGTACTTGCCCGTGTTCATGATCTCCAACGGGTCCAGCTTGGCCTTCAGACGTTCGAGCGCCTCGCGCTCGGACCGATCTAAGTGATCGGAGAACGCATGATTCCATATGCCGATGGAGTAAGGGCGAGCACCTGCGTCTATGAGCAGACGTGTGAGGACGAGCGACTTGAACGCGTCGACGGTATAGGCGAACGTGTTCCCCTGGTCGGCGAGGAAGAAGCAGAGCATCAGCGCCTCCCCGTCCGGGAGGTAGTGTACCTCGAACATGGGGTCGAGACCCATCGCCTTGCACGCAGCAGTCGCACCGTCCATCGCGCCACCCAGCTTCTTCGTGGGTATCAGGACTTCCGCCCCGAGCATACCCGGGCCTTCTGTTCTCACCTTCATCGGGAAGAACCGCTCGTTCCAGAGATATCTGGCGACGTACTCCTTCTGCTCGGATGCTCCGAGCTTCTTCAGCAGCTTCGCGAACCGCTCCTCCGACTCCTGACACTCGAGGCTCACGACGACCGCGTCGAGCATCCTCAGATGCTCTCCACCGAGCGCGCCCGAGACGAGCCTGATCTTGGACTCGCTCTCGTAGATCACATGGCCAGGTTCGACATCGCTCGCCAGGACCTTGCCTGCGAACTCGAGCGCCTCCTTCGACGAATCGAACAACAGCAGGTGCGGCCCGCCGACCTTTGGTATCTCCGCCACGGCGATGGTGGCGGTGGCGACCACGCCCAGCTGCCCCTCGCTCCCGAAGACCTGCGCGAACTCGGGGTCCGCCTGCGAGAGGCGTCGGACCACTCCGTCCGGGGAGACCAGCTCGAGCGCCAACACGTTCGCGCTCAGGTGGCCTTTCGAGTAGCTGTTGATGCCGAGGCCGCCCGTAGCGATCCATCCGCCCACCGTGGAGAACTTGCTGGACGGGCATGTCGGCACGCGCAGCCCGGACTTGGAGAGCTCATGGTCGATATCGGCCCAACGGGCCCCTGCCTGAACTGTGAGAGTCTTATCATCCTCGTCCACCTCGAGGATGGCGTCCATCCTGGACATGTCGACGACGATGCCACCCATGACGGGCACCGACCCGCCGAACGGCGACGACCCCGCCCCCCTCGGAACGACAGTCGTACCCTCCGACAAGGCGTGTCTGAGGACCGCGGACAGCGCTTCGACCGACAGCGGCTGTACGACCGCGTCCGGATGTGTCCGGAAAGCGAACGTCTTGAGAATCCTGGGAATCTCGGACTGGTCCCTGGAATACAACATCCGCTCCCCGGAAGCGGCGACCACGCGAAGGTTGGGGATACCCAGCTCGACGATGCGTTGGGACACTCGGTCCCGGATGCTCTCGTCCTTGGCACCGAACAATTCCCGAGTGGAGGGGAGGCCCTTGCCATGAATAGGCCGGCCTACATCTGATGATGTCATATGCCTCCACCTCAGGACGGACGTCTGCCTGAGCTCCCTTCCCAGAGTCGAGAGCAAGCATCATGAGAAAGTCGCTCCGCCGATGAGCAGCAGCCGAAACAAACGCCTGTGTCGTTGCTCACTAGTGTCTTGCTCCCAAGGACAAAAACGCCGTACGCATGGACCGTATTTATCCCTTTCTGACGGCAACCCGCCAATTGTCCGAATTGGCCCCTGTCGGGTGGTCGGATGTCGACATTCAAACGGTCCGACCGTTCGCTCGTGCAAGGTGCAATTCGAGCGACATTATATATACGACCTCCGCCAACTCAGACCTAGACACGCGTTGTGTGCCTAGCCAAGCGAGAAAAAGCCGAACTTCGACCAAGCGGATGTTGATTCTCTTAGCGACAGTTTGATTTTTCGCGTAAAGCACGGCTTCGACGGTGTCCCAAAGCAAAGGAAGAGTTAGCATGGAAGACAACAAAGCAGCGAGCGACACAGAAGAGCAAAGCGTAGAGGCAAAGATCAAGGATCTCACCCCGAGTTCTAAGAGGGTGGACGTTTTGGCCAAGTGCCTCGAGTTAAGCGACCCGAAGGAGATCCCCGGCAGGTTCGGGGGTTCGAGAAAGGTGGCGGAGGCCACAATAGCCGATGAGACCGGAGCGATCGTTCTGTCCCTCTGGGACGACCAGATCGGCTCCGTGAGCAAGGAGGACGTTCTTCAGATCAAGAACGGCTATGTCTCCCTGGTAAGGGGGCACATGCGCCTGAACGTCGGCAAGTACGGCACGCTCGACAAGGGCGATGGCGTCGAAACCGTCTCGACCGAGCTCAACGTGAGCGACAAGGAGTACGAGCAGCCCCCGAGGAGACAGAGCCGCGACGGCGGCGGCGGTGGCGGCGGATGGTCCAGGGACCGCGACTCGGGCGGCGGCGGATACGACGGCGGCAGGAAGCGCTTCTGAAGCGCATCATGCGATAATCCAATAGCCCGCAGTTCGACGACAATTCGTTCGGATTGCGCCAAACCCATTCTCTCGTTTTCATATTTCTTGAATCAGTGTATGCTCTCAGTTGAGCCCTTCGACGATGGGGTCGGATTGTCGATAGAAGGGCCGGCCATCTTCGCGAAGAAGTAGTAGCCCACGACTGGGACGGCACCGATCGTGCTGATAATCAGCCATATCACCGTCGTGTCCGTGAGCATGCCATAAAGAGTCATCCCGAACAGGAAGCCAAAGCCAACGCCGAGTTGCTGGACGAGCCCGGAGAAGCCCATGTACATGCCTCTCTTCACCTCGGGGGCCATGTCGGCTATTACAGCGGAGAGTATCGACATGTACAGAATCTCGCCGATAGTGATGACTGCGATACATCCGACCAACGTGTAGATGTCCGTGGCTAGGAATATGAGCCCGAAACCGAGCGCCGCAACGAGCTGCCCCGCGGCTAGCACCAGCGAACGACGGAACCTGACCACCTGCGAAGTCACCCAGAGCTGCAGGGAGACGATCATGACCGCGCTGAGAGTGAATGAAAGCGCCCACTCGAATGGGCTTACGCCGAGTGATGCATACGCATAGACCGGAAGCACGGACATCCACTGCGCGAAGAAGAACCAGAATACGGCACTCAGGGAACAGAGGATCAGGAACGGTCTGTCGCGAGCTACCGACGCGACCGATCTGAAGGTGACCCTCATGGATTCCAGCTTCTCCGGCCTCGTCTCCCTGATGTATACCAGATTCAGGAAGAACGCTACGGCTAATATGAGAGCACCGAACACGAACAGCACCTTGATGGGGTAGACCACGAGTACTACCGCACCCATGACAGGGCCGAAGATGATGCCGACATTCCATGAAACCCTCAACGCGCTGTAGGCTCTCGGCCTGTCCACGGGCTTTATCACATCGGCGATCATCGCATTGGCAGCGGGCATGTACATCGATCCCACGAACGAATCTGCCAGCACGAGTATGAGCAACGTCACGAAATCGTAGGCGAAGAAATACATCATCATGGTGAGGGACATCAAACCAAGGCTCGCCAGAAGAACGGGTCTCCTGCCGATCTTGTCCGCTAGCATCCCCCCGAATATCATGGACGGCACGCCGGCGACCATATAGCCCGCGAGAACCACTCCCGCCGCCCAGTTTTCCAGCCCCATGTCGGCTGTGATGTAGATGGCCAGGAATGGGATGATCAGCCCGAAGGCCATGTTCTCTATCAGCGCGCTCACTAAGAGTACTTTGAAAACCCGCGGGAACCGTTTCAAATCGTCGAGTACCATCTACTTGCCTCGCCCTCACCTGAACGGCTGGGATGTCCTCTTCCCCTATCCGTCCTAGCCCTGCTGGATTGTCTGAACAAGGTTAATATCACCCTCACGACATTCCAGGACTCGGAACGGAAGTATGTCGGTTTGCCAGATAAGCATTCTGTCTGAAGACGATATCGAGCTTGTACACGATAACACCCTGCTCATCCTCGAGGAAACGGGAGTGAAGGTCGGGAGCGCGAAAGCGCTGGACATGTTGGAGCATGGAGGTGCGTCCGTCGACCGCGACATCATGACGGCGTATATTGACGAGCACATGGTGAACGACGCCGTCAAATCGGTGCCAAAAGAGATCAGGCTCTGCGCACGAAATCCGGCACAGGACATGCAGGCTCCCAAGAAGGGGTACCCGTACATGGCTACGAACGGCACCGCGGTGTACACCAGGGACCTCGACACGGGCGAGAAGCGGATGACCATGGGGAAGGACCTCCTGGACTTCACGGTCCTCAGCGACGCGATAGACTCGATAGACTACGTTTGGCCCATCGTCACGGCCCATGATGGGCCGGAGGGGGGCCATGCGCTCAATGACTTCGTGGTCTCGCTGAAGGGCACGACCAAGCACTTCCAAGGGGAGGCCATGTCGGAGAAGGAGGCGAGGGACATGGTCCGCGTCGCGTCTGCCGTCGTCGGAGGAGAGGACGAGCTGGCGAAGAGGCCCATCTTCTCCGTCATCCAATGCCCCATCTGCCCGCTCGAGTTCGAGCGCGGCTCCGTGGAGGCCACGATGGAGTTCGCGAGGGCGGGGATACCCGTCGTCTCGATGTCCATGGCACTCTGTGGGCTCACATCACCCGTCACGATCGCATCCACCATCGCGATAGTCAACGCCGAGAACATCGCGAGTTTTGTCATATCCCAGCTTGCCAAGCTGGGGGCGCCCGTTGTGTACAGCTCGGAATCCACCATCATGAACATGAAGACGGGTGAGATCAAGTACGGCGCGATCGAGGAGGTGGTCCTGGCCGCTGCGGCAGGACAGATGGCAAAGCATTACGGCGCGCCATCAATGGTAGGCGGCTTCGGGGTAGGCCTGTACGGCACGGAGCCCGGGGTATCCTCGAGCGCGTCGGAGATCGCCCTCGGGGCTATGACCAGTCTCACTTTGACGGATTTCGGCTCTGGCATAGGAGGGCTCGACCAGGCGAAGGGCGCGTCGCTCGAACAGGTGGTCATCGACGCGGACATATGGGAGTCGATACGCGAGATCAGGAAGGACTTCACCTTCGACGACGACCACTTCGCCGTGGACCTCGTAGAGGAGATCGGCCCTGGTGGCAGCTTCCTCAAGTCGCCGCACACTTTGAGGAACATGCGCAAGGAACTGTTCGTCCCGTCGCAGGAGAAGTCCGAGTTGTACGACCTCTATCGAGCCATCTCCGACCAGAAGGCTGTCGTGGAGCAGGCGAGGCAGAGGGTGAAGCGCATCCTCGCAGAGCACAAACCCGAGCCCCTGGACGGGGACGTCGAGAAGGCGATAGACGCGATCATGGCCGAATACGGACGGTAGCACGGAAGACTATCACGCACGCTGGCTTGCGATTTTCCTGAATGCTGCGTCCGATATCTCCAGCGATTTTCGAATATCGTCCTTCGAGTGCACAAGCGATGTGAAGAAGTGCTCATCCGCATGCGGCACGCCGAACAGCACGCCCTTGCCGAGCGAGTACATGAACCACTCATGCCAGGCATCTCTGTCGACGTCGAACGCATCGCGCCACATGACGACCTCCTTATCGGTGAAGTACATCTGTCCCATCGAGCCGATTGACTCTATCCATGTGTCCACCCCGCGGTCCTCCGATATGTCCCTCAAGCCGTCGAACAACGAGTCGCCAATCTTGTCGATCTTCGCATACGTCCCCGGACGGGAGAGTATCTTCAGCGTCTCGAGCCCTGCAGCGACGGATACGGGATGGCCGTTGTATGTGCCGCCGTGGTAGACGTTCCCTTCGTCGTCCGGGATGATCTCGCTCATGATGCTCTTCTTGCCGCCGAACGCCGCGAGCTGGTATCCCCCGCCGGCGATCTTGGCGATCGATGTGAGGTCCGGTTTGACGCCGAACTTCTCCTGCGCCCCACCGAGCGCCACCCTGAAACCCGTGAGCACCTCGTCGAAGATGAGCACTATACCCAGCTCCTTGGTGAGCTTCCTCAGCTTCTTCAGGTAGTTGTCCCTCGGAATGAAGCATCCGCCTCCGGCCTGGACTGGCTCGATTATGAGCGCCGCGAGATCGTCCGCGTTCCTCGTGATGACCTCCTCAGTGACGCCCCAGTCGTTGAACGGATACATCACGACCAGGTCTGAGACGGCCTTCGGTATGCCCTTGCCGAAGGGCACCGATGGCTGATTCGCCTTGTCCTTCAGCATGTCCTCCGGTATGTCCACGCCCTGAAGGGCGTAGTCGTGCCCTCCGTGGTAGGACCCCTCCGCCTTGGCGATCTTGTCCTTTCCGGTGTACGACCTCGCGACCCGGAGCGGATGCATCGTCGCCTCGGTCCCAGAATTGGCGAACCGCACCATCTCCATCGATGGCATGGCTTTCTGCAGCACCTCGATGTACTCCAAGGCGATGTCCGGCGAGACGCCGTACATAGTCCCCTTGTCGACCTGCGCGTGTACGGCTTTGACTACCCGCGGATGGTTGTGCCCGAGTATCATGGGACCGTAGCCCAGCGCGAAATCGGTGATCTTGTTGCCGTCGAGATCGTAGATATACGGGCCCTTCGCCCTCTTCGCGACGAACGGATACGGCTCGAAGAACCGCACGTTGCTCTCGACGCCCGCAGGAAGTACCTTCTTCGCCTTCATGAAGTGCGCTTTCGATCTCCTAGTCCTGGACACATACTCCTTCTCACAACTTGCCGTCACTGCCATGACGCAACTACCTCTCAGCTCTCAGAGAGACCACGCTGGAAAGCCCAACACCACATGGCAGAATCAACAAGCATTGACCCACACAGACAATGCCATAGCTCCGGGCAGTCCTCTGATTGGCGGGTAATTGCCGCCAATGTAGAAATAGCTTGGTCGAACGGGTTATGTACCCGCCTCATCGTTGCGGCTCGATTACCACTTTGATGGAGTCCTGCGCCTTGGCGACGAGCTCGAACCCTTTTCCGGCGTCCGCGAGGCCGAATCTGTGGGTTATCATGTCGCACACCTTGACCCTGCCCGACCTCAGCAGCTCGATTGTCTCGGAGATGTCTTCGGGGCTTCCCGCGTAGGTCGTTGTGATCGTGATCTCGTCCTTCCACAGGTCTCCGATCGGTATGCAGACCTCAGTTCCTGGCATGGGAGGGGCGAACATCAAGATCGTTCCTCCGCGGTCGACGCAATCGAACGCCTGGAGCATCGCCTGCTCCGCTCCTGTCGAGACGATCACAAAGTCCGCCTTGCGGCCCTCGTTCGCCTCGGCGACGAGTGCAGGGACGTCCTCGGACGCTTCGATGACGGCGTCGGCTCCGAACCGCTTCGCGGCATCAAGCCTGTACGGGGACACGTCGGTCGCGATGACCCGTCCGGCGCCCATCGCCTTCGCGAGCTTGATGTTCATCAGGCCGGCGATCCCGCTTCCGAGAACCAGGATGGTCTTTCCGGGCGAGAACCTCATCAGCTTGAACCCACGGACGACGCATGCCAGCGGTTCGATGAATACGCCGTCGTCGTACGTGAGCTCCTCGGGAAGGATGAACACTCCATGCTTCAGATTGATCGCTGGGACGCGTATGTGCTCCGCAAATCCGCCTGGAAAGTAATTGGTGCTCCGGAGTGTGTCGCATGTGGAATGATGTCCGCTCATGCAGTACCTGCACTCCATGCACGGCACGTGATGGGACACGAAGACACGATCCCCGACCTCGTACTCCTCGACGCCCTCTCCGACCGCTTCGATGTCTCCAGCGATCTCGTGGCCGAGCACCAGCGGCGCCCGCTTGATCCTGTACCACTCCATGACATCGCTGCCGCATATGCCGCTCGCGACGACCCTGACGAGTATCTCTCCTGGGCCAGGCCCCGGCTTCGGCAGCTCCTCGAGCCGCACATCGCGGTTGTTGTAGTACATCGCCACGCGCATGGGTTGAGCGCTCCAGATGCGTCCCTTACTTCTTCTTCGCGAGCTTCTTGAAGAGGTCGTACGCCTCCTTCACGGTGGCGTCCTCGTGCACTATCTTCCTGACAGCCTTGATCATCGGGACCGGGTGGTCGGACTGCCATATGTTCCTGCCCATGTCCACGCCGACGGCGCCTTTCGATATCGAGTTGTATGTAAGCTGGAGCGCCTGCTTCTCCGTCATCTTCGGCCCGCCCGCGACCACTATCGGTGCTGGGCAGCCATCGACGACCTTCTCGAAGTTGTCGCAATAATATGTCTTGACGATGTGCGCCCCGAGCTCCGCGGCTATCCTGCAGCTCAGCGCGAGGAAGCGGGCGTCCCGCTTGCCCAGCTCCTTCCCGACCGCCGTGACCGCGAGTACTGGCATGCCGTGTCTCTCGCCGTTGTCCACCAACTCTGCAAGGCTGAGCAGTGTCTGCCGCTCGTACTTGCTCCCCACGAAGATCGACAACGCTATGCCGGACGCGTTCAGGCGCAGAGCCTCTTCTATGCAAGTGATGATTCCCTCGTTCGCCAGATCCTCTCCGACGATGCTCGTACCGCCCGATACCCTCAGGACGACCGAGTTGAACAGGCTCGGGTCGACAGACGTGCGCAGAACGCCCCTGGTGAGCATGATCGAATCCGCATAAGGCGCCAGAGGCGAGATGGTCTTCTTCGGGTCCTCGAGGCTGGATGTCGGCCCCAGGAAGTAGCCGTGGTCGACGGCGAGCATGACCGAGCGGTTAGTATCCGGCTTGATTATCTTGGAAATCCTGTTCTTCAAACCCCAATCCATTTCACAACACCCCCGAGACAGTCGCATCTCGACAGTTCAGCATGTTGAGAAAGGAGGTAGCGTATTTATAGCTTGTCGGATGGGGTGCTGGCCATCTGCCATCGAAACATTATAGACATGGGCACGCTTACCACGGGTCGGAAGTGAGTAGACTTGCACGAGAAGGTCCACACACGCCTCAAGAGAGTCGACGGGTACAAGTTCGAGATAGACTTCGGCGAGTGGGACGGGAAGATCTCGATGGACGAGCCCGAGCCGCTCGGGGGAGGCACCGCCCCCAACGCCGCGATGATGCTGTCGTCCGCCGTGGGACATTGCCTTTGTGCTAGCCTGCTATTCTGCGTGGGCAAGTCAAAAGGGGAGGCCGAAGACCTGTCGGCCGATGTTGAGACCAGTCTTGCGAAGAACGAACGTGGAAGATGGCGAATTGAAGGAATTAAGGTAAACATCAGTCTAGAAATGGACGATGAGAACCAAAAAAAGTTCGAACGCTGCAGGGAGCTCTTCGAGGATTTCTGCATCGTGACGGCGAGCATACGGCAGGGCATCAAGGTCGATGTCGACCTAGACATATCCGGGCCCGCATGAGTCGGAGGGATGCTCTTGACGAAGGTGAGATGCGACGATGAGGACAAACTTCTGAACAAGGTGCTCGAGGTACTCTCGAGCCTCAAGGGAGTACGGAAGGCGTTCTATCTCGATGAGCTACAGAGGCGACAGCTGGAGAAGATAGAGAAGGACAAGTCCGCATCCCTCGGCCCGCTGACGGTCCACAACGACGGAGCGCTGGAATGCCTCCGCAGGAAACACGTGGCATGCATAGTTAAGGATGCCACGTTCAGACCCCCTCCCGCTCCGACAGTGGTTCTCATCGACGAGAACGGGAAGGTCATCGGGAGGGAGCTGATAGGCGGGGAGAAGCCGAAGGCGGCCCGTGGTCAGAAGCTGATGTACCTTGGCAAGGACTTCGTCATATTCTATGACGGCGGCAAGAGCGCGAAGACGAGGTTCATACTGCCTCCGATAGCGTTCGAGGAGATCGAACGGATCGAGGAGACGACCAACGTCTGTTCGTCCAGCCCCTCGACGGACGGCGACTTCTTCGTCAGGAAGGCGGCGGATCTGCCCGACGACCCCAAATTGGCGACGATACTGGTAGGATTCGACACCTAGGTACGACCACCGGCGCTGTGCGATTATCGGAGCAGCCTGTCGATGAACATGCGTCAACGGAAGTTCTTTCGAAGAACCTGCGAGAGCGCACGAAGGACGGACCTCTTCCGAACACTGGCTTTTCGAATATCTTGCCAAAAACCGCCCCGGCCGTCCAACCGTTTCCGGTAGGGCCGCATTGTAATTGAGCAAGCTTTAAATCGATGGCCAACATGCTCTCGCATGCTCCTGTCGAAAGGCTGTTGTTGATGGCCGCAGACGGGAGAGGCCAGTGGTGTTAAGATGGCATGTGAGAAGGCAAATCCGTTTGAGAACATGAAGAAACAGGTCGACGTTGTCGGCAAGAAGCTGGGACTTGATTCCGGGATAATCGAAGTGTTGAAGAGCCCGAAGAGGGAGCTCACGGTCAACTTCCCAGTGCGGATGGATGACGGTTCGATAAGGGTATTCACAGGATACAGGATCCAGCACAACGAGTCACGCGGACCATACAAGGGCGGTATACGGTACCACCAGCAGGTGGACATCGACGAGGTCCGGGCCCTCGCGGCCTGGATGACCTGGAAGACCGCGGTCGTGGACGTGCCGTACGGAGGCGCGAAGGGAGGCATAATCGTCAACCCGAAAACGATGTCCGTCGGCGAGATCGAGAGGATGACGAGGAGGTATGCCTCGGAGATATCGATCATCATCGGTCCCGAGAAGGACATACCCGCCCCCGATGTCAACACGAGCGGACGGGAGATGGCCTGGATCATGGACACGATCAGCATGGCGGAGGGCTTCGCCGTACCCGGAGTCGTCACCGGCAAGCCACCGGAGATCGGCGGTTCCCTCGGCAGGCCCGAGGCGACATCCAGAGGGCTGGTCTTCACAGTGAGGGAGGCCGCGAAGAAGATCGGGCTCGAACTCAAGGGCGCGACCGTTGCCATACAGGGATACGGCAATGTCGGAGGCTTCGCCCACAAGCTCATCGAGAGGGACTTCGGGTGCAAGGTCATCGCCGTCACAGACTCTAAGGGAGGCATCATCAACGAGGACGGCCTGAAGTACGACGAGGTTAGTGCTCACAAGAAGAACACGAAGAGCGTCGTCGGATTCCCTGGCACGAAGCCCATCACCAACGAGGAGATCCTCGAGCTGAAGGTCGATGTGCTCCTGCCGTGTGCGCTCGAGAACGTGCTCACGAAGGAGAACGCCGGAAGGGTGAAGGCGAAGATGTCCGGAGAGGGAGCGAACGGTCCGAACACGCTCGAGGCAGACGAGATAATGCACAAGAACGGCGTGCTGATCCTGCCCGACATCCTCGCCAACGCGGGCGGTGTGACCGTGAGCTACTTCGAGTGGGTCCAGAACCTTTACAACTACGCCTGGACGGAGGACGAGATCAACGAGCGCCTCGACCAGAAGATCACCAAAGCGTTCCACGAGGTCTGGGACACGGCCGAGAAGCACAAGGTCAACATGCGAGAGGCCGCGTACTTCGTCGCAGTCGACAAGGTCGCAAAGGCCACGCAGATCAGGGGATTCTTCCCGTAGATAGCCACAAACCAACGGATCCGTCCGGGGCGCTGCTCCGGCCGGACCTCTTCAAACCCTTCTTCTCGAATTTTCTTCTGCCAGAGTCAGCCTTTGCTCAGTAGTTTCTCCAGCTCGTCGGCAACAAAATCAGCTGGGACCAGCGTCTGCTCGCCGCTCTTCATGTCCCTAAGCGTGACGGACCGCTTGGCCATCTCCTCCTTGCCCACGATGACGGCGAACCTCGCGCCTGCAGAGGCGGCGTACTTCAGGTTCTTGCTCATGCTCCTGCGCATCAAGTCGACATCCGCTCGCAGGCCTTTGGAACGTATCTTGGATGTAATGGCGAAGGCGTACTTCCTCATCGCGTCCTCGGTCGGGACGACATACGCGTCCAGTGGCGTGTACTCGGGCTGCTCCTGTTCGGCCTCGAGCGCGAGCATCACGCGGTCGATGCCTATCGCGAACCCCGTGCTGAAGACCGCCTCTCCCCCGAACAGCTCGGACAGGGTGTACGACCCGCCCCCGAGTATCTGCTTTTCCGCTCCGAGCTTGGGGGCGTCTATCTCGAAGACCATGCCGGTGTAGTAGTCCAGACCGCGGACTATGCCCAGGTCCAGCTCGACATCCTCCACGCCCTGCAGCTTGAGTATCTCGAACAGCTCCTTCAGATACTGCTGCGCTTCCGCATCGTCGACGCTGTCGAGTATCTCGGTCCCGCCTCGGGTGTCTGCGAGAGTGGTGATTCTATCGAAAAGGTTGCGCGAGAGTGAGTTGGCGTCGAACATGTCGCCCATGGCGTCGAAGTCCTCCTTGTCCACCATCCTGAGGACTTTCCCCGCCACAACGGGGTCCTGCACCTCCCGCAGCACGAGCGACTTCATCACGCCGATGTGTCCTACGCGGACGTGGAAATCCTGCAGGCCAGAAGCTCTGATGCAGTGGACCGCGAGCGATATGACCTCGGCGTCCGTCTCGGGGTTCTCGCTCCCTATGAGCTCCGCACCGAGCTGGAAGAACTCCCGGTACCTGCCGCTCTGCGGGTTCTCGTACCTGAAGCAGTTGCCGACATAGTACAGCTTCAGCGGCTTCGGTTGGTTGGACATCTCGCTGACGAAGAACCGTATCACGGAGGCGGTTATCTCCGGTCTGAGAGCCATCTCCCGGTCGCCCTTGTCCTTGAAGACATACATCTCGTCGATGATGGACTGCCCCGACCGCAGCGTGAACAGCTCGGACTGCTCGAACGTCGGGGTCACGACCTCGCCGAAGCCGAACCTGTGGCAGATCTCCCGCATGGCCTCTTCGACCTTCCTCCGCCGGGACATCTCGGCCGGGCCGAAGTCCCTGGTACCCCTGGGGCGCTGAATCATCTGGCGCAATAAGCGAATACGATTTCTTAATCCTTTTGGGGGTGACGAGGCGCGAGGAGCGGCGTTCAGGAAGTGATTAGCAGGCTTCGGTCGCGGCCTCTGTCTCTGTCTCGTGCAACGCGGTCATGGCCGATACCGCGTGCATCTCAAAGAATCGCGCACACGCGCAAGACATTCGTCGGACAATGGGCCAGTGCGTAATGAGACGATAGGCCAGCGAAAGGCCTTTATATGTCGGACGGGCATTAGACTCCGGTCGGGAAATCCTCGACTGACACAAGGAGGGATGCACGTGCCGATGAGTCCGATAGCATTGGAGAGAGCAAAGGAGATCGCCACCGAGAAGAACCTCAAGCCCGGAAAGGTGAGAGGGACGACGGAGATTGAGTTCACAAGGGGAACGAGCCCGCGCGTCGACGTGATCGACTGGCCCGAGTTCGAGGCAATCCTCAACCACAAGAACCTCGAGATCCACGAGGGCGGCGGCTTCATGAAGCTCATGAAGAAGAAAGAGTGAGCTCAAGAACCGTCACCGGCCACTCGAAACCCCTTCATCCGAATATTATCGGATCGCTCTGTTTCTGCCCGCAGGTCTCAACGCTTGATGATGATCGAGACGATGTCCTCGTCCATCACGACGTGGTCGAGGCCCACTATCTGGCCAGGGAATCTGGAGCTCTTCCCCCAGATGAGGGCGTACCTGAAGTTCTTCCTGAAGTCGCGGTGGATGGAGGCGCACACGGCCCCTATGTCCGAGCCCGTGCGTATCACGAGCGGCTCGACGAGGTCGGCCTCCTTCCCCTGGGGTTTCATATATATGCGTATGAGGTCGAGCGAGTCGAATATCGCGTCCTTGAGTGCGGCGAGGCCTTGCCCATTCTCCGCGGATACGGGGACGACCTTCCAACCTTTGAGCTTCCTGTTCTTCAGTTGCCTGAGATACTCGTCGCTGACGAGGTCGATCTTGTTCACCACGGCTATCGCGGGCATGTAGAGGCGGTTGCCCGCTATGTGATCTATCAGCTGGTCCTCGTCGATCTTCTGGCGGATCACGATATCCGCGTTGATGAATCCGTACTCATTCATCATGTCGCGGACGAGCTCCTCGTCTAGGGACGGCTTCGCCGTGGTGAAGTTGACGCCGACGCCCCCCCTGCTCTTCCGAGACACGACGATGTCAGGCGGTTTCTGATTCAGCCTCAGGTTGGCGGTGCTCAGCTCGTCGACCAGCACCTGTATGTTCGTCTCGAACACATCGATCATGAGGATTATGAGGTCTGCCGAGCGGACGACCGACAGGACCTCCCTCCCGCGACCCTTCCCCTTCGAGGCGTCTTTGATGAGCCCCGGGAGGTCGAGCACCTGTATCTTCGCCCCCCGATACTCCATCTCACCGGGGACGACGGAAAGGGTCGTGAACTTGTAAGCGCCTACCTCGCTGTCGGCGTTCGTGATCTTGTTGAGAAGGGTCGACTTGCCCACGCTCGGGAAGCCGACCAGAGCGACGGTCGCGTGTCCGGATTTCTTCACGGAGTAGCCCTGACCTTTCGGGCCCTTCGACCGCCTGAGCTCGAGGTTGTCTTTCAGCCGGGAGAGCTTGGCCTTCAGCTTGCCTATGTGGTGCTGGGTGTTCTTGTTGTAGGCGGTCTTCTCCAGCTCATCCTCGATGTCCTTTATCTGCTCATCGATCGTCGCCATTGCTTCAATGGCTAATATCGTCCCGGTAGATATGTGTTCCAGCGCCGTGTTCGAGGGCGTCGACCAGCTTCTCGGTGGCGGTTATGACCACTTCCTCGCCCCCTCCCTCGAGGAACCTCATCGCCGCCAGCACCTTTGGACCCATGCTCCCAGGGGGGAACTGGCCCTCGTCGTACAACTTCCTGATATCTGTGAGAGTGATCTTGGTGAGGGGCTTCTGGGTAGGCTCGCCGTAGTCGACGTAGACGTGCTCGACATCGGTCGCTATTATGAGCAGGCGCTCCCTGATGTTCCTAGCGAGCATCGCGGCGGCGAGGTCCTTGTCCACGACGGCGTCCACCCCGACGAACCGGCCATTCTTCCTGATCACGGGTATTCCGCCGCCGCCGCACGCGATGACCACCTCCGACTGGTTCTCTCCTCCGAACACGAGCCGACGGACAGGGACGCTTTCGACGATGCCTATGGGTTCCGGTGACGGAACCACCCTCCTCCATCCGCCTCGCTTCTTGTCATGGACTAGCTTCCAGCCTTTTTCGCGCTCTAGCTTCCTCGCCTCCTCGTCGGGATAGTATCTGCCGATCGGCTTCGACGGGTTCTTGAAGGCAGGGTCGTCCTCGGATACGACGACCTGCGTGATCAGCGAGACCGCGATCTTGTCCATGCCCCTCTCTGCGAACTCGGATGAGAGTGCCTGCTGGAGCATGTAACCTATCTGGCCCTGGCTCTCGGCGACGCAGACGTCCAGTGCATTGACGGGAACCTCGCCCTCGGCTATCTCCGCCCTGAGGAGTATGTTCCCGACCTGAGGACCGTTCCCGTGTATTATCACGATATCGTAACCGAATTGGATGAGGTCTGCGAGACCCCTGCACGTGGAGGTGACGTGCTTCATCTGGTTCTCCTGGGTGAGTGTGTCACCCGGGCGCAAGATAGCGTTGCCTCCCACTGCTATGACCGCGGTTTTCAGCGTCGGAGCCTCCTAGTGGAATGAATTCCATTGGGAGATGGCTATATAACTGTTGTTCTATGCGCGCGGGACGCTCATCCGCGGATAAGCTTTTTATCATACCACTATCTTGCCTGAGCCGTATGGAAGAGCTGAGCGAGCACAGGGCACCTGTCGACAGGATCAAGAAGATCGTCGGAGACCTTTTCGAGAAGTTCAAGAAGACACCATACACCGCCCCGGTGGCGATCGGCGTCACCGGACTCGTCTACTATCTCATGATGGCGTACATACCAGGCTCGTGCTGGATCGGGTTGGTCCCGTCGCTCCTGTTGTTCGGCCTCATGTGGCAGTTCGGCATCACAAAAGTCAAGAAACTGCTGATCTCCGGCCTGATAGCGGCAGTCGTGATCGTGATCATTTCCACGGGCTTCCTGGTGAATTCGTTCCAGAACATGGAGATGGTTGTCGCGGTCAGCCCGGGGAGCGATCCGGTGCTGTTCAATGGCACGGTGAGCCCGGACTCGGGCGACGACACGACCGTGTTCACATACAACCTCACCGTCAGGTCGCCCGGACCCGGAGTGAATGTGACGAATGTGGTGGTCAACATCACATCGCTCATGACGAGCGTGAGCGCGGAAATGATCGCGATTGGCGAGAACGCCACCCTGAACGAGACATACTACACCTACCAAAAGCTCCTGTCCGCACCGATAAACCAGTTCCACTTCGCAGCTATCGTGAACGGCACCTGGGTGATCGCGAGCGACTACATTGACGACACGCACGTGTCCATCGTCGGGCCGGTCTACTCCGACCCATGGGCGGTCGCATTACCTGTGATCCAGTATGTCTCGCTGTACCAGGCGTTCCTGCAGTTCTTCCCCATATTCGCGATACTGTGTGGCATGGTCTGGTGGATGCGCCGTGCGAGGCGCATGAGGGAGGACGCCGTCAAGAACTGGGAGAAGAAGCGGGAAGATGTCGAGGCCAAGGTGCCTGAGGACGACACGAAGGTGCCGAGCCTACAGCGCGCAATGGGACTCGAGGGAGAACCCGAGACGTTCGTATGCTCCGACTGCGGCGCGGACGTGCCATCTAGCGCCAACAAATGCCCCTCGTGCGGCGAGAAGTTCGATTGATATTCATCCCCTATCCGCCGCGGACCGTTCTTGTGGAGCCTGCGAGTCGTGGCGTCGACGACGGAGCGTTGGAAGCGACGCGCAGTAGCCAGTGGGCGCAACACTTTTTTATTCCGGGACGCCATTGGGAGCATCTGGGATGCACGCGGGAGTAACTGACCGCTTTTAGCTTCCTTGTGGAGGCAGGAACACTTGGCATCGATAGCTCACGAACTGGCGAAGAAGCAGAAGGAGATATCGATCTCCGAATTCTTCGAGAAGAACAAGCACATACTCGGCTTCGACTCGCTCACGAGGGCGCTGATCACGGCCGTCAAGGAATCCGTGGACAACAGCCTTGACGCATGCGAGGACGCAGGCATCCTGCCGGACATATTCGTCCAGGTGGAGAAAGTCGCCAACAACGAGTATCGCATAGTCGTGGAGGACAACGGCCCGGGCATCGTGAAGAAGCAGGTGCCGAACGTGTTCGGAAGACTCCTATACGGATCGAGGTTCCACGTGAGGGCGCAGAGAAGAGGGCAGCAGGGCATCGGGGTATCAGCCGTCGTCATGTATGCGCAGATAACTACCGGCAGGCCAGCGAAGATACGCTCCAGGATCTCCGATGAGGATGTCGCCTACGAGTGCGAGATCATACTCGACACCAAGAAGAACAGACCCCAGACGATGAAGGAGGACTTCGTCATCTGGGAGAAGCCGCACGGCACGCGTTTCGAGGTTAACCTCAGGGGCAAGTACGTCGGGGGCAAGCAGTCCATCTACGAGTACCTCAAGGGCGTGGCGATCGTCAACCCCCACGCGAGGATTACATTCATACAGCCGAACGGCGGCAACGTCGTGTTCGAGCGCTCGACGGAGGCGATGCCTCCGCCGACGAACGAGGTCAGGCCGCACCCCGAGGGTGTGGAGCTCGGCGAGCTGCTCAACATGGCGAAGTACACCGAAGCGAAGAAGATGACGAGCTTCCTCAACACGGAGTTCTCCAGGATATCGCTCAGGGTCGCCAGGGAGATACTCGACGCGGCGGACGTCCCGCACAACCAGAGGCCTTCGAGGCTCAATCTCAACCAGGCGGGAGACATCATCGACGCCGTGAAGAAGGTCAAGATCATGGCGCCTGAGACCGACTGTCTGTCGCCGATAGGGGAGGGGCTAATCAGAAAGAGCCTGAAGAACGTGCTCGGAGAGACCAAGGCGTCGTTCTACGCCCCCCCGGTGACGAGGGAGCCGAAGGTGTTCGGAGGCAACCCGTTCATCGTCGAGATCGGGATCGTGTACGGCGGGCAGCTCAGCAGGGAGGACCCCGTGCAGATCTACAGGTTCGCCAACCGCGTACCCCTGATGTACCAGCAGGGCGCGTGCGCGACGACCCAGGGGATAGAGAACGTCGATTGGCGCAGGTACGGGCTAGAGCAGCGTGGCGGCAAGGGCATACCATACGGCCCCGCGATAATCCTCGTCCATGTGGCGTCCACGAAGATACCGTTCACCTCTGAGTCGAAAGAGGCGGTCGCGAACGTGCCTGAGATACGCGAGGAGATAGAACTCGCGTTGAAGGCGTGCGCACGTAAGCTCAAGACGCACCTCAACAAGGCGGAGAGGAAGAGCAAGGCGAGGGTCAAGTTCGAGATCGTCCAGGAGATCATACCGATGATCGCGCAGAAGAGCGCGAAGATCGTTGGTAAACCGGTGCCGGACATCGCAGGGACCATCACGAAGATAATGAACGTCGTATGGGTGGATGACGAGGTCACGCACAACAAGAAGAAGACGCACCGCGTCTCCGTGAAGCTCTACAACTACACTCCCAAGAACCAGAAGCTGCAGTTGCACATGGTGCTCCCTTACGAGAAGGTGGACGAGAAGTCACTCACGCTGGAGCCGTCGGAGGTGAGGGACGGCACCAAGGTCACGTGGAACATGAAGAAGGTCGCGCCGACGGAGGTGTTCGAGCTGGCGTTCGACATGAAGGGTCTGGACGGTGGAGACTACGAGGAGAACGAGGTCTTCGTCAGCGGCATCGACGCTGCATCCGTGATAGGCGCGGACGTGCTACCAGGGGATTGGGACCTCGAGCACATCACGATCACCGAGGAGAAGGCCGCGCCCGAGGAGGAGGCGGACGAGGGCGAGATAGACTACGACGAAGGGGCGGAGGTGATAGAGAATGAAGAATGAGGAGCGCCACCTCAGGGCGGTCGATCGGCTCACCGAGCTGGCCGGGGACGTCTACGACCAGCTCGTCGACCGCAAGATACCGAAGATGACGATCCCCCTCAGGACGAAGAGAAACATCAGGTTCGACCGCAGGTCCGGCGTGTGGAAGTACGGCAGGGCGACGGGAGTCCGGTCGGCGAAGAAGCTGACGGGTGCGCAGATGCTCCTGCGCACGATGTACATGCTCGAGTTCATGGAGGAGATGATCAGGACCAACAAGAGCTCGACCCTGAGGGAGATGTACTACATATCCGAGGGCTGGGAGAAGGCGAAGTTCTCCGCGCAGGACGAGTCCAACATGCTCGCGGAGGACCTCGAGATCATCACCAAATGCATGCGGGAGGACTTCAAGCTGAGGCCCGAGGAGGACGGTGCCCGGGTCATCGGTAATGTCACGATCCAAGAGACGGACAGGAAGGGCAAGAAGAAGAAGATCAACTGCAGGGACGACGTGGGCGACTCCGGATACGGCATGCCCTACAACGTGGAAAAAGAGAAGATCAGGTTCGTCGACTGCGACGCCGATTTCCTCATAGCGGTCGAGACGGGCGGTATGTTCGACAGGCTCGTCGAGAACAGGTTCGACGAGGACTCGCATGCGGTGGTCGTGCACCTCAAGGGGCAGCCAGCGAGGAGCACGCGCAGGTTCATCAAGAGGATCAACGAGGAGATGAAGCTTCCAGTCTGCACGTTCGTCGACGGCGACCCGTGGAGTTTCAGGATACACGCGTCGCTCGCATACGGCGCCATCAAGACAGCGCATCTGTCGGAGTACCTCGCGACGCCCACCGCGGAGTATGTCGGCATAACCGCATCGGACATACTGAACTACGACCTTCCCACGGACAAGCTGAACGACAGGGACATCCAGGCGCTCAACGCCGAGAAGACGGACCCGAGGTTCAGCGACCAGTTCTGGAAGCACGAGATCGACCTCATGCTCCAGATAGGCAAGAAGGCCGAGCAGCAGGCGCTCGCCAAGTACGGCCTCGACTTCGTGACGAAGACCTATCTGCCCGAGAAGCTGACAGAGCTCGGGATAATGAAGTGAATCATCCGCTCCACGAGCACAGGTTCTCCCCTGTGGAAGTCATGAGGCCTGAGCTACCCATCCACATCATCCTCTCCAGCGTCTGTGTCACGACATAACCCCTGGACATCAGCAGGTCGAGCGCACTCCGTCTCGTCCCGGGGACTGGGATGAGCATCTCGGGCGCACCTGACTCGGCGGCCAGGTCCTCCGAGGCGGATACCAGCTCCTCGAGTACCGCCTCGCCGCGCCCAGGCATCACGCCCAGGCACCTGACGGCGGAGCCGGCCATATCCACCCTTCTCATCACCGTGTGGACGGTGGAGAATCCGCACACCTTCCCTTCGTGTTTCGCGACGAGTGTGTCCCCGAAAGAGAACTTCTTCGTCAGGGCGACCTCGCCCGAGTAGTCGAGACCCGGGTTGAGCGCGTCGGATATCTGCTTCACACTGGCCAAGACCCGCTGCTCGGAGCTGCTCTTCGAGAGCCTCTCGATCGACACGGTCGTCGATGGCGGTGAGGGCTTATGGTCCGACAGCGCCTTGCCGAGTATCACGATCATACCTTCCGGTCGCAGACCGGCTCTGAGATACATCCCGACGCTCACGGGGACCTCAGGATATGTCTCGAGACCGATGTCCGAGCAGCCCGTCTCCTCCAGGTATCTGAGCGATGACTTCAGCAGCTCCTTTCCCACGCCCATGCCCTGGTACGAGCTCAGGACGGACAGCGGCCCGACCCAGCCCGTCTTCCCCCATATGTGAGAGAAGCACGAACCGACCACACCGGCCCGCTCTTCGACCGCGACCATCGCTCCGTCCTGGTCCGAGTGAAGGTACGATAGGATGCCTTCGTCCGTCCTCGATGTCATCCGCGGCAGCTCGGGATAGGCGCGCTTGATCAGTTCGTCCCAGGCGACGGCATCGACCCGTTTGACATCCTCGATGTCCTCGACCCGCATCTTGCGTATCATGATCTTCATATCGTTTCCGTCCTTCTAGCAGCATCCTCAGAAGGATGTATCGTGAAAGGATTCGAGGGATATCAATGTGAAGGGTGGCTGTGCCTCCCGACCTGTTATATGCGAGTATCAGGATTCCAGGCGCACCATGGAGATGAGACCCCAGTGCGTACCTTGCCTCATAGGTAGGGTGGTGTTCGAGACAGAGGAGGTCGACCGCTCCAAATCCGTCGAGACGACGAAGGCGGCCACGAGGATACTAGGGGAGAGGTTCGGCCCAGGAGCGTGCTCCGCCACCGTCGCGACGGGAGTGCATGAGGAAACCTACAGGATACTCGGGACGGACGACCCTTACAAGGATCTAAAGAGGAGGAGCAACGAGATCGCGCTCGAGCTGTACTCCGAGGCTGAGGCATTCGTCGAGGCGGCGGATGACCGGTTGAAGGCGGCGTTCCTGTGCTCCGTCGTCGGCAACGTGCTCGATTTCGGCATAGGCACCGCGTTCGACTCCCCCGAGAAGTTGAGGGAGGAGTTCGGGCATCTCCTCGAGGAGGGGTTCGGCCACGACGACCTGCCCTCCATCCGCAGGCTCCTAGAACACGGCGGCGAGGTCATCTACCTCGCGGACAACTGTGGCGAGGTCGTGCTCGACAGGCTCGCACTGAAGGAGATCAAGAGGCTCGGTGTAAAGGTCACGTTCGTGGTCAAGGGGAGGCCCATCCTGACCGATGCGACGCTCGCCGACATCGACGGGCTGGGAATCGACGAGATAGTCGACGAGGTCATAGAGACCCCGGGGTTCGCCGTCGGGATCGACGTTGCCGAGTTGTACGGCGGGTTCGGAGAAAGGCTCCGAAGCTGTGACCTGATAATCGCCAAGGGAATGGCGAACTACGAGTCGTTGTCCGAGACGGACATCGGGCCCGTGGCGTATCTGCTGCGCACCAAGTGCGACCCTATCGCAGACAGCCTCGGGCTGATGAAGGATATCAATGCGGCGAAGCTTCTGTTGGAAGGCGGGGTGCGCTGACCATGATAGACGATCTGAGGTTCGAGGCGTTTCTCATCAAGAGGAAGAGCGTGTTCAGGATAGCGACGGGGGCATCAGACGTCGAGGACAACGTGATCGTCCGTCTGGGATCGGACGGCGAGTTCGGCGTGGGGAGCGCCTCTCCCAGCGATGTGACGCACGAGACGAAGGACACGATCACGGACTTCCTTCGGGCTGCTCGACGGAGAGTGACGGGCGTCGACGAGAGCGACCTGTCGGCATTGCACGAGGCCCTCGACTCCGTCGCGCGTGGGAACACGGCGGCAAAGGCCGCGGTGGACATGGCGGCATACGACCTCCTCGCCAAGCGCGCCGACAAACGGGTGTTCGAGCTTCTCGGAGGAGCCGGCGACGGGAGCATGCTAACGGACATCACGATCGGAATCGAGGACCAGGTGGAGACCGTGAGGAAGGCGGTCGCCCACTGCGCGGAAGGTTTC
>JAEHCM010000008.1 GCA_020696365.1 Thermoplasmata archaeon | reverse complement strand
AAAAGCAGCGTCGCCGTCTTCGGTTCTTTCAGTCTGTATATCAGCCCCGGGAACCGCTCTGGGTCGTATTCCGCACCATCAAGTGCAAGCACGAGCGCCTGAAGGTCCAGCTCCGTCCCGAGAGATGTTGAGGCGACAACGTTCTCTATCTTTATCACTGCCATGAAGTCTCCACCGGCTCTGACGGTATTTAAATGGGTATTTAAATAGATTTCCCGGAGAAGGTGCGTTTCCACTGAACAATTACGGGTTGTCTGGCATCTGTATCTGCCGAACTTCAAAACGATATCCTAGACGACCGGCCGAAAATCTCTTCGAATCCGGCGGTTTCCGCCCCTCCAATCGTCAATTGCCGACGACGTCTACGCGGATGACGGGCCTATCGTTTTCGGCCCGAGACCGCCCTGAGAAGGTTCCGACCTCTCCCCTCTTCCTTCTTCCCGATGCGGCCTGTAAGCAGCCTGTCCGTCTTGAATATCCACACGGTCAGGGCGATGGCGACGACCGCGAAGATGGTGGAGTACACGATGCCTCCCAACACGAGGGCGTAGTCGTCGAACATCAGGGAACGCATCGCCATCATGGGGTGGGAGAACGGCAGGGCGAACAGGGCGACCTGCGCAGCGGGAGGGAGCGTGTTGAAGTCCTTGAAAATTATCAAGAGCATCGGCACTACAGCGAGGAAGGCAATCGGCATCGTCAGCGTCTGCGCGGACTTGTAGTTCTTCGCGAAGGTCCCGAGGATCATGCACAGCGCGAGCGCGGCGACGAGAGTGACGAACAGGGAGATGCCGACCAGGATGTAGTCCAGTGCGCTCAGCGCGATGTCGTACCTCTCCAGGTCGAGCTCCCCTGAGGCGCTGAAGCCCGTCATGTAGTAGCTGAAACCGACCATGTATATGGCTGCCATCATCAGCCCTATCAGGGCACTCGCAACGAGCTTCCCGGTGACTATCGACCCGCGCGTGACCGGGAGGGTGAGCAACGTCTCGAGGGTCTTGTTCTCCTTCTCCATGCCCATCGAGGAGATGACCGTCCCTCCTGCGACCATTATCAGCATCATCATGACTAGAGGCACGATGAGCGACTGCATGGACAGCATGGTCCCGAGCGTTCCCGGCGATATCCCGTCCATGATCCTGTCTCCGAATATCGTGGTCTCCGTCATGGTCATCGGGTTCAGCGCGAGAGTCGAGTTCACCGAGGCGTTCACATCGATGAGGTGCACCGAAATAGCCCTGTTCACGTTCCAGAGCACGCCGTTCACCGCCTCCGACGAGATGGAGTCCAACAAACCCGCGCCTTTCATTATCCAGTATATTTGGATGGTGCCCGGCTCCCCAGACATGATTCGCTCAGTGAAGTTGGCGGGGATATGCAGAAGCGCTATACCTCCGGCTTCGTCAACGGTTGCGATACCCTCGTCCACATCGGCCCCGTTGTAGGCTAGTTCGGAGAGGTCGCCGATGGTATCGACCGCGATGGCAGCCAGGTCCCCGTGGGTGTCGTCGTTGACGATGCCGACGGTCGGAGCGCCCGTCACATCCTCTTCGATGCCGCCCATCACGCTCCCCATCGCGCCGAAGAGGACCGCCATGACGACGATCGGGAGTACGGTCGACGCCGTCATCATCTCGCGTATCTCCTTCCTGAGTATGTTCAAGGTGCTGTTCATGAGACCACCTTCATGAACACCTCTTCGATGTTCTGTGCGCCGTGCTTCGCCTTGAGCTCGGCAGGCGTACCGATTTCGACTATCTCCCCGTCGTTGATCAGCGCGATCCGGTCGCACATCAGCTCCACCTCGAGCATGTTGTGCGACGACAACAGCACGGTCGTGCCGCGCCTGGACGAGTCCTTCACTATCTTCCTTATCTCCTGGGCGTTGATGACGTCGAGGCCCGATGTCAGCTCATCCAGGACTGCCACGCGCGGCTCTATCATGAGCGCCCGCGCGACGAGGAGACGCCGCGCCATGCCCTTGCTGTAGGTGTCTATCTTATCGTCCATCCTATCGCCGAGGTCCGCTATCTCGACGCCCTTCGACACGATTCTCCTCAAGTCCTCACGGTTCTGCGAGAAGAAGCGCGCGATGAAAACCAGATACGCGTTACCCGTGAGGTTCTTGTACGCCCCCGCGTCCTCCGGAAGGTAGCTGAGGATCTTCCTGGCCTCGTGGGACCTCTCAGCGATGTCCGTTCCGAACATCCTCACATGACCTGAAGTTATCCGGAGTATCGTGGATATGATCCTGAGAGCGGTCGTCTTGCCGGCGCCGTTCGGGCCGATCAGGCCGAAGACCTCGCCATCGTCGACCGTGAACGATATGCCCTTGAGCGCTCTGAACTTACCGTAGTCCTTGACGAGGTTGACAACCTCGAGCGCCGGTCCGCCTGCGAGGGCCGAACTTGGCCGGTCGGTTGATGTCGACATCGCTAACATCGAAACAACCTGTGATATATACAGTTAATCATGGAACGCCGGAGGACTCCGCTCAGTAGCCATACATCCCAGCATACCTCACCAGTGTGCAGAGCGCGACCAGCGTTATCCACTGGTCCTTATCCGGGCTCGGCCTGTCAGACCTGTACCAGAAACCATCCTTGGACCTGACTTTGAGCAGCCATTTCACGCCCTCCTCCATGCGTTCGTCCTCAGATCCGTGCCCCATCAACGTAAGCACCTCCAGCGCGCTCAGCCCGCTCCCGAAGTAGAGTGGGTATTTCAGGGTCGTCCAGTTCTTCTCCGAGAGATAGAACGACGCGTGATAGTTCCTCTTGAAGCTCCTGTCGAGGACGAAATCGGCTCCGCGCTTCATCTCCTTCCGGTATCTCATGGAGGGGCTCCAGCAGAACCCTCTGAGCACTGCAAGGGTGCTCCAGACACAGCTCGGGATGTGCTCATGCTCCTTCGGATCGTAGGACGGCCGGTCATCGCTCCGTATGAGCGCCATGAAGTCCTTCATGCGCATATGCTTGTACTCGGGAAGGTAGCGAACATCCTGTACGTACGGTATGCTCCAGCCGCCGTCGGGACGTTGCATCCTGATGAGCCATTGCTCGAGCCGGTATGTGCGCGGGTCCCGGTCCATGCGGAATTGGTTCAGGTTCCTTAGGGCAAAGCCGTTGTAGTGCGGTTCAGGGAATGCAGTCGTCGTGGGTCCTGGTATGTGGCCGTCCTCGGATTGCCAGCTGAGGATGCGTTCCAGGGCCGCCCTGACGTTGCCCTCTTCCTTACTGGTGACGTAATCGCCCAACGCGTACAGGTTTCTGAGCATCGTCGTGTAGGTCCATCCGATCGGGGGGCCAGGTCCACGCTCCTCTACGAGCTCCCTCTGGCGGGTTATCGGCCAGGTCCCATCCTCCCGCAGTGCGCGAAGGAGTCGGAGACGAGGAGGATAGGTCTCGCATTCCTTGATTGCCTTCTGCAGCGCCCTATCGTCGGGGCTCTTCCGCAGAACGTCGCTCAGAAGCCAATACTTGACCGGAGGGGACGATATCTGCAGGAGCTTCCTGGACGACTCCTCAACCACTCGCCCGATTTCCGCTTTCATCTGCGCCGCCAGTTAGCGCACTTCGTGCAAATCATGGTTTCGGTTCAAATGGCTTCTACGTTTTTCGGGAATTGGGCAACCTGAAGTATCAGCGCATGCAGTTGCAGACTCTCGAGCAACTACTAAGCGGAAAGACGGTTGACCGACTCGACTCGGTCAGCTCGGCGCGAATCAATGCTACATTCAAGAAAACAAACGTCCAAGGAGAAACGATAGCCGAAACGGAAGGGGGAGATGCAGTCTAGGCGGCCAGAGCACTCCTGAAATCGTTAGAACTCCGTCATACCTGGCTGTCCAAATTCGTCATACTCAAGTTAACAATGCCCAGGTTTAGAAAGGTATAAATATCGACTAAACGTTAATGACAATCGTCTGACGAAAAGCCCTCAAGTGTCGGACGAAGGAGTGCGGCCAGATGGTCGAATCGGAGAGAGTCACAATACGGTTGCCACATGAGCGTATCAACGCGCTCCAGGCATTGGTCGACCAAGGGAGATTCTCAACGCTTTCCGATGCGGTCAGAGCGGCCATAGACCGTTTCGTGGACGGAGAGTTCACCCCTGACTACATCGAGAAGGTGACGGTCGAACTCCCGAAGGGTAACGTCGTGAACCTGAAGCAGCTCGTACAGGATGGCGACTCGATATCGGTCGACGACGCAATCAGGAATGCGGTGCGCGAATACATCCGCAAGAGGCTCGCAGAGGCGATCGAAGGATTGGAGAAGTGAGGGCGTCGCAAAGGCATGAACGGGATGGGATGCAAGTTGGCCACGCATGTGTGTACACATGAGCGTGAGCGCTCAAAATGGAGCGGCTGAGATGCTCAGCAAGCTCCTTCAGGAGGCTCTGGAGAGCGAGCGCGATTTTGAGGCCCATCTCGCGCCGAAGATATGCGTCGTCGGCTGCGGCGGAGGCGGGTCCAACAGCGTTCACAGGATCAACGGGGTCGGTCTCGAGGGCATAGACACGATCGCGATGAACACGGACAAGTACCATCTCGCGCAGGTCAAGGCGGACAAGCGTCTCCTGTTGGCCGAGCGGTCGACCGGAGGATACGGGACCGGCGGGAACGCCGAGTTGGGCGAGAAGGTGGCGTACGAGTTCGCTGACGAGATCGAGGCGGCGGTCAAGCCCTACGACATCGTGTTCATTACTGCTGGCATGGGCGGTGGCACGGGAACGGGAACGGCGCCCGTGGTCGCTGAGCTCGCCCGCAGGCACGGCGCGGTCTCCGTCGCGCTGGTCACCATTCCTTTCGACATAGAGAAGAGCCGTTTCAAGACTGCCTTCAGAGGCGTAGCCAAGCTGCGCGAGCATGCGCACAGCACGATCCTGCTCGACAACAACAAGCTGCTGGAGATAGTTCCTAAGCTGCCAGTCGAGCAGGCGTTCATGGTCATGGACCAGCTTATCGTCGAAGTCGTGAAGGGCATAACCGAGACGATCTGTCAGACCAGCATGATCAACCTCGACTTCGCCGACTTCCGCAACATCATGATTCAGGGCGGTGCCTCCACCGTGCTTTATGCCGAGAACGAGGACGCCGAGAAGGTAGTGACGGAGGCGATCACGAATCCTCTCCTGGACTTCGACTTCGAAGGCGCTTCGGGCGCGATGATCCACATTACCGGCGGGCCGTCCCTGTCCCTCAGGAAGGCGTACGAGGTGCTGAACGGCGTGACCGAGAGACTCAGCGACGCGGCCCACATCAAGTTCGGCGCGAGGGTCGATCCCGACCTGGGAAGCACGATCAAGTTGATGGCGATAGTGACCGGTGTGAAATCGCCCCGTCTGCCGGACCATGCATGTATATCCTCAAGGGACAACGCAACCGCCTGGAACGGGTCGGATGATGTCGTCGAAACGAGACAGGATCCGTTCGCCAGAGTATCAGGATGAACCCAATAGTTTCTCCCCCCCAACAACAACACAGCAAACACGCGCCCCCACAACAACTCTCCGGGGGCGCAACAATTTTCTTTGCGCGTGTCAGGATGGGCCGGGTCGGTGCATGAGGTGTGGTCACTCCTTGCTTCCGTCCTTCTCCGCGGCAAGTTCACCCGCATCTATCGCGCCATCCAGGATACCCATGAGCGTGTGGAACTCCCAGGCGGAAGGCATCGCCCGTGCCATGAGCCTCCTGAACATCACGCATGTCTTCACCTTCTTGTACTCGGGATAATTGATCACGTCGAGGAGCCTTGAGAAGTACTCGTTCAGTTTCCCGACCTCCATCTCGGACGCCTTGTTCGGACCAAGCTTCACAGCGTCGCGGGAGTGGAGCACATAGAACAGCACGGCAGCCGCGTGACTGATGTTCATTATGGGATACAGTGGGTTCGCGGGGATCGTCACGAGAAAGTCACACCTCTTGACGAGGTCGTTGTCGAGCCCGAAATCCTCCCTTCCGAACAGGACCGCCACGGTCCCACCGAAGTCCTTCACTTTCTCCGCGAATGCTTCGGGGGCCATCGATATCCTAGGGAACTTCCTGTCGTTGGAGGTGTCGATTCCGGAGGTAGCGACGACATAGTCCGCCCCTTTCAACGCCTCCTCCTCGGTGAAGACCGTCCGTGCGTTCTTGAGCACATCAACCGCATGCATCGACCGCTTCACCGCCTCCTCCCCGACGGCGCAAGGCCTGACGAGCACAAGCTCCTCCAGACCGAAGTTCTTCATCGCTCTCGCGATCGCTCCGACATTCCCATCGTGCAGCGGCTCGACGAGGACGATCCTTATGGAGGGCACGGCTGTACGACAGATTCCGCAGATATTTAACTCTGTAGTAGGATTGTCCTGGCCGTGCCTAAGGAGTCGCGGATTGCGGTCAAGCTGGCTTATGATGGCTCGAAGTTCTACGGCTATCAGCGACAGCCTCGGAAGAGGACGGTCGAGGGCACACTCATCGACGCGCTCGTCGGCCTAGATGCCGTCGGATCCGCGAAGGGCGCGCGGTTGCAGAGTTCGAGCAGGACGGACAGGGGCGTCAGCGCCATCTGCAACGTGGTGTCGTTCACGACCGACTTTCCTCTTAAGGCGCTCTGCTCGGCCGTCAACTCGCAGACGGAGGACCTCTGGACCTATTCAGCGGTCCGGGCCCCGGAGGACTTCAATCCCAGGTGGGCGCGGCGGAGATGGTATCGGTACTATCTACGTAAGAGCAAGAGCGCTCAGGACATAGGATTGATGCGGACGCTCGCGGAGCGTTTCGAGGGTACTCACGACTTCTCCGGTTTCTCAAGGAAGGACGACCGCGACCCGATCAGGACAATCGATTCGGTCGAGGTCTCAGATGCGGGCCAGTTCATCGTCATCGACTTCAAAGCTGAGAGCTACCTGTGGAACATGGTGAGGAGGATCGTTTGGATGATCGACGCCGGTAGTGTCGGGTCGATCGATGAGGAGTGCATCGGCCCAGAAGCGGCGAGGCGCCCCCGGCGCAGCGGCCTTGCACCTGCGGAGTTCCTCCTGCTCATGGATGTTGAGTGCGGCGTCGAGTTTCCGACGGATGTGAAGGCGGCAGCGTCAGTGCGAAAGGTCTTCGAAGATCGCCTCCAGAGGTACCAATTCGAGCAGGAGTTCTCACATCATCTTCTGAGCGTCTTGTGTCGATAGTGAACCGTGAAGATTGATAAACCATGGGTCGGTTAACCCTAGTCGATGAAGGTCGCTCTCACAGGCACTCCGGGGGTCGGAAAGACCAGTGTCTCGGCCCTGGTGAGGTCCTTCCAGGTCCTTACGGTGGATGCCCTCGCGGAGGCTGCTGACGCAATCGCTGGGTTCGACAGGGCCAGAGATACGAACGAGGTGGATGTCGACAAGCTGGCGGAGTCGGTCGGCCGTATGGGGGGGGATGCGCTCATCGAAGGCCATCTGTCACATCTGCTCGGTGTCGATGTCGCCATCGTCCTCAGATGCTCCCCTAGAATCCTGAAGAAGCGGCTCATGGGCAAAGGCTGGAGCGAAGCGAAGGTCACGGAGAACGTCGAGGCCGAGGCGGTCGACGTTATCTTGATCGAGGCGTTGGAGGCCGCCCCGGTCGTGTGCGAGATCGACGTGACCGACATGAGCGTCCAGGACGCGGCGGGCGCGGTGGAGGAGATATTGGCCGGAGAAAGTGAGAAATATCCCGTAGGCGATGTTGACTGGAGCCAGGAGGTCTTAGACTGGTTTTAGATGACTATCGCGACGAGGCCGACAAGCTTCTGTCCCCTGCGGCCAATCGTCTGTCCAGGATGAATCCGAACCACCTCTCGATTACGGCTCTGGCCTTCGCGGTTCTGGCAGGGTTCTTCTTCACTCTTGAAACCGCAATCTTCCTGTTCTTCGGCGCCCTGATGGTCGGTGCCAACGGCCTGTTGGACGCGCTCGACGGGAAGGTAGCGCGGCTGCAGGCGAGCGAGTCCAAGCGAGGCGACTTCGTAGACCACGTGTTCGACAGATACGCCGACGTGTTCATACTCGCGGGCGTGGCACTGGGATCCCACTGCTCGGTTTTCGTCGGCCTGTTCGCGATAATCGGCGTGATGCTTGCCAGTTACATGGGGACACAGGCCCAGGCGCTTGGGCTCAGGAGGGAGTACCGAGGCATACTCGGCAGGGCCGACCGGCTGGCGCTGTTGATACTCATACCGATAGTGCAATTCGCCCTGATGTCCCTCGATGTGGGCATAGGCGAGGACCTGGTCGGCTATTCCCTGGTCGGTTGGATGATGCTCTACTTCGGCATCGCGGGCAACGTCACCGCCGTCCAGCGCGCGCACCTGATCTGGAAGTCCCTCCCTTGACCTTACCTCGCTTCTTCCTGGGCTTCTTGCCCTTTATGCGGTAATATGTCAGAGGATGCACCATCCAGTCTCGGTTGCAGAGGTCGTCGGGGTCGAAGCAGATGCCGTAGCTCCTCATCGTGTTGCACTCAGGCGGCGTGTACTCCGTGCCTGATATCTCGCCTGTTATGTGCTGGATCTGGTATCTGCTCTTGTTCTCGTCGAAGTCGGCCGACATCGCGAATGTCGCGAGGATGGCGTTCGAATCCATCCCCAGCGTGTGGAGGAAGGCCACGAGGGCGAACCTGCCAGTGTGCGGCACGTTCTCCCCTGCGCGGATCATCTCGAGCAGCTTCTTCATGCAGGGCGGGAACCTCACGATACTGATGGTCCCGAAGTCCTTCTCCGGCTGTTCCGCCCTCTTCTCCTCCAGCGCCAGCCTTATGTCGTCCACGTCGTCCGAGAGGGCGCCCAGGATCTCATCGTTCACAGGTAGCGGCAGCTCGGAGATGATCCCGTCCGTTATCATCTGCTCGACCAGCCTTATCAATCTCTCCTCGGTTATGCGTGTCCTGCCGCCGCTGACATCCTGGTTCACGAGCTTCCACGACTTGCTCTTCATGGCCGACGAACACCTCAGGTAGTCACCGAACTCGACTATGAGCGAGTCGCCAGCGTGGTGGACCTGCAGCCCTAGCTCACCTGCCAGCCTGACCACGAATGCGACGCCGTCGTCTCCCGCACTCTTCCTGACCCCCTTGGTCTCCCGTTCCTTGCTGCGCTCGGCCTCCTCGGTCATCCTGGAGTTCGCCAGCTTGGCCTCGGCGACCGCGTACCTGTGGACGAACTTCTTGTCGCCTAGGCAGGACACGAGCATCCTGGCGACAGGGTAGCTCAGGAGCTCGTTCATGGCGTTCGTCTCGTTGGTCATCGGATGGCTGACGATCTTGGCGTACTCGACGGCTTCCAGGACTCGCTGCTTGCCCAGCGACCGGGCTTCCTGGTACGCTATGCTGGTGATCAGTCTGTCGAGGGTCACCCCCGACTCCTTCAGGACATCCGCTGATTCCTTCCTGAACGGATACCTCGCAGCCAGCCTGACGTTCAAACTCCCACCTGCTAGATGTCATGTGAATCGAGCGGTCAATACTATAACTTGACTGTTACCCGCGCTCTGCGTCGTCCAGCGCTAGATGCGTCCTGGCAGCTGCAAGGGAGTCGTCCTCCCCCAACACCTTCCACAGCTCCTCGGACGTATGATACGGTCTGCCCCTCACGATCGCCATGGCTCTTCGTCTACCTATCCCCGGCACTGCCTCCAACATCGCCAGAGATGCCGTGTTTGCCGGGGTGGGCCGCATTATACCGATCACGCTCTTCGGCCCTCTCCCGGTCACCGCAACATCGACCCATCTGCCAACCTCGACAGGATATGGCAGGCCGACAAGGATCGGATACGTTCCCACTTGCCTTCCGAAGGTCCTGCCACCCTCTCTGAGCTCAGTATAGACTGATCTGAGGACCGTCCCATCAGGAGCGATCCTCTCCAGCATCGGCAGGTCGACCTCCTGTCTCACCCACCTCTTGAACCTCAAGAACTCCCCTTTTGACCGCACGCCAGGGAACTCCTTTCGAGACGGGATTACCTGGCGTATGTTCGTGCGTCTTAGGAGGAGCCCCTCAGAGAGAGCGCCCTTGAGGAAATCCATGTTCAGTCGGTAGGTCTCCTTCGTCTCCCCGGACAGTCCTGCCAGGAAGTTGACACCGGGCAGCACTCGGGGAAGCCCGTCTGCCCCCCTCGCGGCCCCCACCTCGTTCACGAGCCTGATGGCGGCGAGGGTCTGGTCAGGGTCCGCGTTGAGGTTGTTCGCCCTGAAAACGCTGGGGTCGGCGCTCTCCAGACCGAAAGCCAGCACGTTCCCGCTGGTGCAGTGCTTCGCGATCGCCTTCGTGACCTCTCTGGCCTCGTCCGGATGGGACGCGATCACTGCTGGGTTGGCGTTGTCCAGATGGAATACTGCTGGATGGACGACCTCGGATATGCTCCTGAGCAGCTTCTCCGTCACATCCGGAGAGGGGATCGGCGTCTCCGTCTCTCCGACGCCTTTCGCCATGTAGGAGTATACGCATGATTGCGCACCTAGACGTAGATGCCTCACGCCTACTCGGCCGAGCCCCTCGGCCTCAGCGAGTATGTCTTTGGGCGCGCGGAAGACGACTTCGCCGTGGAGCGGTTCAGTACAGAATCCACAGCCGCCGGAGACGTACCTGACGCAGCCTCTCGACATCTGCACCTCCGCGATCAGGGGTCCGCCGTGGTCGGGATGGCTCTTACAAGCCTCCGCCCCTTTAAGGAGCCAGGCGTTCCACTCCTCCGTCGTCCTCCTCCGGTCCACATAGCTCCCAGAGGCGACCAGGTCGTGTAGTCCCGCATCGAGGTCCTCGTCCGCGATGCGATGGAACGCATCCTTCAAGGACGGCGGGGCGTTTCCTCTGGAGGTGCCCAAGCCCAGGCTCACTATGCTGGGTCCTCGGAAGCCCCTCCCTATCTCCGCGAGCTCCCTATCGCTGGCAGGCATGCCACGGAGGTACTTGCCCGGAACTGCCACATGCCTGATCGCCGCGAGCAGATCGAACTTGGAGATGTCGATCCGTTCTGTCCTCCACTGGTCGATCGTGGCGTATCCGACATCTGCGCCCGCCGCCCGGAGAGCCCCGTATGCCATGCGGACGTACGGTGAGATGAAGGGCGGCACGCCGAGACAGGCCGGTTCGTCCGTGTAACCGTCAAGCACGAGTGCTCTCATCTAGGACGCCATGTCCGAGGGCAGGCTTATATGAATCGTCGGCAGAGGGTCAGACCTCTCCTCAAATCGCAAGGTAACATGGTAATGTATTAATGCGTCGAATTGTTTCCGTTTCATGGGCTGCAAGATAAGAAAGCCGTTATGAATTTGTACGGATTCAGAGAGAAGTGCAACGACTTTCGACTTACGCCGAGAAACTAGGAGTAGAATCGAATGGCAAAGAAATCCAAACCTGCAAAGAGGAAGGTTGCTACGAGAACTCCCGCGAAGAAGGCGGGGAAACCGAAGACAAAGGCGCCAACGAAAGCATCCGTGGACCAGATGCTGAAGAAGGCATACGAGCCCGCCAGGTTGGCGATGGTCTATCACCCGTTCTACGAGGGCAAGATTGAGATCACGCCGAAGTGCGTGGTCCGCGACTTCAACGACTTCGCCATATGGTACACGCCCGGAGTGGCGGAGCCGTGCAAGGCGATCAACAAGAACAAGGAACTGTCATACGTGCACACCAACCGCTGGAACACCGTCGGTGTCATATCCGATGGCACTCGGGTCCTGGGCCTTGGGGACATCGGCCCCGAGGCCGCCATGCCTGTCATGGAGGGCAAGTCCCTTCTGTTCAAGTACCTCGGCGGCGTGGACGCGTTCCCGCTCTGCCTGGGCACCAAGGACCCCGAGGAGTTCATCAAGACCGTCAAGTACCTCCAGCCTTCCCTGGGAGGGATCAACCTCGAGGACATCTCGCAGCCGAAGTGCTTCTACATACTCAAGCGTCTCAGGGAGGAGTGCGAGATACCAGTCTGGCACGACGACCAGCAGGGGACGGGCACGATCGTCTCCGCAGGAGCGATAAACGCTGCGAAGATGGTCGGCAAGAAACCCTCCCAGATGAAGGCGGCCTTCATCGGTGCTGGGGCGGCTAACATCGCGATATCCAGGATCATGCAGCTCTCCGGCTTCAAGTGGAAGAACATGGTCATGTGCGACTCGAAGGGAGCGCTCCACCCGGACCGAGAGGACATCAAGGCCGAGTTCAGGGAGAAGTTGTTCATGTGCGAGCACTCCAACAAGAAAGGCGTCGTCGGGACCCCCGCGGATGCCATGAAGGGCGCTGATATAGTCGTCGCGGCGTCGAAGCCTGGCCCGGGCACCCTCAAACCCGATTGGATCAAGGGCATGGCGGACGACGCGATAGTGTTCGCCACGGCCAACCCGATACCGGAAATATGGCCGTGGGAGGCCAAGGAGGCGGGCGCGAAGATAGTCGCGACCGGCAGGTCTGACTTCCCGAACCAGGTCAACAACTCTCTCGGCTTCCCGGGCATATTCAGGGGAACGCTCGATGTGAAGGCCAAGACCATATCGGACACGATGTGCCTCGCCGCGGTTCTCGAGATTGCGAAGACCGCCGAGGACAACGGCCTGAGAGATGATTACATCGTCCCGTCGATGGACGAGTGGGAGGTCTTCCCAAGGGAGGCCGTCGCTGTCGGCTTGGCGGCAATAAATGAGGGCCTCGCGAGGGAGAAGCACAGCAGAAAGGAGCTGTACGACAAGGCCGAGAGCGTGATTAGACGTGCGAGGAACCAGACGAAGTACCTCATGAAGGGCAAGTACATCCTGCCCCCGCCGAAGGTCTGAGGCTATCAGGTTCGGCTCTGCGAAACCCTTTCTCTCAAACCACTTGCCTTTGTTTCTGCCGAGCCCATGTTGGTGGGCGTAGGCCTAGCATCATCTTCATCAATCCTGGGAGGATGCCTCAATGGCAACTGCAAGGGTTCCTGAACACGTTTCCACATCTGGGACACTCATGCGACCCGCAGTCGCACTTCAACCCGCAGTGGGTGCATGTCCGTCGCTCGCCCGGATGCAGGTCCCCCATATCAGTCGCCTCTCGACGGGGTGTCGGATGTGAGTCCCCCCTTCGAGACCACGTTCAGCACGGGGCAGCAGCACCCTGTCTCCGCTCGCCTCGTCTGGGCGCTGCAGATGGCGTCATCTCGCGCTAGCTTTCCCGGCCTCTCACTAGGCAGTCTGAGATTAGTCCCGTGACCGTTGCTGGCTGAGAGCCAGTACGCGCTGTCTTCGCGATATTCGTGCCGGACATATCGCTCGAGGTCCTCGTGCCTGTTTCTGCGCGCGGACGGCAGTAAGTACGGGCCGAAGGTCATTGCACGCGCCCCCGAGTGCTCATCTCGACCTTCATCCAGACCTCGAAGAGCGCGGGGTTGCGCGCTCGATCCTTCCAGGCTCTGCGCCACGTTTTCTCGCTCGCGGTGAACACGTGCAATCACTCCTTTCAAAAGCCTAATGACACTTTTAGCTAATAAAACTTCCGTTTTAATAGAACAATGCTCACAGTATAATGAAAAGCATTATAGTGCAGTGTTACTGTACATTTTAATGGTGCTCGCGTTGAAGTCTGTGAAAACCATAAAGGATCCCGAGGCGTTTGAGATACTGGCTGACGAGACACGGAGGAAGATCATCTACCTCCTCAAGGTGAAGGAGATGACCGTCAGCCAGATAGCGAGCGACATCGGCCTGACCGTCCAGGCGATATACCACCACATACGGAAGATGAAGAAGATCGGAATCGTGGAGGTGGCGCGGGAGGAGCGCGTGGGCCATTTCATCGAGACGTACTACCGGTCCGCAGCCGAGATGTTCCATCTCTCATGCGGTGAGACCAAGGGCAAGCGGGCGATAGAGGAACTTACCAAGAGCGCGCTCGAGGGCCTTGCCAAGATAGGGATGATCTCAAAGCCTAGCGCCAAGTCCGTCAAGCAGATAGCCAAGGTCGTCGATGAAATCGACAAGTGCTGTGGCGCTGGCAAGTACACCGAGGAGATCGAAGACATGGACGACGCCGGCTTCTTTGTCAAGCAGACCATGCTCGAATACGCGGCTCTCATAACCGAGGACGACAAGAGCTACGAGGAACGGGTCAGGAGGAAGAGCGAACTGAGGGATATCCTCAAGTCCTGCTGCCCCTCGGACGGAAAATCGAAGAAGTGAGTTCTCGAGAATCGGAGGTCTGGCTTCAGAGGAGCCCCATCTGGACTATCTCCACGCTCTGGACCCCTTGGACACCTGCCAAAATCGACTCGACCTTCTCCACGCCCCCCTTCTTATCGTCAAGGACGACGAGCACGTGAATGGCATTAAGGCCGAAAGCGACGGGTTTCTTCTCGGACGCCTTCAGCTGCGCTCCCTCAGGCAAAGCATTGGTTAAGCTGTCCAGCAGCTCGTCGAGATCGACGTCCAGGCCCTCAGGTAGGATTCTGTACTGTAGTGCGACCTCTCCCATGGAATCACCTCATGGGCCCGAGAAGCCACACTCGGTACACTTGTATTTCACGCTCTGGTCTCTGCATCTCGTGCATCTTCCGATCGTGCCTCTGCCGCAGTCTGGGCATGGGAATGTGGTCTCCGAACTCCGAACGAGCCGGATTCCGCAAGAGGAACAAGCCTTCTCCTGGCTGGTCAAATCCTTCTACCTCGAAGCTGAGGAATATGCTATCTGTATATAACACCTGCTGATTCCCCGCTGCGTTGCGGAGCAGCTCTTTGAACGCATTGCGAAGCGTTCCGTGGAAGAGGCGTGCGACCAGAAACCTACGATATTCGCATCCCAATCCTCACAACATGGTCGGATGAGGATGCCAGCATGCGCAAAATCGGTGCAATCCCCGGACTGCGTCAAGCTCACTCATGATACGGCTTCTCAGGCGGAAAGTATAAAACTCTTCCCGAGCTCCAGATTTTATAACTCATTAATAATTCTATTAACCTTTATTTATATCCGATATTCGGAAGGAATTCCTCCGAGGGTGCGAGGATGAGGCAAGCATTAAATAATAAAACGAACTACACGCCCTGCTGAAGCAGCCTCGGGTATCCGCGCCGCCCACGGGCCCGTAGCTTAGCTAGGTAGGAATCTCATGCATACTTTGTGTATAAGACTCCCTAGAAAGAGCATCTGCCTTTTAAGCAGGTGGCCCGGGGTTCGAATGACTATGTCTCACAGACTAGTCTCGGAAATCCCCGCGGGCCCGCTTGGCGGCGCGCCGAGAGATCCCAAGGTGGGTTCGGAGATGAATGCTTCTCGTGAGCCCGGTCCCGCGCTTGTGGGGTGATTTCGAAATGGTTGAGGAATCTAACGTTCTGGAGCATGAGCTCGTACCTGAGCATTATGTCTTGCCAGAGAAAGGGGTCGGCAAGATCCTGAAGCAGTACGGCCTGACGAAGGATCAGCTTCCGAAGATCAGACTGTCCGACCCGTGCATACTAGCGCTCGACGCTATATCTGGCTCTGTCGAGGAAGGAATGGTCATCAGGATAGTGAGACGTAGCGCGACCAGCGGCGTGGCGGTCTGCTATAGGCTTGTAATTCGGGGGTGAACACGTTGAGGGAGCTTGTGGAGACCTATTTCAAAGAGCGGAGCGTAGTCAACCATCATATCGCATCGTACGACGATTTCCTGCCGACTCTGGACCATCCCAACAGCAGGATGCAGATGATCGTGGACAACGTCCGCGCGTCACCGGATGAGGCCTACAGAGGTGTCATCAGGCTGGACCCGGACAGGACCGAGGGCAAGATTACCGAGATACGCCTCGGCAGGAAGAGGGACGAGAAGACAGGGTCGATCGACCAGAACGCCAAGCCCACCATCTCTATTGGCAGTCCGATAATCAAGGAGGCCAACGGCGCGACGCACGCGCTGTACCCGATGGAAGCAAGGTTGAGGAACCTGAACTACTCGGCCCCGATTTACCTGGAATTCACGCTGACCGAGGACGGCATCGAGAGAGAGCCAGAGAAGGTACACATCGGCAATCTGCCGGTCATGATCCAGTCCAAGAAGTGCAACCTTCACAGAGACAACATCGATCTCGACCGCGAGCCGACGCCAGAGGAGATGAACACGTTCCTCACGACGATGGGCGAGGACCTGTGTGACCCAGGCGGATACTTCATCATCGGCGGCACGGAGCGTGCGCTGATATCGCTCGAGGACCTGGCTCCCAACAGGGTGATGGTCGAGCTCAACGAGAGATACGGCACCCGCCTCCACGTCGCCAAGGTGTTCTCCCAGAGGGAGGGCTATAGGGCTCTCACACTGATGGAGAAGAAGAAGGACGGCGTGTTAGTCGTCTCCGTGCCGGCAGCGTCCGGACAGATACCGCTCATCGTGCTGATGAAGGCTCTCGGGATGGAGAGTGACGAGGAGATATACAGGGCCATAGTCTCGGACCCACAGATGGCCAACATCGTATACGCGAACATCGAGGAGTGCCAGAACAAGAAGCTCTACCCGCCGAACGGGATATTCACGACCGAGGACGCGATCCTCTTCCTCGAGCGTAAGTTCGCGACCGGCCAGGCGAAGGAGTACCGGGCGAAGAAGGTGGAGAGCATCATCGACAGGTCGCTCCTGCCTCACTTGGGCGATACGGGTGATGTGCGCCTGAAGAAGGCGATCTTCCTCGGCAGGGTTGCGAGGAGCATCCTCGAGATGGAGCTCGGCAAGAGGAAGGCGGATGACAAGGACCACTACGCCAACAAGCGTCTCAAGCTGGCAGGCGACCTAGTAGAGGACCTCTTCAGAGTCTCCCTGACGAACCTGATCAAGGATCTCAAGTACCAGCTCGAGAGGGGCTACACGAGGAAGAAGGGTCTGAGGATTGCGTCGGCCATTCGACCAGACCTGTTGACCCACAGGCTCCTGCACGCGTTCGCCACCGGGAACTGGGTCGGCGGAAGGGCGGGCGTCTCGCAGCTGCTAGACCGGACCTCCAACATGAGCGCTCTATCGCACCTGAGGAGGGTCACATCGCCTCTCACGAGGAGTCAGCCACACTTCGAGGCGAGGGATTTGCACCCTACACAGTGGGGCCGGCTCTGTCCGAACGAGACCCCTGAGGGCCAGAACTGCGGTCTCGTGAAGAACTGCGCGCTGATAATCGACGTTTCCGAGGGGGCTGACGAGAGAGAGATGATATGGCTTCTGAGGGACCTCGGCGTGAGGGAGGTCAGCGAGCATCAGACCACCGAGACCAGGGTGTATGTCAACGGAGACCTGATAGGGCTCTACGACAAGCCCAAGGAGCTCGTGGAGGAAGTACGCCAGAGGAGGCGTTCAGGCCTTCTGTCGCACGAGGTCAACGTGCGGTTCGACGGCAACATGAACGAGATTATAATCAACTGTGACGAGGGCAGGCTGAGAAGGCCGCTGCTCGTCGTGCGTCACGGGAGGACGCTGATGACCCGGACCCACGTCGAGGACATGCGCTCGGGCAAGACCAAGTGGTCCGACCTGATACGCGAGGGCATCGTCGAATGGGTCGACGCCGAGGAGGAGGAGGACTCCTTCATCGCGGTCACCGCGTACGACACGCCTGAGAAGTGCAGCCACTGCGGCAAGGTCCTCTCCGAGCTGGATGCCGACTGGAGGAATCCGGGGGAGGCGGGTAAGGTGGTGCTCGAATGCAGAACCTGCGGCGGGACGATGCAGGTCGAATCGCTGCTGGTCGATGAGTACACACACCTGGAGGTCGATCCGATGGTCATATTGGGTGTCTGCTCGGCGGTCGTTCCCTATCCGGAGCACAACTCCAGCCCCAGGGTCACGATGGGCTCCGGTATGGCGAAGCAATCCCTGGGACTCAGCTCGTCCAACTTCAGGATCCGCCCGGACACAAGGAGCCACATCCTGCACTATCCGCAGAAGCCGTCGGTGACGACGAAGCCCATGGAGTTCGTCAACTTCGATCGCAGGCCTGCCGGGCAGAACTATGTGGTCGCCATTCTCTCGTACCACGGGTACAATATGGAGGATGCGGTCGTCATGAACAAGTCGTCTATCGAGCGCGCGCTCGGCAGGTCGTCCTTCATGAGGACGTATAGGGCCGAGGAGAGGAGGTACCCTGGTGGCCAGGAGGACCACTTCGAGATACCAAGCCCCGATGTCAGGGGTGCGAGGACCGACCTTTCCTACAGCAACCTCGGAGAGGACGGCTTGATCAGCCCGGAGACGAGGGTCGAGGGCGGAGAAGTCCTGATCGGCAAGACCTCTCCTCCGAGATTCCTCGAGGAGGAGGCGGATTTCCTCACGCCGCAGAAGAGGCGCGAGACATCCGTGACCGTTCGTCCGGGAGAGAAGGGTTGGGTCGACAGCGTGATGCTAACAGAGTCCGAGAATGGCTCCCGTCTGGTCAAGGTCAAGGTGAGGGACGAGCGCACTCCCGAACTCGGGGATAAGTTCGCATCGAGGCACGGCCAGAAGGGCGTGATCGGCCTGCTGGTCGACCAGCACGACATGCCCTTCACCGATAGCGGCATGGTCCCGGACCTGATAATCAACCCGCACGCGATTCCGTCGCGTATGACCGTCGCCCACGTGCTGGAGATGGTCGGAGGCAAGGTAGGCTCGATGGAGGGCCGAATCATTGACGGAACGCCGTTCAGCGGCGAGCGTGAGGAGGCCATAAGGGACGCGCTCGTGAAGAACGGGTTCAAGCACAACGGCAAGGAGGTCATGTACGACGGCGTAACTGGCAGGATGATAGATGCCGAGATATTCATCGGCGTCATCTACTATCAGAAGCTGCATCACATGGTTTCCGGGAAGCTGCATGTGAGGAGTCGCGGACCCGTGCAGATACTCACCAGGCAGCCGACCGAGGGCCGGTCCAGACAGGGGGGCCTCAGGTTCGGAGAGATGGAGAGGGATTGTCTTATCGGCCACGGAGCGGCCATGGTAATCAAGGATAGGCTGCTGGACGAGTCGGACGGCACACTGCAGTACGTCTGCGGCAACCCGACCTGCGGCCACATAGCTATACTGGACAGGCGCGGCACGTTCAGGTGCCCCGTCTGCGGGAACAACTCGAAGATATCCCAGATACAGACGTCGTACGCGTTCAAGCTGCTCCTGGACGAGCTGCTGTCGCTAGGAGTCGTCATGCGCCTGCAACTGGAGGACTTGAAATGATGATCACGGGCGTAACCAAGAGGATATCTGCGATCAAGTTCGCCATGCTGTCCCCTGAGGAGATACGCAAGATGTCGGCCACGAAGATAATCACCGCCGACACTTACGACGACGACGGGTTCCCGATAGACATGGGTCTCATGGATCCGCATCTCGGCGTCATAGAGCCCGGCCTCAGGTGCAAGACATGCGGCAAGAAGGTCGACGAGTGCTCCGGTCACTTCGGCCACATCGACCTGGCGATGCCGGTCATCCATGTGGGTTATGTCAAGGAAATCAAGAAGCTGCTACAGTCCACGTGTAGGTCGTGCGGACACCTTCTGTTGACGGACGAGCAGGCGAAGGAGTACGTGAAGCAGCGCGACCGTGTCGAGGAGCTCACGGGCAACACCATCGAGAGCGCGTACATATCTGCAGAGTCGGCGAAGGACGCGTCATCGAGGACCACGTGCCCGCACTGCAGCGCCGTCCAGCTCAAGATCGCGCTCGACAAGCCGACCACCTTCCGTGAGGAGGGTCACAAGCTCACCCCGAAGGAAGTCAGGGAGCGGCTGGAGCGCGTCCCGGACAACGACCTCGTCGTCCTGGGCATCGATCCTGGCGTTTGCAGGCCCGAGTGGATGGTTCTCACCGCGCTCCCGGTTCCGCCGGTCACGGTGAGGCCGTCGATAACACTCGATTCCGGCGACCGGTCGGAGGACGACGTCACGCACAAGCTCGTGGATGTCCTCAGGATCAACCAGAGGCTGCGAGAGAACAGGGATGCTGGTGCGCCGCAGCTGATAGTCGAGGACCTCTGGGAGCTGCTGCAGTACCATATCACGACGTACTTCGACAACCAGACCTCCGGCATTCCGCCGGCGAGACACAGGTCCGGCCGACCACTGAAAACGCTCGTGCAGCGTCTGAAGGGCAAGGAGGGAAGGTTCAGGAGCAACCTGTCTGGGAAGCGCGTCAACTTCTCCGCGAGGACAGTCATATCGCCCGATCCGATGCTGTCGATAAATGAGGTCGGCGTCCCGGTCACGGCGGCGAGGGAGCTGACGGTGCCGCTCAGGGTTACCGAGAGGAGCCTCGCCTTCGCGAAGGAGATGTGCGCGCGCGGTCCCAGCCCGGAAGGGTCTGGATACGTACCGGGCGTGAACTACGTCATACGTGCGGACGGTAGGAGGATCAAGATCACCGACAAGAACGCGGAGACGGTGGCCGAGGCGGTCGAGTCTGGGTACATCGTCGAGAGGCACCTTGTCGACGGCGATATAATCCTGTTCAACAGACAACCGTCGCTTCACAGGATGTCGATCATGGCACACGAGGTCAGGGTCATGGATCACAAGACGTTCAGGTTCAACCTCTGCGTCTGCCCGCCGTACAACGCGGACTTCGACGGCGACGAGATGAACCTGCACGGTTTGCAGAGCGAGGAGGCCAGGGCGGAGGCGAAGGTGCTGATGAGGGTGCAGGAGCACATTCTGTCGCCCAGGTTCGGCGGGCCGGTCATAGGCGCGATTCACGACCACATAACGGGTTCGTTCATGTTGACATACAAGGACTCCGCCTTCACCAGGGAGGAGACTGTCAGGATGCTGGAGAAGGTGGTCGATCTCGACCTTCCGGAACCTGCGGTCAAGAAGCCTGTGGAGATGTGGTCCGGCAAGCAGCTGTTCAGCCTGATCCTGCCGAAGGATTTGCACATGACCTTCAAGGCGTCTATCTGCCAGAATTGCGAGAGCTGCAAGAGGGAGGCCTGTGAGAACGACGCGTTCGTCGTCATAAGGGACGGGATTCTCTTGTCGGGGACGATCGACGAGAAGGCCCTGGGCGCTTTCAAGGGTAGGGTGCTCGATAAGATGGCGAGGGACTACGGACCCGACAACGTGAGGGCGTTCATCGACCGTGCCACGAAGCTCGCCGTAGGCGCGATCACGATGCGCGGGTTCACCACGGGTATAGACGATGAGGACATACCCAGCCAGGCCAAGCGTGAGATAGATGACGCGATGGTCCAGGCGAAGCTGAAGGTCGAGGAGCACATAGGCGCCTACAGGCGCGGAGAGCTCGAGCAGATGCCCGGCCGGTCGCTCGAGGAGACGCTCGAGGTGGAGATCATGAAGGTCCTGGGCAAGGCGAGGGACACCGCGGGACAGATCGCGGGGAGGCATCTCGGTCTTGAGAACTCCGCAGTCATCATGGCCAAGTGCGGCGCGAGAGGGTCGATGCTGAACCTGAGCCAGATGGCGGGTGCGATCGGCCAGCAGGCCGTCAGGGGAGAACGTCTGTCGAGAGGTTATTGGAACAGGACGCTCCCGCACTTCGAGCAGGGCGCTCTCGGCTCCGAGGCACGCGGTTTCATCAAGAACTCGTACAAGAGCGGGCTTTCGCCGACCGAGTACTTCTTCCACTCGATGGGTGGAAGGGAAGGCCTGGTCGACACGGCCGTCAGGACATCGAGGTCTGGTTACATGCAGAGGCGTCTGATCAACGCCCTCGAGGACGTGAAGGTCATGCAGGACGGTACGGTTAGGAACACAGCGGGCACCATCATACAGTTCCTCTACGGCGAGGACAACATCGACCCCATGAGGGCCGTGCAGGGCGATTCGGTGGACGTCGACGATGTCCTCCTAACGGTCCTGGGTAACGAGGGGGAGCAGATCGCCAAGGTACGCGAGAAGGGCGTCGTCAGCTACGGAATACAGGACAAGGACATGCTCGAACCGCCCGAGACCGTGGAATCCGACGAGGATGCGGACTTCGACGCCGGCAGCGGAGAGGAGGGATGAGCTGATGGTTGCCAAAGGCGCAGTCGCAGTATTCACCCGCAAGGGCGTGGACGAGAAGGTCGCGAAGGAGCTCGTCGACAACGGGTACACGTACACAAAGGTCGCGCGTGCGGACGAGAAGACACTCAGGAAGATAGAGAAGATACTCGGCGAGAGGAAGCTGAAGAAGGTGCTCTCGGCCATCAAGACGAAGGAGCGCATACCCAAGAAGAAGGTGGCGAAGCCGCCGAAGAAGGTGAAGGTATCGAAGAAGCAGCCGCCCAGCAAGATCGACCCACCGTGCGCGTTGGAGCAGAAGATGGCCAAGATGCTGGCGAAGTCAGGGCATGAGCTCCCGAGGGCCGTGCTGAAGGAATTCGTCGCCCGGATCGACGGCACGGACCTGCCCGATAAGACGCTCGGTAAGGTGCTCAAACTCGCCCACGAGCGGTTCGAGGGGCACAAGATCGACCCGAACGAGTCGGTGGGTATCATCGCGGCGCAGAGTATAGGCGAGCCCGGCACGCAGATGACAATGAGGACGTTCCACTACGCCGGTGTCGCCGAGATGAACGTCACGCTGGGCCTTCCTCGTTTGATAGAGATCGTGGATGCGAGGCGCGTGCCCAGCACGCCCATAATGGAGATACACCTCGCAGAGGATATCCGTAACGACCTCGATAAGGTCAGGGCGATGGCGTCCGATGTCGAGCGGACCAGCGTCATAGACATCGCCGATGTCGAAACGGACATCGGGAGCATGGAAGTCAAGGTCAAGCTCGACAAGCGTAAGATGGGGCGCAAGAATCTCACGCCCGAGGATGTCCTGAAGCGCATCAGCAAGGCCAAGGGCCTGAAGGGCTTGGCCGAGATGCGCGATGGCATGATTGTCGTCAAGTGTGACGACCCGTCGTTCAAGAAGCTCCTGCGCCTGTCGGAGGACACGAAGTACACCCCGATCAAGGGCATAGAAGGCATACACAGGGCGGTCATCAGGAAGGTCGGCAACCATTACGTTGTGTATACCGAAGGCTCGAACCTCGAGAAAGTACTGGAGATGGAGCAGGTCGACAAGACATCGACGACCACCAACAGCACACTGGAGATATTCGAGGTGTTGGGAATAGAGGCTGCCAGGAACTCGATTATAAACGAGGCCACGAAGACGCTCGAGGAGCAAGGCCTCACGGTGGACATCAGGCACATCATGCTCGTGTCCGACATAATGACGAACGACGGCGATGTCAAGGCGATAGGTAGACACGGTATATCTGGCAGGAAGTCCAGCGTTCTCGCGAGAGCAGCGTTCGAGATAACGTCTGCGCACCTGCTCAGGGCCGGCATGACCGGGGAGGTCGACGCCCTCGAAGGCGTTGTCGAAAACATTATAGTGGGCCAGCCGGTTACTGTCGGTACTGGCGCCGTGAATCTGGTATGGACTCCGGCCAAGAAGAAAGGAGGCGACAAGGCATGATCGACATCGCGAGGGCTCTCAAATCGGCCTCGGTCACCGGCAAGGTCAAGTTCGGCTGCGCGGAGACGAGGAAGGCCGTCGGGAGCGGTGAGGCGAAGCTGGTCGTATTGTCGTCGAACTGCCCCTCCAAGGAGGAGTTCATGTCCGGGGGTTCTACGAAAACCATCGAGTTCCCCGGGACGAACGTTGAGCTGGGCGCCGCATGCGGAAAACCCTTCGCCATCTCAGTGCTGGCGGTCGTGGCTCCGGGAGATTCCAACATACTGTCGGCATGATAAATGAGTGGTCGTATGGGCGACATCACCTTTACGGGGGACACCCTTCGGTACATATCTCTTTTCGAGAAGATCACGAACACGCAGGTCAAGGACTGCATGGAGACCGAGGAGAAGCTGGTGTTCGTCGTCGAGAAGGGGCAGGGTAGCAGGGCCGTGGGAAAGAAGGGCGAGAACGTCATCCGCCTCAAGAACCTCACGGGCAAGAACTTACACGTCATCGAGTACTCGGACGACCCCGAGACGTTCATAGGAAACGTGTTCCACACGTATGGCGTGCAATCCGTATCCCTCGAATCGCGCGGGAATATAGTGCACGCGACCGTAACGGTCGACCCTCAGCTCAAGGGGAAGGCGATCGGCAAGAACGGCAAGAACCTGCGGATTGCGCGCGAAGTGGTCAGCAGGCATCACAACGTGCAGAGCATCAGCGTCGCCTGAGCGGCATCCTCTCGACCTCCAGTCTGTCGGCGGTTGGATACTCTTCTACCAGGAACGTTTCCAGCTCCAGCTCGCTCGCGATCTCCTCGAGTACCCACGGGGCGACCTCAAGTCGAGACTTCTCCGTATCGCGCCAGAGTAACTCTGGTGGCACCTCGTAGTCGCGGGTTAGCATGCGCATGACCTGCACCGGCCGATCCGTCTCGACGACCCCTTTCAGGAGCGTGCCGTCCTCCGTGAGTATCTCGTGCGGCCTGCGTACGTTCCGTCCCCTGCGGGTGATCCTCCTTCTCAGCTGAACGCCGTCCTTGAACGCGGAGGAGCAGTAGTGCAGCGGTGTCGGATGCTCCTCGCGCAGGAATCCCATGGCGAGCTCTTCGCTGCCGGCGACGCCGGATGATATGTCGTCCCTCGTGCCCATCCCGAGCCTGGTCAGCGCCCGCCAGTTCGTCTCAGAGAACTCCAGCTCGTTCAGGTTGACGAAGTCCAACCCCTCTTCATTCGCGAATGCGATGACCGCCCTCAGGCCGTCCTCATGCCCTGGCACTGCGGGTACCTCTAACCCGACCGACATACCATGTTTCCTGGCCACACCGACTGCGCCCGAGAACCCGGACCGGGGGAGCCTCTTCCACATGCCAGTCGGCGGGTGGAACCTGATTTCATCTAGGCCGGCCCTTGCGACTCGCCTTATCGACCGCGGGTCCGCGACAGATGTGTAGAGGTGGATGTGGTGGTCATCCCCGAACGCCTTCCTCAGCGTCCTGATGGCGTTGACCGTCCGGTCGAGACTTATTAGCGGATCGCCGCCTGTGATGCCCGTGCCCAGAGCATCCATCAGCTTCGCCTCCTTCACCGCCTGTGACGCACGTTCGATCCTCATCTCGTTCGCGAAGAACACGTCCTTACCTTTCTTCTGATGCGAGATGGGGCAGTAGACGCACCTTCGGGCGCATTTGCCCGTGACGAAGAGCACGAGCTTGGCGCCCTTCTCGCAAAGGACGCACCCATTTGGCAGCCGCCCCGTGTAAGCCGCCCCCTTCTTCATCCTGGAGATACGAGTCACGCCCGAACAGTATCCGTGGAGCGATAATAAACCGTCGTTCGCTGACCTGACGCAAAAAGCTAAGAACTTCCTCGGGCGATGCGTCATACCATGGAGAGGAGAAATGGCGTGATCCTAGCGCTGGACGTGACGTCCAGAGAGGAGGCGATTCAGGTCGCGGAGGCTGTTCGCGACCATGTGGACGCGATTAAGATAAACTGGCCGTTGATACTCGGGGCCGGCCCCGACATCATAACCGAGATGGCCCGGCTCAGGCCCGTCATCTGTGACATGAAGATCGCCGACATACCAAACACCAACCGACTGATCGTCGAGCAGGCCATGGCTCGCGGCGCCGAGGCGGTGATATGTCACGGCTTCGCGGGCGCCGACTCTGTCAGAGCATGCGTCAACGCCGCCAAGGGGCAGGTCTTCGTGCTCACGGAGATGAGCCATCCTGGGGGTAAGCAGTTCACCGCACCAGTGGCCGAGGAGTTGGCACTCCTGGCCAAGGACGTCGGCGCGAGAGGTATAGTCGCTCCCGCGACCCGGCCGGAGCGCGTCGCCGAGCTCAGAAAGTTGGTCGGGGGCCTCGAGATCATCAGTCCTGGCGTGGGCGCACAGGGCGGGAAGGCATCCGACACGCTAAGGTCTGGTGCGACTTACGTCATAGTCGGTCGGGCGATATATCAGGCCGCGGACCCGCGCGAGGCTGCAAGGATGCTTTCCGAAGAGGCTCAGGCCGCTCTCTGAGTGCGCGGCCGGGCGGCGAGGCTTATGACACTCCACCGGTGGGCATGCCAGATGTACAATATGAGCCATCGGTCCACCCACGTCTTTCTCCGATAACGTATATATAGCCCTCCCGGTATCGGTGGGCTACTATCGCTAGGTGGAAGATTCGTTGGCTGAGACAAGGGATGATCCTCCTAGGCCGCTTCTATCCAGGCTTTTCCGCAGGGGGGAAGCGCCTACAGGATTCAGCAAATGGTCCAGGGCGAACTGGTCAGCACTAGCTATGCTCGTCCTGATATTCCTTCTCGCCCTGTTCCTCCGTTCATACTTCGCCTACGACATCTCCTCGGGCAACGACTACCTCGTCTCCGGGGGGTCGGACTCGTACTATTGGCGGAGGATCATCGATTACAGTGTCGAGACAGGCGATTCGCTGTATTGGGATTACCTGATCAACTTCCCGAACGGCCTGAGAAACCCGAGACCGCCGTTCTACAGCATGTCGGTGGCCGTGCCAGCGGTCATAGCAGCGGACATGTTCGAGTCGGTCAGCGACTCCGTAGGGTTCATGTTCGTGTGGTCGACGGCCTTCTGGGGCGCGCTGACCGTTTTGCCAGTATATATGCTCGGCAGGGAGACCTTCGGGAAACGGGCGGGTCTTATATCGGCGTTCCTGCTCGCGATCATGCCCACCCACGTGCAGCGCAGCGTCCTCTCCAACGCAGACCACGACGCCTTCATATTGTTCTTCATAGTCCTCACGTTCTACTTCCTGCTCAAGTCGATCAAATCTCAGCAGCACCTGCGTTGGGTCGAGAGCTGGGGTAGCCTCGCGAGTATCAAAGCCGGCATGAAGGCCTATTTCTCACAGAGCAAGACACCGATCCTGTACGCGCTCCTAGCAGGTACCGCGTTTGGATGCGTCATCATGGCGTGGGTGGGATACGCCTATGTCGCGGTGCTCATACTGGCCTATCTCCTGCTCCAGATCATCCTAAATCGTTTCAAGGACATCGACTCGACTAGCGCGACCTTCCTGGTCATGATCTGTATGGCCTTCGGGTTCCTGCTCGCCTTCCCGGTCTACTTCGAGCAGTCACTGATTGCGGTCCGGTTCGACGTGCCCGTATACCTGTTCATCGCAGCGTCGTTCTTCGCGCTTCTGTTCGTGATCTCGAGGGACTATCCGTGGACGATGACGCTCCCCGCGATCGGCATGGTAGTAGTGGTCGGCGTGCTCGGCATCATGGCCGTTTACCCCGCGCTCGGCGAGGCCATCATCTCCGGCCAGGGATATTTCGTCCAGAACAAGCTGTACTCGACTATCGCTGAGGCCCGCGCGCCGCAGTTCAGCGAGCTGGCGATGTCGTTCGGTATGGTCACATTCTTCCTCTCGCTCATCGGTCTCATCTATGCCATGCTGAAGATACCCAAAGAGACGTCGGCCGGGTACATACTCATCGTGGCCTGGCTCTCAGCGGCCATATTTATGGCGATATCCGCGGGCAGGTTCATGTTCAACGCCGCCCCCGCATTCGCCCTCGCCGCCGGCTGGGTCCTTCTGATAATCGTGGATAAGCTCGACTTCAACAGCGTCAGGAAGGCGCTCGATGGCGCGAGCGGGTCGTTCAGACAGGTGTTCAGGAAGAGCATAAAGATACGGCACATCGTGGGCGTCCTGTTCCTCGCATTCTTCATCGTCATGCCCAACGTGTGGTTCAGCGTGGACGCTGGTATCCCGTCGGAGACGAAGCGCTCGTACGACAAGCAGATATACAACAGTCTGCCCGAGTTCTTGCAGCCTGCCGGGTACGACGAGTACAACGGCTCGAACTGGTATCTCGGCGCGTTCGGATACTCGCTGCCTATGCCTAGCCAATATTATCCCGCTGCATGGGACTGGTTCGCCGAGCAGGACGCGGACGTCTATCCGGAGACCAGCCGTCCAGCCTATGTCGCCTGGTGGGACTATGGTTTCGAGGCTGTTCAGGAGGGAGCGCACCCGACCGTTGCAGACAACTTCCAGAACGGCTATCAGCTGACAGGTAACGCCATCATGGCGCAGTCTGAGGAGGACACGATCGCGCTGTTCGCTTTCCGGCTGCTCCAGCAGGTCTACAGCACGGACGAGGCCAAGAAGGCCGCCATCATCGACCTGTTCGACGAGTATGGCATCTCGAGCAGTCAGATGAGTCACATACTGACCGGGTCCGGGGAGGACATTATCGACGAGGTGCTCCGCGACCCAGACCTCTACGGTCCCATGGCGAGCGACATGACTGATGTCAACGCGCGCACCGTCGCTGGTCGCGAGGCGCTCGCCGCCATAGGCGTCGAACCTCTGGTGTCGTTCTACGATGACCTGTGCGAGACCCTCGGCTGGGAGATACGCTACTTCAATGTCGACTCGAGAATGTTCCCGTACTCGGCGATGAGCACTGGCATATTCTACGCCCCGGCGAAGCTCTCGGACAGACGCATAGTCGGCTCCGTCCCTATCGATTTCTTCGAGATCAAGGCCGTCACCGAGACGGGTTCCACCGTCAGCCTGGACATGATAACGCCGGATATGCGCATCGTCGATTACACGATCGAGTACAAGGACATGTTCTACGATAGCATGTTCTACAGGGCGATGTGCGGTTTCAGCGGGGCCGACATCGGCGTTGCGAACAACGGACTCCCGGGCGATTCAGGAGCGGTCAGCTCTCAACAACCCATGCCCGGTTGGAATATGACTCACTTCAGGGTCGTCTACAGGACGGCGTACTACAACCCCTACTCGTCCGATCAGGTCTCGCAGTACCAGGACGCGTGGGAGGCGGTCAGCTACGAAGATGCACTCAATCTGGCGGGGCGCATCCAGGCCGGCGAGATAGAAGGGACGATCGACGTGAGCGCCAGGTCGCTGTACCATTACGGCACCGTCTTTCTGAAGTACTATCACGGCGCATACTTGAACGGTACTGTCACGACCGAGGACGGCTCGGTCGTCTCAGGCGCGCGGGTGACGGTTCTCGATGAGTACGGAATCCCACACGACATGGTCTTCACCGATGTCGATGGGAGGTATTCGGTCCTGGCACCTTTCGGTAACCTCTCACTCGTGGTATCGTCCGGTGGCCCCGTAGCCAATATACAGCTGCAGGGTAGCACGGTGATGGGGACCTTCGAGGTCAACGTCACAGACGACCAGTCGATGAGGGTCAAGCAGGACCTGGACATGGACGGCGAGTACGATTACATAATCAACAAGGACTGCGTGGTGCCCAGCGGCGGGATCAGCGGGGACGTGTTCTGGGACGTCGACCTCGACGGCAACTACACGACCACGAGCGATGAACCGTTCGAGGAAGGTGTCATCTACGCGAGGGACAACATCAACGGCGTCGAGCACTCCGCGGAACTGTCGGAAGGGTACTTCAGCATCGCCCTGCCACCGGGACAGTACACCGTTTACGCGGAGCTGACGGGGCTCAAGATGCTGATATCTGAGGTGTTCAATGTCACATCCGGCTTGGACGGTACAGCGAACCTGCCTGTCGAGCCAGCGGTCGTGATAGGCAACATAACCACCCCTGATGGAACGCCTCTGGCGGGTATCGATGTCCATCTCAGGATGGCCACGGTCTGCGAACTCTCGACGGTCACCAACTCCACGGGCGGCTTCTCGTTCCCCCATGTCATCCCTGGTACCTACACCCTGGAGACGGACAATCCTGATTGGATGCTGTTCGAGGCGGTCGCTGCGTCGAGGGGTGGTGGGATCCTCAAGAAAGATTACGCGGTGTTCGAGAGGACCACAATCAAGGCTAGGGTCACCGTGGACGGCAGCCCTGTGCCTTATGCCGCTTACAGCTTGACCAACGAGTACTACTCGCCGGACAGCGTGTCCGGCTTGGCCGACAAATACGGATGGGTCGAGGTGGAGGTGCCTAGGGGATACTGGACGCTCTACTCGGTCTACCCGACAGGCGAAGTAGACTACGCAGGGTTCGTATCGGTTGACACCTACTCTCAGAGCAGTGTCTCCGTGACGGTCGCGCTAGAACAGTCGTTCGTGGTCAAGATAAGCTGCAGGACGCCCTCCGGAAGCCTGGTTAAGGAGACGCCAGTGATATTCATCGCCGATGACGGCACGAGGGTCAGGTTCATGACCAACACCCTGGGGGAGATGGAGGGCCGTCTCCCGGCAGGGATCTACGGCGTCATGTACTGGGCCATCGCGGGGAATGGAGTGTACTCCGGCAGCATCTCGATCGATAGTGACACCACCGATCTCAGACTTTACGCCGAGGACGCGGTGATCGCGTCCGGCTACCTATGGAAGGATGGAGACAGCTCGGGCTCGATGGGCGCCGACGAGATGAGCCCGTACACCTTGATGCACGCTACTGACAGCTACGGGCGAACCTACTACTTCAGGTCGGGCGACGATGCACTCTACAGGATGATGGTCCTCGAGGGCAACCGGTTCTATGTGTCACTCGGCGAGCCAGGGTATTCGTCCTGGACCTTCTCCGCACTCTTCGGGGACGAGGTGCAGAATCTGGAGCTGTTAGCCGAGCCCGACCCAGTGACGGTGACAGGACGTGTGACGGCCGACGGCGTGGGAGTGCGAGGCATCCAGATTATCTTCGAGCCGACGCTGTTCACCCTCGAATCCGTGACGGTCGAGACCGGGATTGGCGGCTATTTCACCGCGTCGATTCCACCGTCCGAGTACACGGTCGTGATTGACCAGGACTACGGACTCATACCTGGCGTGAGGCTTCAGCACGAATCCGAGGCGGTCATATCCCCGTCGGGCGCGGCGATCGCCCTGGACATCTCCGTGATTGCGAGGGCAGAGGTTCACGGGAATGTGTTCGGCGCGGCGGACGACATATCAGTATCCATCAGCGGGCCAGAGGATGTCACGGTGGAGGTCACGCTGTATTCGTACTCCGCCTGGGTGCAGCCAGGGACCTACCATATACACGCATCGGGCATGACGGGGGCGTCACTCTTCGTCGGCATGCTGCAGGCCGATGTGTCGTTCGATTCCAGACAGTTTGACATGATACTGTCGAAGGCACACGACGTGTCGGGCGTCGCCCACATCGGTTCCGCTCCCATCACGGACACAGTGGCGGTCACCGCGACAGCTGCAGGTGGCGCGCAGGTCACGACGGAGTCGACCGTGACAGGCGCGTTCAACCTGGAGATGCCAGCAGGCGATTACGAGATCTCGTTCCTCCTCGAGGAGACTGCCTTGGTGGGCGGTCGTACGTTGTATGTCGAGTATGTCGCTTCCGAGCTGGTAAGCGTGACATCCTCAGATGTCGCTCTGACACCTTATCTCGAGATGCGTCTCGATAACACGACCTTCAGCGGTACGGTCTTCGGACCGGACGGCATGCCCACTCAGGCGCAGATCACGCTAACGCCGGACACCAAGTACGGCCTCGGTGCCACAGTGTACACCGATCCGTCAGGAGGATTCTCCGCACAGGTGCAACCGGGAGAGTACACGATCCTAGTCAAGCGTCTCCAGGACCAGCGTGTGTTCTTGGGAACCGTGGACCTGGCAAGGAACAGCCTCAAGGCGATGGATGTCATCCTGTCAGAGGGGAAATATCTCTCAGGCAGAGTGACCGCATCGGATGCGGGCGTCCCGTCGACGGTCGCGATCTCCTCTGGTGGTGCGTCGATGGAAGTCGTATCGGACGCACAGGGTTACTTTACCGTGCTCGTGCCATCTGGATCGTATGTCCTCTCCTCGGAGCTCGAGAGGACCGAGGCGGGCATGACGATAGGATATTCCGCGATGACGCCCGTCGAGGTCGGCGCGTATGACGTGTATATCGACCTCGCGCTCGACCGACAGAGCACACGGTCGGTAGCAGTCTCGTGGAACGCGTCGGTCGCGCTTCCAGCGGCTCCGGGCGAGACGGTGACCTACTCGTTCACGGTCGAGAATACAGGGAACATAGGTGGCGATTACACGTGCTCCTATTCGGGGGCCGAGTTCGAGGTCGTGTTCGCCCCCGAGACGCAGTTCATCGATTTCGGCACGAACGGCAACACGGTCACGGTCGTTGCGCATGTGACCGTCCTGGACGCCGCACCTGCGGGCAACGCGTCCGTGCCGGTCCTGGTCCGATCGCAGTCGTCCTCGGTCGCAAGGGCGGACCTGCAGCTGATGGTCAAGGTCCAGCCGGTCTACAGTGCGGACTTGACGGTCTCCGAGGAAGGAGATACCGTGTCCTCGGACATGACGAGGACGAAGATCACCGTCCTCAACTCAGGCAACACGGAGGCCGGGTTCGGGATAGAGATATCCAACCTCGCGATTCTCAACGAGCACGGATGGGCCGCTCGCCTGATGTATGCCGATTCCGATGACGTGGTCGGGGAGCTGACCCTGGAGATGCAGGGCACGATTGACCTGTATGTCGAATACACCGCGATAAGAACAGACCCGGATCCGACCTCGGAGGCGACGGTGACCGTTTGGTCGGTCGAAGACCCCGGCCAGGCGACACTGGTCACGGTCCCGATACTCCTGCCCGATGTCAGCATCGGCCCCGGAGGCCTTGAGGTCGAGCGCGACGATGTCTCGTACGATCACGACGCCTCCAGTCTGTACGTGAACATCGGGCTCGTCCTGTCGATAGTCGGACTCGCGAGTATGTTCTTCATCCTGAGGCGCAGGAAAGGCCTCGGCGGATCGAGGAAGAAGCGAGGTGATATACAGTGACGACGAGCGGCCTTAACAACAGGCGTGGCATCGTGTCCGCCCTTCTGATACTGACGCTCGCCTTCCCAGCGCTCTTGACCATTCCGTCCATGCAGAACGCCAGTGCGTACAGCGACCTGGCGCTGCAGTTCGACGGACCTGGGTTCGCCGCGAAGCTCGAGAAGGTTCCGTGCACTCTGACTGTGAGCGGCGGCCCTGCAGGAGATGTAGGGGGCAACTTCACGTACAAGGCGGAGATAGTGGCCGACAACAAGACTGGCTCCTCTGTGACGCCGTCCACGGGCTCGTCGAACAGTGGCGTGTTCAGGTTCAACGTGACAATGCCGGGCGAGGCCGGCCAGACGATCAAGATGAATTTCAATGTAACTTCGAAGGACCCTGCGACCGGAGACGAAGTCGACAAGGTGAAGGAGTTCGAGATCGAGGTCGTGGACCCGATCATCATAACTGCCACCGTGTACAACGTGGGATCCGTCGAGGCGGAGAACGTGACCGCGAAGTTCTACGTCGATGACACATACCTCGGCAAGCTGGTCTTCGACATCCCAGCCGGCGGGAGCAAGGAACTGACGTACAACTGGACCTGGCTCAATGTGGGCAGTGGGGAGCACACGGTGAAGGTGGTGCTGGACGACGTGGACGATTTGGTGGAGTTCAGCAGCGGGAACAACGTCTACACCCTGACCGTCTACATCGGCAAGGAGAGCAATCCGATCGGGGCGGTGCTGACGGTCGGGGTCATAATCATGTTCGTTTTCACGTTCCTCACATACCTGCAGAAGCCGGCACGCAAGAAGAAGTGACCGTCCTCCTGACAGCGGGTCCGAGAGCGGGGATAGTCTAAAATATGATTCAGTCTTCTCCAGTGGTCCGTCAGGGAGCGATTACCTTGTCCGAGAACATTGTCAACCTTTCAGACGCGAACTTCGATAAGACGGTCGAGAGTTCGCCCAAGCTTGTGATTGATTGTTGGGCGCCATGGTGCGGCCCGTGCAAGATGGTCGCGCCGACGTTCGAAGCCCTCGCGAAGGACTACGAAGGAAAGGTCGTGTTCGCCAAGCTCAACACCGACGAGGCGTCGAAGACCGCGATGTCACTGAGCATCAACAGCATCCCGACACTGATATTCTTCAAGGATGGACAGCAGGTCGAGCGGCTCACGGGTGCGCACCCGAAGGCCAACATAGAGTCGGTGCTGAAGAAGCACTTCTCCTGATCGGGCCTGTCAGCCCTGGTCCGACTTGCTCAGGAGCTCCTCCAGCTTGTCGTGCAGGCGCCGTGTGCTGACGGCTATGGCGACATCTCCTCTGGTCTTCTCCAAAAGGCTGCGCGCGACGTCCTGCTTGTGCTTGACCGCGGCGATTGCGTCGGGATAGTCGAACCGTATCAGCGCGTAGTAGAGGTCCTCCATCCTATCGAGGAAGTGACTCGCCTGGTCTGCATTCCCCCTCCTGAGCTCCTCGAGGGCGAACCTCCTCAGCTCGCCGACGACGTCCCCGAGGGCGAGCAGGTACGGAGCGCTGCCGATACCTAGCTCCTCCGGCATGGGCACGTCGTCCCTCTCGAGGAGCGATATCACTATCCCCACCTCCGCGTACTCCTGAAATGCGCTCACCACATATCCTGTTCGCGTGAGGTCCGGGTGCTCCCCGAGGAGGCCGGACAGCCTGGAAGCCTCGTCCTTCAGGTCGGCGAGTTGACCCTTCACGTCCTCCCGTCTATGGAGTCCCTTCAGCACAGAGCCGGAGAGGCGCACGACCGCTCTCGAGGACTTGAGCGCTATCTCCCTTATCTGATCCTTCTCATCGAGCTCGGCTTCGATTCTAGCGATGACTGATTCGAGATTGTTCATGTGCTACCCCTCCCTTACCTCACGCATGTGGCGAACCCTAGCATCGAGGACGTCCTTCTTGCCGATGTCGTGTCGGACCGCTATCCTCCCGGAAACGTGCCGTATGGCGTTCTCCGCGATGGCCTCGGCATCCTCGATTTGGTCGGCGACACCGACTATACCTGCCGACCGGGATGTGGTCGTGTAGAGTCTGCCATCCTTCTCGTTAACGTTGGCGTAGTAGAGTACGGCCCCCTCACCTGCGATTGCCGTCTCGTCGATGCGTATCTCCTCGCCGGCCATAGACTTCGTGCCGTATCCTTCGGGGACGACGTACTTGCACACGGTCGACCTGGGCGCGAAACCGGCATCCTTTGGGGATACGCCTCCACCAGCCATCTTCTCGCATATGCCGGCGAAGTCGCTGTCGATTATCGACAGAACATTCATCGCCTCCGGGTCCCCGAACCTCGCGTTGAACTCGATGACCTTGGGGCCTTCCTTTGTGAGCATGAACTGGCCGTATAGGGTTCCCTTGTATTCCGTCCCCATCTCCCGCAAAGCCCCGACAACATTGCGCATGATGTCGACGGCGTCATCGTAATCGCTCCTGCTCAGGAACGGGAGCAAACCATCCGCCTGAGAATATGATCCCATGCCGCCCGTGTTCGGGCCAGTGTCCCCTTCGAACGCACGCTTGTGGTCCTGGACGGCCGGCATGGGTGCTAATCTCGATCCGTCACAGAAAGCCTGCAGTGTGAACTCCTCGCCCACCAGTTTCTCCTCGATGACCAGCTGTGCGCTCCCGCCTATCCTCTTATCGAATATCTCTCCGGCGTATGCGAGTATATCCTTTCTGGACATCAGGTGCTCGCCGAACACCTTCACGCCCTTTCCGCCGGTCAGCCCTGTGGGTTTGACGACCACGCTTTCTCCAAGCTCGTCGATCGCTCTGCCTGCCGCGACCATGTCGTCGGCAACTACGAACCTGATCCGGCCGTTCATGCGTCGCTCCTCCATGAGGCGACGGGTGAAGCTCTTAGATGTCTCTATCCTGGCGGCGGCCGCCGTAGGGCTCGCGGTGGGTATCCCTGCCGCCTCCAGCTTGTCGGCTATGCCGATCTCGAGAGGAGCCTCCGGCCCTATGACCGCCAGGGAAACACCCTTCGCCATCGCATACTCGACCACCTTCGGGAGGTCGGTCTCCTCCGCCAAGAGGCAGTCCTTCGCTCTCTTGGCGATGCCCGGGTTGTTGTTTTTCATGCAGACATAGATGTCCGCGCCGGAACGCGCCAACGCCTCGACGATCGCGTGTTCCCTTCCCCCGCCTCCGACAGCCAGTATCTTCATCCTATGCTCCTGACCCGTGCATCAAGTTCACATCTTAAGTACATTGTTCTCGCATCGTCGAGAGCAGGGGTTGAAGGATGGCTGTCGCTGGTGCCAGCAAATCATTTAATGCGACAAATCCCATCTACGGCACCATGAGATATCCTGGCCGAGCCGGTCAACTACTGTCTGAGGCGGGAGCCGATGTCGGTGACGAGGTCGAGGTCGCCTTGGACAGGCAGGTCCATCAGGGGACGCTGATGCCTCACCACGACTTCAGCGGCCACGATATTATCACACTCAAACTCTCCAGCGGATACAATGTCGGACTGTCCGTCGAGAAAGGAGCTTCCGTGAAACTCATATCCAAGAAGCAGTCCAAGTCGTCCGTCAAGCGGGTCATGCCTCCCGATTCGGAGAAGAAGGACGTGTCGTTCCTCGGGACGGGTGGAACGATCGCATCATATGTGGACTACCGAACCGGGGCGGTGCATCCTGCCAAGTCCGCTGAGGAGCTGGTGTTCTCGGTGCCGGAGCTGATGGACCTATGCGACGTGAAGGCCAAGGTGCTCTGTTCGATATACAGCGAGAACATGGAGGTCTTACACTGGCAGGAGCTGGCAAAGGCTGCGGCGGACGAGCTCAACCACGGAGCCTCGGGTGTGATCATCCCCCACGGCACGGACACGATGGGGTTCACCTCCGCCGCTTTGTCGTTCATGCTCAAGAGCCTCACAGGGCCAGTCGTATGTGTCGGGTCGCAGCGCTCGTCCGACCGGCCGTCCTCCGACGCCACTATGAACCTTCTTGCCGCAGCCCGCATCTGCGTCGAGAGTGATATCGGCGAGGTCGTGGTCGCGATGCACAGCAGCGTGTCGGATACGAGCTGCGTCGTCCACAGGGGGACGAAGGTCAGGAAGCTGCACGCGTCGAGACGCGATGCATTCAGGAGCGTCAACGTCGAGCCGATAGCTCACGTCGAGGGCGGAGAGATAGTCTACGCCTCCGAATACTCGAGGCGCGTGGCTGGACCGGTCGAGGTCAGGGAGAAGATGAACTCGAAGGTCAGCATGCTACACTTCTACCCGGGCTTCGAGCCTGAGCATTTCGACATGATCGCTGGCAACGTCGAGGGTGTGGTGATCGCCGGAACCGGTCTGGGTCACGTGTCGGAGAAGCTGATCGAGTCCCTTGGCAAGGCGGTGAAACAAGGGGTGCAGGTCATGGCAACTACGCAATGTCTGTTCGGGGCGGTCAACCTCAACGTGTATTCGACGGGCCGCGATATGCTGTCTGCGGGTGTGGTGCCGCTCGGCGACATGCTTCCGGAGACCGCCTATGTGAAGCTCATGTGGGCGCTGGGGCAGAGCGACGACCCCTCAGAAGTCAGAGATATCATGCTCACTGACATCGCAGGAGAGATCACGGCGAGGAGAAGTGTCTGAAGTGGACTATCGCACACTCGGCCTTAGGGTCGGTCTCGAGATCCACCAGCAGCTCAACACCGGGAAACTGTTCTGCGACTGCGACTCGACCCTCGTGGACGACCACAGACAGGAGTTCGTCCGGATGCTCAGGCCGACCCAGAGTGAGATGGGTGAGATCGACAGGGCGGCGCTCGAAGAGGCCGAGCGGAAGCTGCAGTTCAGGTATCAGTCCGTCAGTTGTTCGTGCCTCGTCGAAGCGGACGAGGAGCCCCCCCACGACGCCAATAAGATGGCCATCGGAGCGGCCATGGAGATGACCTTTCTTCTCAACGCGACACCGGTGGATGAGATCCATTTCATGCGGAAGATAGTCATAGACGGCTCCAACACCTGCGGTTTCCAGCGTACGGCGTTGGTCGCAACCAACGGCCTTCTGGAGATGTCCGGCAACAGGATATCCATCCTGTCTGTCTGCCTCGAAGAGGATGCGGCCAGGAAGATATCCGAGCAGGGGTCGGAGGTCACGTATCGGCTGGACCGGCTAGGCATTCCACTCATCGAAATCGCTACGGGGCCCGACATCAGCACGCCCGAGGGGGCTCGGCAGGTCGCGCTTCGGTTGGGCTCTCTGCTGAGAGCCACCCGGAAGGTGAGGCGCGGCATCGGCACTATACGCGAAGACCTGAACATATCTATCTCGGGTGGCGCGCGCGTGGAGGTGAAGGGCGTCCAGGAACTCAGACTCCTGCCGGTGTATGTCGAAGAGGAGGTCAAGCGCCAGCTCGCGCTCCTGGAGGTCAAGGACCTCCTTAGACGACGGGGCGCTGGGAAGGCGTCTGCCGAGGTCACGGATCTTACACAACTCCTTACAGGCTCCGAGTGCGGGGTCATCGCCTCGGCCATCGGGTCGGGCGGGAAGGTTCTGACCGTCAAGCTTCCGAAGTTCGCGAACACGCTGTCTCGGACAGAGGACGGCGTGAGCCGGCTCGGTGCAGAGCTCGCTGCACACGCGCGCGTCTCCGGGGTGAAGGGCCTGTTCCATTCGGACGAGCTGCCAGGATATGGGATAACAGACAAGGAGGTCGAGCTGATCAGGGGCGCCTTGAAGGTGGGTGAGGAGGACGCGTTCGTGCTGATCGCCGACGATGCCGAACGCGCGCATGCCGCGCTTGTCAGAGCGGTCGACCGAGCTAACGCCGGGCTGGACGGCGTGCCAGAGGAGACGAGAGATCCGCTCCCGGACGGCAAGTCCGTATACAGCAGGCCTCTTCCAGGTAAGGATAGGATGTATCCCGAGACCGATGTACGGCCGATCAGAGTGGACGGCGAAGTATTGGAGAGCATCAGGCTGAACATGCCCGAGCTACCCGAGGAGACGGTCGCCAGGTTCGTGAAGGACTTCGGGTTGAGCAAGAGCCAGGCCGACGCCCTCATGAACTCCGGATATGACGACGAGTTCGAGCTCCTTGCTAAGTCCTTGGGAAACGCGCAGGTCGTCGCGAGGGTGTACATCCACACGTTCCCCGAGCTGGAGAAGGCGGGTCTGTCCGTCGCGAGGTTGGACGTCGAGCTGCTCAGAGCCCTCATGACTCAGTTCCGCGAGGGGGTCTTCGCGAAGGAGGCCGTCCCTGAGCTTCTGGCGTGGATGGTCAGGAACGGGTCATACGATGTCTCCAAGGCGGTCGAGCACATCGGCGTTGGAACCGTCGACAAGGAAACCCTCGATGCCCTCTGCGAGCGCATCGTCACAGAGCGTGAGGAGTTCATCAGAGAGCGCGGCGCGGCGAGTCTCGGCCCACTCATGGGTGTGGTGATGAAGGAGCTTCGTGGAAAAGTGGACGGCCAAGTCATCAGTGAGGCTTTGAAAGAGAAGATAGAACGGCTCCTGTCTTGACGTCCTTCTTCGAAAGCACCTTGAGAAAGCCCTTGCAGTACTCTATCGCCGCGCCGTCGTCGTCCTCTCTGTATATGAGGAAACTTCTGCAGAGCTCTTCCAGGCTCTGTTCGTCGTTGTACTTCCTCTTCCTCTGTTCCGCCATGACGACCCATCCTGGGAAGGATTTGGGAGATGGCTAAGGAGCCTTTATAATACTTCTGGCCTACCTATCAGCGGCCAGATTCACGAGATCGAACCTGTAGGCGAAGATCGATTCGAAGAACATGTGTTCCTCCTCGATCATATTCGAACGGTAGTGTTCCTTTGCCATCCTGAGCAGCGTCCTGAGGCTGCCCAGGGATGAGAGTATCATGTATATCCTGCCGTTAGGGGCCAGATGCTTCCAGGCCTCGTTGAGAAACTCACCCGAGGTCTCCGTGCCGTCCCTGCCGCCGCTCCATGACCTCTCTATCCACGCCGTGGTCGTATTCTCGGATGCGAGGTACGGCGGGTTGAATGCGATGACGTCGAACAAGCCCTTGATGTTCTCGAAGAGATCGCTTTCGATGACGCGCACGCTCACACCATTCTTCAGCGCGTTCCTTCGGGTGCATTGGACGGCGTTGGGGTTGATGTCGGCGGCAGTCACTCTCGCCCCAGCTTTTGCCGCGTGTATGGCAGTCAGCCCGGTTCCGGACCCCATCTCCAGGAACATCTCGCCTTCCTTGACCTCTACGATCTTCAGCATGAGATATGAATCCTCGTTCGGATCGTACACATCGGGAAGTGTGTCGATATCTATCGACTGATCGAGCTTCATCAGTCTGGTATCCGTCATGCGATGCTTAAGGTTTTACTACCATGTTGCATTAACCTGACCGCTGGCAGCCTTCCAAGGAGCGAAAGGATGAATCCCTGGGTCATCGTCGTGGTCGCAATCATCGTGGGCGGACTCGCGTATTCGTATTGGAGACAGTTCAGCTACTCGATGGTGGCGAGCGCCTGCTGTGTGATGGTGTTCGGGATAGAGATCCTTGCGTCGAGCCATGGCGACCCCACCTGGAGCGCCACGTTCATCGACATCGCTTTCAGTCCGCAGGACATCCTACATCTCGACAGGATGTCCACAGTCGTCACGTCGATGTACGCCCACGCGGGCATCTACCACATCCTCTTCAACGTAATCTGCCTGGCGTTCATCGGGACGATATTCGAGCAGAGGATTGGGCCCAGACCTTTCATCATAATCTACTTGTTCGCCGGTCTGTGCGGAACTCTGGTATTCGCGGGGTTGAGGTGGAACGACTCCCACGTGCTCGTCGTCGGCGCCTCCGGAGCGATCTTCGGCGTGCTCGGCGGGTTTGCGAGGATGTATCCCTACGAGCGGATGAGTCTGATGCTTCTCCCGCCGATGCATGCATGGGTCGTCGTCGCCATCTTCGTCATGATACAGATAGCGCTCGTATTCGGAAACACTAACATCGCCTGGGAGGCGCACATAGGTGGGCTGCTCGGCGGCATGCTCATCGCGCCGTATGTCGCGCGCCTGCCGCTTCATAGGCGTGTCAAGCGGATGATTTCCATGAACGCCCTCCGGAAGCTCGCGAATACGCCCGAGCTCAAGGCGATGCTTAGGCGGATAGAGGTGGAGGAGATCGCCGATGTGAGGAGCGCCTGGATCGAGCAGTTCCTCTCGAAAGCGAGATGCCCGCACTGCGGCGCGCCGATCAAGATCTCGCGCGAGTCCGTCATGTGCGCCCGGGGGCACCTTCTCTGAGCAGCGGGTCGGCGGGGACGAGAGTGCTCGTCTTGTGCGAAGGGTACATCGTGAGGGATCACGCCAGCATAGTCGACGCATCCTCCACGGTCACATTGATTCTATCGGAGGGATTGCTCGTTGTCGTCGACACGGGCGCGTATGCCAGGATCGACGAGCTGGCCGCGGCACTCGCTGGGGCCGACATCTCATCCAAGGAGGTCGATGTGGTAGTCAACACGCATCTCCACATGGATCACTGCGGCGGGAACGAAGTGTTCCCCAACGCGAGGAGGTATGCGCACCGCCTGGAGGACGCCCCTATCGGAACGATAGACGCCGAAGAAGGAACCGAGATATGCGAGGGAGTCTCCGTAATCGAGATGCCAGGCCACACGAAAGGGAGCATATCGGTCCTCGTCAGGTCGGACAGGGACTATGTCATCTGTGGCGATGCGCTGCCCACCAGATCCAACTACGAGAGAATGACCCCTCCGGCGATACATATCGACCGTCGTTTGGCGGTTTCAAGCATGGAAAGGGTGATTGGTCTGGCCGACGTGGTCGTGCCCGGTCACGACCCCCCGTTCGAGATCCTGAGAAAGATGTAAATCGTACGAGCCGTATTGGCTGATTGCGATGACGACACCTACCTCTGTGATGGTCGAATGCCCGTTCTGCAAGGAGGAGACGCTCCACGGGGTGCTCGCAGGCAGAATCTCAGGTCGGAGCGCGAAAGTGCTCGACTCGACCGTGAAGTGCAGGGCGTGTGGGCATGTCCATCACGCGGTGATGAAGGGAGAGAAGCCGGTCTCCGTGCCCGTTGTGATAAGTTGGCTGACCGAGTCTACGCGCTCGAGCATCACCCTCGGCCCGGACGAAGCGCTCGCCGTGGACGATGAGATCGTGTGCGGTGAGCTACCCGTTCTGGTGACATCGATTGAGTCGAAGGGGGCACGCGTCGACATCTGCAAGGCGGGGGATATCGACACGATCTGGGGGAAACGATTCGACAAGGTGAAGGTACTCTTCTCGGTGAACCATCACGGCAAGACCTATTCCGAACATATGATCGTCTATCCCGACGAGGAGTTGGTCGTCGGCGACATTCTCGAGGTCGGGAAGCGCAGCGTGGTCGTCCATACGATCAAGACGGACACCAGAACGCTCAGGAAGGGAGCTGTGATTGCTCGGGACATCGTCCGCGTGTACGCGAACATCGTCAGGAAGACGTCGAGCTGACGGCTCTGACTCACCCAAGACTTAACTCCGCGAACGGACGTTGGTGGACCGATGTCCATGGACGCCGTGAAGGACAGGCGGAACAGGCTCGTCGGTAGCCTCGTCAGAAGGGGGTATGTCGTCAGTTCCGCTGTCGAGGACGCGATGAGACGCGTGCGTAGGGAGGAGTTCGTGCCTGCAAGACTCCGGCCGGACGCCTATGTCGACACTCCGCTTCCTATCGGTGGGGGCCAGACGATCTCCGCTCCTCATATGGTTGCCATAATGGCCGAGAAGCTCGACCTTTCTCCCGGTCACAAGGTGCTCGAAGTCGGGGCTGGGTCCGGATACCACGCTGCGGTGGTCGCCGAACTCGTCAGACCTGGAGGCCATGTGTACACGGTCGAGCGCGTCAAGTCGCTTGCCCGATTCGCGGAGGACAACCTCTCGCGAGCAGGCTATAGCGATACGGTGACGGTGATATCCGCTGACGGCTCTCTAGGTTTCCTGGAGAACGCCCCCTTCGACCGTATCTTCGTCGCCTGTGGCGCACCAGATGTCCCATCACCGCTCGTCGATCAGCTCTCGGACGGCGGCAAGATGCTGGTGCCGGTCGGTGGGAGGACGTACCAGAATCTCGTGAAGGTCGAGAAGAAGGGCGGCCGGGTGGTCAGCGAGAACTGCGGCGGATGCGTCTTCGTCCCCTTGATCGGGGAGCACGGTTACTGAGGCATCATACCGATTCGAGTATGGCTCTGAGGTCTTTCTCCTCCACGACGACGTCCGCCTTCTCACGGACCTCGTCGTCGATCGGGCAGAACGCTATCCCAATCTCCGATGCGTCGAACATCGGCATGTCGAAGCGGGAGTTTCCCACGCTGACGACCTCTTCCTTGCCGATGTCGAGCAGGTCCGCGACCATCCTGACCTTCTCGCCCTTCTCTGCCAGGCGGACGTTCAGGACGCCCTCGCCCGTCAACCTCCCTGCGCAGTCCGCGACGAATCCGTTCGCGAAAAACATATCTATCTCGAGCTCTACGGCGAGCCTCTGTGCAAGGAGGTCGATCCCCGCCGAGACGATGGCCGTCCTGATACCGCGCCTTCTGAGCTCTGCAACGGCTTCCTCTGCGCCGTTCATCGTAGGCACGTCGGCGAGGATCCTGCGAACGGAATCCATCGATAGTGCCGGGTCCTTCTTCCTCCAGAGGTCGATATCCCTTCTTATGAACTCCCAGTCGTCTATCTCTCCATCGAGATAGGCTCTGAGCGAGTGGTCGTTGTTGACTCCAAAATGCCTGTGGACATAGGTCCATGAGCTCTCGGTATCCGCTAGGACCCCGTCCATATCGAAGACCACGAGCTGCGTCACGGGCGGAAATTGTGAAAAGCTTTATTAAAACCCTCCCCTGATGGCATGAGGCTATGATCACTCTGGTTGGCGTGGGCCACGTGTTCGCGATATCCGATAGGGTGAACGAGGTGATATGCTCCAGACGGCCGGATGTGGTCTGTCTCGAACTCGACCCAGCCAGGTATCAGTCCCTTCTCCAGAAGGACGGTTCCAGGCGTGTGCCGATGCAATACTCGCTCCTTGCGATGTTCCAGAAACGAATGGCCGGCAAGTTCGGCTCCGAGGTCGGCGGAGAGATGCTAGCCGCAGCATCCGCCGCAAGGACGGTCGGTGCTAGGGTGGCGCTCATCGATGTGGACTCTTCGCGTATGCTCGCGACACTCTGGAAGAAGATGTCCGTCAGGGAGAAGTGCGGGCTGCTATTCAGCGCGCTGGTCGGACTGGTGTCGTCGAAGGAGACTGTCGAGAAGGAGATGGAGATGTACCAGAGCGACGACGAAGCGTACATCGAGCGGATCGGCGAGATGTTCCCGACCGTGAAGGCGGTGCTGATCGACGACAGGAACAGGATCATGGTGGAGAGGATCAAAGGCGTCGCCAAGGAGCATGCGAATGTCGTCGTCATCATCGGGGATGGACACGTCCCCGGCATAGCCAGAGCATTGGAGGCCGAGCAGTTGGAGGTCGTGCGACTCAAGCAACTTATGAGCACCTCCCCGCAACCCGACAACTTCGGCGAGCACTCTACCAGTTTTGTCTGGGAGCATCCCTACGGCTAGGGGTGTCGGCACATCCGGAGAGCACCCTCATGAAAAGCATTTAGAGAGGAAACCCGTTTAGCTGCCTTGCCCGGCTGGTGCGCACGTGAAGGTAACACTCGTCGACCACACGAAGAACCCTGACAGGATTTGCGCCGCGGCTGCACAGTCGTGCTACTCTGAGGAGGGCGCGACCGAGCTGTTCGAGACGACCTCGGAGGACCGCGCGAAGAGGATGATAGAGAAGGTCGTCGGCATGGGCCATCTCTCCGTGGTAGAGCACGCTCATTTCACGTTCAGCGTCGAGGGGGTCTCGCGGTCCCTGACACATCAGCTGGTGAGGCACCGGATCGCGTCCTATTCCCAGCAGAGTCAACGATATGTCAGCATGGACAAGGCGGAGTACGTTACCCCTCCGACGATCTCGGCGGACCCCGGCGCCAAGAGGCTCTACGACAAGGCGATGGACGATGCTTGGATGGCGTATCGTGAGCTGGCGCAGAAGATGCCGAAGGAGGACGCGAGGTACGTGCTCCCGAACGCATGCCACACCAACATAACCGTCACGATGAACGCCAGGGAGCTGTGGCATCTCTTCAGGCTCAGGTGCTGCAGGCGGGCGCAGTGGGAGATCCGTCAGATGGCGTGGAAGATGTTGGCTGAGGCAAGGAAGGCCGCCCCTATCCTCTTCGCGAACGCGGGCCCGGGATGCTTCAGGGGGTCATGCCCCGAGGGCGAATATTCGTGCGGCAAGCCCTACGCGAGCAACAGACTGCCGTCCGATGAGGAACTTATGGTGGAGATCTCGCGCGCTGGCGACTGAACGTGGCGCGCGTGGCTGCTAGCACCTGCCCCCACAAATCATATATATACCCTTCTCCTTCGGAGCCATTCACGGTGAGCTTGTATGGGAAACATAAGACCAACATACATCAAGCGGGTAGCCGTCGAGCTGGTCCACAGATATCCGGACCTGTTCACGGCTGACTTCCAGCACAACAAGCAGATGGTCTCGAAGCTCACCGATGTGCGCTCCGTCCCCATGAGGAACAAGATTGCTGGCTATGTCACCAGGTACAGAACTCAGTACGAGGCTTGACCTGGCATGGTTGTCTGAAAGGAAGGCGTTCACCGGCCGACGGCGCACACTTCCACTCCATCCGATGCTTTGTATGACGAAGCGCATAAGGCAGGCATCTGAATGCAGCATGCTGTTGAGACTCAGTCTCTGACGAGGGTCTTCCGACCCAAGAAAAAGAAGGAGGGCAAGGTCGTCACAGCCCTCGATTCAGTGGACCTGAGAATCGACAGGGGCGAGCTGTTCGGCATTCTCGGTCCCAACGGGGCCGGGAAGACGACCATACTCAAGATACTGAGCACGCTGCTGCTCCCTACATCCGGGAAGGCGTACGTTGCGGGCTTCGACGTCGCGAAGGACCTGCTGGAGGTCCGGAAGCGGATCAACATGGTGTCCGGTGGAGAGATATCCGGATACGGCCTTCTGACGGTCCGTGAGAACCTGTGGATGTTCTCACAGTTCTACGGATTGAAGAGCAAAGAGGCCCATCGGAGGATCGACGTCCTCCTCGACAGATTCGGCCTTCGGGACAAGGACAAGGAGAAGGTAAGGACGCTCTCGACGGGCCAGCGGCAGAAGATGAACGTGATCAGGGGGTTCGTGACGAACCCCGAGATCATATTCCTCGACGAGCCGACCCTCGGTCTGGACGTCAACGCGGCGAGGACGGTGAGAGAATTCGTCGTCGACTGGATACGTGAGGACCCGAATAGGACGATCCTGCTTACGACACACTACATGATGGAGGCGGACGAGCTGTGCGATCGGATCGCCATCATAGACGACGGCAAGATCCTCGCGTGCGACACGCCACACAACCTGAAGAAGCTAGTCGGGATGAACTCGACTCTCACCCTGTCGGTCGGCGGGCTCAACGACATCAACGACTTTGGCTCCATACCGGGCATCGGCAACTTCTCGTCCACCAAGGACGCGGAAGGCAACGCGACGTCTCTGAGGTTCATCCTGGAGGACGAGTCGGCCGTGTCCGATATCGTATCGACGGTCTTAGGGAAGGGGTCGAAGATCCTATCGCTGCAGAAGACCGAGCCGACGCTTGAGGACGTCTTCATAAAGCTCGTGGGGAGAGGGCTGGAATGAGTGAGAGCCCTCTGAAAAGTAACCTGAGGGCAATCCGTGGAAGGGCGTATCCCAGGCTCATCGGCTCCACCAGGGAGCCCAGTTGGTTCTTCTTCGATGTGGTGCTGCCCTTGTTCACCATCGCAGGTTACGCGTACGTCTACCGCTTCCTGGAAGCAGACGCCGAGTTCATCGGATATGTCGTCCTGGGCGGCGCGATGACCGCCTTCTGGCTCAACATACTCTGGAGCATGGCCTCCCAGTTGTACTGGGAGAAGGAGATCGGCAACCTCTCGCTCTATCTCATGGCCCCGACCTCCAGGATGTCCATCCTCGCAGGGATGGCGGTAGGCGGACTGGTCGAGACCACGATACAGGCGACGGCGACCGTGGTGGTCGGCGTGATCGCCTTCGATGTCATCTTCTCCTTGGGGAGCCCGGTCACGCTGATAGTCGTGTTCGCGGTCACCATGATCGCGCTCTACGGCATGGGCATGATGTTCGCCTCCCTCTACCTGCTTCTCGGAAGGGAGGCTTATCATCTGTCCTCCCTCATGATGGAGCCCGTGTACTTCGCCACGGGGTTCTACTTCCCCGTGAGGTCTCTCGGTTTCTGGGCCGCGGCCGGCGCATCGATCATTCCGATAACACTCGGTCTCGATGCGATGAGGCAGCTGATATTCCCGGTCGGGGCTGATGACGCGTTCCTGTCGGTGAACACCGAGATAGCGGTGTTGTGCGTGCTCTGCGTCGTGTTCATGGTGCTCGCGAGATACGCCTTGAGATACATGGAGCATCTGGGGAAGACAACCGGGAGGCTGACCTTGAGATGGCAGTGATCAACGACCTCAGGCTACTCAAGAACTCCGCCTGGCTCGGATGGCAGATGGAGGCCAACTGGACCGACCCGTTCCTGTTCGCCACATACTCGATAGTCAAGCCGATAGCGGGCACGCTCATCCTGGTGTTCATGTACCTGGTTATCACCGGCGGCGAGACGGCCAACGACTTCTTCTCGTACATGTACGTCGGGAACGCCTTGTACATGTTCGTGGCCGAGGTCCTGTTCGGCGTCACATGGGTCATCCACGACGACAGGGAGCACTACATGACGTTGAAGCACGTGTACATGGCACCCATGAACTTCTACGTCTACATACTCGGCAGATCGGCGATCAAGATAGCCATAACGTCGTTCGGAGTGCTCGTGACTCTCGCATTCGGCGTGCTCGCGCTCGGCGTCGGGATTAACCTCGGTGCGGTCGATTGGTTGCTGCTGGCGCCGTCGCTCGTTGTCGGACTCCTGTGCATATGCATCCTCGGCCTCGCTATGGGGGGCGTGTCGTTCCTCACGGCGAAGCACAGCATAGGCATCAACGAAGGCCTCGCAGGAGTGTTCTATGTGATGTCGGGGGTGGTATTCCCGATCACGATACTACCGTCCTGGGCTCAGACGATCTCGAAGTTCCTGCCCGTGACCTACTGGATGGAGGTCGTCAGGCGCGCAGTCGTGCCAGAGGCCATGGATGGCCTCGCGGCATCCTCCGGTTATGATGTCACAGGGATGGGTGACATGAGCGACCTCACTCTCATGGTGCTGCTGCTCGTCTCAGCCGGCGTGTTCTTCGTCATGTCGATAGGCGTTTTCCGGGTAGCTGACAATATCGCCCGTAAGAAGGGCAAGGTGGACTGGACGACCGCCTATTGAGCGTCGTTCCTACGGTTAGGTATTTCTACCGTTGTCCGCATGGAGGGGGCTGAAACCGTAGATCAAGCCCGAGTGGGGTAGCTTGGATATCCTAGGAGCTTGCGGAGCTCTAGACCTGGGTTCGAATCCCAGCTCGGGCGCATCTCCCTTCTCACCGTCCGTACACGATGGCGTCCATCCTCGCAGATTGCTCGGGGCTTATCTTAGGCTTCCACTGCTCCTCCAGGATCCTCTTCGCCTCTACGTGGGCCCTCGCGATCGCTTCGCCCCTCTCCGCGACCTTCAGGCGCGTGCTCATCGTCGTCTCGGACATGCGCGTCGAGGTGAACTCCGACTTGAACCTCATCGCCGTGTGCTTCTTTCCGAGGAAGTTGCCGTCGACGCCTGCGGACGCGATGGTCTCGTATGAGATGGCGTCGTCACTCGTGTCGAACTCACGCCTGAGCTCGCGTGCGATCTCCCAAACCCAGGCGTCGAGCACCAGCTGCTCGTAGGATGCCCCTACCGCCTGGTCCAGCCCCCCGAGGCCCGAGCCGAGGTCGGACGGCACCAGGGATTGGGTCGCGACATAGGCAACTCCTTCCCACAAGTTGCCCAGGGTCGATGACAGATTCTCGAGTCCCACTCCCGCCACCATCTTCGGGAGGCCAAGGTACTCTCCTATCTCACCCGCGGCCGTTCTGAAGAGCGGCGCCTCGAGCGCGCCATAGTCTATCGACCCCGTCTTGAGATCTCCCGGGCTTGAGTCGCAGCTGAAGACGAAAGGCGCACCCTTGCGAGCCGCCTGAGATATCACGAGGCTCGCGAGGTTCTCTGCGGTTATCTGCGCCATCGTTCCGGCGATCGTTATCGGCGACGTGAGTCCGGCAACCGCTGCTGCCATGGCGATGACTGGAATGCCACATCTGGAGAACTCCACCTGCGCCTCGACTAGCCCTTTCTCGAAAGTGAGAGGGGAGATCGGGCACTGCACCGCAGAGATGATCGGGCGCTTCGCAAGGTTGTCCGGTCCGTTCGTGAGGACCGCCGCCATCTGGATCATCTTTCTCGCCTGGTCCGCCGTGATTGCCCCCATCTGGATGTGCTTGGAGGTCCACTCCAGGGAAATCTTCATCTCCGCCACCTCTTTCGTGGCTGGAGGCTCTTCGAGCGCCCCCACCATCGGCCAGTGGAAGTCGACCTGGGGAATGGCATCGATTAGTTTGGCGAAGTTGCGCAGATCTGCTGATCTGGAGGGTCTCGTCTCCCCCGTGATGAGGTCTACCATCCTGACTCCCTCTCCTCCGTTGGCTACGTAGAGGGATCCATCCCCAGATGGTATCGTGATATCGTGGTCGCCGTCGGCCGATGCCAGTAGAATCGTTTTCGGAGCGCTGGCCAACGCCTCCTTGACGACATCTTCCGATATGGTGATCCTCCGTCCATCCTTCGCCCGGTCCGCTCCAGCCTCCAGCAGGAGGTTGCTCACCTCTTCGCTGTGAACGAGCACCCCTACCTCTTCGAGGGTCCTCAAGGCGGTCGAGTGGATTCTATCGACGTCGTCACTGCCGAGAAAGCGCATCCTAGCGTTCGCCATGGTTCCGTATCTCCTAAGCAGACTTGGTGAAGCGCTCGGCTTTCAATAACCTTTTGGCTGAGAGGGAGAAGGTTAATGCTCATTTAGGCATTCCCGGTGTCGAACGGAGTAGATAGAATGGAGGCCGAATGGAAGAAGGCGATTAGGCGGTTTCTCCTCAACAACCTTGGTCAGATGGAGCAGGATGACCTTGAATCATGGCTAACTGGCGACCTCGACCTCGCTCCTCTGCTGGAGCCCCCTCTGAGGGTGTTGCACGAGCACAGGGACATAATACTGGCCGAGATGCACCAGATATCACCAGCCGAGATATTCGATAGTCTCAAGGCGGAGCATCCGGAGCTCATCTTTCCAGACAATCAGAGGGCCGTCGTACGCGTCGGAAAGGAGTTGGAGGCGCTCAAAGCGTTCGTAGCCACTTTGTGATGCTTCACCAGGGTGGATTTTCGAGCCAGAGACTTATCTACGGTCCTACTCATATCGCAACGCAAGGTGGCCACGATGCTTCTAGGTGCTCATGTTTCGATCACAGGTGGAGTGTACAGGGCACCGGAGAGGGGTCGTAAGCTCACGTGCGACTGCATACAGATATTCTCGAAGAATCAGATGCAGTGGAAGACGAAACCCTTAGCGGACGCCGATGCTGCGAGATTCGGGGAGGAGTCCAAGAAGCACGACATAATCGAATCGGTGATCCACGATTCCTATCTCATCAACCTGGCGAGTCCGGACGATGCTCTGCTCACGAAGTCCCGGGAGGCTTTCGTAGACGAGATGCGCCGGGCGAAGCTCCTGGGCGTGAGGTATTTGATATTCCACCCGGGGGCACATGTCGGGTCCGGCGTGCAGGCTGGTATCAGGACGATCGCCGACTCCATGAACTGGGCCAGAAACGAGTTCGGTTCTTTGGATGTGACGCCCCTTCTCGAGATCACCGCTGGACAGGGATCGGTCCTCGGACATTCGTTCGAGCAGCTGGCAAAGATGATCGACTTACTCGAGGACCAGAAGGGTGCCGGAGTGTGCTTCGACACTTGCCACGCATATGCCGCAGGATACGACGTGAGAACTCCGAAGGGATACGAGAGGACCTTCGATATGTTCGACGACGTCATCGGTCTGGACCGTCTCAAGGCGATGCACATCAACGACTCCAAAGGCAAGCTTGGATCCAGACTGGACAGGCACGAACAGATAGGTAAGGGGTACATAGGAGTCGACGGTTTTCGAAACCTGATGAACGACGAAAGGTTCCGGGATGTGCCGATGGTTCTGGAGACGCCGGGGGGCGAGAAGGAGTATGCTCGCGAGCTCGAGCTGTTGCGCTCTCTTGTTAGGATTAGCTGAGGCGAATGTCGATATCTATCTGCTCGACGATGTCGATGTCGCCTGGCGGTAGAATGCTCTGTATCTCCTCGATCGGAACATCGAACTCCTCTGCAAGCCTTTTCGCGGCGCGGTTCTTCTCGACTCGCCCCGGCTTGATGATGACGTATCTCGTACTCCACGTCTTCACGGCGCTCTCCGGTCCGCACATCACCTTCCGTTCGCCCTCGAATTCGATCTCTCCGATGCCGAGCCTGATCTCCATCTTCTCGGAGTAGTTGCGCTTTCCCCTGATAACGAACGCCCCTCTAGCGAGATACTCGCCACTCTGAGGGGTCTTGCTGACCTGCCCGGGGAGGACCCAGTAGCCAACTGCTGAACCTATCTTGGCGTTCCAGGCCTTGGACGTCGCGGCCGCGAACTCGCGCGCCTCACTAAGGGTCGGTTCTCCAACCCCATCCTTCATCTTGACGACAACGCTGGGGGCGCCGTGGATGTCTGCATGGGCGTATCTGTCACCCGCCTCTAGATGCTTCTTTACGAGCATGTCGTTCGTTCTCGCATCCTTTCCGCCAAGTACCACAGCTCCCTCGCTCGATATGAACCACCTGTAGCGTTCGAACCAGAAACGTTTCGTGGGTTTCTTTCTCGCGGTCTTCTCGGCCTCCTTGGATGCAAGCCCCTTCTTCCGGCTCGCGATGGCCGCTCTGGTCTCCTCGAGTGCCGGGAGAACACCCTCCAGCTTCGCCTTCTTCTTCTTCCCGCTTTCATAATACCGCTGCGCGTTGGATTCCACCGTGCCTTTTATGTCGAGCTCATAGGTTCCTGAAGGCATGCTCACGGCAAGCAGCGATCTCTTCTTGTCGAATGAGACGAAACCTGGAAAGTCCGTGAGGCTGTTCGATTGCGATAGCATGTCCTTCGCGGTCAGGAGCACTTGGGTGATGCCTGCGTAGTCGGCGAAGAGCGAATCTCCGATCTTCTTGGCCTCCAGACTCTCTCGCTGAAGGCTAATAGTCGCCTGCTCCTGCTGGACAAGCTTCCGCTGCAGCCTCTCGAGTTCATCATCGCCTGACTGCTCGACGGCGCTTCTCGAGGGTGCAGGGATCCGTGTCACATAGCTCTCGACTGCCCCAGAGAAGGACGGCATCTCCTCGGATGCGAGGTCCACGTATATTCTGAGCTTCGAGGGTACGACATCGACTAGGGTCTCGGCATCTGATATCACATACCCGCACCTCGAGGCCCGGACCTCTCCTGCGAAATCGCGGATCACGCCGACCAGTGTAGCAAGCTCCTCAGGGGTGACCTCCTTGGACAACCTGTTCTTGTCCAAGCCGGAGCGCACGCACATTTCCTCACTGTACTTCCCACCGAGGTTCAGCTTTGTGGCGATCGTCCTGACGACGTCCGAGTCGGAGTCCCTGAAGACCGCCTCGAAATCCTCCGACGACAGTGTCAGAGGGTCAGGGATCGGTGGAGGGAACGAGAACGGCTTTCGCGCACGCACATCCCTATGTTTCCAGGTTCGCGTGGTGAGTGGCTGGACGATGACGCCTTCCTTGACCAGGACTGCATTCCCCTTCCCGAAAATCTCGAGGACGAGGTCGTGCTTCTCTCCTTTCTCGAAGCTGAGGACCACGATTCTGTCGAACCCTTGCTGCGATACACCGACGATCCTGGAGTTGGATAGGTGCTTCCTGAGCAACCTGGCGAATGACGAAGGGTCCTGGGGCATATCACCCGCTTCCTTGGATGCGTAGAGCCATTTCCCGGTGACGAAATGGATGAAGGTCCGGCCTTCACCCGGAGTCCTCACGCTGAACACGAGGTGTCCGTGATCGGGCTGGTACACCTTGTCCAGGAATCCGCCGACGACCACCTTCAGATCCGCCACGACCGCAGTGACATCGAAGCTGCTCAGGGAGTTCTTCATGCGCGTGCAAATCCCCTGCGGGTTAGATAAATGATGCGCATGGCGGTGGCGAAGGCCAAGGTTCTGTCACAAATCGGGTGGTGATGATGTTGGTCATACTGCCACCCGACCATGACTCGTCCCATTCAGCTCCGACCTTGCGCCCATCGCTGGGTCGTAGAGGGTCATCACCACATCATGCTGGAACGCGCCGGGGCTGAACCGTAAGCCCCCTGCCAGCCCTTTCGCGCTGGCTGTTTGCAGCAGGTTGATGCTGGCGTTGATGTGCCCATCTAAACTCCACCCGCACTCACACTCGAACACCTGGCCCATTCGGGACTTCTGGATACTCCCACATATCGGGCAGGTCCTGCTGCTGTTGCGCGGATCTACCTTGACGAGTGGTATCCCACGCCATTGCGACTTGTACTCCATGATCTGATGGAGTTTCCTTCGAGGCCACGAGCTGATGCGCCGATTGAAGCCTTTGCCCTTCCTTGGCCTGATGCCAGTCAAGTCCTCGATGATGATAGCGGAATGGTTTGCCTCCGCGAAGTCGAGCACGGCATCCGCGACCTGGTGCAGTCTGTACTCGATTCTATGATGCTCCCTGCGGCCCTCACGGGATGTGAGCCTGCGCGAAGTGCGCCTATCGTGCGCCTTCTTCTTATGGAGGCGTTTGCGCCTTTCATAGTGCCGTTGCTGGATGATGGCGACATCTGAGAAGTCCGCCTTGATGGGCGCTCCTGCACCGTCCTTCACGAAGATGCCGTCCAGGCTGCGTTCGTTCGTGTCCAACGAGAGCGCGGACTCGGCGACATAGGGCTTGGGGGCCTCACGCCTGAAACAGATGAGAACCCTATCGGGCAGAAGTGTCAGAGAGCCGAGCGAGAGACTCTGGTCGTCAAGATATCTCCGGTGATATCGGCTCACGACCAGGCCGAGATTCACATGGCATCCCGCTCTGATAGGCAGGTCGATGACGCCGTTCCCGCGATCGAGCTTGTACGCCTGGTTCTCCGCCTTCATCATGAGGCGTCTGACATATGGGGTCGAGACGGCCTTGCCCGCTGCGAGCCGCCGCCTGTAGTTCTTGAGGACGGCCCCAGCAACCTCGAATGCGCAGACCAGGTGCTTCGCATACATCCCAGGATGCGCTATCCGGAAGTCTCTGTATGCTAGTCTATTGAAAGCATTCCTAGAAGACACTCGTGCCTGAATCCCGAAGCGGATGGCGTTGTTCACGGCTAGACGGAAGTCCTGGAGGAGAAAGACCGCCTCTGACGGCAGAGGGGCTAGAAGGGGGAACGCGACAGATTTGACCAGTATTCGAGGGGGTATTTGATTCACGACCATGCGACATACTCCTATCCCCTAGAGGGGATGCAATCAAGGCTCAACCGAGCCGTCTCCCGAAGCGCTCCTTCCGCTTCGCCCCAGCGCAGCTTTTATATGGATAGATGCCTGCCACATATGCTCCTTTCCGGGGGAGGTCGGTGAAACTGGCTCGCCTTCATTCCACCGATGAATCATGTGTAATCTCCCGCTAGCCACGATGTCGAACCACCCGATTATGCGCCAGAATCGAAGGCCAACAACATATTAATACGGATGGCAAGATGCTCTCCGGCCGTCATCCAAATGCCACTGTGGCTTAGAGGTATAGCGACGCCTTGGTAAGGCGTAGGTCGAGGGTTCGAATCCCTCCAGTGGCTCTCCTTCTCCCTCCAGAGTCAATCCAACAGCATCGGCTCGCGGGAAGGGAGGAAAGAAGAAAGGTTTTAGTGGAAGGGGTTTGTCGTCTACGACGCTCACTCCACAACGTGGATGATGACCTCGATGCCGAACATGTCGTTCGCGCCCATGAAGCCGAAGGTGGCCGCTCCCGTGTATGTGCCGACGACCGCTGGGACGCTGTACTCTATCTGGAACTCAGTCACTCCGTCGTCAGCGTAGTCCGGCAGCCCCGTGGCCGTGACCGAGGCACCCACTACTCCCCTCAGTACCGTGAGGGAGAATATGCCTGGATCTCCCTCGACCGTGTAGCCCAACACCTTGACCAGGTATTGGCCGTCCGCAGGGTTGGCGATGGTCAGACTCTCATCGGACCCTCCCGCACCGACGTACCAGTATGTGCCATCATCGGCTATCCCGTTGAGGTTGGCGTCGTACCATAGCGCCAGGTCGAGGTCCGAGCACCCGCTCACCTCGCTTATCGCCACTGTCAGGCTGCTCGCGCCCACGACCTCAAGGACCTTGGTGTACACGGCGTTGGCCAGCGCATCATCGAACGATCCCGAGAGCAGGTCTTGGTAGACCTCCTCCGCGGGCCAGCACTCGGTTACGACTGGGTTCACTCCGCCGCCTGCTACCTCTACCGGGCCACTCACGCTTATGTCGAACATGGCATCCTCGGTTCCGGTCACCAGGCCGTCCACCGCATCATCCAGGCATACGGTCAGCTCAAGGTTCCTCGGCTGATAATCGTTGACCACGAGAATCGTCGTGGATCCTTGGAACGTCTCCGAGGCGGCGTCTCCGGACATGAACGGGCACCTGGTAACGACAGCGAACGGAGCCGGCATTCCTAGGGCGTTCATGCACTCGCCCAGCGGAGCTGCGACGACCTCCTTCGGTCCTCCGGTGCTAGTCTTGAAGCCGAACACACCCGCACCCATGTACATCTCGTCGCTAGACGCGATGATGTCCTCGTAGAATCCCGGGCCCATCGGCGGGTCGAACACGGCCTGCTCTGGGTTGTGCTCCGGATCCGTGGCGAACGGCGCCAGTATGTGCACGTTGATGTCGGTCGGCACCTCGTCCCAGGCGACGGTCGTCACCAGATGGGCATCCTCGGAGAGCATCTCGTCTGGCACGCACCAGAACATCCTCCAGTCACCCACCTCGAATCTCCAGAAGCGGTCTGAGACACCGGTGAGTTCGTTGTTGTATGTCGTGTCGAAGTACGACTCTCCTCCGAACTCGAACTCGTAGTCCGTCGACGGGACAGTGATCACGATCGGCATGCACTGCACCCTGGATCCATCCTCGATGTATATCGACGCTCCGTAGGTCCCGATGTACGCGTCACCCGGGACGGTCACCTTCGCCTCCCAGGCCTTGGAGCTGGCAGGGTCCATGCTCAGGCTGAGCTGCGACCCCCACTCCTCGGTCCCGCTCTCGCGGAGCTTGACCCAGTCGAAGTTGGCGAGCTCGTAGGAGTCGACCTGGACCGATATGTGCGCGCCCTGCAGCGGCGAAATGGCTCTTACTCTCACGATGAGGCCGTCCGTGCTCCTTTCGATCGGATCCTTCAACATTATCTGATTCGCATTGC
>JAEHCM010000007.1 GCA_020696365.1 Thermoplasmata archaeon | reverse complement strand
CCCAATGTCCGCCGAGTATTCTCATGAGCCGATTGAGCCCTGTCAGGTCCTTATTCACTTCCTGGACAGCCACAAGGTCGAAGCTGTCGATTATCTCAGCGATGTAATAGATGGCCTCATCGAGCCTGGCCCCATATTTCGCAGAATCGAAGTCCCGAATGTTCCATGTTGCGAGCATCAGGTCATACCTCGAGCGGGGCAGGCGAAAACCGGAGAGGCCTGAGTACGCAGACCACCTGTTCCTCTCTATCAGGGGCCGTCCGGTGACGAGAGACCACCTTTGGGCCCAGCTGAAGCGTATCGCGTTCTGGGCCGGAATCGAGAAGAACGTACATCCGCACATATTCAGGCACTCGATGATAACGCACATGGCCGAGAAGGGGCTATCTGCGTCATTCATACAGGCGCAATCGCGGCACAAGAGCCTGGACATGGTGCAGAGATATACCCACCTCTCCCAAAAGAGCGTCAGGGACGCGTACGATTTGGCCTTTACGAGGCAAACGCACGCTCAGCCGACTCCTCAGCCCACAACTCCCGAAAGCGCCCAGAAGCGAAATGTGCCTGCAAGGAACGCGAAGTCCGTCGAATCCCTCAAGGAGAGGCTCTTGGAACTCTATCTCGACGGGAAGCTCTCGGATGACAAAATCGGCAGGCTCGAGAAACTTCTTACTATGTTGGATGGACCGGGGGCAAAGGAGCCTCATCTAGAAGGCTATGCCTAAAGGCCATGCAAAATGCGGTGGGTTGCCAGAAAGGGAACGAAACGGTGCTGGGTGGATGCACAGAAACATATTTATGCGAACCAGAATATACATAACCCAGCCTCAGAGGGATGGGAATTGAGCGCTGAGAGCAACGGCGATACACCACTGGACAGCGGAGCTCCGGACCGCAGGGATTCGAATAAGAGAGACGACAGACGGAGCAAGCTAGACCCGACGTTCTTCAACCTGAGCGGAGGGATCCTGAAGGAGCAGCGTTCGGGATCGATGAGCTCCATCGATGACATCCTCAAGAGGTTAATGGATTCCCAGCCTTCCGGAAGCCGCGCACCGAAGCACGTGGACAGGAACCTGGACTACCTACACACATGCCTGCAGCTCGACATGATCCGCATGATCGCGGAGGGGATCCAGCAGCCGCCTGAGAAGGGCGACGACGACAACGCCAGGGACAAGATCGTCCGTTCCCTAAGAGGGTCGGTCGAGTACTTGAATCCACATTCGACGACGGACTGAAGGCGCCCTTCCATATTGTTCTGTAATTCAGTTCAACTACCATCGAGCGTCAGTGCTTGCTTCTGGAAAATCAGAAATCGAAAAGGTTTCCGTAAAGGGTTTGATCGCTGTTCCGACGGCTAGCTCTAGTCCTGAGGAGGCTCGGGTTCGCCTGCCGACATACTCTCGAGCTCCTCGGCCTCGGGCTTCCCGCCCTTCCGACCCTTCATGACGAAGAACGCCACGAGCGCCGCGACGATCAACGCGAGGGCGAGACCGATCGGGAGGCCGTACGACTCCAGGAAGGACTTCTCATCATCGTCAATCGGGTCCTCCTCCTCCTCGACCGTGATGGTCACGGTGTCTGTGTCGGTGTCGCCATCATCGTCCGTGACGGTCAGGGTGACCGTGTAGGCTTTGGCGATCTCGAAGGTGAACTTCGGGCTCACGCCGTAGAGCGTCTCAGTCTCGCCGTCGTACGTGAACGTCCAGGTGTAGTTCGCAATCGTCCCGTCCGAGTCGCTCGAATCGGACCCGTCGAACGTCACCTCGACTCCGACGATCACAGTCTGCGCCGCACCAGCATCCGCAACGGGTTCCTCGTTCGCAACGACCGCCGCCTCGACGGTGATTGTCACCGTGGCCGTGTCGGTGTCGCCATCGTCGTCCGTGACGGTCAGAGTGACCAGGTAGGTGCCGGCGATGTCGAACGTGAAAGTCGCAGTCTCGTCGTGGACCTCCTCCGGCGCGTCGTCGTAGGTGAACGACCAAGTGTAGTTCTCGATTATCCCGTCCGAGTCGCCCGAGTCTGAGCCGTCGAACGTCACCTCGTCACCCGCAGTTACCGTCTGGTTGCCGCCTGCGTCTGCGACCGGCGACTCGTTCACAACGGGTGCCGCCTCGACGGTGATGATCACCGTGTCAGTGCCCTCGTTGCCCGCCTCGTCCGCAACCGTCAGCGTAACCGCGTACACGCCAGGTATCACGAAATCGAACGTCGGTGTAGGTCCTGTCAGCGTCTCCTCCGAGCCGTCGTAGTCGAACGTCCACGTGTAGCTCACGACCAAGACATTGTCCGTCCCAGACCCAGCGAATGTCACCATGGCTCCTTCAGTCACGGTCAAGTCGTCGCCGGCATCGGCGACCGGGTCCTCTAGGTCCGCCACGACGACAAGCATGGTGTCCTCGGCGAAGTTGCCTGCGGCGTCCTCGACTCTCAACCTCACCGTGTAGTCATCGATGGCATCGAACAAATATGACGGCGATTCGCCCGTCAACGTCCGTGTCACCCCATCGTAGAACGTCCACGTGTAGCTTACGATCGCGACATTGTCCGTTCCCGTTCCATCGAATGTCACGATAGAACCGACATTGACCTCCTGGTCGTCACCTGCATCAGCGGTCGGGTCCGTCACGTCCAGTACGGTCACCTCGATCACGTCTGGATCGGACAACTGGCCGATGCTGTCCGTCACGACGAGTTCCACGGTCCACACGCCAGGCATGTCGAAAGTATGTTCGAACTCCATCGTGTCGTATGTGTGGATGCCGTCATAGTCGTTCACAGTCCACGCATATCCGTCCGTGGGGATGGAGAAATCGTCGGTAGAGGCGGCGCCCGTGAAGGACACCGCAACGTCCTCATCGACTTCTCTGTCGCCCCCAGCATCGGCGATGGGCACCAAATCCGCGGCGACATACACCGTAGCCTCCACGGACACATTGTTCTCCGGAATTCCGGACTCATCGTAGACCGATACATTGAGGGTGTACTCACCATCTGCGACATACGTGTGATACATCGGAGGCTGACCGACCACGAGGTCTGAGCCGTCGCCGAAGTCCCAGGTTATCGTCAGAGTGACCGCGTTGTCGTCGGTCGCGTAAACCCAGAACTCGATCTCCTCATCGACCACGACGTAGATGTCGTCGATCGGACTGACGGTCGGTGGCGCATCCACGCTCGGATCCTTCACAGTGATCAGTGCGGCGCTCGAGACATTATGCGTCAACCGGTACTCCAAGAAGGCGTCCCAAACATAGACCGTGCACGTGTATGTGTCAATGCTAGCATATGTGTGGGTCACGCTTGGGCCGTATTCATAGTCCGTGCCGTCGCCGAAGTCCCACATGATGGTGAGGGAGTCCGTATCGTTGTCCGACGCGGTCACCGAGTAGGTGTACTCATCTCCCTGGTTTATAGTACTTGGAGACAGAGGGAACTCGATCCAAGGCACCCAGTTGACGGTGACATCCGCGTTCGCAACGTCCTCGAGGCCCTTGCCATCATCCACCGTCACAGAGACGGTGTACGTGTCCGAGTCCGCGAACGTGTGCGTGGTCGTCGCCGTGGTCGTCACATCATCGGTTGTGCCATCTCCCCAGTCCCAGGTGTACGTCAGATCGTCGCCGTCATAGTCGATTGCGACGACGGAGAAGGTCATCGGAACACCCGTATCGTAGTAGGGCAATGGGTCAAACGATTCTATGACCGGCGCCTCGTTGACCTGCACGGTCACGCTGACCTCCAGTGAGGTCGTCGTAGCGATGCCGTCAGAGACGTGCACGTATGCGGAGAACGTCGACGCGGTCGTATACTCCTTATCGACGCTACATGCCACAATATCGTTGGGGCCTGTTGCTCCGAAGCTCTCCTCTGCAGTGGTGCCATCTCCGAACTCGAACGTGAACGTCAACGGGTCGCCGTCACCGTCTAACGCAGTCGCTGAGAAAGTGACAGTCTGATAGACGAACGGGTTGGCGTCGTTCACACCGAAGGTGGCGACTACAGGAGCCTTGTTCGTTCCTATGACATACACGGTCCCCGAATCTGAAGCGATGTGGCCGGGCAGACCGGTCTGGTCGTCGGCATGTACCGTCACCACGTAGCTCCCTTTCCAATCATACGTGTGCGTGGCCGATGGAGTCAACGTCTCGCTCATATCCGTTCCGTCGCCCCAATCCCAAGTATACAAGATCTCGTCGCGTGGATCCGCATCGCTCGCCGTGACAGTGTAGGTAGTCTCATCCTTCACGGTTCTGCTTCCGAAATCAGGAACGGAGATCGACGGTGCATGGTTCGGGCCGACGGCCACCAGTGTGGACTCGGTGGCGGGCCTTGTACCCGCGCCGTACCTGTGGTCGTCAACATACAGTGTGACGGTATACGAGTCCTCAACATCGAACTGGTGCTCGACCACCTGTCCGGAGGCGGTCGAGCCGTCGCCGAAGTCCCAGGAGTAATAAAGCTCGTCGTCCTCGTCATCGATCGCGTCGCCGGTGAAGGACACGCTTGTTCCCGTATCAGGGTCCAGAGGGTCCATCACGATCTCAAGGCTGTGCGGGGCGTTGTTGCTCATGTCGTACACAGTTATGTCATACGTCATGTATGACGAGAAGTAGTCCGCATGACCGTTCGCGGGGGCCGTCTCAGCGACGACCAGGGTGACTGTGTACACTCCATCAGCGGTGAACGTATAGTCGATTGTGTCCGTCGCGCCAGTCGCCACCTTCTCGCCACCGAAGCCCATTATCCATGTGTAGTTAAGGTCTTCCGGAGGCAGATAGTCGTCGTTCGCTATCGCCGTGAAGGTTACCGCCGTGCCGGTATCAGCTACACCACCAGTGTTGGTGTCCACACTCAGCCCTGAGATCACCGGGGCTGCGTTGTCGGTTGGATTCATCCGCATACACAACCACGTAGGCCACACATCGGGCAGGAGATAGTAGCTCGTATTGAGTTCTCCGAAGTTGTCCCAGCTTCCCGTGTTGAAGGCATAGAGGTCCTCTCTGAACGCCAGAGCCTGACAGCCACGGTTCAAGTAGACGATATCCTGCATATCGTACAGGATTTCCTCTCGGGTATCGAAGTCCATCTCCCTAACCGCTTGCTCGTAGAGCTCATCGAACTCCAGGTCAGACATGTAGATGTCGCTGTCCGTTCCGATAGCATCGGTGGTCAACACGACGAGAACACCAGAGGCAGCTTCGCCATATGGGAAAAAGACCCAATCCCACAGCCAGACATCGTAGTCGGCAGCGTACCAAGCGGTGTTCATCTCGTTCACGCTCTCAATCGTGAGTTTCAACTCGACCCCGATGTCCTCGCACCACCCGACGATCTTGTTCGCCATGATCTGCCAGGTGTCAGCCGTATCCAGTGTTATGAAGTTGAAGGACAACGACTCCCTTGCCGGATCGGTGTTCGACGCGTTGTAGAGAGGACAGACAGTGGCGAAAGCGGAGTCGGATCTATCGTAGAGCACCCCATCTCCGTCGTACCTCCAGCCAGCATCCCACAGCAATCCCCTTGCCGCCACCCTATCAATAGGGTCGAGCACGCCACCGCCGATACAATCGTGGCCGTCTTGACCATAGCTGTGGCTCATCGGGTTCTGGGACGGCACGAGGGTCGTCGTCCATTCGCCGTAGCCATAGAGCACATCATCTATCAGATCGTACCTGTCAACGGCCATGCTCATCGCCGTCTTGATGCTAAGGTTGAGGAGCAGCTGATTGTTCTCGCCTGCGTTCAACGGGCCGCCGAATATCTTCCTGTTCGCATCGGTCATCTGGTTGAGGTTGAACTCGTAGACGAAGCCGTTGGACTGGTGGAATCCCATGAGGTGGTCATGGGTGGGAAGGTCGTTCACGAACACGCCTGGGTCCACACCCATCATCGCGTCGACTTCGCCGGCGACGACTGCCGACCAGCACGTTCCTTCGTCGTCCTGTCTAATCATCAGAAACTCATCGACGTGGAGTTGCCATCCGTAGCTCGTCTCACCGTGCCAGAACTCGTTCCTTGCCAATCTCGCTAGGCCTTCATCCGGCAGACCGGCCGTCGCGTAATAGAGCGGTCCCGAGCCTATCGGGGGGTCGTTGTCGAAGTTGGTGAAATCCTGGCTCTCCCAGTAGTACTTGGGCAGGATCGGGTTCCCCATCACAGAATCCATCATGGGAACGAACGGCTCGGATAGGGTGATGCCGAAGTGGAACGGATCATCGGTCCACGTGTCCTCGATTATACCAGCCGGCCAGTAGCTGTTGAGCCTGCTTGAGGTATCCGAGGCGACGGCAAGGATCGACCATTCCACATCCTCTGACGTCACCTGTGGACCCCTCTCGGTCGGAGTCCTCGGATCGACGAAATAGGCAGTCTCGACGAGGTCAAACTCCCATGTGAGGCCGTCGGGAGAGATGTGCCAGTCATATGCCAGGTCACCGATGACATTCTCGCCTTCCGAATCCCACTGTAGCAGATAGCTGTACAATGGGAAGATTATCATTCCCTCGGCAACCATCGTGTAGGTATTCGGGTTGAGCGTGGACACAGTCATGTCCACGACACCGATCTTGAACTGTCTGGTGCCGTCTGCCGCTGAAGCCACGTCCACCGGGTCAGCGTCCATGCCTCCGAGGAACGCGGCTGGCGTTCCGAACATGAGCACAGCGACCATCAAGGCGACCATAGCTGTCATCCTGCTTACTTTTCCACCATTCATTATTTCATCCCCCTTTCATTTCGAAATTCAACAATTCAATTCCATTCAGTCGATCTCCCTTCCCAGGGCGTGACCCATCACTCCATCGGAGAGAACCGGTCGCAGCACGCTCGCTCCTCTGCTAGAAATCAATCGCTGTTGAACGATTGCCTCGCCGTTGAGATATCTCGGACAACGCGTATCGGCTCCCCCCATGCCCCCATAGAAGGTCTGTCACAGCTAATCACGGACACGCTATAAACCACTTTCGATACAAGAAAGGCGTTGTTTCGACACGTCTGGCCCATCCTGTCTGTGCGATGAGAGACATCGGGAGGTAAAACGGCCTCCGCTCGGTTGCGGGATCCAGCGGGAAAAGCTCACCGGTCACCGTTTTCTGAGTTTCGGGTTCATGACATCGTCAAGGGCGTACCCTAAGAGAGTGAACCCGAGGACGACGAGCACTATGCACAGACCGGGGGCTATGATCCACCAATGCAAACCGATTGTGAACGCGTTCGACGACTGAGCATAGGACAGCATCGTCCCCCACGTCACTACTCCGTAAGGCCTCAACCCGAGGAAGCTGAGCGTCGCCTCAGAGAGAATGGATATCGCGACCGTCAGGATGGTGTTTGCGAAAACTAATGGGAACGCGTTTGGGAGTATGTGCGCCCGGATTATGTGTAGGTCGCCGGATCCTATCGCTCTCGCCTTCTCCACATACTGCCTCTCCCTCAGTGAAAGGACCTGGGCCCTAACTAAACGAGCGGTGCCAGACCAGCCCGTAAGACCGATGACGAGTATGATTCCAAGCAGGTCGATAGAGCCCATGAAGGCCGCTATGATTATCATGAGAACAAGCCATGGGATTGAGAGAACGATGTCATTCAGCCTCATGATCACCTCGTCCTTCCAGCCTCCGGCGTAGCCGGAGTAGAGGCCTATGGCGGCTCCAAGGACAGACGATATTATCGCCGCGACTATGCCCACCGTGATAGATGTCCTCGCGCCGTACAGCAGCTCGCTGAAAATGTCATGTCCGAAGGTGTCGGTCCCCATCCAGTGCTCGGGAGAATGAGGCAGTAGCCTGTCGAAAGTTCCGTCGCGGGTCATATCGACCTCGTACGGGGCAATGTGCGGGCCGATGAATGCAAGGGTTATGAAGGCGATGAGGATGGATATCCCGATCAATCCCATAGGGTTCTTCAAGATCTGACGCGTCACGACGGAAGTCCTATTGATCAGTAGCCGGAGCCTCTCGCGGACGACGGGCCACTGGGTCGTCCTGTAAGTGCCGAAAATCATGCCGCATGCGAAGATAGCCACGGCGAATCCGACGTAAACTAGGAGTGCTGTACCGCCAGAGAGCACTGAGTAGCTTGCGGTCAATGGAACGGCGAAGAGGAACGCCGCTACGGCCACGGCCGTCGTCGCAACGCAGGGAACCGCAGCGGTCAGGATTCCGACGATCTTGTCCCTCTGGGTCTCGCTCGCCAGCAGGGTCACGGATATCATCACAAAGCTCGTTCCCGCAAGGGACAACGGATAGAACCACATGGTCCTCGGCAGCAACGGGGTGCCGCTCACGAAATCCAGGGTCAAGAAGCAGAGCAGGTACACCGACAACGTGAGAGCGGAGTAGCTCAACAGGAACCCGGCCGACCTATTCCGGTCCTTCGATGGTGTGTTGAATATCACAGCCAGGACCAGGGCAGACAGCACTGCGTTCACGAAAAGAGGAGCGACCCACACGACATCCACCGAGGACGACAACGTCTGGTCGGGGGACAGCTTCCGCCAGATCAAGCTGCCAACCAACAAGAGCGTCACGATGAACACCCTACTCGACAACTTGTTCACGTGGGCGATGGTCACCTGTTGAAGTACGGAGCGCAGCTTCACCCCAGACAGGATGAGCGCGAACCCGCTCACGCCGTAAATCATCGGAAACCACCGTGCGGTCTCCGCGCTGTCGAAGCCTCCCAGGAAGGGTATCGACAGCATCGCAATTGGAGCGCATGAGAACAGCACACCAAGAACGCCGTCTCGCCTGTCTCCTCCCCTTGCAAGGATCAGCGAGATCATCGGCAGGGAAAAGCCCAGAATGGATAACGGAAAGAGCCACAGAGGTCTGGTCGCCGACCAAATGACGCCAGGGTCCATTGCGAATAGGTCCATCATCAACCGGGTTTCCTCCAGCGTCAAGACCACAACCATCGCAATCGAGATGACAAGGCCCGCAACAGCGGGGATATGACGAGGTGGCTTGCCAGGCTCGCGGTCAGACATCAGACGTATCGTGACGAACGCGGAAACCAGGGCTCCGAGTCCAGAGACGCCAATCCAGATTCCGTCCTGCCACACCTGGGACAAATCATGCGTAGCTTCCAATCCGAAGATGTGTGAATCCGCCAACAACGCTAAGAGGAGCCAGAAACCAACTATGAAACCACACCGCTCAGTTGCCTCTACGCGGTAGGGGTCGGTTTCGGTTGTCGGGAATGGATCAGTCTTATCAATCTGAGGAGCGGGCGGCATCGCGGTCCCGTCATTCTGTGCTGTGGTTGACGACATTTTCACACCCCTCACGCTATTTTTATCCTCGGGTCGATATATATCAATATGATATCCGAGATGAAATTGGCTACGACGACCGCCACGCCGCCGACGACGATGACGAACTGCAGTATCGGGAAGTCCAGGTCTTCTATCGCCTTTATCGTCACGAATCCTATGCCCCGGTAGTTGAAGATGATTTCAACCTGATAGGCGCCGCCTATCACGAACGCTATACTCATTGCTATCAGAGCTATCATCGGAGGAAGTCCGTTGGGTAACGCGTGGTGCCTGAGGACTTCGTAGTCCGTCAATCCCTTGGCCCTCGCGGTCATGATGTAGTCCTCAGTCATGACATCGATGAGCGAACTCCTCATCACGAGCGTCACACCGGCAAGAGAGCCGATGGCAAGGGTTGTCGCCGGCAGAATCATGTGCTGTATCACGCTCAGGATTACCGGGAGATTCCATTCGAACTCATCATATTTGACCACATCATAATACATACCGAGAGGAAGCTGAGGCCACCAATCCATTCCGAGGGGGTAGGAGTTGAACAACAGTTGCAATATGATTGCGAACCAGAATATCGGCATGCCGTAGAAGAAGAGCAGTAGGCCAGAGCTCCCAAGATCGAACGCCCCGCCTCGTCTGTAAGCCGCGTAGGCTCCGATGAACATCCCCAGTAAGAGCGTGATCACCGTGGAAAATCCGACGAGGAGCAGAGTCCAGGACATAGCCACCCCGATGATGGCCAGAACCGACCGATCCTGCATGTACGAGTCACCCCATTCAAGAGTGAGCGTGTTCTTCATGTAGATCAGATAACGTTCCCACAGCGGGGCGTCCAGATGGAATTGATCTATGAGTTGGTACCGAATCTCGTCGTTGAACTTGGGGTCCCTGGGTATCATGTTGTGTATCGGGTCTCCAGGCATCAGATTGACGAGGAGGAAGTTGACCGTGATTATGCCGAATATCGTGAGGACGACGAAGAAACTCCTCTTGAGTATCACTTTTCTAAAGGATTTGTGAGGCATTGCGTCACGGTCCTCCTTCGATCTCGATCCGCTTTCCGGCCCGAAGGTCCAGCCGGCTCTTCCTGTAACCATTCCGAACGTCGGCTTTCATCTTCTTCGCCCGCGCACGGCCCAGGCTATCCTTCTTGACCTGAGCTTTCACACGCTTCAGACCGGCACTTCGTTCTGCCCTCAGCTCCTTGACGATAAGTTGGTACTCTTCCAGGGTCGTTCCCTTTCCGTCGAGGTCCTTTCTGAACCTGCCGATGAGGAGCCACCTCAGGAGAATGAGGCAAACGCCGAGGCCCACCAATCCCAGACTGGTGGTGTCCCACCAATCCCACACGCGCACGGTGCTTGCTCTCGGCACCTTCACCACGATAGTTAGATTGACAGTGACGTTGTGCGACGTCCCGTACATTCCATCTGTGAACGAGATGGTGACATTGTACTTGCCCGTGGAGTTGTAGATATGTGTCACTTTGCTCGAGACCGTCTTGTCCGGTGTGAACTCAGTCAGGTTCACCATGACGATGGACGAGTTATCTCCGAAGTCGACCCACATCGTCACCGGGTCCAACTCCGCATCTGAGATGGTTACAGTCAGGTTGACGGTGCTACCTGGAAGTGCGAATATCCCGTTTGACATATCGAGATCGATGGACACGAATTTGGGCGCATTGTTGTCTGTCTGCACTGAGACTTGCTTGTACCTGAGAACGGTATGGCCGCGCGCATCATCGACGATGACCGAAACGTTGTACGATCCACCGACCGCGTAATGGTGTGTCTGACTGAAAGTATACACCTGTGTGCCGCCGAGCGAGACGTTGCTCGCACCTTCGTCGTCCCCGAGGTCCCAAGTCAGATACATGACGTCACCGTCAGGGTCATTCGCCTGTATCGAGAACTTCACCTCGGCATAGCCCAGCGTCGAATTGATCTTCGGAATCGTCGGGAACACTGTGATGTTCGCCAACACTCCGGGCGCGCGATTGTCTGAGACCGTGATCTTGAGGGTCTGTGATTGGTTATGCAACCCAATCTGATAAGGCGGGAGGGCATCGCTGATGAACAGCGTCACGCCGTAGGTGCCGACGCTAGGGAAGGCGTGGGTGATGTTCTGCCACACCGTCGTCATCGGATCGGTCGGGTCCGTATGGCGCACCTCCGTGAGATAGTCATCTATTGAATTGTTGAAGACGAATGTCCAGGTTATCGGGTCGCCCTCATGGTCAGTCGCGTTGGCGAAGAATTCCAGATCATAACCCGGGGACGAGTACAACGATGCGGCCCAGAAGTTGGAATCCGGTTCATCATTGTCTGGCGGGGTGATGTTGACCGTGTGGTTCGAGTATATCACGTGGCCGACCGAATCCACGAATGACACGCTCATGTTGAATAGAATGTAATATTTGTATGGGTTTGACTCGCTCGCGTCCCTGCCAGGCTCGAGAATGACGGCCCAAGTGTGGGTCTGTTGGATGTATGAACCCGTGGGGGTCGCGATTGTCTCGTTCACAACCGGGTCGGTGCCATCGCCGAAGTCCCATGTCGCCGTCACAAGCTCGCTGTCCCAATCATGGACGACGTAGGACACATTGTAAGGCAGATTGTAGTCGACATCACCAATTATCGCGGGGGGGATGCCCGATAGACTAGGTGCTGCGTTGTCGACCACGTACATCCTGCCCCCCTTGGGCGAGATGGGAGTCCCGTCGGTTACAGTCGCTCTAAGTCGGAAAAACGTTCCGGCGGCATCGGACAGGTTGCCAATGTGATCATACGTGTAGCTGGTCACCACGTAAGCCGGTGTGCCTGTGACGTTGACGGACACCGGGCTATACGGATTCACTGTGCCGTCGGGTAGTTCGTAGTCGTAGTATATCGAGACTTCGATGGTTGCCATCGAATCGAAGCTCGTGGCGTTCACGTAGAACTTCACGGGCTCTCCAGGATAGACCCGTGTCGGAGAGAATTCGAACGTAACATTGACCTCGTCTATGGCCAGGGAATGGGCGCCCGTCTCGGGTTCGGAACCGTCGGGACAGGGATTGCAGGATTCTATAGCTGAGTTGGGCAAGACACACGATACGAATAGGACGAGGAAGACGAGAACCATCAAGGGACGGGACGCGTTCGCGCGACCAGCAGTGGTGAGATTGGCGGGATACTCCTCACTCTGACCGCGATGCAAGTGCAATGTTCTCTTCCCCCCTCAAGGAAGTGTTTTCAGCCGTGTGCTGGACATGGTATCCAGACATGCCAACCGAAGGCACGGCGAGTGCCAACGCCTTGACTCTATATAAAAATAACCAAATGACCAGTAGCTCACGCCTTATGTGGTTGGTCTGCACCCTGCTATTCAATTGAACAGACCACCCATAGCTGATCGAGTAGCGAACCGCAAATCTCACTTCCAAGAAGATATCGTCCGAGGGGACAACGCGGCGAATCTACCGAGCATGCGCACAGGCCTGCCTCCGTTGGCAGCAAGCATCGCCCGCACCGGAGATTGGAGTACGATCAGGCCGACAGCAGCTCCTACAATGGATTGGCCGTTGGGACCGATGCGAGAACGTAACACTCTCTTGGTCAGATCCGTTCCGATCATCTCCTCCACCAAGGAACAACAGCGACCCCCTGACAATTAGTCATTATTGGGGTGGAGGCGCGGGGAGGGGGATTTGAACCCCCGAGCTCTCTCGAGCACTGGATGTTTGCCCCTTCCGAATCTCAGAGAAGGAGATAGCAATCCAGCGCCTTACCGGGCTGGGCTATCCCCGCAGCGATTCTGCATAATGCGAAGTCATTTCTTAAAGGTTTGTTGGCCCAGTGAACCGGGGAATCTCTCATCACACGACCTCGACGGAGGATATCCTGTGCAATGGTCATCGGACGAGATGACCCTGGGCGACCTTTCCGTCGTGTGCGCGGTCCAAGACCTCCAGGGGAACGGCCTCGCGAACACTGGGGACTGTGTCGAGTTGTCTGTCACCGCGGGGGACGTGTTCGACCCAGGAACCGAATACACGTTCACGCTCGTCCATGTCCCGACAGGTGCCGAGATATTCTCCGCGGCCTTCACGGGATGACCTCCAGTGCCCTCGGACGAACCTGTGGGCGAAACCCTCTTATACGTCGGCCTGCAGATGTATATCAGGTGGTCCCGCGGGGGCGGCATGAATCGTCCCCAAGACCAGGTTCGAAACGCATAAATACGGCATCGGGCTTAGCGGGGCTTACCCAAACCTATTGGCTGCGACAGCGGCGGTGGTTGGGAGGGAGGCGTTTTTCGCCTGATCTGATGATCAACCCTAAATCCATCTGTCGCAGACATGATGGAGGATCAAGATCTCCGGCTTTCGTCGTGACCTCTTGATTCTGACGTTCGATGACAGATAGAGGTTTCGTGCAAAAATATGCGACGGCATTTCCGAATGCCGTGACATGCAGGGATCAAGTCGGTGCGATTGGGTTTCTGCCAATTAGTTTAAGTGTACGATCGAGCGACCGCTAGTAGTAATGAAATGAGACGACAGATCAATTCCGGTTGATCCTGCCGGCGGGCACCGCTATCGGAATGCGATTAAGGCATGCGAGTCGAGAGGTGAAAGACCTCGGCGGACGGCTGAGTAACACGCGGATAATCTGCCCTGGAGTGGGGGATAATCTCGGGAAACTGAGGCTAATACCCCATAGGTGTGGTGTGCTGGAATGCTTCCACGCTAAAAACTCCGGTGCTCCAGGATGAGTCTGCGGCCTATCAGGCAGTAGTGGGTGTAACGTACCCACTAACCTACGACGGGTAGGGGCGTTGAGAGACGGAGCCCCCAGATGGATTCTGAGACACGAATCCAGGCCCTACGGGGCGCAGCAGCTACGAAAACTGTCCAATGTGGGAAACCACGAGACGGGCATTCCGAGTGCTAACGCTTTTGCGTTAGCTGTTCCCTCGCCTAAAAAGCGAGAGAAGTAAGGGCCGGGTAAGACGGGTGCCAGCCGCCGCGGTAATACCCGCGGCCCGAGTGGTGTTCATTATTATTGAGCTTAAAGCGTTCGTAGCCGGCCTTGTAAATCCTTGGGTAAATCGGGCAGCTCAACTGTTCGAATTCCGAGGAGACTGCAAGGCTCGGGACCGGGAGAGGTTCGAGGTACTCTTGGGGTAGGGGTAAAATCCTGTAATCCTGAGAGGACCACCAGTGGCGAAGGCGTCGAACTAGAACGGATCCGACGGTGAGGGACGAAGCCCTGGGGCGCAAACGGGATTAGATACCCCGGTAGTCCAGGGTGTAAACGCTGCGGGCTTGGTGTCGGAGGTCCTACGAGGACGTTCGGTGCCGGAGAGAAATTGTTAAGCCTGCCGCTTGGGGAGTACGGTCGCAAGACTGAAACTTAAAGGAATTGGCGGGAGAGCACCGCAACGGGAGGAGCGTGCGGTTCAATTGGATTCAACGCCGTACAACTCACCAGGGGCGACGGTTACATGAAGGCCAGGTTGACGACTTTGCCTGATTTTCCGAGAGGTGGTGCATGGCCGTCGTCAGTTCGTACCGTAGGGCGTTCTCTTAAGTGAGATAACGAACGAGACCCTCGCTGCTAATTGCTAGCCGTTCCGCGAGGAGCGGTGCACATTATCGGGACCGCCAGCGCTAAGCTGGAGGAAGGGGAGGTCAACGGTAGGTCAGTATGCCCCGAATCCCCTGGGCTACACGCGCGCTACAAAGGCCAGGACAATGGGTTCCAATGCCGAAAGGCAACGGTAATCCCGAAACCTGTCCATAGTTCGGATTGAGGGCTGTAACTCGCCCTCATGAAGCTGGATTCCGTAGTAATCGCGTGTCAACATCACGCGGTGAATATGCCCCTGCTCTTTGCACACACCGCCCGTCAAACCATCCGAGTTGGGTCCAAGTGATGATGCCTCATCCTGTGGCGTTAGAACTTGGGTTCAGCAAGGGGGGTTAAGTCGTAACAAGGTATCTGTAGGGGAACCTGCAGATGGATCACCTCCTACGCAACAACGGAGGGGCACTACCCCTCCGCCAAACCGTTGGTGAGAGTTGCGATCACCATATCCGTCATCGAACGACCATCTTTTTTTATTCTCTTACACTTCAGCGTCAGCGCCGCATGGGTTTGAACATAAAACGCGCAATCACGCGGATGATGAAGAAAGAATGAACGAAAAAGGGTTTGTAGGTTTCGGGGCTCTTTGCTGCCCTTTGCTCACTCGACCGGCGGCTCGGGCGAACAATCGAACCTGAGACTCTCGCATTGGTGCTGTCGCCCCATGATGTGCCAGAGCGGCTAACAATCGTAAATGTGTCGATTTCGAGCTGTATTTGGAGCACATGCATCGAGCATCTCGCATGTTTTCCAACCGAGCTTCAGTCATTATTCCGAATGTTTTTATATCCCCTCTCGATATCCTCATCCGCTGGGCTTATCGGCGGGTCTGGCGACGTTTTGCCGCAAGCCCCAGAGATGACAAGTGAGACGAGAAGGAAAGGATGAGATAGCGTGATGATTCTGAAGATGAAGAAAGAGGACCTGTCCGCATTCCTCGAATCCGCGAAGGAATGGGGAGAGCTGTGGGGTCCCACGAGGAAGGGCGAGAGGGTTGCTTTCGAGAAGGTCGAGACGCTCTCGCAGATGGACCTGAAGGCGACGAGAACTATCATCCCGCCCAAGAAGTTCCTATACCCGCCAAGGTTCACCATGTTCGACTATGACGACAAGGGATACGTCGAGAGGACCGGGGATGTTCCGAACAGGATACTCTTCGGCATACACCCGTGCGACGTACACGGCATCCAGATAATGGATGAGCTGTTCCTAGAGGAGTACAAGGACCCGTACTACGCCGAGAGGCGAGAGAAAACGCTCCTGCTCGGACACAGCTGCATACCCGACGACAAGTGCATGTGCTTCGCGACGGACACGGAGTTCATCGCAGAGGGGTTCGACTTGTTCTTCACCGACCTGAAGATGTTCTACTTAGTCTGGGTGGGCTCGAGCAGAGGCCACGACATTGTCAGAATGAGGCCCGAGCTGTTCAGCAGGGACATCGGAAAGGACGACATAATGAATTACACGGAATACAGGAACTGGAAGAGCTCTCAGTTCACGTCGAAGGCGGACTTCACAGGCATGCCGGACATATTCGAGCTCGGATACAACAGTCCAGTGTGGGAAGAGCTGGCCGAGAAGTGTCTGTCATGCGGACAGTGCACGATGGCGTGCCCGACCTGCAACTGCTACAACGTGGTCGACGAGGTCGATCTCGGCACGGTCGAGGGCACCAGGGACCGGTTCTGGGACAGCTGCATGTTCCGCGAGTACTCGCTCGTCGCCGGAGGGCACAACTTCAGGGACAGCAGGGCGGACAGGCTGAAACTGTGGTACACGCACAAGCTCCAAGCGTACATAGGCGAGTTCGGGAAGCCGGCGTGCGTCGGCTGCGGGAGATGCGTCGCCACATGTCCGGTGGATATAAACGTCGTATCGGTATCGAAGGCCCTCAAGGAGCAGGAGGTGGGCAAGTGAAGAGGCTCTGCGTGGTCGTCGACGACCGCGAGGTCGAGGAGAACCCCTACCAGCCTGAGATGTGGAGGATCGTGCGGAGGTATCCTCTCACGAACGACGTCAACTTCTTTCAGGCGAGGGCCGTCGACGTGGACGACGTGCTCAAGATGAACTACCGCCCAGGCCAGTTCATAATGGGCTCGGTCCTCGGAGAGGGCGAGGCGCCATTCTCGATATCGTCCACGCCTTCCAGGCCTGGACTCATGGAGTTCTGCATAAGGAAGGTCGGCACACTCACGGAGACGCTGTTCGGCCTCAAGGAGAACCAGACCATTGGCCTCCGCGGCCCCTACGGCAACGGCTTCCCCATCGATAAGATGGAGGGCAAGGACATAATGATCATCGCGGGAGGACTGGGCGTGGCGTCTCTGAGGTCGCTGCTGCTCTATGTCCTGGACAACAGGGACAAGTTCGGCAAACTCGTCTACCTCCACGGTGCGAGGACCCCTGGGGAGATGCTGTTCCGGGAGGAGTTCATGCAGCTGAAGGATAGGGATGACCTCAAGTGCATTCTTACCGTGGACAAGGACGACACCGGCCAGTGGACCGAGAGGGAGGGCGTCGTGACCGACCTGTTCAAGGAGCTCGGACCGATCGACGCCAAGAACACCTTTGCCGCGGTCTGCGGCCCGCCGATAATGTACAAGTACGTCATGCAGCGCCTGGTGAAGCTGAATGTACCCAAGCACCAGATACTGATGACGCTGGAGAGGCGCATGAAGTGCGGCGTCGGCAAATGCGGCCACTGCGCCATCGAGTACCTGTACACATGCATGGATGGCCCGGTGTTCACATACTGGGATGTGCTTCATATGAAGGAACTCATCGGAAAGGGGGTGAGCGACAATGTCATCGCCTAAGATAGGGTTCTACGGTTTCACAGGCTGCGCGGGAGACCAGCTGATGGTGCTCAATTGCGAGGACCAGCTCGTGGACCTGTTCGGTGCGACGGATATTCGCTCGTTCGCGATGGCCAAGAGCGACAACGACGACGGCGAGCTGGATGTCGCGTTCGTCGAGGGGTCCATATCGACGGAGGGGCAGCTGGAGCACCTCAAGGACATCAGGAAGCGCTCGAAGGTGGTCGTCGCGATAGGCACATGCGCCTGCTGGGGCGGCCCGCAGGCGATGAAGCTCGAGGAGGGCGGCTACGAGGAGAGGTACAAAAAGGTCTACGGCAACGCGAAGATCGAGGTGTCGAAGGCCTTCGAGGCGCAGCCTGTCGATGCGTTCGTGAAGGTCGAGATGAAGATACCTGGCTGCCCGATCGACAAGACGGAGTTCCTGTCGGCGGTCACGAAGGTCGTCGCTGGAAGGCACCCGTACTTCTACAGCTTCCCGGTATGCACCGAGTGCAAGTGGAAGGAGAACCCGTGCATCCTGACCGAGGGCAAGTTCTGCGCTGGCCCGCTGACGAAAGCGGGCTGCGGCGCCGTTTGCCCGTCGCACAACATACCGTGCGTCGGATGCTGGGGGCCGACCGACGACCTCAATGTCAGCGCGGAGTACAACCTCCTGGAGGAGAAGGGTTACGACGCCGATGAGATCATCAAGAAGATCAAGAAGTTCGGCGGTGCAGTCGTCGCCAAGATGGTCAAAGAACTCTCAGCCAAGAAGAATACCAAGGAGGGTGGGAAATGAGGACGCTCGAGGTAGTTCCGCTCACGAGGGTCGAGGGGGACGGCGGGATAACCGTCACGCTCGACGGGAAGAAGGTCAAGAGTGTGACGCTGGACATACATGAGGGGCCGAGGCTCATCGAGCAGATGGTCGTAGGCATGACGCCCGAGGACAACCTGAACGTGGTACCGAGGATCTGCGCCATATGCACACTCTCGCACAAGTATGCCTCCTTACGCGGGCTCGAGAAGGCCTTGGGCATCGACCCGCCCGAGAAGGCCCAGGTGATGCGCGACCTGATGATGCTCGGTGAGAACGTCGAAAGCAACTCGCTCCACACGTTCATGCTGGCGCTCCCGGACTTCCTGGGATATCCATCGGCCGTCGCGATGTTGAACGATTACGGTGACGACGTGGTGAGAGCGCTCAGGCTGAAGAAGTTCGGCAACCACGTGATGCAGGTCACGAGCGGGCGGATAGTGCACGGGGAGAACCCGGGCCTCGGAGGCTTCGGGAAGTACCCGACGAAGAAGCAGATGAGCGAGATAGCGCTGAGGTCGAAGGAGCTCGTACCTGACGCGGTCCGGGCCGTGGAGCTCTTCGGTTCGCTGGAGTATTCCGAGTACCCGGAGGCGGAGACGACATTCATGTCCGTCAACGCCCCGGCGAAGAAGTTCGGGCTCGCGGGCGACTCCATCCTGATATCCGACGGCGAGGAGACGGACGCGGACGACTACAAGAAGCTCACGTCCGAGAGGGTCGTGCCGCACTCGTTCGCCAAGAGGTCCCTGTACAAGGACAAGACCTTCGCGGTCGGCGCCAACGCCAGGATGATCAACATGGGCAAGCGCCTCGACGGACAGGCGGGCGACTTCTTCAAGGAGCATTACAGCGACCGCTGGCTGAAGAACCCGCTGCTGAACAACCTCGCCCAGGCGATAGAGATGTTGTGGGCGCTGGAACAGATGCCGGAGACGACTGAGCTCGTCGCGTCGATGGAGGATCCGAAGAGGGCCGAGCCGACCCGCCTGACCGGGTCCGGTACCGGCGCCGTCGAGGCTCCGAGGGGCATACTGTATCACCACTACGACATCAAGGACGGCCTGGTCGAGACCGCGGACATAATCACGCCGACCGCGCAGAACCTGGACGACATCGAGATGCACATGAAGCTCTGCGCCGAGAGGATGCTGGCGGACGACAAGAAGGACGCCGAGGTGCTACTGGCGCTCGAGATGATTGCGAGGGCGTACGATCCATGCATAAGCTGCGCCACACACCTGGTGACCCTGAAGAGGCTCTGACCGAGGCCGTCGAGACCGTGGTCGGGGAGGGACCCGTCTACGTCCTCGGGCTCGGATACGTCGACAAGGCCGACGACGGCGCGGGAGTGCTCGTGGCAAACACCTTGAAGAAAACCTTTCCCGACTATTCATTTTCGGAACATGACGGCGTCGAAGGTGTGGTGCTGGACATCTCGCAGAAGACCGGCCCCGGAACCGTGCTCTTCGTCGACGCGGGAGACCTCAAGGCGCCGCCGGGGACTATCGGGATCGTCACGCGAGACCAGATAAAGGACACGGAGATCTCCACGCACAGGGTCCCTGTGGCGCTCATGGCGGCCATCATCGAGAGGAGCGGCAAGAAGGTCGCCATCGTCGCGATACAGCCGAAGTGCCTTGAGTTCAGGGCCGAGGTGTCCCAAGAGGTGGGAAGGTCGGTCGCAGCGGTCGTGGCGACCCTGTCGCGCCTTATGCAGGAAAGGAACGGATGACCTGTCACGTCCGCACATGGCAGGTCCAACGCACTGCAAATCTTTATGTCGGACTACCCCATTCTCCGAATCCCGTGAGGATAAGATGAAGTATATCATTGTCACGGGAGGTGTTTTGTCCGGCCTTGGGAAAGGCATCACGTCGTCCTCGATCGGATGTGTTCTGAAGGCGAGGGGGATCAAGGTCACAGCGATGAAGATAGACCCCTACCTCAATTTCGATGCTGGCACTCTCAACCCGTTCGAGCACGGGGAGGTGTTCGTGCTCGACGACGGAGGAGAGGCGGACCTCGACCTAGGCAACTATGAGAGATACCTCGATACGATCCTGACCAGCGACCACGTCATGACTACCGGGAAGGTATACGGCAGCGTGATCGAGAAGGAGAGGGATGGGAACTTCCTCGGAAAGACGGTCCAGATCATACCGCACATCACCAACGAGATCAAGTCGATGATGTCTGAGGCCGGCAGGAAGTCCGGCGCGGACGTCCTCATTGTCGAACTCGGGGGGACGGTGGGAGACATCGAGTCGATGCCTTTCCTCGAGGCGATGAGGCAGATGCACTCGGAGATGGGGGACGAGAACTACGTGTTCGTCCACACGACGCTCGTCCCGACCCTCGGGACGCTCAAGGAGCAGAAGACCAAGCCAACTCAGCACTCCGTGAAGGAGATGAGGGCCATAGGCATACAGCCCGACGTGATCGTCGCGCGGTCCGAGAGGCCGCTCGAGGATAGCGCCCGCAGGAAGATCGCGCTATTCTGCGATGTCCCATTGAACGCTGTGATAAGCGCGCCCGACGCCAAGTCGATCTACCAGGTACCCCTGTTCCTCGAGGAGCAGGGGCTGACGGACTACCTGCTGGACAGGATGAAGTTGGACGTCCCTGAGAACGGCCTCGCGGACTGGAAGAAGTTCCTGGACAAGGTGATGAACCCGAGGAAGGAGGCGAAGATACTCCTGGTCGGGAAGTACATGGAACAGTACGATTCGTACATGAGCCACTACGAGGCGCTCACCCACGCGGGGGCTGAGCTGAACGCGAAGGTCACCTTCCTCAGGATGGAGGCGGAGGACATCACGAACGAGGAGAGCTTGCGACTCCTGGAGGAGGCCGATGGGATACTGATACCGGGAGGGTTCGGCTCGCGCGGGACCGACGGGAAAACCGAGGCGATCAAGTACGCCCGCGAAAACGATGTACCCTTCCTGGGCGTGTGCCTGGGCTTCCAGCTGGCGGTAGTGGAATTCTCGAGGAATGTGCTGATGTTCCACGATGCCAACTCCACGGAGTTCGAACCACATACATCGCACCCGGTCGTCGACCTCCTACCTGAGCAGAAGAACGTCATCAAGAAGGGCGCGACCATGAGGTTGGGGGCACAGGACATCGATGTAGAGAAGGGGACGACCGCGTACAAGTTATACGGCGCGACGACTATCAGCGAGAGGCACAGGCACAGGTTCGAGATAAACCCACAATACATAGACAGGATACAGGAGAAGGGGCTGAAGTTCACTGGCAGGTCTCCGGACGGAAGGAAGATGGAGATCGCTGAGCTCGAAGGGCACCCGTTCTTCATGGGGTCCCAGTTCCACCCAGAGTTCAAATCGAGGCCGCAGAAGCCAGCACCGATGCACTACGGTCTGGTCAAAGCGGCACTCGACTTTTCGAAGAAGCGCAAGAAGGCGTGAACGACGAACCAGCCGCTCACTCCTCGACCGCTTCCGCCCTGGGTAGCAGGATCCTGAAAACCGCTCCCTTGGCGTAGTCCCCCGGAACCCGATCCTCGACCCATATCCTCCCGCCGAATCTGTCGACCATCGTGCTCACGATGGACAGGCCGAGCCCGAACCCTTTTACGCCGGTCACACCCGTGGCGAACCGTTCGAACACGGTCTTCTTCCGGTCATCGGGGACGCCACGGCCGCGGTCGGTTATCGAAATGAGCCAGTACTCGTCGTCCGAAGCGCGTTCCTGCTCCACCGAAACATCCACCTTCACTTGCTTCGACTGGTCGAACTTGACGGCGTTGGACAGCACGTTGACGAAGAGCTCCCTGAGGAACTTGTCGGCCCTCACGAAACACTCCTTGGGAGGTATCATTGACACGACTGTGACCTGCCTGTCGGTGTACATCCTTTCCACGACGGCGATGGCGTCGTTCACCGCGAAGCCGAGGTCCTGGGACGAGTAGTCCTGTTCGTCCGCCGTCCTCACCTTAGCGAGGGTGCGCATGTTGTCTATCAGCCCGGCGTTGTTCCTGACCTGAACGAGGGCCCTCTCGGCGTACTTCCTCTGGTTCTCCTGCAGGCGCTCGTCCTCGAGCAGCAGCTCGAGATATCCCATGATGCCCTGGTTGAAGTTGTTGATGTCGTGCGTCATGAGGTCGTTGAGCAGCGCGATCTCGTTGACCGCGTCCACCTGTTCCCCGAAGAGGCGATAGTTGACGACCGCGATCGATGCCATGCCGGCGAGTATCTCGAGGACTTCGAGCTGCTCCTTCCTCGGCACCTTGAGATCGGTCGGCTCGTCGACGAGCATGTACCCTATCAGCTGATTGCTGCGGTCCTTCATGGCGAACACGAGCAGGTCCCGCTCGTGCCACGCGTCGGGCGACTCCCTCGGGCGGTCGGCCAGCCCCGGATTGGCGAGGAAGTAGAACCGGTCGACATCGAACTGCTGGCGCTCGTACGGCATGTAGTGCGCCGTCTCGCTGACCTTGAACTCGGGTCTCAATCCCTCGACTGCGACATCCATTTCGGATACGGTTCCTCTCTGAATCCATTCCGGGAATCCTGATAACCCCGAAATGATGAACTCGCCCGTAGTCTCATCGAGCATCAGTACTTCCGCCCTCTTGAAACCGAACGATTCGACCACCGCTTCGGAGACGCGCTGTAGGACGGTATCGAGGTCATCCATGTACATGATGGACGTCGTTACCTCGAGCACCTTCGTCATCTGGAGTATCTTGACTCGAGTATCCTCCAGCATCCGCTCCCTCGAGCTGCTGAGTTCGAAGTTCTCCACCGCCACCGCCGCCTGGTTGGCGAACAGCAGGGCTATGTCCCTCTCTGCGTTCGAGAACTTTCCGCCGGTCTCCCTGTACATGGCCAGGACCGCCATGACGCCGTCCCTGCCCTTCATCGGAACGGCCATGAGGGCCTCCTGCTCGACATCGTCCGCCGTGCCGCTCACCAGCGCCGCCCGGTCGTCGATCAACGTGTCGTTGACGATCTCCGCGACGCCTGTTTGTGCGACGTGGCCCGACAAACCTTCGCTAATGGGAAAGACTTCATTCATGATCTCAGATGAGTTCCGTCCGATGGCGACGACGGGCACCATCATCTTGTTCTCGTGATCAACCTTGTAGACGCTCACGCCGTCGTACCAAACGACCTCCCCGAGCTTCTCCGCGACCGTCTGATAGATGCCGCTCGAGTCGATGACCCGCTGGAGCGATACGGCCGTATCCAGAAGAATCAGCTGCGAGTGTATCCTCGTGTTAAGGTCCGCAAGCAGGTTGGCGTTCTCAAGCGCAATCGCGACGTGGTCCGCAAGAGAGGAGAGAAGGACCGCATCGCTCTTCTTGAAGTCCTCGCTGTCACGCCTGTTGTATGCGTTGATGACTCCGACCGGCCTGCCCCCGACCATCAGAGGCGCGGAGACCATCGACCTGATGTCCATCAGATTGGCAGCTTTCGGAACTGCATCCGGGTCGAATTCGTACTCGTTCACGATCTCGGCCGTGCCGCGCCTCAGGACTCTTCCGGTCACGCCGCTCTCGATCGAGTGACGCAACTTCTCCATCGTGGCCGCGTCTATGTTGTGGAACGCCACCCAGTTCAGGTAGTCCTTGTCTGAGTCCGCCAATCCCACGAGGGATTTCTCCGCATTCAGCAACGACGCCGCGTCCTTCGCGATCTGTTCGAATATGATCTTCGGCTCCAGCCGCATCGATATCTGCTTGCTGACCCTATCCAAGACAGACAGGGCGTTCTCCCGCTCCTTGAGCTCACTGAACGTCCGAGCGTTGATCAGCGCGGTCGAGAGTATGTCCGCGAGCATCTCCAGAACCGTCACGTCGCTTCTCGTGAAGGCGTCCCTCTGGTCGCTCTGGATGTCGAGCACACCTATCAGCTCGCCCCTATAGGTGAGAGGGACGGCGATCTCGGATTTCGTGTCGGTCACGTATCCCCGTATGAACCGGGGGTCTGCATCGACGTCGCCAGTGACGAGCGTCTCGGAGAAATAGGCTGCGTGACCGATCAGGCCTTCCTTCATCTTCTGCCCTCGATGACCCAAGAAGCTTTCCACATCACTTCCGGCACCTGCCTTGTAGTGCAGCTCGCCCTTTTCCCTGTCCCAGAGAAGTATCGCCACGATCGGATAGCCGAACCCGGATGATATGGACTTCGTGAATTCCTGCATCAGGTCCTCGGGGTCGAGGATCGATGTGACCACGCGGCTTATCTTGTTTATCATCGTCAGCTGGTTGACCCTGTGCGCAAGCTCCGCGGTCCTCTGCTCCATCCTCTTCTCCAGCTGCGAGCGATAGCGTTCGGTCTCGGCCTTCTCCTGACGCTCCTGGGTGATGTCTCTGAAGTTGGCGACGATCCCGATGGCTTTGCCAGCACGGTCGTGGACGGGCCTCGCATCGATGTTGATGAACGATTTCGAACCGTCCTTTGTGACGGCGGAGGTCTCGCCGCTCCATCCGGAGTTCTCACGGGACGACAATATCCTGCTGACCGGAAGGTCGGTCGACGATCCTTCGGTGAGAGCGTCCAGCGACTTCCCGATGGCATCTCTCATCTCCACATCCATCATTATCGAGAACGACTGGTTGGCGTAAACGACCCTTCCGTCGACATCGAACAGGGCAATGGCCTCGGACATGTGGTCCAGAGACGATGCGAGCCGATCCGTATGCAACTCACCATCCCTACGCTCGGTGGCGTCGTGAATCACACAGACCAAGTACGAGCTGCCGGCGTCGATGTCCTCGTATCTGTTCGTCGTGATGTCCAGCACTCTTCCTCCGGAGGTGTGGGCGGTCCTCCTGTGTGGATATCGGACGGAGCCGACATCGGAACGTAGCGGGCAGCCGCCGCACACTTCGGGAGATGAAAGCGAGGTCTCGAAACACTTCTTGCCAGCAAGGTCTCCGTATCGCTCCCTCATCCGGTGGTTCAGGAAGGTGATGGTGCGGTCGTCCCGTATCACGGATACGTCGTCAGGCACAAGGTCGAAAAGGGAGAACCTGTGCTCGCCCAGCTTGGGAATATTACCGGCCATCGGCCCGTCGGGGAGGGACAGGTGATTCGTCTGGTTCACCCTCTGCGGCAGAAGTCTCTACCGCCCGATTGTATAGAGTCATCCTTAAACGTTTCGCGCCAATCGGCGTCTCTGGATAATGATGACGCTCACACACCACACGTTCGACCGGAGCGCTATCATGGCTCGGTCATGCTGCAATAGTTTTAACTACGAAATCATGCTATGGTGCCAGGTATGGCACTAGACAAGAGCCTCGACTACGAAACTCTGCTCGACAGAGCCAAGAAGGAGCTGCCGCAGACTCTCGAGGCGCATGACCGGTTCCAGATCCCCGAGCCGGATGTCATGATCGAAGGCAAGACGACAGTCATACGCAATTTCGGTGCCATAGCCGAGAGTCTCAGGAGAGAGCCTGAGCACGTGTTCGGATACCTGCTGAGGGAGCTTGGAACGGCAGGGACCCTCGATGGACAAAGGGTCGTGTTCAAGGGTAAGGTCGCCACCGCGCAGATCGCCGACCGGATAGAGAGCTACGTGGACGAGTATGTCCTGTGCTCAGAGTGCGACCGTCCTGATACGAAGATAGTGAAGGACGGAAGGGTGCTCATCCTCACATGCGAGACATGTGGCGCACACAGACCGGTGCATGTGCGCAAGCAAGTGAAGCAGCAGGAGGCGGACGACATCGAGGCGGGGAAGACATACGACCTCATGATCGAGGATGTCGGTAGGAAGGGAGACGGGATCGCCAGGAAGGGACGGTTCATCATCTACATATCTGGCAGCGCGAAAGGCACCCAGGTGAAGGCCAAGATAGACAAGGTCACCGGGAGCATGGCGTTCGGCACCAGAGTCTCGTGATTTTTCGGCCGGTCAGACTGTCAGCTTTCCCCTGAGGGACACGAAGGCGGAGCCGCCGACCTCGACCTTTCTTATCACGGAGCCGCGTTTCTCTATCCTGGCTAGGATCCTAGAGCGTCTCCCGAGCCAAGTGCCCTGCTCGACGACTATGCAGTCTAGTCTGTCCCTGGGGATGAACTCGTGTTGTGCCAGGTAGGAGCATAAAGCACCCGCGGGCATCGCTGACGCTGGGTCCTCGTGATAGTCGGGAGTGACCGCAAAGCATCTCGCATGAAGCGTAGAATCCCTGTCCACGACGTTCCACGTATAGACGTACACGGCGTTCACCTCGTGCTCTCTCGCGAGCTCGAAGACCTCCGCCTGCTTAGGCTCCAAGCGCTCGATAGCGTCCAGTGAACGAACAGATACGAGCAGGCAGGGGATACCGGTGGATGCTCTGCAGATGGGGAACTCCTCGTGAAACATCTTGTCCACGTCGATCCCGAGGGCGCTAGCCACCCCGGTGACGTCATCGACGCCTGCGAACATGGGCTTCCTCTGCGTCATCCATATCGTGATTTCCCCGTCACCCGTCCTCTCGACATGGAACGGGAGGATGCCCAGCGTCGTCTCGAGCCTACGACGGCCTCCAGGTGAACTACCGAACGCCTCCAGTTCCGCCAGGGCGGAGAGGGCGCCTATCGTCGAATGGCCGCATATCGGCTCCTCGGACACCGGCGTGAAGTACCGCAGCCTGACATCGGCCTTCTTGGACCTCATGACGAAAGCCGTGGATTTCACGGCCATCTCGACGGCCACGCGCTGCATCTGCATCTCGTCCAGCTGGTCCGCGTCGAGAACGACCGCCGCGGGGTTTCCAGCCAGCGGCTCGCGGGTGAACGCGTCTACCTTCAGGACATCTAGATCAGGCACACGGAGTAGACCATGTTGGAGATATATGATGTTTTTCCGCTTGCGACCACTGCGCAAACTATTTCTGTGACGCTGCTGAATAGCGGGCCGATGCAGTCGTCGACCAGGGCGGTCATCGTCATGGGCATCATGTTCTGTGCCGCGCAGATAGGCGCCATGCTCATGGTCAGCTCTGTCCTTGGCGAGGAGTATCAAGCGTTCGAGAACCCCAACGACCCCTTGATACCGATATACTACCTCGCGGCCATCGTACTCTTCACCCTCCTCGTACTGTACATAATAAAGAAGAAGAGGGAGAACCTCGTCAAAGTCATATTCCTCGGAGCGGTCGCGTACACGATGTTCCTGGTGCTTTGGCTCGTGCTGGCGGAGTTCACGGCCGACATAGGAGATGGAGCGTTCGCGTTCTTCGGGGCACTCGGTCTCACGGGCGTACTCACATACTGCCTGGTGAAGAAGCCTGAGTGGTATGTCATCGACGCGACGGGGCTGCTCGTGGCGACAGGTGTGATCGGCATACTCGGCATCTCCCTCCAGATCCTGCCCGTCATGGTGTTGCTAGTCGCGCTCGCCGTATATGACGCGATCTCCGTGTACGGCACGAAACACATGGTGGCTCTCGCGGACGGGGTGACCCAGATGAAGCTGCCGATCCTTCTCGTCATCCCCAAGAAGCTTGGCTACTCGTACCTGAAGCAGCGTCCCCTGAGGGAGGAGATCGAGGAGAAGCGAGAGAGGGACGCGATGTTCATGGGACTCGGAGATATAATCATCCCGGGCGTGCTGATTTCGTCCGCATTCTATTGCCTCAGCGACGAGGCAGTGGCTGGCCTCCCTGGCAACCTACTCGTGGCGCTCGGAGCGATGGCCGGCGCCCTGCTGGGATTCGCGATTCTGATGAGGTTCGTGCTCCGGGGTAACCCGCAGGCAGGGCTGCCCCTTCTGAACGGAGGGGTGGTCGCCGGATATGTCGTCGCCTATCTGCTGGTGTTCGGCGACGCATCGCTCGGAATGACGATACCGTGGTGACCGAGATGACGGATGTGCATCTGCTTGTATGCTCAGACCTGCACGGGTCCGACAAGGCGCTGGACGTGCTGAAGAACGCTCAGGAGGACGACGCCTTCGATGCGGTGGTGGTGTGCGGGGATTTCACGACGAACGGCTCCCCGAAGTATGTGAAGGACTTCCTCGCACAGGCTCGGGTGCCGGTCCTTGGCGTGCCTGGCAACTGCGACACGGACGCGATCGTCGGCCTGCTGGCCAAGGCAGGCGCGAGCGTTCATGGAAGGCGTGTCGACATCAACGGTTTGAAGTTCTTCGGGTTCGGCGGAGCCCCACCCTCACCGTACGGGATGCCCTTCGAGATCGATGAGACGACGATGGCTGAGAGGATCAGAGCCATCGGTGTGCGCGGAGGGGTGATGGTGACGCACACGCCTCCCTTGGGAATGAACGATCTCACGAAGGGAGGGCGCAACATGGGCTCTAAGGCGCTCCTCGACGTGGCTGGGGAGCTACGCCCGCTTCTAGCGTTGTCCGGGCACATACACGAGGCGAGGGGCGAGATCGTATCCGACGGGACGGTCTTCGTCAACCCTGGACCGGCCAAGGAAGGCTACTACTCCAAGATACATATCCAGCAGAGTGTAAGAGTGAGCATGTGCAGGATGTGAGCGGTGGGCGAGGCTAGGGCGAAAACGTTTTAATACCCCTCCCACTTTCCCAACCACCGAGGCAACAGATGGCTATTTGGCAAGGCAGACCGAAGAGAAAGGCTTCAGGCGGGAGGATAAGACTATCTCGGAAGAAGCGAAAGTTCGAGATAGGCCGCGAGAAGCAGTTCACACGCCTGGGCATCCCAAAGGTCAAACAGTACAGGACAAAGGGTTCGAATTATAAGGGCCGCGTCCTGCTGGCCGATGCCGCCAACGTCGTCGACCCGAAGACCAAGGTGGTCAAGAGGGTCAAGATTCTAACCGTGAAGACCAACCCGTCGAATCCCAACTACGTCCAGCGCAACATCATGACCAAGGGCGCGACCGTCATGACCGACCTGGGCGAGGCCGTGATAACCTCCCGGTGCGGGCAGGACGGTGTGGTGAACGCCATGCTCGTACAGAAGGAGCAGTAACGGCGTCGTAGCTACCGAGTTGGAGCGATTCTTCGGAGAGCGCAAGCCATATCAGGACGAGCGTATGCCGCACAATCACGACGAGTGCGTTATCTTGACCTTCTTGGCCCTCGCAGCCGGGAGGTGTCCGGGACCGGCCTCCTCCCACCAGAATATCTCTTCAGCGTTCCTGGAAACCGCGTCCACACTCTTCCAGAGCCTCAGCATGTTGTCGCTCACGCGGATGTTCTTCACCGAGCCCGCGATCTCGCCGTTCCGAATCAGCAGGATGGCGTCCCGTGGTATGGTCGAGAAGTCCCCGGTCGAATAGTTCTGATAACGCGTGTACCACGTGTTGTTGAGGTACAGGCCGTTCTTCGTGTCCTCGACGATCTCGTCCAGCTTCCACTCGCCAGGTTTGAGCACCGGATGGAACATGACCGGCTCGTTCGGCGTGTTGAAACTGGATGCGATCATAGGGCCGGCGTTGGCGGTCGACCTGGTCTTGAAGCGCTTAGCAGTGGACGTGTTGTGCAGATACCGTTTAAGCATGCCGTCCTTGATCACGATGTTCTTCCTGGTAGGCATGCCCTCGTGGTCGAATGTCCGCCGGGTCATCGAGCTCATGGACGGGTCGTCAATGATCGTCACATCCTCCGAGGCGACCATCTTGCCGATCTTCTTCGCGTACATGGACATGCCCATCTCGACGGCAAGGGCGCTCGTCATGCCCGCGGAATGAACCGTCATGCTGCCCATCATCAGCGGCTCCATCACGAGGTCCATCTTGCCCTCTTCACCCTGCACTGGATCCTTCGCCTTGACCGCTAAGTCAGCCGCCCTCGCGCCCACATCCGTCGCGTTCATCTTCGATACCGTCGGAGTGACGCACACGGCCTGCCCGGAAGCTTCCGGCTGCGAGAACGCCCGCACGGATAGGTCCATGGAGGCGTTCCCGTCCTCCGCAAGAGCACCCTTGGACGACGCTATCCCCCAGCTCGCCCTTCTTACGAACAGCGTCCCACCGACGTCCACGGCGCCGTTCGCCAGCGCCGACCCGATGGCGTCGTGCACGAACCTAGCCGGATTCCTGAGCGAGAGCATCCTGGGGTCCGTCCTCGTGCGCCGGTACTTGAACCGGCCGGAGGCGATGCCTTTGTAACCTTCGTTGACGGGCGTGAGCTTCGCCATGCGCACGATCTCGCGGACGGTGTCGGGCGCGCCCTTGAGATCTCTCACATCAGAGGACATCGTCCGACCGTCCACGACGACGAACACGTGTGCGTGGGCCTCTCGCCAGAAGTTCGATGTGTCTATCATCGAGTTGGAGAATCTTATCTGGTCGGTCGAGCTGTCGATCACCTCGGCGATCGCGTCGTCGGCACCTGCGTCTCGGGCGACCTCGACGAGCTTCTCGGCGGTCTCCTTCAGCTTGCTCATTTCAAATGCACCCCCCTCAGACGGAGCATCGGCCCGCCGGTCAAGACCTCCATGCCCTGCCCGGGGTCGCCTTTGCCGCACTCCGCAGCGACGAACTCGACCTTCTTCGACACGCCATCGAGCGACTTCCAGAACCGCGGGGTCGTGATCTCGAGCACGCACCCTCTCGCAGGACCTGCTATCTTGCCGCCCTTCACGAAGTATGCCTCTCTGGAGACGTACTTCTGGTTGTATCTCTTGTCGTCGATGTTCCACTCTGTGAACGACTTCATGTACACGCCGTCGCGGACGGACTCGACCAGCTCGTCCTCATCGTGATCGCCGGGCGCTACGAACGTGTTGGCCATCCGGACTATCGGCTCCCTTGAATAAACCTCGGACCTCGATGAGCCGTTGCTCTTCAGGCCCAGCGTCCCAGCCGTCTCGCGGTTGTGCAGGAACTCGTTGATGACGCCCTTCTTGTACAGGAACCTGGGCTTTGCGCGGACGCCCTCCTGGTCGTACTCGTAGTAACCGTAAGAGCCAGGGATCGTAGGATCGTCGATGACGGTCGCATGCTTCGACCCTATGACCTCACCCAGCATCTCTGGCTTCACGAACGACTTGCCCGCCTGAGACATCTCCCGCCCGAGTATCCTATCAGCCTCCATCGGGTGGCCGCATGACTCGTGCGTCGCGATGCCAACCACCTCAGGTCCGCAGAGCAAGTCGTAGCTCCCGGGCTTGACGGCTTTGCCGTGGTCGATCAGATCCTTCAACACGCGCATCTCCTCGGACAAGGCGGGCGGTGCGCCCCAGGCGTCGACGTGCTCCCAACCTCCGGTGGACCCCCACTCCCTGAAGGACTGCTCGGTCTGCCCCTTGGACGAGACCATGTTAAAGGAGAACAATCGAATGATCGGCACATGGGACAGCACCCTCGTACCTTCCGAATTGACCATCAAGCGCTCCACCTCGCCGTCGGCCATGTCGAAGAACCTCCCCTGCACCTTGGGTCCAGAGCCCATGACGGCTGCGTCGAGGCTCGTGAGGTATGACATGCGGTCATCGTTGGACACATCGCATAGTGAGTGCTTCTGAGGCACCTTCCAGTCGGCGGTGACCGCCTTCTCACGGGACAGCTTGACCTTGCGCTTCCGCTTCCCTGCCTTGGCAAGGCCGAGCGCCCTGCGGACCAGCATCGCCCCCGAGGACTTCGAGATGCTGTTCGTGCTGGCGAACCCTATCCCGGTATCGAGCACGATACGGACGTTCATCCCGGCATCTGAGGTTGCGCTTACGCTGTGCACCTCGCCCTGCCTGATGGTCATGTTCCTGCGGTCTGACGTCTCAAGGCGGACCTCGGCCAGGACCGGAGACCCCTTCGCCGTGGCCAAGTCGAGCACATGCTCTGCGATATCTTCGTCGATCATCACTCTTCCCCGATTCGAGAACCGTAACGCAGTAGATAAAAGTTCCAAGCGGACCGCTTATCTCATGCATAGACCGCTAATATTAGATACGAGAGGGGCGTTGGCAAATCCGATAGCCGATGACAGTTGACCCTGAGAAGGCCATCATCCTGTGGCCATCGTACTTCGACTCGCGCGTCAGCCGGGGCTCCGGTCGGAAGATACCGAAGAAGGACGCCGTCGAAGCGCCGTCCGCGAGGATGCTGTACGACGCCGCGAGGTCCCTCGAACTGGACTGCATCCTGGAGCTCGAGAAGTCCTATCCTCGGTTCTGGTACAGAAAGGAAGGGAGGATCCTGGTCGAGCCCAAGCTGAAGAAGGCTGAACTGGTCTCGAAGGTGGCTCTTAAGCTCAAGAATCTACCTAAGGAGTAACGGTCGCCTATCGGTCCTGTGGAGTCTCCACCTCTTCCACGAGTTCCTTCCCGGCCGACACGCTATCCACCGAGTGTATGACTCCACCGCAGTCGGATATCGTCTCTTCTATGCTGTCGAATTCGATCGACAAGCCCTCGATCGTGATCTTCACGCTCTCGGTCTCCCTGTCGACCTCCTCCAGTGTGAGGTTCACGCCGGAGACACCTTTCAAAACACTTATCCGGTGGGCCATCTCGATAATCGTGGGATGGTGGGGCTTGAGCACGTCGAGGACTAACCTCTTTATCTCAGTCACTTACGCATTCCCTGCCAAAGACACTGAGCACTACGAAGTCTTCATATTTAGTTCTTTTCTGGACCGGGTCCTCGAGGCTATTTGAAACCGCCCCCCAGACGACCGTCTGGACTCGGCAGATTTAATATGCCATCGACCCATCCGAATGACCGTGGAAAGAAGCCCGATTCCTCCGGAGGAAGTCAAGGTCCTCGACGTCAACTCCCGGCACCTCGGAGTGACTACTATCACGCTTATGGAGAACGCAGGGGCAGCCGTGGCCAGATATGTCGTCGACAGCTACCCGTCCAAGGCGAGGGTCGCCGTCCTGTGCGGCAGGGGCAACAACGGCGGCGACGGCTTCGTCGCTGCGAGGCATCTAGCACAGACGATGCCCGTCACCGTATATCTCCTGGACCCTGAGGACGGCGCGGCCTCCGACGTCGCCGCGATGAACCTCCACAGAGCGAGACCACTAGCTAGAGGTATCAAGGCGTTCGACATCAGAGAGTGCGACGTCGTAATCGACGCGATGTTCGGAATCGGCCTGAAGGGTAGGCCGCGCGAGCCGGCCGCCGGGGTCATCAGGAAGCTGAACAAGTCGAGGAAGCCCGTCGTGAGCGTGGACGTTCCATCGGGCTGGCCTTCGGAGCTCAGGGTACGCCCTCAGGTCACCGTGACGTTCCATGCATCGAAGGCAGGGATGAACCGTAAGAACTCAGGTAAGATCGTCGTGGCTGACATCGGCATCCCAGAAGACGCACAGATCTACTGCGGCCCTGGAGACTTCTCGCTGCTGCCGCGCAGGAAAACGGACGCCCACAAGGGGGATGCGGGGCGCGTCCTGGTGATAGGTGGCGGGCCGTACACTGGAGCGCCTGCCTTCACGGGTATGGCAGCCATGAGGTCGGGCGTGGACCTCGTGTTCGTCGCGACGCCCGAGCCGGCGGCGCTCCCTGTATCGGTCCACTCACCCCATCTGATAGTGCGCCCGCTCGAGGGAGATATCCTGGAGGAAGGGCACGTGCAGAACCTGCTTTCGATGACGAAGGAAGCCGACGTGGTCGCGATCGGCCCCGGACTAGGCTCCGCACCTGGGACGCTGAGGGCGGTGCAGATGTTCGTACCGAAGTGCACGAAACCGATGGTGATAGACGCAGACGCCATCGCGGCGTGCGGATCCAGACCACAGATACTGAGGAACAAGCAGGTCGTCATCACCCCACATGCGAGCGAGTTCAAGAGGCTCACGGGCATGGCTCTCGGAACGGACGACCCTGCGATGAGAGGCGAGAAGGTCAAGGAGGCCGCCGCGAGACTGAGGGCGAACATATTGCTGAAAGGCCCGAAGGATGTTATCAGCGACGGAGGGATGATCAAGCTGAACAGGACTGGCAACAACGCCCTCGCCGTTGGCGGGACTGGAGATGTCCTCACAGGCCTTGTCGCCGGGATGATAGCGCAGGGGGCGAAGCCGTTCCATGCCGCCAGGATCGGGGCCTTCGCGATGGGGCTCGCGGGGGACCTTGCGTTCGAGGAGAAGAGCTATGGCCTGGTCGCCACAGACGTGATCGACAAGATACCGATCGTTCTCAGAAGATACGAACACGACCGCCTCGAGTGAAGTGCATGGCATGAGGATAGGGATCGTTTCCGACATCCACTCGAACCTGTTCGCGCTGGAGATCGTGCTCGAGAAGCTCGCAGACCTCGCGCCCGACATGCTCGCCTGTGCCGGAGACATCGTCGGATACGGAGCCCATCCGAACGAGTGCTGTAGGAAGATCTCCGACGAGGTCGACCTCGCGATAGAGGGAAACCACGACTTTGCCGTGCGGTCAAACGACACCTCCCGCATGAATCCGTACGCTGCAGCCGCGGCGGTCTGGACCAACGAGCGGCTGGACGAGGGTTCACGGACATACCTGGAGTCACTCGGGCCGTCCGGAAGCCTCGATGCGGATGGAGAGCAGGTGTCTGTGCACCACGGGTCTGACACCGACCGCGACGAGTACGTCTACGAGGACAGGGTCGACCCGGATATCCTGCGTAGATGCTCGAGCGCTTTCGTCGTCCTAGGCCATACCCATGTCCCCTTCGTGCGTACGTTCCCCGCTGGGATGGTGATAAACCCTGGAGCGATCGGGCAGCCTCGCGACGGAGACCCGAGGGCTAGCTATGCACTGCTCGACACCGAATCCCGGGCATGCGAGCTGATGAGGGTGGAGTATCCCGTGGAGGAGGCTTCCGAGGCGATCCTGAGGGCCGGTCTGCCCATGATGCTGGCACTTCGTCTTTCGGCCGGGAGATAGGGGAGTAGTTTTTTATCGTGGGGCAGTCCGTATGCCTAGCGTGACCCTGGAACCTCTGCCCGATATGCCCGCGCTCATCATCGCTGGCCAGCGTAGATGGGCGTGCATAGCCGACCTGCACATAGGGGTAGAGGCGTCCCTGAGAGCGTCCGGATTCAACGTGCCCAGCCAGATGCCCGGCATGCTCTCGATGATGGAGTCGCTCGCGTCCCACGCCGACAGGCTTCTGATACTGGGAGACGTGAAGCAGAGGATAACACACGCGAGCGCGCGGGAGGACCGCGAGATCAGGCACGTCATGCGGGAGCTGATGCGGGTCTTCCAGGCGATCGTGATCACGCCCGGGAATCACGACGGAGGGCTCAGGGAGGTCGTCCCGGATGGATGCGTAGTGGCGCCCACCCAAGGAACCGTGATAGAGGGGACTGGTGCATTCCACGGCCATGTATGGCCTTCGCACAAGACGATGTCGACCAGCAGGCTCGTGATGGGACATGTGCACCCATCGGTGCTGCTCGAGGACTCGATGGGAGGCAGGATGAACGAGAAGTGCTGGTACAGGGCTCGGATGGTCAAGGATAAGGTGCTCGAGAGATACTCCAGCCATCCGGAGGAGCTAGTGGTCGTGCCCGCGTTCAACCCACTCATTACTGGAAGCCCGGTCAACGTGGATGGTGGCCTGCTCGGCCCGCTGCTCAGGAACGGTCTGGTCGACACACTATCTGCCAGGGCTTATCTACTGGACGGTACGAACCTCGGGACTCCTCCGAGGGTCGTTCGTAGATCGGTCCGCGCGAAATGAAGGGCGTCTCACTTCTTTGAACGATCGAAGAATATGTTCTTCCCCTTCACCGAGAGGGGTATGCCGTGCACGAGCCTGGACTTGGTCATCCCGAGGCGCTTGGCGGACACGCCTATCCTGTACATTATGCGGTTGTCCACGTTGTGCTCCATGGCCGTCTTGACCGCCGACCCGAGCGCTATCCCGAGGTCAAGCAGCCGGATCGCGCAGCTGGGACCCTCGAAGTCTCCGCTGTGCGACCTGCTGTTGAACTCCTCACAGCCCGCGAAGCCGCAGGCGCCGCAGTTGAGGCCTATCCCCTTGTGAGGCAGAAGACCAATCAGCAGGATGGCGTCGGAATCAAGCACGTTCTGACCGTCACGTTCGAACCCAGGTATCGCGCGCTCCTTGGACACCTGTATCATGTCCGTCCCGAGCGCCACCCTCTCCGATTCGTCGACCAGTTTGACCTCTACGAAATCCTGCCCCGCAGCCTTGGGAGCCGTCCGAGCGGATATCTCCATCAGCCCGCCGACCATGTTCACCGCGTCTTTCACAGACATGCCACGCGTATCGATTCCTTGGGATTTATATGAGATGCCGGCCATCTACTGAAACCTCTCCGGGGAGGAAGCGGCAGATGAAGGAGAAACGGCGGATGCTCGGACGGACCAGATCCCGTCGCGGCCTGATGGCCAAGAGGCCGCGCATGATCGCCGTACCCAAGGGGAGGATGCGCAGAGCGGCAGCCCGAAGGATGCAGGTGCGCACAAGGCCCCAGGTGAAGGCCATACGCATCAAGGGACAGGCACAGTGCGGCATCTGCCTGGGCGTGATAAAGAGGGATTTGCCCAGCGTGCTGTGCGGGTGCGAGAACCAGTATCACAACTCGTGCGCCATGCGCACCAATGTGTGTCCTGCGTGCGGCAAGGAGCTGGGATACGTCAAACAGAAACCGCACGTGGTGGACTCCGACATGCCTGCCGTGAAGCCGGCAAGGCTCTCGAAGCGGGACAAGCTGTTCCTGCTGGAGGAGAGGTTCCTCCTGGGGGAGATCACCGAGAGGACCTATCTCGGCATGCGGGACGAGGTCAGCAGTGCACCGGACACCGCGATGTTCTGCGACATCTGCGGCCGGAGGTTGCTGGACGAGGAAACTTGTGACTGCACGATGTACCAGCGGGAGCTGCAGTGTCCCGAATGCGGGTCGAAGCTCTCGGACGAGGACGTCTTCTGCAGGAGATGCGGCGTCGTGTTCTCACCCGAATTCTCCGGAGACCTGTTCCAGTGTCCCGAGTGTGGTCGCATCGTCTCCGATGAGAACGGCACGTGCGATTGCGGCGTGCTACTGGTCGGCGAGGGAAACATGATCTGCCCGGAGTGCGGCGCGGAGATACCGGAGACCTCGCTCGGGTGCCCGATCTGCGGCTGCTCGTTCGTCGAGGAGATAAGCGAATGTCCAGCGTGTGGCAGAAGAGTGTCGAAGGATGCGTTCACGTGCGAGTGCGGGGTGGTCTTCTCGGACAGAGTCGCTGGGGCGGAGTGTTCCGAGTGCGGTGCGAGCGTCGAGCTCGAGGACCAGTTCTGTCCCGAGTGCGGCGCGAGGTTCGCGGACGAGCCGGCGCTGGAAGGGAAGCTCGAGAGAAGAGTTAGGAGCTGAAGAGGGGCGGACACATAAACACGTGTCCGCCGTGGAATGTTAATAGGTTTTGCGCTCGGAAGCCGCTCCCGGTCTCAGTGCACGAAGTCTATCCCGTCGTCGTCCGGCGTGTATGACTTCGGGGCGCTCCCGCCGGCTGCGGCGACCGCGCTGTGCGAGTTACCACTGCCCATCAGGAGAGCGGACTTCGCCCCCGTGACTATGAGCAGTATCCTGACCTGTCCCTCGTTGTCAGGATCGACGCTGCAACCCCAAATGATCCGCGCGTGCTTGTTTATCCTCTCGCCGACGGCCTCTGCGGCCTTCTGCGCCTCTGAGACGGTCATGTCCGGCCCGCCGACCACCCTGATCAGCGCGCCCTTGGCATTTTTCAGGTCGATCTCTCCGAGCAGCGGGGAGCTCAGGGCCTCGTCGATGGCCGCCTGGATGCGCTCCTCAGCGTCGGAGTCATCGGATTCGCCAATGCCGACGAAGGCCACGCCGCCCTCGTTCATCACGGTCATGATGTCGCTGTAGTCCAGGTTGACCAGCCCAGGCTTTGTGATGATCTCCGTCAGACCCCTTATGGTCTGCATGAGCACCTCGTCCGCCACCTTGAACGCCGCGTCGACCGGCAGCTTCGGCACAAGCTCGAGCAGCTTGTCGTTCGGGATGACGATGGTCGTGTCGCAAAGCCGCCTCAGCTTCTCGAGGCCGTCCAGCGCATTCTCCATCCTCACCTCGCCCTCGGCCTTGAAGGGCAGTGTGACGACCCCGATAGTCAGAGCCCTCAGATCCTTCGATAGTCGAGCGGCGAAGTGCGCGGACCCGGTCCCAGTGCCGCCGCCCATCCCCGCAGTGACGAACACGATGTTCGCCCCGTCCAGGAAGTCGTGGATGTCGCGCTCGTTCTCCTTCGCAGCAGCCTCGCCGATATGCGGTATGGCTCCGGCGCCGAGACCGCGCGTCACGTTCTTCCCGATCAGTATCTTCTTCGGCGCGTGTATGGCCAGCAGATGCTTTGCATCCGTGTTGATCGCACACAGCTGAGCCCCGGATATCCCGGCCGCAACGCACCTGTCGATCGTGTTCGAGCCACCACCGCCACATCCGATGATCCTGATGCTAACGTCAAGCTGAGCAGCAATCTTCGCGATCTCCTCGTCATCCGCGCTCATCTCAGAAGGCTTCTCCTCTTCGGGCTTAGAAGGCTTCTTGAGCAGTTCTTCCACGTCTTCGCCCAATGCATCTTTAACCAGTGACTTCGGCATGCAGTGCACCCCATAAAGCTACTTAGTAATCAGGTACCCAGAATATAAGTATTCCTCAAGAACGGATGCGAGCCAGATAATCGTGGTGAACGGGCCGGTGGGCATGCGCGCATGTGCGGATGTGGGGCGCATGCGCGCGGGCCTTGTCTTTTTTGAGACCCGTTTCTCTCTCGGGAGACACGTGCGTTCCGAGTGCCCGGCTCGCACGAAAACAGGTTAATATACGCAGTCGGTGATAACGTACCAGTCAGCCGGACGCGGATGGGATGATAGTATGAAATCGCTCATTGATGATGCTCTCGAGATACACGAGACAAGCAAGGATTCGAAGGCACCAGTTGTGACACCGGACGACGCAGAGCTTGCCAAGATCGTGGCGACCCTGAAGGTCAACATCGCGATCGTGGGCTGCGGCGGCGGAGGGTCGAACACAGTCAACCGCCTGGGACAGGCGGGGGTTTTCGGGGCGGAGATCGTGGCGGCCAATACGGACGCCAAGCATCTGCTCCATGTGCACTCGCCTCACAAGGTCCTTCTGGGAAAGATGACCACGAAAGGCCTCGGGGCAGGTGCGTTGCCCGAAATAGGAGAGAGGGCGGCGCAGGAGTCAGAGGAAGAGTTGAAGACTTTCGTCAGAGGCAACAACATCGTCTTCGTGACCGCAGGCATGGGAGGAGGCACAGGGACAGGGTCGGCTCCCGTCGTGGCGAGGCTCGCGAAGGAGTCGGGAGCACTGGTCATCGGCATAGTCACCATGCCTTTCGCGGCGGAGGGCAAGCTCAGGATGGATAACGCGATTAGGGGACTCGACAGGCTGAAGGTCAACTGCGACACCACGGCCGTAATAATGAACGACCGACTGCTGCAGATAGTCCCCAAGCTACCGATCGATGCCGCCTTCAGGGTGGCGGACGAGGTGCTGATGGAGTCCATCAAGGGGTTGACCGAGATAATCACGCGTCCGGGGCTCGTGAACCTCGACTTCAACGATGTAATGACGATAATGAAGAACGGCGGCGTCGCGATGATCGGGATGGGAGAGGCGGACAACAAGTCATCCCGGAAGGAGAGGGCCGAGGCCGCCGTTGAGCAGGCGCTCGAATCACCGCTGCTCGGGGACATCGACATATCGTCAGCCGGGGGTGCGCTCATCCGGGTCGTGGGAGGGCCTGATATGACGGTGTCCGAGGCGGAGAAGGTGGCGGAACTCGTCAACGACCGGATCAACCCGAGAGCCCGCATCATCTGGGGCTGCAGCGTCGACCCGAAAAGCGAGGGCAAGCTCAAGGTGATGGTCGTCCTCACGGGAGTCAAGACACCCGACTTGAAGAGGGCGCTGGACAACGGCGGCGACAAAACCAAGAACGCCGATGATTTCGTGCACTGAGTCTTACGATGTCCGGAAAGGTAGAGCGTGGTAAGTGGAGGTACATCGCCTTCCGAATAGACGCAGACAGACAGGTCACGCGCAGGGACATTGTGGGTGCACTGTTAGAGAAGGGCAGGACGACCCCTCTCGGCGACTCCTTCCGCCTGACCGTCTTCGAGCGGGACATAGGCATACTGAAGGTGCCTCACACGATGAAGGACGAGGCGATCAAGATCATGAGATCCGTCGACACCGTCAGAGGGGGCAGGTGCACGCTGACGACGTTGAAGACATCGGGCACCATCCGCAAGCTTAAGGAAGCGTGCTTGAAAGACCTGCGAATGCTCGCAGACCACGCGCGCTGACCGTGCTTCCAGAACGGTGGCCAGAATTCGCCGCAAACCTTTATATCAGGCAACTGCCTTAGGACAAATCCGGCCACCGGCTGAGGTAGCTGGGCTTATAAACGTCTATCGACGAAAGAGGTGTCATTCAACATGCAGCCAGGACAGATGGCGTACGACAGAGCCATTACGGTATTCTCCCCCGACGGAAGGTTGTTCCAGGTGGAGTACGCGCGAGAGGCGGTCAAGAGGGGGACGACGACTGTCGGCCTGAAATTCAAGGACGGCGTGGCGCTCATAGTCGACAAAAGGATAGCTAGCAAGCTGATCGAGCCCACGTCGATCGAGAAGATATTCCAGATCGATGAGCACATAGGCTGCGCCACATCGGGCCTTGTGGCGGACGCGCGGGTGCTGGTGGACCACGCACGCGTGATATCACAGATAAACAAGGTTACTTACGCCGAAAGGATAGACCTCGAGACCCTCGTCAAACGGCTTTGCGATTTCAAGCAGAACTACACGCAGTACGGCGGTGTGAGGCCCTTCGGGACGGCGCTCCTGGTTGCAGGAGTCGACGAGACGGGGGCGCACCTCTTCGAGACGGACCCCAGCGGGGCGCTCGTGGCGTACAAGGCCGGCTCGATCGGCGCCGGCAAGAACGCCATCATGGACGTCTTCGAGGAGGATTACGAGGAGGGCATGACGATGGAGGACGCCGTCCTGCTCGGGTTGAAGGCGCTCACCAAGGCGACGGAGGACAAGCTGAGCACGCAGGCCGTGGAGATCGGTGTCGTACGCAGTGACGAGAACTTCAGGAAGCTCACGGAGGCGGAAGTAGACGCCTACGTGAAGAAACTAGGCGGCTGAGCGGAGGCTTATGGTAGATCTCGACGAGGCGATCGTAGCGCGATACGAATCCCACGGCGAGAGCTTCGAGATACTGATCGACCCCAAGGTCGTCCAGAAGATGAGGGACGGCAAGGAGGTCGACCTCATAGAGTACATGGTAATAGACACTGTCTTCAAGAACGCCAAGAAGGGCACGCGCGCTGCAGAGGGAAAGATGAAGGAGATGTTCGGCACGACCGACCCCCTGGAGGTGGCGAAGACCATCATCCTGAAGGGGGAGGTGCAGCTGACCACCGAGCAGCGGCGTCTCATGCAGGAGAACAAGCGTAAGAGGATAGTGGAGTACATCGCCCAGCACGCGATGAACCCGCAGACCGGCGGTCCACATCCGCCCACGAGGATCGAGACGGCGATGGAGGAGACGAGGGTCAAGATCGACCCTTTCAAGACCGTCGAGGCGCAGGTCCCGGCAATAATGGACGCGCTCCGTCCGCTCATCCCCATTCGATTCGACAAGGTACGCATGGCGGTACGCGTGTCTGGGGAGAACTACGGGCGGTGCTACGATGATTTCAAGAGCTTCGGCAGGGTCGTCAGGGAGGAGTGGCAGAACGACGGTTCCTGGATAGGCGTCATTGAGATGCCAGCGGGTATGCAGACTGATTTTCTCGAGCGGATGAACAGCAGGACCCAGGGCGAGGCCGACACGAGAATCCTTAAGGATGACAAGTGACCGCGCCTGCTGGGCGAGGGTCCAGTAACCTAGGGGGTCCAGCATGCGGGGGGGGGGTCCGTACGACCAAAAACTTAAAGCAGGGGATGCGATTTTGGGCCCTTGGTAAGAGACGAGGGTAAATGCGCTGCGCAGGAGAGATCCAGGAGACCTCTGTGCCTCCGGGCCCCGCGGGCAGAGTGTTTATCGGAATCGCCAATTGAAGCGAGTGATTGCAGATGCAGCAGAACGATTCTAGAGAGAATGTGAGAGAGATAGTCGTACCTGGGGACCTGCTGTCCGAGTCAGGACTGAAGGCGGGGCCGGGCACGTACGTCGAGAGCGGGCACATATACGCCGCGCAGCTCGGCATCAAGACGACAAGGTCGAACGTGGTGGGCGTGGTCCCGTTGTCGGGTCAGTACATCCCCATACGAGGAGACATGGTGATAGGCAAGATAGTCGACATGGGCGCGTCGAACTGGTATGTGGACATAAACGCTGCGCACCAGTCATCGCTCCATGTGAACGAGGTTCCGTGGAGGGTGGAGTTCGGCGAGACGGGTAAGTTCATGACCGTAGGCGACCTCGTGTCGCTGAAGATCGTGGGCGTGGATGAGCTCGGAAAGGTCCAGATATCCATGAAGGAGCACGGCCTTAGGAAGCTCGCGGGAGGGGTCGTCATAGAGGTAGCCCCGTCCAAGATACCCCGTGTGATAGGTCGCAGCGGCTCTATGATCCAGATGTTGAAGAACGCCACTAGCTGCAGAATCTATGTGGGCCAGAACGGCAGGATATGGGTCGACGGAGACTTGGACAGCATGCTCAAGGCGATCGACGCCATCAAGCTCATCGAGGCCGAGGCCCACAGCACAGGCCTGACCGAGAAAGTCGAGAAGCTTCTCGGGCAGAAAAGCGGCAAGGGAGAGTGAGACGAATGGGAGGAACACCGTTACCTGATGGTATCAAACTAATAGACGAGAACGGCAAGAGACTCGATGGGCGGAGACCCGACGAGCTCAGGCCCCTGAAGATCGAGGCTGGGGTGCTCAAGCGCGCCAACGGCTCGGCATATCTGGAATGGGGTCCGAACAAGGTCATGGCGGCCGTGTACGGCCCCAGGGAATGTCACCCCAGGCACATGCAGGACCCCACGAAGGCGCTCGTGCAGTGCCATTACAACATGGCGTCGTTCTCGGTGGACGACAGGAAGAGGCCGGGGCCGGACAGGCGCTCCCAGGAGATATCCAAGATCACATCCGAGGCGCTAACGCACGTGGTCTTCACGGAGTTCTTCCCGAAGACCTCCATCGATGTGTACATCGAGGTTCTCCAAGCCAGCGCTGGCACGAGGTGCGCCGGACTGACCGCCGCATCCGTCGCGCTGGCCGATGCCGGCATACCCATGAGGGACCTCGTGGCGTCGTGCGCGGCGGGCAAGATCGATGACACGGTCGTGCTCGACCTGGGCAAGGAGGAGGACAACTTCGGCCAGGCGGACATACCGGTCGGATACATACCGAGGAACGACGAGATAGTGCTGCTCCAGATGGACGGCGACCTCACGGCCGACCAGTTCAAGACCGGGCTGAACATGGCCATCGAGGCGTGCAAGAAGATCTACGAGGTACAACGGGATGCGCTCAAGAGGAAGTACACGTTACCTGCTGGCAGAAATGGCGAAGGCGCGGAGGTGAACTGAACATGGCCAAGAGCGTCATGGCGGACCTCAAGCGGGACCACATCACGAAGCTGCTCTCGAAGGGTATGAGGATAGACGGACGGAAGTTCGACGAGCCGAGACCGCTCACTGTCGAGAAGGATTTCGTACAGTCGGCCGAGGGCTCCGCCCGTGTGCACCTTGGCGACACCTATGTCGTCGTCGGCGTCAAACTGATGGTCGGCCAGCCGTTCGCGGACACCCCGAACAAGGGTGTGCTCACGACGAACGCTGAGCTCAAACCGCTCGCGAGCGAAGCATTCGAGAGCGGACCACCGGACCAGAGGTCGATAGAGGTGGCACGCGTAATCGACAGAGGCATACGCGAGGGGAAGGCGGTCGACATGGAGAAGCTGTGCATCGAGCCGGAGAAGGAGGTGTGGATCATGTTCGTAGACGTCCACGCCATCGACTACGACGGCAACCTGTTCGACGCGGGCAACATAGCCGCGATGGCCGCGCTCAAGAGCGCCGTCGTGCCGGCGAAGCGGGCAAATAAGGGAGAGGACTACCCGCTACCAGTGTCGCACGTGCCGATATCGGTGACAGCAGTCAAGATAGGCGAACACATACTCGTCGACCCGACCTACGACGAGGAGATCGTCGCCGACGCGAGGCTGACGGTCACGACGAACGAGAAGGGAGACCTGTGCGCGATGCAGAAGGGCGGCAGCGGGAGTTTCAGGCCAGAAGAGGTACTCAGAGTGGTCGAACTCTCAAGGAAGATCGGAGCGGACATCCGCTCGAAGATATGAGGATACAGGACAGCTGATAGCGATGACCAAGAGGACGAAGAAGGTCGGCTCCGCGGGAAGGCTGGGGCAGAGGTACGGCGTCAAGATCAGGAGACGCATAGCCGAGGTAGAGGCTAAGGGTAAAGGACGCCACGAATGTCCCAAGTGCAGGGCGAAGGCCGTGACCAGGACAGGAACGGGCATCTGGACATGCAAGCACTGCGGGGTCAAGATAGCCAGCAGCGCGTACAACCTAACGCCTCCGGTCTCGGTCAAGAGAGAGGTCAGGCACGTGCCGACCGTGGCACTGCCGGAGAAGACGCCCGAGGAGCTGATATCGGAGGACAAGCCTGAAGAGCCGCAGGAATGATGAGGTGCTTGGATGTACAAATGCTCGAGATGCAAGGAGCCGGTCAGGTCATCAGGCATGAACACGGTCGGAATGCAGTGCGAGAAGTGCGGGTCCAAGGTGTTCTACAAGGAGCGCCCGAACGTCCGCAAGAGCGTGCAGAGCAGGTGACCCATACGCACAGTGCTACCCTCACACTCAGGACGGAGCATGCTGAAGTGATCAGCAAGGCGCTCTCGCCGGAGTTGACGGAGAGGATACCTCGCACCAAGGTCGATGTGACCACCAGGGACTGCGAGGTGGTCATAGGCGTCGAAGCGGAGGACCTAACGGCGCTCAGGGCGGCCCTCAACTCATATATCAGATGGGGCAATGTAGCAGAGGAGACGGCAGAGGAGGTTGGAAAGAGATGATGGACAACTTACCACCGAAGGTTCAGAACCAGATAGCACAGTTCCAGCAGCTGGCACAGCAGATCCAGATGATCACATCCCAGAAGCTCCAGTTCGACGCGCAAGTGCGCGAGCTCGACAAGGCGATCGCGGAACTCGACAAGGCCGGTGAGGACGCGGTCGTCTACCGCAACGTCGGGTCGCTGATGATACAGTCGAAGGACACTGCGGCCCTCGCGACGGAGCTGAAGGACCAGAAGGAGACGCTCGAGGTCCGGGTAAAGACCCTGGACCGGCAGGACAAGCAGCTGAGGGAGAGGCACCAGGGCCTGCAGGAGCAGATAACGAAGGCGTTGAACATCCCATCGTCCGAAGGTGAAGGGGACGATAAGCCGAAAGCGGGCTGATAGCCGCCTCAGCACCTATTTTATAAGCATTCGTCATTGACACTTCCGTGCTCAAGGAGATAGCGGCTGAGCTCGGATCGAGCGGCGGCACCACCGTCGTGCTCCACGGGAACGCGGATCCAGACGCGGTTTCCAGCGCCTTCGCGGTCTCCAGGGCGTTCGAGGATGTTGTGATAGCTGCGCCTGGAGGGCTGGACCGCGCAGCGAAGGTTCTCGCACGGCAACTGGACATCGACATCGCGATTGAGTCTGTCCCCGATTCGAAGCGCATACTAGTGCTCGATACATCGGGCCCGGACCAGATACCGGTCGAGCTCGACTACTCGAACGCGATCGTGGTCGATCACCACGCGAAGAACAGCCAGTGGGACGGTTGCAGGTTGTATTACTGCGACGACTCCAAGGCCTCGTGTGCCGAGATCGTCTACGAGTTGCTGAAGGTCGCAGGCAGGGTGCCGGACAGGGATGTGGCACTCGCCCTCATGACAGGAATACTCACAGACACCGGACATTTCAAGTTCGCGAGGCCGGGCACCATGATTACCTTCGCGGAGCTCATGCAGCTGCACGGCATCGACATGGACGAGGCGATGAGGCTGGTTTACATGGAGGCGGACCCGTCTGAGAAGATATCGCAGCTCCGTGGCGCTCAGAGGCTGAAGTACTGGAAGGTCGGCAGACGCATCGTCGCCATATCCCAGGGCAGCGCGTTCGAGGCTTCAGTGTGCAAGGCGCTGGTCCACCTGGGAGCGGATATCGCGTTCGTCGGTTCGCAGCGAGGGGAGACCTTCAGGATAAGCGCTCGGGCGACTTCGGAGATGGTCAGGGAGGGGGTGCACCTGGGGAAGCTGCTGAACGGGGTCGGCTCGGAGACATCGAACGGCGGAGGAGGCCATCCAGGCGCCGCGGGTATCTCCGGCGTGGGGGATGTCGAGGCGATGCTGAATATATCGGCCGACAACGCAGCCAAGATGCTCCGCGAGCTGGAATCATCTGGTTATCGATAGCGACTTCATATTCTCAAGGCTGTCCGGGTGCGCCTTGAAGTACGATCTCACGGGCTCCATCAACGCGTTGACTGAGTCGGAGACGCCACTCTTGAGGTCCATCGGATGCAGCGACTTGGCCGCGTACGCCTTCTCCAGCTCCTCGAAACACGAGAACTCGATGGGGCCACCGTACTTCGCCGGGCGGTCGACCTTCAAGATTCCCAGCCCGGGGAACACTATCAGACGGGCCATGTCCAGGACAGGGTTGGCCTCCGCCTCGGGAGGGCAGAACGCGTTCTTGACCTTGCGGGCGACATCCTCGGAGCTGTCGTGCATGAAGATCGCACTGTCGGGGCTGCTCTTGGACATCTTCGCCTCGACCGGGTCCATCCGCGCTCCACCTGCCAGGCTCATCAGCAACGGAGTGTGCACGGCAACGGGCTTCTTCCACCCAAGTTTCTCTGCGGCGTCGCGGGCCAACATGTGCGCCCTCCGCTGGTCCATACCGGAGTAAGCTATGTCTACATCGAGCTGGAAGATGTCGGCGACCTGCATCGAAGGGTACATGATCTTCGACGCATCGATCTCCGCCTCGTCCTCGTTCCGGCCCATGATGGTCATCGCCCGCTTGAGCCGCCCGAGAGAACTCACCTTGCATATCCTGATGAACCTCTCCCAATAGTCGAGCCGGTCTATCAGCTCGGAGGCGTACACGAACTTCGCCGATTCGTCGACCCCCAGGGCGATGAAGCAGTCCCGCATGTACTCGCCGCATGCGCGGATGCTGTCCAGATCTCCGCCCAGCTTGTCATTGATCATCGCATGCCAATCAGCGAGGAACACGGTGAGGTCCACACCGGCCTTCTGCATGTCGACGATCTTCGAGGCGGTGATCATCTGTCCTATGTGGACGAAGCCGCTCGGCTCGTAGCCGATGTATGCGGTCGGCTTCGCACTGGTTTCGAGAAGAGACCTGAGCTCCCCCTCGGTGACGATTTCCAACGCGCCCTTGGCGATCAGCTCTAGCCTACCATCGACATCCATCGTATCGCGCCTCAGACCGATAAAGTACGATGCGTGAAAAAGCTTTGTGGATGAAAGCGTGCACAGAAAGGTTAAGAGGAGCGCCTGCATTAGCATCTTCCCCGTCGCGTGCACGGCAGGGAGAGTTGCGTATGTCGATCTCCAATATACGAAACGGCAAGATGATTATCAAGGTCTCAGATGTGAAGGACGTTGCGGGCGACGGTTTCAGGATCTCAGAGGAGTTCTATCGCGAGCTGGACCGTGAGGTCCACTCGATGGTCGAGCAGGCAGCGAAGAGGGCGAAGAAGAACGGCAGGAAGACGCTGAAGCCGTACGACCTCTGAGCGGCCGCAGTCGGCTGATTGCCGCCGGTGTTCTGATGACGGACGACGATCATAGGCATCCGATTGAAAGCGAACAGCGTCGGAGGAGGCGCAGCCCGAGGGAGCCTGTGTCCGTCTGGAAGGAGAAAGAGAACCTCGGAGGCGAGGTGGTCGATGCAGGCGTGGTTATTCTCAGAACTTCAGGGTGCGCGCACTCCCGGGGCGGAGGATGCACGATGTGCGGGTACAACCAGGAGTCCTCCGAAGGGATCTCGTCGGAGGACGTCATCGCTCAGTTCCAATCGGCTTCGAAGAGCCTGGACGGTACGCAGTTCCTCAAAGTATACACATCGGGATCGTTCCTTGACCAACGGGAGATGCCTCTCGATGCTCAGAGGGAGATTCTGAGCTGGTGCAGGGACAGCGGACGGGGCCTCCTGCTCGAATCGAGGACCGAGTTCATTACCGAGGATAGTCTCGGGGCGGCGCTCCAAGTACACGACGATATCGAGGTCGCGATCGGCCTGGAGAGCGCTAACGATAGGGTTCTGGAGTTCGCGATCAACAAGGACATGACGGTCGCAGACTACGACCGCGCCGCGTCTGCCGTCAAGTCGGCGGGTGCGAGGCTGCGTTCGTATGTCCTCCTCAAACCACCCTACCTCACAGAGGCGGAGGCGATAGAGGACGCCATCTCGACGGCGAAGCACGCGGCCCTCATGAGCGACACCATCTCGATCAACCCGGTCAATGTGCAGAAAGGGACCATCGTGGAGCGGCTCTGGAAGAGCTGGTCGTATAGGTCGCCGTGGCTCTGGAGCGTGATAGAAGTCCTGAACGCCTGCGCAGAGCTGGACCGAAAGGTCGTGTGCGACCCGACAGGAGGCGGACGCGAAAGGGGCGCACACAACTGTGGTGGATGTGACGAGGAGGCGCTCTCGGCAATCCGCGAGTTCTCGCTCACCCAATCACGCAACAAGATTCAGGTGTCGGAATGCGAGTGCCATTGTCTCTGGGAGACCATCCGGGAGCTCGAAGGGCTGATCGTCGGTGGCACGCCTGACCTCCAAAGGTTTTTCAGGAAGCACGGAGCTTAGAGTGCCAGAGGTCAGCTGATGAACGAGTACGAGGTACGCAGGGGCCATCAGGGGAACATCGCACCGGAGAAACTCAAGGAGCACATGAAGGATATCTTCGGCAAAGTCGAGCAGAATGGAGAGCAGCTCGTTTCCTCATTCGGCGCCCTGAAGGAGCTACGTGCCTGGCAGAGCGGCAAGAACATGCTATCGGTCGACACGCAGATGGATCCCTCGGTCCCGGAAGAAGTAGCCCAGAAGACCATCAAGGCGTACAACACGTTCCTCGAGAGGGCGACGGGCTACACGAGCAAGGAGCGCGGCAAACGCGCCCAGAAGAAGGCAAAGAAGGACACGGCCTAGGACTGGGCGCAGGTGGGCGAACGGTCATTTTTATATACAAGCACTCCATTCAGCAGCCTTGCGATACCGAGGCGGTATCGACCAGACGCCGTATGGGCAATGCACTTGTGGCAACCCAACACTCGCGCTGAAATCGGTTTTCAGGCGTGCACGAGGCGTCACGGTCGAAAACGAGTGCCTCGACTCAGTGCTCGATTGATATCGAGGACATCGAGCTAGCGGTATCTAGCTTCGAGACGAGGGATTGCATATGCCAAAAAGGAGACGTCCGAGGAAGGGCTCGATGGGCTATTCGCCCAGGAAGAGAGCCAAAAGCATAACCGCCAGGGTATCCTCTTGGCCAGAGGTCGAAGGGGATGACGCCAAGCTGCAGGGGTTTGCCGGATACAAGGCAGGAATGACACACGCGATCATAGTAGATTACAGACCGAAGAGTACCACAGCCGGGCAGGAGATACAGGTGCCCGTGACCGTGGTCGAGGTGCCGCCGATGAAGGTCTGTGGCATCAGGCTGTACGACATATCACCTTACGGTCGCAAGGCGGTGGGCGAGATCTGGAGCGCGAAGCTCGACAAGAACCTGTCCAGAAGGCTGCCCGTGCCGAAGCAATACGACGAGAAGGGTGCTTGGTCTAAGGCGGAGAAGCTGGAGTACGACGACATAAGGGTTCTTGTTCACACGCAGCCAGCACTCGTGTCTGGCCTGCCGAAGAAGAAGCCGGATCTCATGGAGGTCCGCGTGGGCGGCGGAACGTTGGACGCGCGCGTGCAATTCGCCAAGGGCATCCTCGGCAAGACGGTCGCTATCAGTGATTTTACCAAGGAAGGCGAGATGGTCGACGTCAGCTCGATCACGAAGGGCAAGGGCTGGCAGGGAGTTACCAAGAGGTGGGGCACGAAGCTGCTCATGCACAAGAACAGCAAGCACCGGAGATTGGCCGGCAACCTAGGCCCTAAGAGGCCAGGCTATGTCAGACCCACCGTCCCGCAGGGCGGCCAGATCGGGTTCCATCAGAGGACGGAGCTCAACAAGCGCGTGCTCAAGATAGGAGAGAAGGGAGAAGAGGTCACCCCGAAGGGGGGCTTCATAAGCTACGGAGTGTTGAGTAACCCCTACCTGCTCATCCACGGCTCTGTCCCCGGACCATCGAAGAGGCTCGTGAGGCTCAGGGATCCCGTGAGAGATACAGGGATAAAGCTCTCCGAGTCGCCGCAGGTGACATTCATATCGATTGAATCAAAACAGGGGGCGTGATTGAATGGCTGAGAAAACAATCAAGCAGAAAAAGGCCCGTGTTCCGGACGGAAAACACGCCCCTGTGAAGCTCAACGTCTACGGCCTCGACGGCGAGATCGCGGGCGAGGCCGAGCTGCCCACCGCATTCAAGGCCGACTACAGACCGGACCTGATACGCAGGGCAGTCACCGCGATGGAGGCCAACGCGAGGCAGCCATACGGGCCCAAGCCGACCGCAGGAACGCGTCACGCGGTATCGACCTGGGGCAAGGGCCGTGGGGTCGCGAGAGTGCAGAGGCTGAAGGGCAGTTCCCGTGCTGCCCAGTCGCCCAACAACGTCGGCGGGCGTCGCGCGCACCCGCCGAAGGTCGATAAGGACCTCGGAAAGAAGATAAACAAGAAGGAGATCCACCAGGCGAAGATGGCAGCGCTCCACGCGACGAGCGTGCCAGAGATAGTGCGCGGGAGAGGGCACCAGTTCGACGAGGAGCTTACAGTGCCAGTCGTCGTGAAGGACGATTTCGAATCGATCAAGTCGACGAAGGACGCCATAGAGTCGCTCTCGTCCATAGGCGTGTACGCCGATGTGGCAAGGGCCAAGAACGGCCGCAAGATAAGACCTGGCAAGGGCAAAATGCGCGGGCGGAAATACAGGAGCCCGCGGGGCATCCTGGTCATCGTCTCCGACGAGTGCGACGGAGGCAGGAGCATCAGGAACCTGGCAGGGATAGAGGTCGTCACCCCGAAAGCGCTGAACGCGTCCGTGCTGGCCCCGGGCGGAGACCCCGGGAGGCTGACGATGATCACAGAGACCGCGCTCGCAGAGATAGGCAGGTGGGGCGAATGAAAGGGACGATACTACTCCATCCGTATGTCACAGAGAAGACCATGAACGCCATGTCCGGCACTCCCAACCAGAAACTCAAGGACGGCAACAAGCTCGAGTTCGTCGTCCGCAGGAACGCCACCAGGGCGGATGTGAAGAAGGCGTTCGAGAGGCGTTTCGAGGCGAAGGTGGATAAGATCAACATCAAGATCGCCAAGGACGGCAAGCACGCCATCATCAAGCTGAAGGAAGGCTATTCGGCCGAGGAGATCGGCATGAGGATAGGCATATTCTAGGGGTGAGTCACGATGGGCAAGAATCTCATAACTCAGAGAAGGGGCCGGGGATACGGACGTTACAGGTCCCCGAGGCACCTCAAGTTCACCAACGCTAGGCATCCCAGAGTTCGCGAGGGGAACGGCGTGATTGTCGACTTCAAACACGAGGCTGGGAGGATCGCCCCGCTGGCGAAGGTCCGCATGGACGGCAAGGAGTTCTGGATGCTGGCACCCGACGGAGCGTGGGTCGGGCAGGAGGTCGCCATAGGCTCCACGAGCTCTATCGCCGCAGGAAACTCGATGGCGATCGGCGAGCTGCCCGAGGGAACGATCGTATACAATGTGGAGCTGCAGCCGGGAGACGGCGGCAAGCTCGTCAGGACTGCGGGAAATGCCGCGACGATCGTCAGCCACGGTACGAAGACCGTCATCCTGCTGCCGTCTGGCCAGTTCAAGGAGGTCGACAACAAGTGCAAGGCCACTGTCGGCCTCGTCGCCGGCGGAGGACACAAGGAGAAACCGTTCGCGAAGTCTGGCAAGAAGTTCCACGCGTACGGGTCGAAGGCGAAGGCGTATTTCAATGTCAAGGGGGTCGCGATGAACGCGGCCGACCACCCGCACGGAGGAGGCGCCCACCCACATGTCGGGACGCAGTCCAGCGTGGGCAGGAACACACCTCCAGGGAGGAAGGTGGGCAACCTGGCGCCCAAGAAGAAGCCACGCAAGAAGTCGAGGAAGGTGTGATTAAATGGCTGAGACTACCAAGGCCGATTCAACCGCGGCCCCTGTCCCTGCTCCGGTGGCGACGCCGAAGCCGGCCGCTGCTGGCGCCGGTGCCGCTGCGAAGCCGATCAAGAAGCCTAAGCCCTCTGCGAGGCACGGAGGGTCTGCGAAGGCCGCACGCAGGAGGACGAGGAAGAAGAAGAGCCAGATTCAGGCCCGGAGGAAGAAGGAGTTCACGTATAGAGGGCATACGATGGAGGAGCTCCTGAAGATGCCTCTGGCCGATATCATAGAGCTGCTCCCCGCGAGGGCGAGGAGGTCGTTCATACGCGGCCTCAACTCCGAGCAGGAGTCGTTCGTGAACAGACTCAAGTCCTCCGAAGGGCCGGTCAGGACCCATCGGAGGGAGATATTCATCCTGCCGTCGTTCGTCGGCAAGACGGTAAGCGTGTACAACGGCAAGGAGTTCCAGTCGGTAGAGATCAAGCCTGAGATGATAGGGCATTCGCTGGGCGAGTTCGCGCTGACCAGGAAGGCCGTGAATCACTCAGGACTAGGTGTGGGCGCGACAAGGTCGTCCAAGTTCATGCCGCTCAAGTGATGTGGGAGGTCGAAGCAACATGGGATACACACAGGATACGGATCCGGAGACGACCTCCAAGGCCATCGGCAAGGAGGTGAGCGTATCGCCCAAGCACTGCAGGGAGGTCTGCAAGATGCTGAAGGGTATGAATATCGAACAGGTGAGGACTTACCTGCAGGGCGTCGCGGACCTGAAGACGCCCGTGCCATACTCCAGGTTCAAGCTGTACCTCAGCCCCAAACCGAAGGTCGGGCCGGCCAGATATCCAGTGAAGGCGGCGAAGGCGATCCTGGCGGTCATAGAGAGCGCACGGTCGAACGCGGAGTACAAGGGCCTCGACGCGGACAACATGAAGGTCAAATGGGCGACCGCGAACAGGGGAAGGGTCACGCAAGGCTACATGCCCAGGGCGTTCGGCAGGAGCACCCCCTGGAACGAGCAGACGACAAACATAGAGATCATACTAGAGGAGGCCGAGAGGTCATCCTGAGGATGGCCCCAGACGGAGGATTTCAATGGCAAGCGAGAGGAAATTCGTCACCGAGAAGATCCGGAGGGTGCTGCTCAAGGAGTACGTAATGTCCAAGGTGAGCAGGGCAGGCTTCGGAGGACTCGACGTCCAGAGGACGCCTATGGGCACTCGCGTCACGCTAATCACGGAGCGACCAGGCCTCGTCATCGGCAGGCGCGGGGAGGCCATCAAGAGCCTCACGAAGGCCATCGAGACCGACTTCAATTTCAGCAACCCGCAGATCGAGGTGCAGGAGGTCGAGAGCCCCAACCTGAACGCCCAGATCATGGCGGAGAAACTCGCGAGCGCGCTCGAACGGGGGTGGCACTTCAGACGTGCTGGCCATTCGACCGTGAGGAGGATCATGGAATCCGGCGCCAGGGGCTGCCAGGTGACCGTCGCGGGTAAACTGACGGGTCGACGCCACCGGAGGGAAAAGTTCAAGAACGGCCACATCAAGTTCTGCGGCCAGGCCAAGCTGGACTTCATGGAGAGGGGTTTCGCGAGCGCCAGGATGAAGCCCGGCGTCATAGGCGTCACAGTTCAGATCATGCATCCGGATGCTAGGCTTCCGGACGAGATAGACATCATACCTCCGCCCGAGCCAGTGGCTACGCCTACCGAGCCGGTGGTCGATGCCGGGAAGGAGCGCGAGGCGAAGGAGGAGGAGCGCGCGGCCGAGGCGGTCGAGAAGCTGAAGAAGGCCGTCGACGGCGAGGAGGATAAGCCGAAGAAGGCCGCCTCCAAACCGAAGACAGCTACCTCCAAACCGAGGAAGAAGAAGGAGAAGGCCCCTTCGGAGCAGCCGGAGGCCGAGGAGGGCAAGAAGAGCGACAAGGCGGCCTCCGATAAACCCGCCTCCGAGGCTCCTACGGAGACCAAAGCCATCGAGCCGGCGAAGCCGAAGGCGGTAATCCCAGTGAATGAGAAGCCCGTCGAGCCGGCCACGGATGGTGAGCCAAAGGCCGAGCCTGAAACGGCGCCGAAGACGGAGCCGGCTGAGAAGCAGCCCGAACCCGACAAGAAGAAGGATGAGAAACCGTCCGAGGAGAAATGACGATGGCGCTGCTGAAGACGAAGGACCTCAGGGCCATGAGACCCGATGGCCGCGACACCAAGCTCAAGGAACTCAACGACGAGCTCATGCACGAGAGAGGCGTCGCAGCCATGGGAGGCGCACCAGCCAGCCCTGGCAAGATCAGGGCGATCAGAACGAACATCGCGCGCATAATGACAGTCCAACGGGAGCTCGAGCTGGCCATAGAGAGGCCGGCAGAGGTCCCGAAAGCCAAGAGTGAGAAGAAGCCAAAGGCCCCGGTAAGCCTCCCTGAGAAGGAGGCGGTGGACGAGGTCGAGGACGACGACACGAAGAGCCTGGATCGAGAGGATCAGGAGGAGAAGAAGTAATGGCGGGTATTTGCTCGGTATGTGGATTGCCTGAGGAACTATGCATCTGCGAACAGATAGCGAAGGAGCAGCAGCAGATCAGAATAACCACTGACACCCGACGGTATGGCAAGGTGGTCACCGTTGTCGATGGGATAGACTCCGGAGACATCGACATGGAGGAGCTCGCGAGGAAGCTGAAGACGAAGTGTGCCGCAGGCGGCACCTACAAGGACAGCAAGATCGAACTCCAGGGTGACCACAAGAAGAAAGTCAAGGAGACGCTCGAAGAGCTCGGGTTCTCAGTGGACTCAAGGTAACCGAGCATGAAATCAAAGGATTTCCGGAGAAGACTGTTCATCGGACTGGATGTCGCCGTCTCGGCATCGACCTGTCCGTCCCAAGTGGGGATGCGTGGCAGGGTCGTGGACGAGACGAAGAACACGATGATGATCGAGCAGGACGGCGCTGAGCGGGTGATCGCGAAGGTCGGCTGCGAGTTCAAGTTCGAGGAAGATGGACAGACGCATACGGTCTCCGGGAACGATATAAGGTTCAGACCTGAGGACAGGATCAAGAAAGTGCGTTGAGATGGCGAAGGTGATGTGACGATGGCTATGAAGAAGGAGGCAGCGGCCAACATAGGGCTCGATGTGGAGCCGCCAGAGGGCACGTGCGAGGACTGCAACTGCCCGTTCCATGGCGAGCTGCCAGTTAGAGGGACGGTCTTGACCGGGACCGTCGTGTCGACCAAGATGCAGGGCACCGTGGCGGTGGAGAGGGAGCACCTCAAGTACATACCGAAGTACGAGAGGCACGAGAAGAGGACCAGCAAGTACCTCGCTCACGCCCCTGCCTGCATGCAGATGAAGACAGGGGACAAAGTCAGCATAATGGAGTGCAGGCCCCTGAGCAAGCGCGTATCGTATGTCGTGATAGAGAAGAAGAGGTAGGTGACCGCGATGAAAGGATTACCAGGCAGGCGGACCAGGGGCATACCGACCGGTGCGAGGCTCAACTGCATCGACAACACGGGCGCGAAGATAGTTCAGGTCATCGCGGTGCCAGGGTACCACGGCACCAGCAGGAGATACCCGAGCGCGGCGATCGGTGACATGCTGGTCGTCACGGTCAAGAAGGGCACGCCCGAGACGAGGAAGCAGATAATGCGGGCTGTGATCGTGCGTCAGAGGAGGCCGTACAGGCGCCCCGAGGGCACGATGATCCAGTTCGAGGACAACGCCGTGGTCATCGTCACCGAGACGGGCGAGACGAAGGGCACGGACATCAAGGGCCCGGTGGCCCGAGAGGCGGCGGAGCGCTGGCCGAGGATAGCGGCGACCGCCTCGGTCATAGTGTGAGGTGGATCGGATGAGCACCACGAGTCACAAGGCAAGGAAGCAGAGGAAGGCGAGGGGCCAAGCCCCGCTCCACAAGAGACGGCGCATGGTATCGGCACATCTAGACTCCGCACTGATGCGCGAGTACAACACACGCTCCGTCCCAGTTCGGAAGGGCGACACTGTGAGGATCGTCCGCGGGGCCAGCGACCTGAAGGGTTCGGAGAACAAGGTCGCGTCCATCGACCTCCAGAGCTACAAGATAATAATCGAGAACATCACGATCCCGAAGGCGGACGGCACCCAGACCGAGCAGCCGATCGATCCGTCGAACGTGGTCATCACGAAGCTTGACCTCTCGGACAGCTGGAGGAAGCAGAAGCTCGAAAGCCTGAAGGGAGGAGCGTGAGAGCATGAAGAAACACATGAAGAGGATGACGGCTCCGAGGAGCTGGGCTATCCCGAGGAAGGTCAGCCACTGGGTCATGAGGCCCAGGGCAGGGCCGCATGCGAAGGACGTGTCGATGCCTCTGGCGATGGTGCTGAAGGACATGCTGAAGGTGTGCGACAACACCAGGGAGGCCATGCTCATAATCGGTGGGAGGCAGGTGGCGGTCGACGGTAGGACGGTCACGGACCAGAAGTTCCCGGTGGGGCTGATGGACGTGCTCACGTTCCAGAAGACCAAGGAGAGCTACCGCATGCTGCTCGACTACAAGGGCAGGCTGCGCCTCGTGCCCATAGAAGACAAGGAGAAGGGCTGGAAGCTCGCCCGGATAGACGGCAAGACGGTCATCAAGGGAGGCACGGTGCAGCTGAACCTCCACGACGGCAGGTGCATATTACTCCCGAAGGACCAGTACAGCACAGGTGACGTGCTCAAGATCGAGCTGCCGTCGCAGAGGATCATGAAGGCGTTCAAGCTGAACAAGGGCAGCCTGGCGTTGTTGACCGGTGGATCCCACCCCGGCAGCCTGCAGACGATCGAGGAGTACAGGCTCAGGCGCGGGTCTGGCTCGAACACTGTGATATTCAAGGAGGGGTTCAGCACGATCAAGGAAAACGTGTTCGTGGTCGGCGAGAAGACCCCTGAGATCAAGCTGGTGGAGGCGAAAGCCCTATGACGAACCCGATGAGGGAGATCAAGCTCGACAAGGCGGTCGTGAACATCGGCGTCGGGGGCGCCGGCGAGCGGTTGCTCAAGGCGGAGAAGGTGCTCCAGATGATAACGGATAGGAAGCCCGTCCGCACGCTCGCGAAGACGACGAACAGGGACTTCGCGATCAGGCGCGGCATGGACATCGGCGTCAAGGTGACCCTCCGGGGCAAGGAGGCCGAGAAGTTCGTCAAGACCGCACTGTGGACGAGGGAGAACAGGATGGCCAAGTATTCGTTCGACCCCGAGGGCAATTTCTCGTTCGGAGTCGCGGACTACACGGACTTCCCGGGCATGAAGTACGACCCGGAGATAGGCATATTCGGGATGGACGTGAGCGTGTCACTGGCCCGCCCGGGAAAGAGGGTCTCCAGACGCAAGGTTCTGAGGAGGGGCGTTCCGGCCCACCACAGGATCACCCGCCGCGAAGGCGTGGAGTTCGTCAAGTCGAAGTTCGACGCGGAGGTGGTCGATTGAAGCCGAAGAAGTTGTTCGGCAGAAAGGTTGGCTGCACCAGATGCGGAAGGAAGCGCGGCATCGTAAGGCGCTACGGGATGCATCTTTGCAGACAGTGTTTCAGAGAGATAGCCCCAGAGATCGGGTTCAGGAAGTACTCTTGAGGTGATGTCGGATGCAGCAGGATCCACTCAACGATGCGATGGGCGTCATCAGGAATGCGGAACGCGTAGGCAAGGGCGAATGCGTCATCAGGCCTTCGTCGAAGCTCATAGGGCGCGTGCTGAAGGTTATGCAGGAGGCCGGGTACATCGACCAGTTCGAGTTCGTAGACGACGGCAGGAGCGGCATGTTCAAGGTGGACCTCGTAGGCCACATAAACGACTGCGGGGTCATCAGGCCGCGGTACCCCGTCGGCATGGGAGACCTTGAGAAGTTCGAGGCCAGGTACTTACCTGCTCAGGACTTCGGGCTACTCATACTGACGACGACGAAGGGTGTGCTGACGCACACGCAGGCCAAGCAGGGAGGCGTCGGGGGCAAGCTCCTGGCGTTCGTGTACTGAGGTGAGACGGATGAGCGAAGTATTAGGCTTGCACACGGACGAGATAGAGGTGCCCGAGAAGGTCCAGGTCGCCATCGACGGCGGCCACGTGACAGTCAAGGGGCCACTGGGAGAGGTCAGCCGGAAGCTCCTCGACGTTAACGTAGAAGTAGTGAAGCAGGACAACTCGGTGTTCGTCGTCATCAACACCGGAAGGGCGAAGCACAGGGCGCTGATGGGCACCTTTGGGGCGCACATACGGAACATGGTGCACGGAGTCACAGAGGGCTTCGAATGCAACATGAAGATCGTCTACGCGCACTTCCCGATCAAGGCGTCGGTGAAGGGTGACACCTTCGTGATAGAGAACTTCCTAGGGGAGAAACATCCCCGCAGAGCGGACATAGTGGGAAAGACGAAGGTCGCCATAAAGGGCGACCAGGTCGTCGTCTCCGGCTTGGAGATCGAGGAGGTCGGGCAGACGGCGGCGAACATAGAGCGCGCCACCAAGATCAAGCGCCTCGACCCCCGTATATTCCAGGACGGGATATACATCACGAAGAAGGCCAAGAGGTGAGGACATGGCAGGAGACAAGGAAGATCACGAGTTCATGAACCTCCACATGTTCAAGGAGGAGTACATAGCGAAGCTGAAGGCGCTCGGGATAGAGTCCAACGAGGACCTCGCCGAAGCGCTGGCCGACGAGGGTCGCACGGATGAGATTCACGAGCAGCTCAAGGGCGTGGGCCCGAAGACGATCCAGCACTGGAGGGAGGACCTCAGCGACGGGGAGTCGGATGCCGAGCAGCCCGAGAAGGAGCCGGCCGTCAAGACGGTCCACACCATCAAGGCCAAGGAACCCGTCGCCTCTGAGGACGAGGAGGATGTCGAGGTATCCGATGGAGAGGACGCGGACGTCGAGATCGATGAAGAGGAAGAAGAGGATGTCGAGGTCGAAGAGGAGGACGAAGAAGGCTACCGCGTCAAACAGAAGCCCACGCTCTCCAAGGAGGTCCTGGACGCCCTCGAGAAGCGCAAACTCGTCGCCTCCCGGAGGCCTACCTTCCTGCGGCAGGAGTACCACAAACGGCAGAAGCTGCAGAGGACCGGCTGGCGCAGGCCGAGGGGCATGCACTCCAAGATGAGGCGTAACTACAGCTACAGGACGAACGTCGTATCGATAGGCTACGGAGGTCCGAAGCAGGCGAGGTACCTGCACCCGTCCGGATTCCGGGAGATCATCGTGCACAACGTCAAGGACCTCGAGGGGATCGACCCGAAGGTCCAGGCTGCCAGGGTCGCCCACACGGTCGGCATGCGCAAGCGGACACAGATAGAGGACAGAGCCGACGAGCTCAAGATCAGGATACTTAACAGGAGCGGATGACGATGGATCTCAAGAACCAGAAGAGGGTCGCGGCGGAGCTGCTCAAGTGCGGGAGGTCCCGTGTCTGGATCGACCCGAACAAGACGGAGGACATCGCCGATGCGATCACCCGCTCGGATGTGAGGACGCTGATCAACTCGGGCACGATCGCCGCGAAGCAGAAGAAGGGCGTGTCCAGGGCGCGTGCGAACCACCTCAAGGAGCAGAAGCGCAAGGGCCGGAGGACCGGCCATGGCTCCAGGAGGGGTAAGAAGCACGCCCGGAAGCCGTCGAAGGAGATGTGGATGCAGACGATCAGGCCTATCCGTCGCAGGCTGAAAGAGCTCAGGGACGGCGGTGTGATAGACACCCGGACATATCGCAAGTACTATCTGAGGGCGAAGGGAGGCATGTTCAAGAGCAAGCCTCACCTCGAATCGCACCTCAAGACAGAGGGCGTGCTGAAGGAGCAATAATCATGGCCACTGGACCCAGATACAAAGTGCCTTTCAGGAGGAGAAGGGAAGGACGTACGGATTACAGACGCAGGATCGCGCTCGTCAAGAGCGAGAAGCACAGAGCGGTCGTGCGCAGGTCCAACAAGCACATGACGGTGCAGTTCGTCACATACGACAGCGTGGGCGACCGGATAGTCGCCTCGGCGGTGTCGACGGAGCTGGAGAAGCTCGGCTGGACCCGCTCAGGCAGATGCGCGCCGGGGGCGTACCTCACCGGCTACCTGGCAGGTAAGAGGGCGCTCGGGAAGGGCGTAGGGGAGGCCGTGTTGGACTTGGGCCTCCGGAAGCCCGTCAGGGGGTGCACGCTGTTCGCCGCCCTGAAGGGAGTCATCGACGCCGGTGTGAAGATGCCGCACGACGACGGTATGCTCCCGCCCGAGGACCGGATCAAGGGAAAGCACATGAAGGACGGCACCGAGGGGATGTTCGTCGATGTGAGAGGCAAGATAGGAGGTGCTGAGTGATGGTTGACTGGATGCCGAAGACGAGGCTGGGCAAGATGGTCGTCGATGGCAAGATCACCACGATGGGCGATGCGCTCAGGACGGGGCTGCCGCTCAGGGAGCCCGAGATAGTGGACATACTTCTCCCCGATCTGGAGGATGAAGTGCTCGACGTCAACATGGTGCAGCGGATGACGGACTCAGGCAGGAAGGTGAGGTTCGCCATCACCGTCGTCGTGGGCAACCAGGATGGTTTCGTCGGGCTCGGAAGGACCAAGGGCAGGGAGGTCGGACCCGCGATACGGACGGCGATAGACGTCGCGAAGCTGGACATAATCGAGGTCAAGCGCGGCTGCGGCTCGTGGGAGTGCGGCTGTCTCACGCCTCACTCGCTACCGTTCGAGATAGAGGGGCACACGGGCTCGGTCGTCGTCCGGCTGAAGCCGGCCCCCAGGGGCACTGGACTCGCCATCGGAGACATCGCGAAGAGCGTTCTCAAGATGGCCGGGGTCGAGGACGCCTGGGGATTCACGAAGGGACACACGAAGACCACGGTCAACTACTCCATCGCCGCTTTCGAGGCGCTCAGGGCGACCTCGCAGATGAGAGTCACCGACGAGCAGAGGGAGCGGCTCAAGATAGTGAGCGGGCCGGTCAAGATGCACACAGCGCCATCCATAGTCGTCGAGGAGTCCGTCGAGACCGAGAAGGAGGCCAAGGCGGAAGAGGCGATGAAGGTGGAGGCACCGAAGGAGGCCGCTCCGGCTGCCGATGCGACGGTGAAGAAGGAGGAGGCCTAGGATGTCCGCCGTGGCAGTGATAAGGGTCAGAGGGCACGCGAAGATAAGGCACGACGCCGTCCAGACCATGGAGATGATGAGGCTCCACAGGCCGAACCACTGTGTCCTGCTCCCGATGAACACGACGACAAAGGGCATGCTCCAAGTCGCGAAGGATTACGTCACATGGGGCGAGGTCAGCCACGAAACCATCGCCAGGCTGCTTATCAAGAAGGGCGAGGTCTCCGGAGGCGGAAGGCTGACCGACGACCATGTGAAGAACAACTCGGAGTTCTCATCGATACTGTCGCTCGCTAAGGCGCTGGAGAAGGCCGAGGCGAAGATGACCGACGTCGAGGGGCTGAAGCCTGTCATCAGGCTACCGCCCCCGAGGCGCGGTTACGAGAAGGTCAAGCGGCCGTACTCCGTCGGAGGGGCTGTCGGCAACAGAGGCGTCGAGATCGCCAAGCTCATCGAGAAGATGCTCGAGGGACCCAAGGAGGCCGATTAGGATGGTCAGCAAGACTAGCAAGTACAGGGGCGGCAGGACCCATGGCCGCGGCAGAAAGGCCGGCAGAGGGGCCGGGCTCAGAGGCGGCAGGGGGAACGCTGGCCTGCACAAGCACAAGTGGATAAGCACGGTTAAGTACTTCCCGGAACATTTTGGCCGACGCGGCTTCAAGAGACCGCAATCGGTCGTCGCACACAAGATCACCATGAACCTCTCCGACCTGGAGCTGTCCCTGCCGGAGCTGGCAAGGGACGGGTTCGCCGTGGAGAAGGACGGCAGATGGACCGTGGACCTCACGAGGCTGGGGGTGGACAAGCTGCTCGGCTCCGGAAGGATCGTCACACCCGTTTCAGTACGCGTATCCGAGGTTTCGACGAAGGCGAAGGATAAGCTCGAGGGCGCCGGTGGAAAGCTGCTAGAGGAGTGAAGGGAGCATTCCACGCGTCCGCTTCAGAGAGAGTGCGCATAGGAACAGGGACACGGTCGGGGGCTGAAGGAAGGGTGTCTGATGGCTGAGGGTGAGAAGAAGAAGAGCCTGCTGTACAAGCTCAAGCCAATCTCGGATCGCCTGCCAGCAGTCACCAAACCCGAGGGGCATGTGCACTTCAGGACGAAGATGGCCTGGATCGTACTGATACTCGTACTGTACTTCGCGATGACGAACGTCGTCATCTACGGGCTGGACGCGGAGCAGGGGATAGACCTGTTCGCGCAGTACAGGGCGATCCTCGCGGGCGCGCAGTTCTCGCTGATGCATCTCGGTATCGGCCCGATCGTCACCGGATCCATCATCATGCAGCTCTTCACGGGTGCGAAGATAATCAAGCTCGACCTCAAGAACCCGGATGACAAGGCGATCTACCAGGGCACCCAGAAACTCCTCGTGATCGTGATGATCGTCGTCGAGTCCGCGCCCCAGGTGTACGGATTCATGGAGCCATCCGGCAAGTTCATCGACATGTCGGAATCGATCCTGGCGGGCAGAGGGCTGAGCCTGGCGCGCACGTTCATCGTGTTGCAGCTGATAGTGGGCTCGTACCTCGTGTTCCTCATGGACGAGGTCGTGTCGAAATGGGGCATAGGGAGCGGCATCTCGCTGTTCATCGCTGCTGGTGTGTCGCAGCAGATATTCACCGGATCGCTCAACTGGCATCCGGCCAACTCGGCCATCGAGATGGGGCTGAACAACCCGCCAGCGGGTACGATCCCGAAGACCATCTACATATTCCACCACATGTCGTCCCCGGAGTTGGTCAACGGAGGCTACGAACAAGTATTCTTAGCGCAGCCCAACCCCATGGTCGCGCTCATCGGAACCATCGCGATATTCCTGATAGTCGCGTACACGGAGTCGAGCAGGATCGAGCTGCCTCTTGCGCATGGAAGCGCGAGGGGTGCGAGGGGCAGATATCCGATCAAGCTGATCTACGCGTCGAACATACCGGTCATACTGATGGCGGCCCTGTTGGCCAATGTGAGCATGTTCTCGATGCTCTTCGCCAGCCACCCGTCGTTCTCTAACATTCCCCTGCTGGGTGACAACTGGATGCTGGGCTATTACGTAGACGGAAACACCGTCCCAGCCGGAGGTCTCGCCTATTATTTATCGACGGTCAACGGCGTGGGTGATTGGCTGTTACCGCTGCTCAGTGACGACTATCTCAACTCGTACCTGAGCGGCATAGGCGATGTGAAAACGAGGCTTCAGATCGGCATCCACGTCCTCGTCTACGTCGGCGTCATGATCATCGGGTCGATCGCGTTCGCCAAGTTCTGGATAGAGACCACCAACATGGGTGCGGAGTCGGTGGCATCACAGATCGAGTCCAGCGGTATGCAGATACCAGGGTTCAGACGCGACCCGCGCGTGCTGAAGAGGGTGCTGGAGAGATACATCCCCGTCGTGACGGTCATATCCGGAGCGGTGGTCGGCGCGCTGGCCGCGGGAGCGGACCTGATAGGCACGGTGGGTAACGCCACCGGCACGGGCGTGCTGCTAGCCGTAGGCATCATGATACAGTTGTACGACGCTATCGGGCGCGAGCAGATGATGGAGATGCATCCAGTGCTGAGAGGGTTCTTCGGAGGCGAGTGATCAGATGAAGGCCCCGGCAGGAGGAGCAGGCAAGGGAGGGGGCGCGCCCCCGAGACCGGCGTTCGGCAGCCAGATAGTCATGCTGATGGCTTTCATGGTCGCCCTGCTTGTGCTCTTCGACAACAACCTGAGGCAGTCGCTCGGGAACATCGTCGGTATCGCGTTCATGCCTATCATAGGCTTCAGTGGGAGGTACCCTGTGATGACGCTCGTCTGCGCCGGCCTCATCATGACCATCTTCAGCGTCACCGTGAGGCACTTCTTCGTCGACTGGGTCGCGATGGCGAGGAACCAGAGGATCATGTCCGCCTTCCAGAAGGAGATGAGGGAGGCCAGGACGACCAACAACACCTTCAAACTCAAGAAGCTCACGGAGATCCAGCCGAAGATGACGGCGCAGTCGATGAAATCGACCCAGGCGCAGCTGAAGCTGATGCCGATGACCATGATCATCATCATACCGATCTTCGCATGGATATCGAACTTCGTCTACCAGGACCTGACGTCGACGATATTCTCGGTCCCGTGGGAGTTCAACGTTGACATGAAGGGCTCGAACGTGCTGCCCAACTGGATACTACTCTACTCGCTCGTGACCATACCGTTCGGGCAGGTGCTCCAGAGGACACTGAAGCTCTTCAGCTTCACCAGGAAGCTACGCCAGCTCGAGCAAGGGATAGATGACGATCCCGTCGAGAGGATCTGAGAGGTAATGCACATGAGGATCGCGATCTCGGGCCCGCCCGGGAGCGGGAAGACGACCGTCAGCGAGATCGTCTCAGAGCGCATGGGTTACAGGCTCGTGCTCGTGGGCCAGATTTTCAGGGAGATGGCGTCCGAGAGGGGCGTGGACCTCGAGAAGTTCGGCAGGTTCGCCGAGGAGGACGAGACGATCGACCGCGAGCTGGACGCCCGCATGGTCGCCATCGCGAGGGAGAGCAAGGACGTAGTCATAGAGGGCAGGCTTACCGGGGCCCTCATGAAGCGGTTCGAGATATCCGCCCTGAAGGTGCACATAGACGCGTCCGAAGAAGTCAGGAGCGACAGGATAGCCAAGCGGGAGGAGAAGCCGGCAGATAGCGTCCTGAGGGATATGCAGGTGCGAGAACGCTCCGAGACGAAGAGGTACCGAGCGTACTACGGCATCGACCCTTCTGACAAGTCGATCTACGACATCTGGATAGACTCGTCGAACCGGACGCCGGAGGAGGTCGCGGAGAACATCGTCTCCGAGGTCAACGGGAGGTGCGCCAACGAGGCTTCGCAAGACGGACGTTAGGACGGAGGACGGGCCGCATGTGCCATGCGTGCGGTCCCTCGCGGACCTTCTCAGAGATGGAGTGGTCGTCATGGACAAGCCCATGGGACCCACATCCCATCAGGTGACCAGCTGGGTACGTGAGATGCTCGGCGCATCCAAGGCCGCCCACGGCGGCACACTCGACCCGCGCGTGACAGGCGTTCTACCAGTCGGTGTCGGGGTGACGGTCAGAGCGATGGACTCGCTCCACCACGGTACCAAGGAGTACGTCGGCGTCATGAAGATGCACGGAAGCATCGACCGTGGCCGGCTAGATGAGGTGGTGGAGGAGTTCACCACAGAGATCATCCAGACCCCGCCCGTGCGGTCAGCGGTCAAGCGCGCGCCGAGGACGCGCACTATACACTCGTTCAAGATACTCGAGACATCAGGCAGGGACGTGCTGTTCGATGTCGAGTGCGATTCGGGCACATATGTGCGGAGCCTATGCGTGGACATGGGGGACGCGCTGGGGATAGGGGCTCACATGCAGGATCTGAGGCGCACGAGGGCAGGTACGATGACGGACGACGACGTCGTCTCGCTCCACGACCTCAGGGACGCGTTGGAGGCACACGCGGGCGGGGACAGCGCTCAACTCGCGGGCATGCTCCGCCCGATGGAGACCGTGCTCGACCACCTCCCGAAGATAGAGGTGAAGGACTCCGCGGTCGATGCGATATGCCACGGAGCGGACCTGGCCGTGCCAGGGATAGTCTCGCTGGACGACTCCGTCGTAAGGGAGGCGACCGTCGCCATCATGACCGTGCGTGGGGAAGGAGTCGGTCTCGGCAGGGCGCTCATGGGGGCGAAGGAGATGATGTCGCGCTCGGATGGTATCGCTGCGAAGACCACCAGGGTGTTCATGCCCGCTGGGACCTACGAGAAGGGTTGGACGAGTTCCAGCGACAAGCGCTAGACGAAACTGTCCAGCGACTTCTGCCCCTTTGTCAACGCGTGAGCGTTCATTCCGAGCTCGTCGCCTATGCTTCGTGCAAGATCCCCTGCGAAGCCGTGTGTCGTGTACACGACCTCGGGATCGCACGCCCTCACGAACTCCAGCAGCTCGTTGAACCCACAATGGTCGGACAGAGGGAAGGTCTCACGCGCGGGCTTTGAACGAACCGCGAAGGGGTTGCCCATCGCCCAGCCCGAGAAGGCCGCGGTCTCCGCCCCTCCTGCGACGAGCTTCTCAACGATCGCGCGCTCGCGGCCCAACCCGGAAGTGATGTAGACGAACGGCGGCTCGGGCAGGCCGTCGCCGCGTGGACCGGTGCATATGTCGAGGCCGTGGCTCGCCGTCACGGCGTTGTTCCTAGCGATGGTCGGCTGGAGCAGCACGGGCATGTCCCGTAGCTCGAAGCACAGCTCCTGGGCCTTCCCAACCGGGTACGCAAGCAGCACGGCCGCTCTGCCAACCCCGAGGACCCCTTCAAGCCAGTCGCGGATTGAAGAAACGACATCCTCATGGTCCGGGAAGTCGTAGCCTGGGCGGCCGTAGGTCGACTCCGTGATCAGGACATCGCACTTCCCAGGCAACGCTGGA
>JAEHCM010000006.1 GCA_020696365.1 Thermoplasmata archaeon | reverse complement strand
ATGCAGCTGCGTGATTAATCTCTCTGAATGCACGCAGTTTGGAGTGATAGTTAGTCTTCTTGCGCTCGAAGTTCCTTTCTCGCCATCCATTGAGAAAATAGCCAAGAAATGCCACGATGATTGTGCCTGCGACTAGTAAGATTGATTCGTCCAAGTCCGTCAGATTACCACCCAGTATCTCGATGCGCCCCATATCACTGCAGCTTCTTATGGTCTTTTCTCAGAAAGACGAGAGCAGGTGAGGAGAATCTCACCGAGAAAAGCAAACTCAAAGAGGTGAACAGAAGAAAACTTATGTTCACCCTCTTTAAATAGGTTTAAGTGCCAGGTGAAGGACATAAGCCCCTTTCTGTTCACCTCTTGCGAGGCTGATGGCATTCGACTTAGCGCTCTACCCGCCGACGATGAGAAATCGATCCGGCCGTTTGAGCTTGCTCCAGTGGGGAGTCGCCGTTTCATCAAATCCTCGGAAGACCTCATCCCCAAGGGAATCATCGCATTATTCCGAGGCTGTGTCGTTTCTGTGCCCTTGCCAAGACTCTCGCCCTGCTGCTAGTGCAGCCCACCTTCTCTCGGAGAGGGGACTTTCCTCAGCTGGTCTGCGTGAAACGCAGGCCTACCGTCAGCCATCCGCCTTCTCCTGGCAATATGATTCTATGTCTAGGAACTACAAAAGGCTTTCTGAAGGGTGAGCGCGAAGCGTGGATGTTCTCAGGCCCAGAAACTAGTCAGAACTCCTCTGGCTCCTATCCCCTCTTCAATATCCACCCGCAGATAGGGAGCCATGACAAGAGTATCACGCCGCCTACAGCGAGCACCAGATTCCCGGTACCTATACCGTACAATTCCTGGCTCTCCCAGCTCTCGTTCACGATGGCCGCCACCAGGAGGATCAAACCGGCTATGGCCCCCGAGGAATAACTCAGCAGGGTTAGCCGTTTCCTGTCGCCAACATGCTGTCGAGACATTTCGGATCTGATTCGGCCCAAAGCCGTCAGCAAACTGTCTAGTTTGCTCTGCAAGGCTGAATCCTGAGGAACAGAAGCGTGAGGTGTAGGTTTGGTCGGTGCGATTCTCCCCCTGCTGAATGACCTTTCGGCTGCAACGTATCCTCCACCTGCGTTTCTGTAGATGGCTCCCCCTTCTACGAGACGACGCAGTATGACCCTCGTCCGCTCCTCTGGGATATCATTGTGCCTTGCGTGCTCTACTATCTTCTGGACGGAACTCCCGTTCCTATCCGTCTCCTCGAGTATCTCGACGATCGCCAGAAGCGCATTCGATTCCTCAACGAACCCCTGGTCCGACTCGGATGCCTCGCTAGGCGTCACCTGTATGAATCCGCCGCAAGCGATACAGAACCGTCCCGCGTCTGCTATCTCTTGGTCACATATTGGACATTTCATGCCATCTCCCTCGGGCGGCCACGAGATATCACTCATTCGATATGGAAGTTGTGATGGAGTCGTCTCCTAGTATCCGCATGACACGGCTGACCTGGGTAGGTGTTCTCGTGAGGCCAAGTCAGCCATGTACCCTCATGCAGTTCCCACATTGCAGGCAGGTGTCAGTTCTCCGGATTCCGCTGCTCTTCCGACACACAGTCACATCTTCTACTCTAAGTGCCTGTTCCGCACCATCTCATTATGCATAGAGCCATTGCCTTGGTAGTGTTCATCAGCTCATCGATGTCCACATATTCGTCAGCCATGTGCGCCGTACTGATGTCTGGACCGATTGAGATTGTCGGGATTCCCATGTGATTGATGAGATGGATCGCATCCGTTAGAGATCCAAATCCTCTGAGTTCTGGCTCGAAGCTCAGATCTCTGAGAGCCTCCCTTCCCGTATCAACGATTGGTTCGTTCTCTTTCACTTCAGCGCCATACTGCCATCCCTCTGTCTCTAGCTTAGGCGGGTGCTCTTTCAACCAAGAATCCGAGTTTGTTATGTTCTTCAGCTTCGCTTCTATCTCCTTGATCTTGTCCTTTGTGCTAGGGATGAATACGGAACCAAAGATGATCTCGACTTTTTCAGGGACTGTCACTGGCCATTCTCCCCCGTGTATGATTGTCGGTGTGATTATGTCAGGGTCCAGATATTTGTGTTGCTTCTCCGGGCTCATTTTCCATTCGTCGTTCAGCTCATCCAGTGCTACAATGATTTTAGCTGCTTTGGAGATCGCATTCACGGCACCCCCCTCGGGCCAATCTGGGTGCGCAACTTCGGCATGGCCAGCCCTCCCAAGAACTGTGATCTTCCCGTAGACCGAGCCCCTCACGGCTACAAGGACTTTCATGTCCGTAGGCTCAGGGATGATCGCAGCATCAGCCGTATAACCCCTCTGACAGCACGAGAGAGTGCCCATACATGTCTGTTCTTCGTCCGGAACGGTCTCGACAGTCACATCCCCATTCAATATGACCCCTGCTTGCTGGATAGCTTTCAGCGCATGAATAATCGCGGCGATTCCCCCTTTCATGTCGTTGGCGCCTCTGCCAAAGATTTTGTTGTCTTCCATCACTGCGTCGAAAGGAGGGTGTCTCCAGTTCTCGATGATGCCTGGTGGCACCACGTCGTAATGTCCGTTCAGGATCAGTGATCGTCCCTTCCCACCACCTTCAAGCTTTCCGGCGAGCGCAGGCATGTTGCTCAGGTCTCTGTCCTTGAGAACGCCAGAACCAGGGAAACTGTCGAGTTTTGATGCGTCAATCTCCCACATGTCGACATCGAACCCCATCTCCTCAAGGGTGCTTCGTATGAAGTTCTGGAAATCCTTATAGTCCTCCCCCTTAGCCGTCTCATTTTCCTGAGGAGTAATCGTCCTGAAACCGATGAGCTTTCTGAGATATCCGATGATGTCCTCTCTGCCGCTATCTATGAATTCTAGAACCCTGCGCTCTTCTTCCGTTATCAAGATTATTCTCCATTCAGGGCGGGGGGTATTCCCATGCTCGGAAACCGATACATGCATTCTGTGATAAATTGTTTCTTACTCCTGATTGACTTACGCGAACTGGCTCCGAGAGTTTTCAGACCCTCATGGAGGTTTCTCAGGCGATTCCGTTGCGGTTTGAATCAGTGGCACGCCGCCCCCCTCACGCGCCCCGTCGTACTATCGTATTCGGATGGTCGTACAGTGGAATCAATCTGGTACGGCGACCGAGGCGCCCGGCTCCAGTTAGATGACGCCGGATGGATGTCTATACTGCCGTCGATGTAGGCCGCCCCATTCGCTTAGCGACAGTTTTTAAGCATCGACCTAATCCAGCTTAGTTGAGGAGGGCGATGCGACGATGACATCGGAAGAGCAGAAGCTTGCACAGGTCGTTACGACCGCCATGAGTGTCGGAGCCAGCGAGGCCAAGATCATAGATGCGAAGGACATAGTCGTAGATAAGCGTGTGAGGCTGAAGTGCATGGTTCCCATCTGCTCAGACTACAATAGGCACATGATGTGCCCCCCTAATCTAATACCAGTCGGGGAGTTTGCGGACATCGTCGGTCTCTACAAGAAGGCTCTCATTGTCCAGATAGAGGCGGATGAGAATTCGTCCGACAAATCCAGTGCATCATTGAGCAAGGAGCTCTGCAGCAAGCTTGAGAAGTCGACCAAGACCAACGAATGGGAGCAGAAGCTACATAGATTGATCAATAAGGTTGAGGCGCATGCATTCAAGGATGGTTTCTACCTTGCTGCAGGGCTGATCGGAGGCAGCTGCAGTCTATGCCAAGAGTGCGTGGACCCTCGGAGCGGAAACCCCTGTAGGCACCCATTCGAGGCAAGGCCGTCCATGGAGGCGATGGGGGTCGATGTGGTCAGGACCTGCAAGAATGTCGGGTTGCCTCTGCATCTGTCATCCGATATGAGAATCAGATGGACGGGCCTTGTGCTGCTACATTAGTCGTCCGCAATCGTGGGAACGTGCGTGCGGCGGGTACAACTGTCGCAACTCCCGCATAATCAGATTTCCTTGTCTGTGGAGAATGCCGTTTTCAATGTGATTGTCCCATCCTCTAGCGAGTAGTATGCTGATCGGCCCCTGTTCCCTTCGACGTCCTCGGCGACTATTCTTACGCCCAATTCTCTCAGAGTCTTCTTCGCCTGACGAACGTTCTCTCCGCCAATGTCTCTAATCTGTATGTCTAGATTCGCAAACATCCGGGCTCCGCCAACGAGCTTCGCCCACAACTTCCTCTTATTCGCGCCTTTCGAAATGACCATCCTGTGGAGCATCCGGGTCCCAGAATCAGCATACTTGGCATCCGAGCGTTTTCCATCGGGAGCCCTAGGCAGAAGCGCGTGAAGCACACCTCCGATCCTTGTTTCTGGGTCGTAGATGAACACTGCGACACAGGATCCAAGTCCAATGCAGCAGAGTTGCTCCGGAGCCCGTACGACAGCGACATCGGCAATGCCAACCAGCTTCACCATACTCATATTAGGGTATCTCCGACCTTCTCGAGGATGGTCTTCAACATCAGATCCTCCGGGAGGAGGAGGAAGTATCCTTCGAACGACCTCTCGATCCCCTTGAAGACTGTGTGGACCGCGATCACGGAATCTACAGACGCTCCGAGGGCGGCGAGAGGGATGTCCAGCACTGCTCCGAGAAGGTCGACCGCCGCGCCCGGTGGAGCGGGGATTAGGTCAGTGTCGATCATCCTCGACACCGCCACCAAGTACCAGCACAGGCATATGTTGCCCACTTCGCACAACGCCGACAACTGGATGGGGGTGAGGTCCACAAGATCAGTGTCCTCACCGGCGAGATGCTCGACGATCGTGACCGCAGATTCCTTGGGGAAGACAACGAGAACGCCGCTGCGCAGGTCTCCGCACAGCTGTGTGTAGGTCCCAGCGACCACCTTGTCGTTGCCCCCGAGCCACTCGCCGATACGTGACAACGGCATTATATTGCATGAGGTCACCTCGTTAACAAGCTCCATGTCGAGCAGTGAAGCTAGGGCCGTTGCCGCGTTCCCCGCACCGACATTCGCGAACTCTTTGATTATTCCCAAGACCATTCCCGTGTTGCTCTCGTCCATTTTCATCAGGCTCCTAGAATCGAATCAACGTCAAGTATCAACGCTATCTTTCCGCTCCCTAGTATCGTGCCGCCAGAGATGCCTCGAACCCTGCGCAGCCGGCTGTCTAGGGACTTCACGACGATCTGCTGATGCCCTATCAAATCGTCCACCGCGAGGGCTGCCCTTCGTTCCCTGCTCTGGACCACTAGAACGCTCATCTTGTCATCGTCATCAGACGCCTCCGGGATTCCGAAGAAAGCCCGCATCCTGATGACCGGAAGTACTTCCCCTCTCAGCTGGACAATCTCCCGGGTCCTGATCTGCTTGATCTCTCCTGAATCGAATCGGTGCGATTCCGCGATGACCCCCATCGGCACTGCGTAGGTCTGGTCGGCAATGGATATCAACATCGCGTCGATGATCGCCAAGGTGAAAGGCAACCACAGCGAGAATGTCGTCCCTGCACCCTCCGACGAGCTGATCATAACCGAGCCCCCCAGCTCCTCCACGTTCTTCCTGACTACATCGAGGCCAACGCCTCTGCCAGAAACCTCTGAAACGCCATCCTTGGTTGAGAACCCCGACTTGAAGAGGAGGTCAAGGAGATCCCGTGCGAGCATGGAATCGCCATGGTCCTGGGCGATCAATCCTTTCGCGACCGCCTTGCGCTTAATACCGTCGTAGTCGATTCCTCTGCCGTCGTCTGATATCTCGATCAGGACATGGTCCTGCTGTTTGGATGCCACTATCCGGATCAGGCCTCGCTTCCTCTTCCCAGTCTCCGTTCGCTCTTCCTCTGTTTCTATGCCGTGGTCCACGCAGTTACGTAGAATGTGCATTATCGGGTCGCTTATGCGATCTATGACCGTTCGGTCCAATTCGATGTTCCCGCCGTCAACGATGAATTCCACCTGCTTTCCCTGGTCCTTAGCTATATCCCGCACCATACGCGGAAACCTGGCCATCACTGCCTCCAGCGGAATCATCCTGATCCCGAGCACCTTCGCCTGGATCTCAGATGTGAGTTTGTCGATATGGGTCGAAATCTCATCCAGGCTGGTGTCGTCGTGCGACATGGTTCTCTCTACGAGCCTGCTCCTCGCGATGACTAGTTCGCTCACGTCGTCCAGTAGCTCATCGAGTTTGTCCATGCCTACCTTGACCGTCTGCACCGCAGGGGCATCCGCAGTGGTCTTTGCTGAGCGCGTTCCCCCGTCCAGTACTATTCTCCAGTCTTTCATCGGCTTGTCCGGGGAGCCTACTCTGACCTCATCGATGTCTGGCATAGCGGCAATTCGGTTTGCCACGTTGTCAAAACCCTTCTCGGGTTCGAGGGTTACCGTGAAGTCTTCGAAGACATGTTCCTGGTCAATCTCGTCCTCGCTAGGAGCCGAACTCACGATGTTGGCCACCTTGCCGAGGTCTTTCAGTATCACGAGCGCTCTGGCTGAGGGAAATGCACACCTGCGTCCGAATTTGATATAGACGCCGGATACTACTGCAGCAGCTCGTGCAGGCTCCTTAGGCGCCTTCTCTTTCACTGCGATGGGCTTTACGGTCTTCTTCCTGCGTTTCTTGTCAGCTTTCGCGGACGCAGCGATTCGAAGCCCTTCGATGAGTCCGGGTATCTCTTCGACGTCCTCGCCCCTCTCGACCGAAGCTACCCTTCCTTCCAGGGCGTCAAGCCCCCTGAATATCGCCTCAGCGACCTCGTCAGTGGGCTCTACGATATCGTCCCTGACGGCATTCAGGACGCCTTCCAATGCATGGGCGATGTCGGTGATGACCTTGAAGTTCATCATTCCAGCCATGCCTTTGATTGTGTGACACGCTCTGAACATGACATCGACCAGGCTCTTGTCCTTGGGCTTGGTCTCGAGCTCGATCATCGTTTCGTTGAGCGTCCGAAGGTTCTCGCGTGACTCGGCCACGAACAGCTTGGAGTACTTCGCAAGATCGATATCCTTCTGCATAATCACTCCTCCAGGAACCTCACGATCTCCTTGGGTATCTCGTCAAGCGGTATCGCCCTTTCGGCAGCCCCGGCGTTGACGGCGGCTCTTGGCATGCCGTATATCACCGAGGTCTTTTCATCCTGAGCCAAGACCCTTCCACCGGCGGTTCTGACGGCCTTCGCTCCCTTTGCGCCGTCCATTCCCATGCCTGTCAGTATGATCGCGAGGAGTCGCGGCCCGAAGCAGATGGATGCGCTCTCGAAGAGGACATCGGCCGAGGGCTTGACGAACTGCACCGGCGGCATACTCCCATCAAGTCTCATCAACGCGCCCGTTTTCGAGCATTTCGAGACCAATAGATGCGCTCCTCCTGGAGCGACATACGCATGTCCCTCCTTCACCTGAGCGCAATCTGTGGCCACCGAGGTGCGAGGTCCCTTGACCGAGTCGAGTCTCCTAGCGAACGATTCTGAGAACAGGGCCGGTATGTGTTGGACGACGAATATCGTCGCGGGTATGTTCCTGGGGAGTCTCGAGAATATGTACTCCAGGGCCCTGGGTCCTCCAGTGGACGCGGCAATCGCGATGGCCTTCAGCCCCTTCTCGGGAACCTCCCTCGGCTTCAGCCGTTCCTTATCGAGCTGAAGTGGGATCCTTGCTTTCTGAAGGACTTCTATCCTGGCGCCTGAGACGTCTAGTATAGTGCGCGCTATGTGAGCCCGATACTTCACGATGTCCACGGAGATCGGCCCACCTGGTTTTGAGATGAATTCGACGGCGCCCATCTCGAGCGCCCTGAGCGGTAGGTCGATGTCCACCTTGTCCATGGCGCTAAGCATTATCACCCTTGTCGGGTGCTCCTTCATCAGCCTCTGGAGGGTCGCAATGCCGTCCATCTTGGGCATCTGTATGTCGAGCAGCACCACATCCGGTGAACACGCCTTGGCTTTCTCTATCGCCTCGATGCCATCCTTCGCCGTGCCCACGACGGACAACCCTTCCTCAGAGGATAGCATGTCTCTGAGAACGACTCTCATGTAGGCACTGTCGTCGACAATCAGTACCTTCACCGTTTCTCGCATCAGCGATTCCTCAGGTGCTCATCTGCAGAACGGCGTTGATCGACTCGAGGACATCATCCGATGTGAACGGCTTCATGATAAAGTCGAGCGCACCAGCCTCCAGGGCCCTCATGACGGTACGCTGGTGTCCGAGGGCGGAGATCATGATTATCTTGACTCGGGAGTTCACTTCCTTCAATTGTTTCACGGTTTCAATGCCGTCGGTTCCAGGCATCACTATGTCCATCGTTACGATGTCCGCACGTTGTTCACTGAACACCTTGATGGCCTCATCGGCGTTCCTCGCCTCGAGAACTCTGTGTCCTCCGCCTTCGAGGATGTTCCTGATCACCCTGCGCATGAACTCCGAATCATCAACCACCAGAACTGTCGCCATCCGAGATACCTCCTTTCTGTCCCGCATCCTCTATTGAGAGATCTAGAACCTTCAACGGGTCGATAATGGTTATGAGGCGGTTGTCGAGCTTTGCGATACCTGCCACATATTCTGACTCGATCTCCTGAGCTACATATTCAGGTACGGGCTCGACCGAGTCCACGGGCATCCTCACGACCTCCGTGACCTCGTCGACGAGGAAACCCACTGGGGCATCCGAGGCTTCAACGACAATGATTCTGGAACTCTCATCAAGGTCCTTGGCCTCCAGCTTGAACCTTTTCCTGAGGTCGATCACGGTCACCAGCCTTCCCCGCAGGTTCATCACGCCTTCGATGTGTGTCGGGCTGCGATGAACCTTCGTAATCTCCTGTGTTGGAAAAATCTCCTTAACCTTTGATATGTCGAAGGCGAATTCCTCAAGGCCGAGCCTGAAAACCACGTACTGTTCAGTTCCCTGCTCGTTGGTCAACTCTTCTAGCTCCTGTCATCGTCATCCGTCTCGGGGTCCCTATCCGTCGGTTCCTCTCGGGCTAACCCTGAACTGGGCTGCATCTTCTTGGTCAAGTCGGTCAACTTGGTCGCGAGGTCCGTCAGTTCCTGGGCCGAGGCTGATAGCTCCTCCATTCCCGCAGCGAGTTCCTCCGACGAGGCGGAAACCTCCTCTGCCGACGCCGAGGTCTGATTCGCTATGCTGGCGACTTCGTCCAGATTCTTCGCAAGGCTCTCTGTGAGTGCCTTCTGCTCCTCGGTCGAGGCGCTGATCTCCTGAACCATCGCTGCGGTCTCTTCGACAGTGGCTGCGATGTCCTCCAAGGATCTCAGCGACTCCGAGATGGTCGTAGCGCTGTCATTGACATCCTTGCTGGTGTTACTCATCTTCTCAGAGGTTTCTCCTATGTCGTTCCCAATCGATTGCAGGAGCTCCTGAATCTGGTCTGCTGCCTTCCTGGACCCTTCAGCCAGTTTGCGAACCTCGTCCGCGACGACCGCAAATCCTCTACCGTGTTCACCTGCCCTGGCAGCCTCTATCGCTGCGTTTAGGGACAGTAGGTTGGTCTGTTGTGCTATGTTGGTGATGATGTTCACTATCTGGGATATCTCCTGAGACTTCCTTGAGAGATTCTGCATAGACGCCGAGGTCTCCTGCACACTCCTGAGAAGAGAACTCATCTTCTCAAGGGAATCATGTATGGATCTGCTTCCTTTCTGAGCGACATCGCTCGCGTCCTCGGAAGCTCTTGCTGCGTTCTGCGCGCTCTGCACGACATCGTAGATGGCCTTCGTCTGCTCCCCGAGCATCTTCACCATCTCCTCTACCCTGGATGCCTGCGTCTCAGCGCCCTTGGACGTCTGCGACATGGACGCGGACACCTGCTGTGACCCATCGGTTATGCTTTTGGTCGTCTCCGCCAGGAGGGTCGATGCGTCCTTGAGCGATTTGGATGCTCCCCTTATCTCTACAGTGATGCTCGCCAGCCGGTCCTTCATCATCCTGAAGGTATCGACAAGCGTCGCGAGGTCGCCTCTCGCATGGACATCGATCTCCATCGAGAAATCGCCCTCTGAGATGGCTCGGGCGCTCTCCGTGAGTTTCCGGAGGGGTTCAGATGTGTTGTAGATGAGCAGATTCATGGACCTGACGAGGTCGCCGACCTCGTCGTCAGGCACCTTCGTGTCCAGTCGATCCGTGAAGTTCCCTTCAGCGATTATCTTGGCCCGCTCGGATACTTCGACAATGGGCGCCGTGATACGGGACGAGACGTAGAGAGTGATTACCGCGACCATGATTCCGACCACGGATCCACTCATGATAAGGTAGGAGATGCCTTGTTCGATCGTGCTCTCCGCGCGCTCATCCATGAGCGCCGCTGCCTCCGTCGTGTCTTCTATCAGATTCTCGAGCTCGTCCATCATGTTCTCGAGATATGTTGTAGCATTCTTCCTGGCATCGACGGATTCGCTGAGTGCGTCGTCTCTCAGGTAATCTATCGTCGCGCCAGTCCAGTTCGTGTACTCGTTCCATGATATCTGCAGGCTCCGGAGGTTGGACTGCTGAGAGATGATTAAGTCTCCTCTGTCCATCTCCTCGATAGCGGTCAGCATGCCTGGCATTACCTCGAAGGTGTATGTGGTCCGGAAGTCGGTCAGGAATTGTGAGAATATGTTCTGTCGATCGAACATCACGTTGTAGTAGTCGTTCGCGCCGGGCGTGCCGTACTCGAGCACATATTGTCTGAACGAGACATCTGCCGTAAGAAGAGATGCTTCCGCGTTCGCTATCTCTGAGACGACCACCAAGTTCTCGTCGTAAAGGACCCTCATGTCGCTCCTCATCTGGCTCATCTCGGAGATCGAGATGTAGCTCACGACGAGAATCGGTACAAGCGACAGGGTGAGTATAATCGCCATCAACTTCGGTGTCAAAGGTATCCTCAATGCACCACCATCACAATATCGATGTAAGAGCCCCGAATGACGGACGGTTCGCTCGAACCCAGAAGCTCTTGCATGGATATCAAAATTGGTACGGTCTATATAAAAATATGTCGTCCAGAATTCGCTCTTAGATAACCTGCTTCTTGGGCGCGAGAGAGGTGATTGGTCTCTCCCTGAGAAGAAATATCTAGAGGACGGACAATAGACTGCCTGATGGAAGCCGACGAAGAGAAGTCATATGATCTCATCAGACGACACCTGCTGAAAACCAGAGGGTTCGACATCAGCGGGTATTCCAGGTCGTTCCTCGCTCGTGCCGTCAGGAAGCGCGTGGGACGTTCCGGGTGCAGACACGCGATGGAATATATCGCTCTTCTGAGGAAGAGCGAGGACGAGATGAACGAACTCATCGCAGCCCTATCGGTGAATGTGACGGACTTCTTTCGTGACACTGGGGCGTTCGAGGCCTTGACAGAACAAGTGATCAGGCCTCTGGCCTCCCTCAAGGTGGATCTCGGCTGGAGCACACTCAGAATATGGAGCGCCGGATGTGCCACCGGGCAGGAGACCTACACGATCGCGATATGCGTCGCCGAGGAGCTCAAGAAGAGCGAGAAGGGCGGTGACCTGGTCGTGAGGATTCAGGGTACTGATCTCTCTAAGGTTGCTTTGAACGTTGCCACACAGGGGGTTTACAGCGAGGCACAGGTGAAGGCGATACCGAAGGACATACTCTCCGAGCACTTCACCAAGGATGATTCGGGCTACCAGGTCTCACCAAGCATACGACGGATGACGAGATTCTCTGAGGGCAATCTGTTGGACAGCCCTAGCCAGAAGTACATCGACCTCATCGTTTGCAGGAACGTCGTGATATACTTCTCGCGTCCGATGCACGACGTGCTCGTCAGGAACTTCCACACGGCGTTGAGGCCAGGAGGGGTTCTGATGTTGGGCCGGACAGAGACTCTGATGGGGTCTCCTAGACGCCTATTTGATGTGGTCGACCACGAGAACCGCATTTTCAGGAAGTCTGAGAGCGAGCAGGCGGCGTTTCAGGCCTCGGATGATGCGAGGGTGGACGTGTCAGACAGCGCCTCCAAGAGATTTACCTGAAGGTTGGCCAACTCCGACTCGTCCATCGAGCTGAAATCGTAAGTGCCAGGCACATCGATGTCCTGCATGAAGCCTTCGATCGCAGAGTAGTTGTCGTTCATCTCTCGGCGGAGGTACTGTTGCATCCGGTCGATCTCTCCAGGAGACAACTCCTTTGCCATGATCTCGGCCAAAGTCACTCCGTTCTGGTCTGCCTGGCTCACGAGTTTATTCAACATAGTCCGCATGACGTTCATCCCATCCTGTCGTATGACAATCGTCAGACACAGTCACGTGTTGTGCAGTATATAACAGTTGCCGCTCAGCGGACGGGGTCCAACCATGAGGCATACTTGCCATTCTTTCCCGATACAACTTCCTGGAACCTAGTTTGGAGCTTCTTTGTGACCGGCCCGGGTCTTCCATCGCCGACCTGACGTCTGTCGACTTCCTTGATCGGGGTGACTTCCGCTGCAGACCCTGTGAAGAAGAGTTCGTCCGCCAGGTAGAGTTCGCTCCTGACAAAGTTGCGTTCTTCAACCGTGATGCCAAGGTCCGTTGCGAGTATCATGACCGAATCCCGTGTTATGCCTGGTAGTATCCCTGCATTAAGGGGAGGCGTGAATACGCGCCCGTCCCTCACCATGAAGATGTTCTCTCCAGACCCCTCGGCGACCATGCCTTCGTCGTTGAGAAGGACTGCCTCGTCGAATCCGTTCTGCTTGGCCTCCATGACGGCCAGCGCGCTGTTGAGGTAGCTTCCGCAAACTTTGGCGGTGGCGGGGACGGCCGTGCTCGATATCCTCCTCCATGACGAGGTGTGGATGCGGATGCCATCTCTGACGCCTTTCTCCCCGAGATACGCTCCGAGCGAAAAAGCGGCGATGAACGTCTCTACGGGGTAATCAAACGGGTTGACCCCTATGCCTGAAACACCGAAGAACGAGATCGGGCGAATATAGCCTGCCTTCAGGCCGTTCGCGTTGATGACGTCCTTCGCGGCCCTGCAAAGCACATCGACAGGATACGGTATGCTCAGGTTGATGGTCTTGGCGGACGCGTGGAGCCTTATCATGTGCTCCTTGAGCCTGAATATCGCAGGCTCCGTCTGGGTCTCGTAGCATCTTATTCCCTCGAACACGCCAGTGCCATAGTGAAGCCCATGGCTCAGTACATGCACGGTTGCTTCTTTCCACGGGATCAACTCGCCATTCTTCCATATCTTCTCGGTTGGTTGGATCAGCATACAGCATCAACCCCTTCATCGAACCCCGGACTCTCTCACGGAGTTGCTCAATATCCCGACTCCGTCGAGCTCGACCTCGACGACATCGCCTTCGCTCATCGGGGATATTCCAGATGGCGTCCCGGTAGCGATTATGTCGCCCGGCTCGAGGGTCATGATGGTTGAGATGTATTCCACAAGGGTGTAGTCGTCGAAAACCCTGTCGCTTGTTGGCGACCTCTGCACAGTCTTCCCGTTCAGGCGTGTCGTTACGGTCGTCGGAGGAGTTGTTGAGATCAGAGGCCCGATGGGAGCGAACGTGTCGAACCCCTTCGCTCTGGTCCAGTCTGGATCCGCTTTCTGCAGGTCCCGGGCAGTTACATCGTTGAACGCGGTGTATCCGAAAATGAACTGGCTCCCATCCGATACATGGCTCGCGCGACGGCCGATGATCGTCGCGGACTCGCCCTCGTAATCGACTCTTCTCGACATTGATGGAAGAATTATGTCCTCGCCCTGGCCTATAATGGCAGAGGGCGGTTTGGTGAACAATATCGGAGAGGAGGGTGCCTCCCAGCCCATCTCACTTATGTGGCTCCTGTAGTTCAGCCCGATGCAGATTATCTTGGATGGTCGGTCGACCGGAGCCAGCACTTTCACTGCGCCAGCATTGTGGGACCTGACGGTGCGTCCCGGCGAGCCGTCGAAGAGGTCAGACATTCGGTCCGTGTCCAACTCGACTACACTGTCGTCATGGACCGTGCCGACGAAGGTCCTGCCGTCGGCCGCGAACTTGCCGAAGAGCCCACCAGGTACAACGTCATCGCTCAAATCCGTTCTCACTCCTCCGAGGAGATTCGGCCATCGGGTATCTATTACTTCTGCATCCGAAGCCAGTCAGGAGCGCTATTACTTGAACATCTTCCTTATGTCAGTGCCGATGACCTCTATCTGTGACTTGGCGCCTTCCTGCCTGAGCTTCGTCAATGTGGGCATGCCCGCCTCGTACTCGTCCACCCACTCCTTGGCGAACCCGCCCGACTTGATGTCCGCGAGGACGTTCTTCATCGCGCTCGCTGTCGCAGGATCTATGATCCTGGCGCCTCTGGTCCGGCCCCCGTACTCGGCGGTATTGGACACATTCTTCCACATGCCCTCGATTCCGCCCTTCTGAACGAGGTCTATTATGAGCTTGAGCTCGTGAAGCACCTCGAAGTAGGCGACCTCGGGCTGGTACCCGCTCCTGATGAGGAAGTCGAACGCTGACCCGATCAATTCGCTCGCGCCGCCGCACAGCACGACCTGTTCGCCGAACAAGTCCGTCTCCGTCTCCTCCTCGAAGGACGTCTCGATAACCCCCTTCGTCGTCGCGCCTAGGCCCTTCGCGATGGCCAATGCGGTCTCCTTGGCCTTCTTCGAGTGGTCCTGATGTACCGCGATGAGCGCAGGGACGCCGCTGCCCGCCTCGAAAGTCTCGCGGACCAGTGCACCAGGTCCCTTCGGGGCGACCATGATCACATCGATGAATTCGGGCGGGACGATCCGTTTGAAATGTATGTTGAAACCGTGGGCGAAGTCCAGCACCATGCCCTCTCGCAGATGTGGTGCAACCTCCTTGTCGTAGACTTCCTTCTGCACCTCGTCAGGGATGAGCATCATGACGATGTCCGAACCCTTCACCGCCTCAGGTATGTCCATTATCTCCATTCCGTCGGTCTTGGCCCGCTCGTAGTATTCGTCTTTGAACTTCTGGGCAACGACGACATCTACACCGCTGTCCTTCAGATTGAGCGACTGTGCCCTTCCCTGTATTCCGTATCCGATCACTGCCACCCTCTTTCCTTTCAGAACATCGAGGCTGGCGTCCTTGTCATAGTATATTTTGGCCATTCTATCACCTTTGCGCGGATCCTAGATCGCATTGACGACTTCTATGTACTTGTCTGGCTGACTTTTCTTGATGACGGTTTCCACCTCTTCCACGGTGCCCGTGATGCGGCACACGCCGCCCTTGCTGAGCATGACGGCGTAGCCCTCATGACGTCTGTGGTCGACCATGTCGGCCTCGATGACCTCCTGGAGCCCCCTGAGGTGTTCGATGACGCCCAGGGCCATCTCGCGGCCCCTGAGCGAGATCACTATCCGGGACCTATCCGGCATCTCGCAAGGTCCAACGATGATGGTGTCCACGTTGATCTTCTTCCTCGTGAACTCGGCCATTACTCGCTGCATCACGCCTGGTTGGTCATACGTGAGCATCATGATGACTTCCATTTACCTGACACCTCCCTTCCATTGGCACCTGCCTTTTATCCACTCGGCCGAGCTCTTCCCGGGCGGCGTCATAGGCAGTACATCCTCCTCAGGATCAACTATGAAGTCGAGCAGGATCGGCACGTCGGATCTTGTGCCTCTTTTGATGGCTTCGGCAACCTCGGAGTGCTTCTCTATTCTTATAGCCTCCGCCCCGTATGCTTCCGCAAGCTTCACGAAGTCCGGTGATTTTCCGAGTTTAGTCGCCAGATAGCGCGATCCGTAGAAATGCTTCTGCCACTGTTTGACCATGCCGAGCCATCCGTTGTTCAACAGACATATCATCACCGGGATGTCGTTCTCGACCGCCGTGGAGAATTCCTGGGAGACCATCTGCAGGCTCCCGTCACCAGCGATGTCCGCGACGACGCTCTCGGGCCGGGCAACCTTGGCCCCGAGTGCGGCCGGGAACCCGAACCCCATGGTACCGAGGCCACCGGACGTGAAGAACATCCGCTTGCCGTGACATCTGAAGAAGTGCGCAGCCCACATCTGGTTCTGACCCACCTCCGTCGTGACTATGGCATCTTCTGGCAGGAGGTCTGAGAGCTCGTGTATGACCTTCTGCGGCTTGATCGGGTCGGATCTTAGGTTGTAGTCGCAGGTGCATTCCTTCTTCAGCTCGATGATGCGATCCTTCCAGGTCGATCTCTTCTTTCGTTTCAGAAGGCCCGCAATCAGAGCATTCACAACGGTCCAAGCATCTCCGACGAGGCCGACCCTGCCTTTGACGTTCTTGCCTATCTCAGACGAGTCGATGTCGACGTGCACGACCTTCGTGTTCTTGCCGAACTCACTCAGATTTCCGGTCACCCTGTCGCTGAACCTGGTTCCTATGGCCAGAAGGATATCGCAATTGTTGAGGGCATAGTTCGCGACCTGCCGGCCATGCATTCCGCAAACCCCAAGGACGAGCGGATGGTCCTCCGGGATGGCTCCCTTGGCCATCAGGGTCGTCACGATGGGCGCCATGAGGAGATCGGCGAGCTGTGCAATCTCAGGACCCGCTCGCGACCACGAGACTCCTCCCCCAACGAGGATGGTAGGTCTCTCAGCTCCTTCGAGCAGCTTGATAGCATCCAGCAGGCCGGAGAGATTGCGCTTCGGCTTCGGCACCCTGACCGGCTTCCTCATTGCGTCATCCGATATCTCCCCCTGGAGTATGTCGATAGGCAGGTCGACGTGTACGGGACCGTACCTGCCGGTGGTAGCGATCAGGAATGCCCTCTTCATCACCTCTGGAAGGGTCTCCGGGTCTGTTACCCTGAAGTTGTGTTTCGTGATAGGCATCATCAGACTGAATGAATCGGCCTCCTGAAATGCGTCATTCCCGAGGACGCCGGTCGCCACCTGCCCCGTCAATGCAATCAACGGAGATGAGTCCATGAATGCGGTGGCTACCCCGGTGACAAGGTTCGTCGCCCCCGGCCCAGATGTGGCTATGCACACGCCCGGGCGCTTCGACACGCGTGCGTATCCGTCAGCCATGTGAGCAGCGCACTGCTCGTGCCTGGGGAGTATGTGCCTCATATCTGTGTCGACCAGCTCGTTGTATAGTGGCAGGAGCACACCTCCCGGTATACCGAAGAGGACTTCGACCTTCTGTCCTTCAAGCAGTTCCACGACGGCCCTCGAACCATTCATCTCTACACCTCCCTCATCTCACCCGACAGGAAACCCGCGAAAACAGGCAGTCCGTCAGGGGTGCACGATTCGCAGGTCGAGCAGAACGACTAGGGCCAACGGAAGAACAATACCTGCTCTGCGACCAGCGGTTTCGCGCATACAATCTGGCATAAACGAAGATATATTAATATCTTGGCTGGCTTGGGCCGGTACTCTCACGAACGTCCAAAATGATACACTGACTCCAATGCCAGGTCAACGAACCCCGCCTGGATTTCCGCGGGCGGTGGCAACCAGCACAAATGTGTGGGTCTTCGTCTCGAGATGTCGTATTCCGGCCAGAGCGCTAGCTGAGGCAGGGAGTATGTCTAGCCCTTCCTCTTCCAGCAACATCTCCGCGGCTTCGACCATCTCCTCGTCGGATATCTCCATCCCCTGTCCTTTCGATTCGATCACTGCGCGTATAGCGTCCTCGGCGTCAGGCAGATAGTTCCCCGCAAGCGGGTCGTTCACATGTGTCAGGGTCATATCTGGCGCTGTCACGGGAACCTCCCGTCCCATCACCATCCCTCTCACGGCCGCGTTGTTGTTCGATGTCCCTAGCATGCGTGGTTTCATCCCCATGGATTGAAATCCCTGCCAGACACCAGCGAGTATGGTGCCGTTCCCAACCGGAACGGACACCCAATCCGGCTGTTTTCCGAGGGCCTGCGCCATCTCCTTCGCTACGAATGTGTATGCGTAGATTCCGAGCTCGTTGTTCTTCCCGCCCGGGTTCGCATTGTACCACCTGTTCGCAGCACATTCCCTGATGCACGTCGCAATCGCATTCTCGTAATCGCCTTGAATGGTGACGATCTTTCCGCCAGCATCTGTGATCTCCGCGTTTCTGGTCCCTTCGTACTCCGTGGGTATGTATATCCTGCACTGCATCCCCAGTTTGTCGCAGACGCGGAGGAGCGAGGCGCCGTAGTTGCCGCAGGTGGCGGCCGCGACGGTGTCATACCCCTCCCTCCTTGCGCTGAGTGTTAGGAGCAGGGCCATCCGGTCCTTGTGGGTACCTGTCGGATTCTCACCTTCGAGCTTGATGTGGAGCCGCCTTGTGCCGAGCAGTCCCTCTATCTTCTGAAGGCGTCTGAGGGGTGTGTCCCCTATCCTCATCGCCTTCATCTGTCTCTCGAACTCTCGTACCAGCTCAAGTGGGATCAAGCGGGACTATCCTCCATGTCAGGGTTTGCTGGAATCGATTGCGGGCGCCGTCCTCCGATTCTGATGTGGTTTGTGGGTTTCTGCCGTCGAGTCGGCATGTCAGTTGAGGCCGTTCGTCTTTATGTCCGCGTCGGCCTCTTTCACGATCTCTTCGAATCTCGCTGACACGTCCGTCGTCAACGGTTGCACCTGATGTTCCTTCATTATCTTCGCAGCCTTCTCTCTTGCACGGGTTACGACGTTCTTATTGCCGTCTACCTCCCATGCCTCTCCCGTACGCCTGTCTGTTATGTCTGGTATGAAGTGCTCCTTGTGTAGCCAATGCATGGTGTGTCTGTGACTCAGGAAGCTGCCGCCTGCGCCGACCTTCTTGATGAGGTCGACTGCCATGTGCTCGTCATCAACGATCACTCCTCCGGAGAGGCGGCCCATTATCCTCGCCATCTCGTCATCAATGACCATCTGTTCGTACGACAACATCGTGACGTCATCGAGGAGCCCGAGCCCGGCTATCATGTCACAGCCAGCGAAGAACTGCGGCAGCCCGCTCGACATCTTCTCGTAGCAAGACTGTGGTCCCGGCTCCTTCGCCGAGGTTACGATACCGCCACATAGTATCGGGAAGCCGTAGTGGTGTGCTAGCGCCCCTGCGCCGGAGGATATGAGCGCTCTCTCGGGGCCGCCGCCGGCCCAAGTCATCGTTCTCATGTCGAAGGCTGCTCCTCCCGTCCCGTATATGAACGGTGATCCAGGCGCTGCTAGCTGGGCCATCGTCATGCCTGCGAGAACCTCGGCGTTGTTCACGATTATTGAGCCTGCGAGCGTCACCGGGCCAGTTATTCCTGCCTGGGGCATTCCATAGAATGAGATCGGGACCCCGGCACGGGCGAGTAGGAGCGCACCTTCCGTCGATCCGCCGTCGAGTTGGAGCGGGGAGAACGGGCAATGCATGGAAGAGAATATCGGCTTCCTGCTCAGGGCTTTCTCGTCGCCTGCAAGAGCGGCACCCATTTGGACGAGCCACTTAGCCTCCCTCCTGTGGCTGGTCGTCTCCACCTGAACGTGCTTCTCTATGGCTCCGAGCGCCACTTTGAGGTCAACCACGTGCCGGATGTGGTCTGGTACGTCCTGGCAGCTCACGCACGGCCAGAATATGTGCGCGGAATCGAGGGCATTCGCGACCTTCCCGACCGTTTGCAGGTCTTTCGTGGTCGACATCCTCCTCTTTCCCGTGTCGAAGTCCATGACGCTCGTCCCGTTCCCGTCCGTGCAGCAGTACGACCTTCTTCCGTCGAGGACGACATCGTAGTCCGGGTTCCTAGCGTAGAGTGTGATGTTCTTCTTCGCTTTCCTTATCCCTTCCTCGACGAGGTTTCCGGGTATCCTCGCGCTGCTATCTTTGTGGTTCACCGTGCAGCCTGCGTCTTCAAGGAGTTTCAGGCACTCTTCGCTGAATACCTTTATGCCTGCGTTTTCTAGGACATCCAATGTTCCCCAGTGGAGCGAGTCCAAATCGCTCTCGTCGAACATGCGGAACGAAATCCTCCCCTTCGGAAAACCTATCATCTGCTGTATCTCCTCGAGCCGCTTAAGGTGGGCCCGTGGACCCCCTCAGCGTCCTATTGAACACTCCGTATCGCACTCGGGTATATATTTGTGGGGAATGACCAACGCCAGGGTGAAGATCGAAAGGCATCTCATCAGGGATCGATTTCCAAAATACGAAAGGCTTTAATCGAAGGACACACATGGACCGCTCCCAGCGCAACTTGCGGGGGTAGCCAAGCTCGGTCAACGGCGCCAGATTGAGGGTCTGGTCTCGCAGGAGTCCCTGAGTTCGAATCTCAGCCCCCGCACGCCATTCTCTTCTCATGGTTTAGAGCATGGATTTCAGGTTGCAGAGAACCCTGTCCGTGAACTTCTCAGATCCCAGGTTTCCTCCGACGTCGACTGTGCGAAGGCCTTTCCTGTAGACCTGCTCCGTCGATTCGCGCACGTGGCTCGCTTCGACGGAGAAGCCCAGGTGGTCCAGCATCATCGCGGCCGCGAGTATCGTAGCCGTCGGATTCGCTATGCCCTTTCCCGCGATGTCCGGGGCGGAGCCGTGTGCGGGCTCGAACACAGACCGTCTGTCTCCCATGTTTCCTGAAGGTGCGAAGCCTAATCCGCCGACAATCCCGGCTGCGAGGTCGGAGAGGATGTCGCCGTACAGATTCAGCGTAACGACGACATCGAACGCCTCCGGTCTCGTTACCATCTTCGCGGCAGCCGAGTCCACGAGCTGATCGGTGAACTTCAGGCCCTGACCACGCGTTCGGGCGGCGTCTCTGAACACTTGGAGGAACAGGCCGTCCGATTTGCGCAGCACGTTCGCCTTGTGGACACAGCAGACGCTCTTCCGGCCGGTCCGGCGAGCCTCGTCTATGGCCTTTTCCACTATCCTCTCGCAGGCGGACCTGGAGACCCTTCTCATGGTCGTCACTCCTGCGTCGTCCTCGTGCTCGTTCATCGTGTAGAGACCTTCGGTGTTCTCCCGCACTATGAGCAGGTCCATCGCTGCTGTCGAAACCTTGGCGATGTTCTTCACGGGGCGGAGGTTGGCGAACAGATCAAGCTCCTTCCTGAACCTAAGCACCGGAGAATCGTAACCCGCCCCTTCATCAGATGTGACTGCACCGAACAGGCAGCTATCCGAGGCCTCCATCGCGGCAATGGTGTCCGTGGGTAGATGCTCGCCGGAGCGATGGAACGCCGCACGGCCTATGTCCGCCGTGTGGAGCTCAAGCTGGTCAGTCACTCTCTCGAGGACCCTTGTCGCACAGCCGACGACCTCCGGGCCGATGCCGTCACCGGGAAGGACGCATATCGACTTCATGGGAACGTTACTCTTGGACCACCTTGGCAAAATCCACTAGATGCTTCTCCATGCGGGCGATCCTCTTGCGTCCATCCTGCACGTCCTTCTCCATCTTGGATGCCATTGTCTTGATCTCGGAGACCAGCCGCTCCGCCTCCTTCTCCATGGCCATCATCTTCGACTCCGTTTGAAGTACCTTGTTGCCATGCTCCTCAAGGCGTTGCTCCATCTCACCCTGTCGCTCCCTCTCAGCGGTGTTGGAGAAGTACGCCTCCACTTTCGAATTGAGCATCGTCAGGATGTTTGATATTTTCTCCAGCTGCTTCTCGAGCCTGTCGACCCGTTCGCCATACTCGTTCATCTGGTCTGCCATGTCCGGCGTCTGACTCGCCTTCTCCATATCGAACATGCGGTTCTCAATGGTCTCGATCTTCGTCTGAAGGTCGGACACATCCCTCAATCCTTCGGCGATCTCTTCGAGGAGCACCTTGTCCGGGAAGTCGATTGTCACGTTCTCTGCCGTCGGAGCGAACGCCTTGAGTGACTGAAGCGATGCGATCGCGTCGACTGTAGGAAACCCTCCTCTGACGCGGCTGTCGATATCCCTCATGGACGCGATGACCTCATTGCCCGACTTCCCCAGCCACGGGTTCGCCTTGATCATCTTCGTTATGTTCTCGATGATTCCCTCCAGCTTCACGCTGGCGGTCGACAGGTCGGAGCGCTCGAGCAGCCTGAGATCTCTCAGCGCGTCCCTCTTACCTCGCTTGCTCCAGTCGCCGAGGGAGCGATCCTCGAACGGAAAGAATCCAGCGAAGTGGTCCACGCCCTTGACGATCTCGTCCTGGACTTTATCCCAATCCTTGGTGCTTCCATGAGTTTTGAGTTCGTCCGTTGAGTTGAAGAGCATGCATATCGATGCGTTCGGCAGGAGATATGCCCTGATGGTGTAGGGTGCGTCCTGAGCGAACTTGGAGAGGGCCTGAGGCTTCTTCTCCTCGACAGTTTGCATGTATGCCCTGTAGTATTCCTTGGCGAAGGCCGTCAGATCCTGCGCTGAAGGGATTCCAGGGCCCTCTTCCTTCAAGGTCATGTGTCAACCGCCTCGTGCAAGGTGTAACCCCCATCCATGTTATTAATTTCTTCCAGGCCTGCCGACGCTGAGTGCGGAGCATGCGAGGATCGGAAGGGTTATCGTGGCGTCCCCCTCGACGGTGACGTACTTCGCCCTCTCCTTGACCTTGCCCCAGCTCACCGCCTCTCGGATTCTCGCGCCAGACAAAGACCCGTCGAACTCCTCTGCTGTCGTGAGGTACACCGCGTAATCGAGGCCATTCCGGAATTGGGACCACCAGATCACATGGTGCTTCGAGATGCCACCACCTATCATCAGCGCCCCGGCTCGCTTCGCGGTGAATACTATGTCCGAGAGCTCCTGCTCGTCCTTCAGGATGTCGATCGTGAAGTCATGATGGCGCTGGCTGAAGAGCCATAGTTGTGACCCGAACGCGCCGTCGGTGATGCCGGGGACATAAACCGGAATGTCGTTCTTAGAGGCCCAATAGAGGATGGATTTCTTATCGGTGAGCCTCGACCCGAACTCGTATGCCAGCTGCCTGCTCGACAGGCTTTTCTTTCCCTCCTTGTACAGCTCATCTAGGATGGGTTGCATCTTCTGCTCCAGGACTATCCCGTAGCTCTCGTTGGGGATCAGTATGTTCCCCAGACGGTTGATTCCCTTCCTGTGTAAGTCCGCGTCGTCCATCATGAAGTCGCCGTGGTAGTACTTCTTCCATACGCGGGCAAGGTCGTGGTCGAGGGTTCCGCAGGTGGTGATTATCGCGTCTACTAGACGCTCCTCGACGAGCTTCCTGATGACTCCTCGCGTTCCCGTGGATACTATGCATGCGGGAAATGAGAGGAAGATGGTGCACTTTTCATCTCTCAGCATGGAGGTGAGTATCTCGGAGGCGATTCCGAGCTTCTTGGCTGTGAATCCTCCTGACGCTAGCATCATAGCGGTCAGGTCGACGACCTTGATCTCGCTGTCGACCTCTATGTCTGAGATTGGTTTCAACCTGGTTCTCGCCATAGACATCCCCTTGAAGATATCAGTTGTAGGAACCAGCCGAAAACATTTATAAGTTTCCTGATGATGGGGAAGTTGATACGATGAGAAGAGTGAGGGATGTCATGAGCAGCCCGGTCGTTACCGTGACTCCGGACACGCTGGTCAAAGATGCTGCGGCGCTTCTGGCGGAGAAGAATGTGTCTGGAGCACCCGTGATGGAGGGTGGGGATATCGTGGGTGTCTTCAGCGAGGTCGATGTCCTGAGATCTCTCAAGACGACGAAGAAGAACCTACGGCTCGTGTTCCCATCAGTATCGTCGATAGGCATCGCCTTTCAGGAAGAGCTCGTCCAGCGCGAGCTGCTCGAGGCGTACGAGGAGATCGGCGAGAAGTTGGTCAGCGAGGTCATGTCAAAGCAGGTCCACACGGTGGACGATGACATCACGCTGAAGGACGCTGTGGTGGTCATGGTGAAGGCCGACGTCAATCGCCTCCCCGTTCTGAAGGCTGGTGAGCTCATCGGGATAATCACGAGGGGAGACGTGATCAAGGGCCTTGCCAATAACAGCAATGGCAGAGTTGAAGTAGCCGCTGACACCGTTCCGCCCGTTGAGTAAGACTGTACTGTCAGAACCGCATTTGGTCTGTGGCAACACCCGAACTCACTTCTTGATGATGGAGCGCCACTTCTTGTCTTTCTTCGTCTGCGCGGGTGCCGAATCGTTCGTGCTGGTTCTATCAGAGGTCGGTGTTCGCGTCGACTTGTCTCCGCTGTCGCGCTGGCTCTCCTTCTCAGCTGAGTGTTTCTCTCGGAGCTTCTCGAGATCTCCTTCCATGGACTTTGTGAGTTTCCTCACCTTCTTTGAGAACTTGGCAGCCGTGACGACGTCCCTCTGCTGAAGGGCAGTCTTCGTGGATCCCACGAACAACAGCCCTTCGCGTACGTCCATCCCATACATCGCCGCCTCCTCGAGGTCTGGCTCCGCCTCCTGCAAGGACGAAGTTATCTGCGCGATCTCCTTGGCCTCGGCCTCCCGATCCTGTCGCACTCTCTGTTGGTGGGCGCCGTCGACGGCCAGCTCCACGGAAGCGAGCAGCTCCATCGCCTTCGCGAATTCGCTGTTTTTGAACGCTTTCTTCGCGTTCGTGAACTGCGTCTGACCCTCGGCGGTTTCCGCTCCCGCCTGCTTCGCATCCTCGATCGCTCTCTCGACACGTTCGAAAGCGTCGTCGATCTCCTTCATCCGTGTCTCTTTCGCACGGCCGGCCTGAGCTCTCGCCTGTTCCATCAGCTTAGCATATTGCACGATATCGGAGTAACTTCTCGCCTGCGTAGCGATTTCAAGAAGGTCATGGGAACCCTTCACGTGTACTCCGAACGAAGAGTATTCCTCGAGCATCTTCTTTAGATCATTCTCGGCCTTCTGCGATTTGTCGATGAAGGCTTCGAACGCCTTCGTCGTCAGATTCTCCAGCTCTTCGAGGGTCGTCTCCCTCCTCTTCGAGGGTCCATTTATGAACGCCTTCTTCGTCTCTGCGAGAGCGGTCTTGAGCTTCGAGGACACCTTCGTATCTGTCCATGTTATCTGATTGAGAATAGTCTCTGAGGCGCGGATTGAGAGCGCGGTCGAGTAGAGGTGGAATGTGCTGAGTCTGTCGATCACCTGCGACCGGGAGCCCCTGTTGAGCGTCAGTGCTTGAGCGAAATCGCCGAGTATCATCTTGTTCCAGGCCTGCTCGGTCGCTGAGTCTATCTCGAAGAACAGGGGTCTGAGATGGAGGGCTTGGTCGATGCTTCGCTCGATGCCGATGTTCTCGTCCTCCGGGATATCCCTGGGCTCGGACTTCTTCTCAGAGATGACCTTCAGGTCTGTCTCTATCTTCTTCATCTCGCGAGCGGCTTCATCCTTTCGCTCGCTACCTGCGTTGAGAGCGCTCTTCACCGTCTTCTGCGTCAGGTTCGCGCCGGCGAGGACGTTCATGTAGCTCTTCTTACCTCTGCACGACGAAACATTGATTCCATGTTTCTTAGCTACTGACTTCAACTCCGCTACCGTCAGAGTTCCAAGTAATTCAAGAAGGTCGTCGGTCATGGGGGTGCCTCTCATCGGGCCGGCGCATTATTCCTCTATCCCGACATAACTGTTTCGGATAACCTGTAAAACTCTGTTTACTCGACAAAACCTAAGTACATGCGTCTTCATCGAATATCAGATGGAGCCAGCCGAGAAGAAGATCGCGGTTGCAGGTCTGTCCGTTTGGTCGAACAGCTTTCTCGTGGCGTTGAAGCTCGTCGTGGGGCTTATGATGGGCTCAGTCAGTGTACTCTCCGAGGCAATCCATTCGGGCATTGATCTTGTGGCGGCTTTGGTCGCGAGGTACTCCGTGAAACGGTCGGCGGAGCCCGCCGACAAGGACCACACCTACGGTCACGGTAAATACGAGAACCTCTCGGGTTTCATCGAAGGTACGCTGATATTCCTGGCCGCAGCCATGATAGTGTATGAGGCCAGCAAGAGATTGTTCGATGTCACTGAGGTGGAGATGCTCGGCGCGGGAATGCTCGTGATGGGGATATCTGCGGGTGTCAACATCGTCGTTTCCAGGAAGCTCTTCAGGGTGGCGAAGGAGACCGAGTCGCTCGCTCTGGAGGCTGATGCCTATCATCTCATGACCGACGTCTGGACATCTGCGGGAGTCTTTGTAGCGCTCGGGGTCATTCTGGTGACAGGATGGCAGATCGTCGACCCCGTCGTCGCCATGATAGTGGCCGCTTTGATCATCCGAGCAGCTTTCGACATAACCAAGCGGTCCTGCGATGGCCTTCTCGACAGAAGCCTTCCAGAGCATGAGGTGCGGGTGCTCGAGGCCGTCGTGAAGCGGCACGAGGTCCATTTCGTCGACTATCACAGACTCAGAACGAGGAAGGTGGGGGCCGAGCGCCAGGTAGACCTACATGTGACCGTTCCTCGCAGTATGACCGTCATCGATAGTCACAGCCTCATCGAGAGGTTGGAGGGTGAGATTAGAGAAGCGCTCCCTGGAAGCACGATTGTTGTACATGTCGAGCCTTGCGAAAAGGATTGCGAGTCGTGTAAGCTGTCGGAGCGCGAGCAGGTCTTCAGGTCCAAGAATCCTCCTTGACGGCGTGCGGATTCTCAGAGGATACCTTTCTCGATGAGTATGCGTCTTGCCTCTGCGAATGGTTCCTCACCGTCCTTGCTGTTGTCGATCGTTACCCATTCGTCGTCTACTAGCGTGCGAGCGACCTCCCTCGCCCTGGACAGCTTCTCCTGCGTCTCGAAGATCTCCCTCTTCTGGTCTCTGAGCTCGATTCTCCGCAACGCGACGGACGGGTCGATGTCGATGAAGATGGCGAGGTCCGGAAAAGGGAGCAGTCCCTTGAAGAAGGAATAGGCGGGGTGAGCGAGTCTCCTGGGGAGATATGCCGTTCCCAGGAGGTATCTGACGAAGATGAAGGTGCCTACCTTTCGGCGGTTGAACTTACGGACTGAGGCAAGGACGTCCGCTGTGTAGAAAACGGTCGCGAAAGCCACAGCGACGGGTCCGGATTTGAGCAGCGCTCTCTTGGACATCCTACCAAACAACCTCTGGGAGGGATGCCTCATCATGGTGACCTCCTCGTGCCTCGATGCGAGTTCACGCTGTATACGTTCAGCGTGTGTGTCCTTGCCGCATCCATCGAGACCGTCCACTACTATGAGACGTTTCACGGTTCACACCTCTAGCAGGCCTATCAGGTCACCATGTGTGGGTACTGCCACAAACAGATGTTATCCTCGGTGCCGGCATATATCTTTCCCGTGCTAGCCTTGTTTTCCGCGGTTCTTCAGGTCTTCCACGACCTCTGCAGCTCTGTCCATCCTGATCTTCTTCTCGGAGATCAAGATCCTCACGGCCTCCTCTGCGAGTTCCGGAGGACAGCCAACGCTGGCGACGATGTTTCTCGCATGGAGGGACATGTGTCCCTTCTGGATGCCTACCGTGGCTAGTGCCCTTAGAGCGGCGAAGTTCTGAGCAAGGCCCACGGCCGCGGCGACCTCGCCAAGCTCGGAGCCGCTCTTGACCCCTAGGAGCTTTATGCACGCCCTCGCAGTCGGATGAGTCTTCGTAGCTCCGCCAATCAGGCCAACCGCCATGGGCAGCTCGATCGTTCCTGCCAGGTCGCCGTCCGTGGTCTTCTCGAACTTGGTGAGCGGTTTGTACTCTCCCCGAAGCGCTGCGTAGGCGTGGGCTCCCGCCTCGATCGCCCTCGTGTCGTTCCCCGTCGCAAGGATTACGGCGTCGATTCCGTTCATGATGCCTTTGTTGTGGGTCGTGCATCTGAATGGGTCGGCTTCAGCAAAGGAGTATGCTTCCATGATTCCGTCCACGACTTCCTCTCCGCCGATCGCTTCCTTCTTCCAGAGCGCACGCGCGCGGGCAAGTCGGTGCACGGCCAGATTGGACAGTATTCTTAGGTACACGCGTCCGCCGGTCATGTCCTCGAGCTTCGGAGCGATCGCTTCTGCCATCGTATTGACCGCGTTGGCCCCCATCGCGTCTCGTACGTCCACCATGAGATGAACGACAACCTGCGGGCCGGTTCGGGTGTCGATCACTCTCACCTCGATGTCTCTCGCTCCACCTCCCACGCTTACCAGCATAGGGTCTTGCTCGTTCGCGTACTGCAGGATTTCCTTCTTCCTGTGGAGGATCAGCGTCTTGGAGCTGTGCGGGTCTTTCAGTCCCGTCAGCTGGACCTGACCTATCATGATGGGTGGCGTGCTCGTCGTGGCGAATCCGCCGCCCGGAAGTGCCATCTTGGCAGCGTTCGACGCCGCAGCGATGACGGAAGGTTCCTCGATTGCCATCGGGACAAGATACTCCTTGTCGTTGATCTTGAAATTCACTGCGACTCCGAGGGGCAGCGGGAATGAGCCTATTGCATTCTCGATCATCCTGTCCGGCACGGCAGGATCTATTCCACCGAGGCCAGATAGCGCTAGCGTCTCATCATCCGTAAGCTGGCCGAAGTCTCTGACGATCCTAAGACGCTCTTCCATAGGCATCTTGTAGAATCCTTCAATCCTCGATGTCCGCTCCATGTGACCAACCCGTTTATCGGTACACATCAACTCGCTCGTGACTAATTATTGTTGCGGGACTGAGCGAGCTGGCATTTCGGCATATGTCTTTCCACCTGGGTTCCAAGCGGTAGACAAAAAGGATATATCCGCATTAGTTCGTGGAGGACCCGATGGCAGTCTGTTCCGCTCCTGGTAAGATCATCCTATTCGGGGAGCACGCGGTCGTGTTCGGGAAGCCTGCGCTGGCACTCGCGATCGACCTCCGGGTAAGGGCAAGCGTGAGCGTGTCCGACCAGTTCGCGGTCAACGGACATCCCATGCGGCCGAAACATCATTCCTACATTTCCGCTGCCCTCGACGAGGCCTGGAACGGCCCTCCCGTGAGGATATCCACGAAGTCATCCATACCTTCGGGCTCGGGCCTTGGTTCGTCCGCTGCTGTGACGGTGTCGAGCGTGGGGGCGATGCTGGCTGAGAAAGGTACGTTTGACTTGGCGACGCTAGCTAAGAAATCGTTCGAGGTGGAGTTCAAGGTGCAGAAGGGCGCGAGCCCGACTGACACATCGACGTCGGTTCATGGGCACGGAGTCCTCGTATCCCCTGAACAGGGAGACGGTTTTCTTTGGAGGATCTCGAAAGGCGAACGAGTCTGGAACATGCATCACTGCGAGATTCCTGATATGACGTTCGTTGTCGGATACACCGGGGTGCGTGCGGCGACAGGCCCCCTTGTGGACGGAGTCAGGATTCTTCTAGACACAAACAAGGACCGCCGAAGAGACGTGGACCGGATCGGAGATATCGTTCTCGAAGGGGTGGATGCGGTCCGAAGGGCGGACAAGCCCACTTTGGGTAGGCTCATGCTCGAGAACCATGGGTTGCTGAACGATCTGGGGGTAGGCCATCCTGCTCTGGACAAGCTGGTCGACGCATGCGAGGAATCGGCCTACGGGGCCAAACTAACAGGCGCAGGCGGAGGGGGGAGCATGATCGCACTGACCGATCATCCCGAGAAGACCTCAGGAGCTATCTCGCGCGCTGGAGGGGAGCCAATCGTGGTCAGCGTAGGTTGCGCGGGCGTCCGGGTCGAGAGCTAGGCGAAGGGTGCCGAGCAACAGGGAAACGCTAAATGACCGTGAGTCGATGCTGGTCAAGGTGAGTAGTTGGTCGAACGGGTTGCACAGCACAAACACTGCAGGAGTTGCGAGCGTGCCGTTCCCATCAAGCAGGACTTCTGCGATGAGGAGTGCGAGACTGAGTGGAAGGGCAAGATGGGGTCCAAGAAGAGGCAGCTGACATTCTTCTACATAATCATGGTCATTATCATGATATTGGCGATCTCGCTCACTTTCTTGGGGTAGTAGATGAGAGTAGGCATTGGCGGAACGTTCAATGTCATCCATGCGGGACACGAACTGTTGTTCGAGACTGCGTTCACCCTCGGTGATTCTGTGGAGGTCGGCCTGACGTCCGACGACTTTGCCGAGAGGACCCGGCCTGTCCCCGTCAGAATCTATGAGGAGAGGCGGGCGCACCTGTCCCGGTTCCTCCAACGATACGGGAAACCGTTCGAAATCGTCGCTATCTCGGACTCGATGGGGACGGCCGCGTCCTCTGAGACACTTGGCGCCTTGGTCGTCTCCCCCGAGACAGTGGACATGGCGGAGGAGATAAACGAGCGGCGAAGGTCCAATGGCCTGAATCCTCTGGAGATCCATCGCATAAGGGCGGTCAGAGGAGACGACCGGGTCAAGATCAGCTCATCTAGGGTCCTCAAGGGAGATATCGACAAGGACGGGCACTTGCTGCGCCCTGCCAGGATCGCGGTCGCCACCGGCAACAGGATCAAGGTCGAAGCGGTAAGGAACGTCTTCACACAGGTGTTCGGATATGTGGAGATTGTCGAGGTGGCTGCCGATGAGATCGTCTCGGGGGAGCCTGTAGGTGACAATACCATTGAGGGCGCGATCAGAAGGGCGCAAATCGCACTCGAGCGGTCCGGTGCCGAATACGGGGTGGGTGTCGAGGCGGGGCTGTTCCACGTGGGCCGTCTTGGGAAATATTTTGATGTTCAATACTGTGCCATCGTAGATGCGTCCGGGTTGTCGACGTACGGCCACGGACCTGGATTCGAGTACCCTCCTGAGGTGACCAAGGCAGCGCTGAGTGGCCACGCCGTGGGCGATATCATGAGCGGTATGACCGGGATAGAGGGTATCGGACACAAGAGCGGCTCAGTAGGCTACCTGTCCGCCGGTCTGATCAACCGGACTTCACTCACAGAATTGGCCGTGTTGATGGCGCTGATACCGAGGATGAGGCCTGAGTTGTACGCTACACGCTGATGGGTCTCAGGCAGTCTCCGCCTCGGACGCCGCCTGAAGATATTCGGAGAGTGTATGACATGATTCCTTCCCGACGCATCCGAAGCGTGCGTGTTTATCGCAGTAGTCTCCCGTGCTGTCATGATGCTCGCAGCTGTGAGCCTCCACCCAGTACGAACAATTAGAACGTATGCACGCATAGCCTTCGTACTTCCCGGCGCAGATGCCGTCGGAGGACAGGAACCTGCACAGCATCCTACCAGCCCCCGGTCTTCTCGTCGAGTCTATGCTGCAAGTGCGTGGCTGGTCTCTCAGCTCTCGCGGGAGGGGTAGCGCAATCAGCCCCCTCCTTGCAGAGGAACGTCCCGTGAGTTTCACAGTACAGCCCTAGCCATTTGCCCGCTCCGTTATTGTCTGCGGCGTCCTTCCCAGATGGGAGTTCCAGTATGTTCATGTTCGAGAACTCACACTCGTCCTCCCCGACGCATTGCAGGCTGCTCACTCGCCGGTTAGCACACGCTCCGCTGAGATAACTGTACTTGCACATAGGGTCCCATCCCATTTTCGCCCGATACGGGACTATACATGCGCGTGACCGAACATAAATGTTTACGAAATGTCGCATTTTCTGCGCGCCACTCGCCCGCGATCCGCCCTGGATGGCGCTGAGGGGGAGATTTGAACTCCCGTGGTACGAAGTACCACCAGCTCTCAAGGCTGGCGCCTTAAACCGGGCTTAGCTACCTCAGCATCCTCGGTCGTCAGATGCCCGATTGACGCATCTGGTCCTTAATTGTATTCTCCGATTCACCTAGAGAACGCCGCGGAGCCGTTGGAGGTCGATCTCGAATGCAACCACCGGATATTTCAGCTCGAACGCGTCGATGGTGGACGGATGGACCTCTCCGAACAGCCCTATCATCGAGTCATCGGATCGGACCTCGGCGCATCTGCCGCCTACAAAAGCAGGATGGTCGACCGCGGAGATATCCGGCGAGAACCCCACACCTGAGGCTATCGAAAGAACCACAGACTTGCCCTCTGTGAACCCCGCTCTTGCGTGTATGACTGCCCCCGCGAGGAGCTTCCGGTTCTTGGTTCCACGGACCACGTCTCCTATCTCAAATATCTTCTGAGGGAGCTCCCTGTGCTTGTTCTTCCGGAGTATCGTCATGAGGCTGGGAATCAACGAGGTGCGTACTAGCGTGTGCGCCTCCGTCACTGGGTTCCTTATCCTCAACGCCTTGCTGTCGGGGGGCAAGTTCATCGCGGTGAACTGCTCCTTCGGGTTAGACAGTGACAGCGTGGCTACCTCGAAGAACCCCAAGCCGATCATGACCGGGCGAGTCCTGTCTGCGAAGGCCACGAGTGGGTCCTCGACCCCGAATGTGACTTCGTGAGGGTATGTGTCCCCGAACCTCTCGTATCCAAAACCGATTGCGACGTCCTCTGCCAGGTCGACGGAGTGCAGGATGTCAGCTCTGAACGGTGGGATCCCGACTTTCAGCGTCTCCCCTTGGCTGGTTACGCTGTACCCTACCTTTGCGAGGCATTGCGCCATGTCCTTCCCGGAAAGGCTCGTTCCAAGCCATCCGTTCGTATAGGCGACATCAAGGTCGACCTCCCTCGGGGCGAGGTCAGGGGCGGTGAACGACTCTCCCCCCTGATTGATCGTGACTGTTCGTATCTTCCCTCCACGGTCGGCGAGGGCCGTTACGAGTATGTTCACAGCGTACTTCAGAGCGTTGATGTCCGTCCCCGTGCAATCCACCAGGACGGCCTCCGTACGCTCAGTCACCTCGGTCGCGATGCCGTTGATTATCGGTGGCATCGACAACACCGTCCCGTTCTTGTCTACGATGACCGGGTAGCGCTCCTTCCCCTCGAGGACGAACGCGTATGCCTTGCCCTTCTCGTGGTCCGAGAGGATCTCCCTGGGGGTCATCTCTCTCGCTCCCTGAAGAGGCTGGAAAGAGAGCTCGTCAGGCAGGACCGCTTTGTAAGTGAACGGCGATTCCACGGAGGACATGTCGTGGATTCCGATCGCCACCTTCCTCCGGTTCCGACCGAGCGTGAGATGAAGCTTCTCCTGCAGGTCCATCATCGAGCGGATCAGCGGGTCGTCGATGGTCAGGTCCTCTACGATTGCAGACCATATGAACGGTCTGACATCGTCAACGGATGAGTCGACCTCGATGGTCACCTCGGAAGGGTTAGCGTGGTACTCTCTCCGGTCGCCGCCATCTCCGAGGAACGACCTGAGCGCTCGGGCGATACCCTCCACGGAGTACAGGTCCGGCCGGTCGGGGAAGAACTCGAAGGACATTTCATCGACGTTTTCGTCCGCCACATTCAGGTCCGCCCCGATCATAGGCAGACGAGTGCGGAGCGTATCGATCGGAACTTCCCTTTCGAGGAGCTTGCACAGGTCTGAGTAGCTGAAGTTGATTACTGGCATTCTACTCTTCTCTTCTGAAGGAAAAGGTTGCAGATATAATAAGCTTGTTAGCTGCCTTGCCCGATGGCTTGCCAAACGCTATGTGCTGGCATGGCCGTTCTCAAACCTTCTCGCGGCTAGCAAGTCAGAGAGAAAAGTATATCCATGCACGAGTTAAATTATGATGGCGACAGAGTTTGTTTGAATCGGACAGAGGCTTCAGATGATTCGCGACAGGGCGAAGACCGGCATCGAAGGACTCGATGAGATGCTAGAGGGCGGCCTACTCACGGGGAGGCCTTACGTTGTCTCCGGCACAACCGGGACAGGTAAGACCACGCTCGCCATGCACTTCCTGAGGGAAGGCGCCATGAACGGGGAAAGGGTTCTTTATGTGGCCGTCGACGAACCTCCGAACGAGGTCAGATACAACTACTCCAAGTTCGGGTGGGACTTGGACGGGATAGGAGTCCTTGATGGGACTCCCGATATTCTGAGCTACGACAAGACGCCGGTGCGCGACGTGTCCAGCGAGAGAACTGTCGTCTCCCTCGAATCGGTCGGGGACGCAATCAGGAGGACATCGGAGAAGGGTCCGACCGACGTAACGATAAGCACCATCCAAGAGCTGATCAAGCAAGAGTTCAAACAGAGGAAATATTCACGGGTCGCGATTGATTCGCTTACGTCGTTGAAGTATTTCTACATCAGAACGAGCGAGGAGTTCGCCACGCTACAGTCGTTCTTCCGCATGCTGTCAGATCTTGGTGCGACGACCGTGCTTTCCGTCGACATACCGGAAGTCCACAGGCCGGGGCTCGAGTCACAGTTGGCGAGGGGCGAGATACGGCTTCACAAGTGGTTCGATGGCAGAGGCCTGATGAGAGGCGTGACCATAGACAAGTACAGGGGGTCCTCGCACGACTCCCGGATGAGGCATCTTAAGATCACATCAACGGGGATCGTGGTCCCGTCCGCTGACAAGGGACGCAGTAAGAAGGGCGCATCGGCCAAGAACGATCCCGAGGCGGGAGAGAAGCACGAGGTGGTGAAGTCTGAACCTTCGAAGCAGCAGCCGAGCGAAGAAGACCTCCCGCCACCGCCAGATGACTTGAGTCAACAGCAAGTAGCGACTGACAAACGTCTGAAGAGCGTCAGAACCACTTCCGGAAAGTCTAGAGGAGGCGGAGGACTGTGAACACGGCTGTCAAGGAGCTGCGAGTGAGCACTGGCATCAGCGGCTTGGACAAGATGCTCAAGGGCGGCCTCATCCCTGGGAGATCGTATGTCCTTTGCGGGACCGCTGGAAGCGGGCGCACGACCCTAGGAGTCCAGTTTCTCCAGCAAGGTGTGAAGCAGGGGGAGCTGGCACTTCTCGTGGCGATCGATGAGCCTCCGGCGGAGATAAGGGAGAACGGGAGATTCCTCGGCTGGGATGTCGGCAAGATACGCATTCTGGACGTCCATCCGACTGCTAAGGCCTACAGCAAGAAGGTCTCGATGGTGGAGGTAGCCGCGCAACGCTCCGTCGGGTCGCTCCGTGAGGCGCGGGACGATGCGCGGACGGATGCTATGAAGCTGGCCTCTCCTGATCTGAGCGTGCAGTCCCTACAGCTGATGCTGAGACAGGAGTTCCTGGAGATGCGGTACTCGCGCGTCGTGATCGACTCACTCACGACGCTGAAGAGGTTGTCGGGGGATCAGGATATGGGTACGGGTATCGTATCGTTGCTCAGGTTCCTCTCCGAGTCCAATGTCACATGCTTGGTGATCACCGATGTGCCAGACCCGACCGCCGTCGAACCGGAGATATTCGTCAGCCGTGGTGAGATCCGGCTCCACAGGCTCATGACTGGCACCAAGATGGAACGCTGTATCACCATCGAGAAGATGCGTGGGTCGTCACATGACACCGTACCCCGCCCAGTGACAATCGCGAAAGAGGGCCTGCAGGTTGCCGCAGGGAAGAAGGTGCCCAAGACCGCTTTGACCATGCTCCAGAACGTCCCGGGAAGCCTCAGATGATGGCTCTTCAATCGTTCGTTGCATATTTAGAGTAGGATGTTCTCCAGGATCATCGAGGGTTGCAGATGAGCATGGCTGCGAGATTGCAGGTTGTCGAGGTTTCGGGGAAGCCTTTCGACATGGGCAGACAGGCGGGGAGGAAGTGCGCGGCGAAGGCCAAGGCTTACAGGAAGGCCGTCGCAGAGAGCATAGAGTTCTACACCGGAATGAAGTGGGCCAGTGCAATCGCACAGTCGAAGTTCTATCTACCACACGCAAAGGACTTCTATCCTGATTTCGTGGAGGAGATAGATGGATACGCTGAAGGCGCGGGGATCACCTTCGAGGAGGCGTTCACTCTGTGCTCTCACGAGCTTCTCTCTTCCCTTGGCTTCAAGGGCTGTACCGATGTCGTCGTATCCGACGAGATGACTGCGGACGGGAGCGTTCTTGCAGGACACAACGAGGACTGGGACGCGAGCTGCCTGAAGACCGTAGTTCTTTTGCACGCGAAACCTTCGAAGAAGCCGTCCTTCATATGCACGTCGTATGCGGGTCTCGTCCACTCGACGGGTATGAACGACCGAGGAGTGTGCCTGACCGGCAACGCCTTGAGCCCTAACGATACGCGAATCGGAATCCCCAAGATGTTCCCCGTTAGGAAGGTCCTCGAGGCTCGCCGCATCGGCGAGGCGCTCGAGTTTGCCATGCCCGAGGAGCGTGCGTCGAGCTACAACAACATATGCTCCGACAAGAACGGCGAGATATACTCCCTTGAGGGGTCTGCCACGGATTGTGCATGGTTGTACGGCATCGATGGATATCTCGTGCACACGAACCATTACACTGCTGAGAAGATGCGAAGGTTCGAATCGGACCCGATGTCTGTAAGCTCAATCGTCAGGTACAACCGTGCTCTGAGGCTCATAGAGCGGCAGCTGGGCGATGTGACGGTGGAATCTCTGAAAGGTCTCTTCAGAGACCATGTGAATCGACCGAGCTCGATTTGCAGTCACAGGGATCCTAAGGTGCATCCTCTTGATTCGTCGGAGACGATATTCTCGGTGATATACGATTTGAAGAAGCTCAGACTGCACGTGTGCAAGGGATATCCGTGCGAGGGTAGGTACGTCCAGATCGAACTGGTGAAATGACGACCTACCGTCTGCCATGGAAAGTATTTAATCCCGATGCCGGCATTGCGCAAGAGCCGCCACGGGCCCATAGCTTAGGTTGGCTGGAGCACCCGGCTGATAACCGGGAGGTCACCGGTTCAAATCCGGTTGGGCCCACCACTCGCCACTGGCATGTCCAGCGAAGGAACGATTTTCGCGGTTTTTTGCGACTGGATACGCATATTCCGCACTGCGTCGAATGCCTTAGCTTGGTCGTCCAAGTTGACGCCGATGTACAGCAGGGTCATATCCGTGCTCGCGTGTCCCATGACTGATGCGATTGTCTCTATTGGCATCTTCGCCAACCACATGAGGCGCCCTGCCGTTCGCCTCAGTGTGTGGTGTCCCAGGAACGACACCCCTGATGCCACCTGTATGTTCTTCAAGCGCTTGTCCAGGGCACACCGACAATAGGGTTTCAGTGTTCCGTGCCATAGATGGACGACGAGTTTGTCCGTTCGCGGCCCCGTCGCCTTGCGCTCTAGCTCTGCCCGGTGTTCCATGTATCTGCCGATTATGGCCTCAGACTCACCCGCGACCAGGGAGACCCTTCTCAGCTTACCACCCATCCGGCCCTTACCGAGAACATCGATCCCGTTGTCGTGAATGGAGCTAGTTGTCAAGCGCATTATCTCGATGCGCCTGAGACACAGGTCAAGCTCCAGATGCACTATGAGCGCCGATAGCGGGTCCATGCCCATCGCGGTCTCTCGGACGGCGTACGCCTCCTCTTCCGTCAGCCAATCGACCTTCATACGCTGTTCGTTCGGCCACTTCGGTTTCTTGTCGTGTATGGCGTCGTTGCCACACCATTTCAGGAATCCAGCGTACGCGGTCCAGTTGAACTTGCGGTTCGCCACACGTCCAGTCATGTTCTCCAGCAGATACTCCAGGTTCTCTCTCGATACTCTCTCAGGGTTCTCCGGCCCCTGGCCTACACGAACGATGTCATGGCATCGGATGATGGCCCATCGGTATTCATCGATGGTTTTGTCCGCATACATCGCCTCAGTCGTCATGTAGTCCACATATCCAGTTATGCATCGCTGGAAGGGCGACGGATTTCTTGGCATGTCGTCACACCTTCCACCATCGGCATTGGCGTGACTTAACGTAAACTTATCGTCTATTTCCTATGCCCCCTGATTTCCGTCGCCTACAGTCTCAGGATTGACCACCCCGTATCTTAGACGGTTCTTTATCGTCTGATGCGAGACGTCGAACTCCTGGGCGATCTTGCGGTATCCCCATCCTTGGCCTTTCAGCTCTCGGACTCTATCCATATCCAGCTCGATAAGCGGACGGCCCAGGCGTTTGCCTTGCGCTTTCGCCCTCGCAAGGCCTGCCTTTGTGCGTTCGCTAATCAGCTCGCGCTCAAGTTCGGCAACGGCACCGAGCACGGTCAATAGGAACCGTCCCGTTGACTCGTCGGTCGAGAACGGTTGGTCCGCACATTCGAAGAGGACTCCGCGCTCTTTCAAACGCTCAAGCAGGTTCAACAGGTTCCTTGCGGAGCGCGCTATCCTGTCAATCTTCGTTGTGAGCACCAAGCCGACGCGCCGAGCCACCGCGTCGTTCATCATGCGGTCCAACGCGGGCCTGTAATCGTCCGCGCCCGATGCACGGTCAACGTACTCGTCATGGACCTGCCACGAACGCTCTTTCGCGTAGGAACGCAACCGTATGAGCTGATTCTCAGGGTCTTGCGAGTCGTCGCTCTTCGACACGCGCGCGTACAACGCAACTTTCATGCGTCCTCCCCCATCTGCACCTGAATGCCGACGATCTGCCGAGCATCGTTCGCTACCACCGCACAAGTACCCTGAAAGACGGTCCTCGCATCGCCCAATCGCGCATGACGCCATCGCTTGACCGTTATCTGCAACAGTCCAGGCATCGGTTGCTTGAAGTCCAGTACGCCTACTGCCAGGAAGTCAACGCGCCAGACATGGGCGAGGTAGCCGTAACCGAACTTTTGATTCTGGATGTCGTGAACATCGAGGTAAGACGCGTTCTCGAATACCAGTCGTTCGTTGTGCGGCGTCCTGATGAACTCGACCCCGTATCGATCTTTAAGCTCGTTCTCGGTGAAAGGGTAGTCGGGGCCAACGCGTACGCGCGGTTCGTTATCGCATACGTCACCCGTCACGTTTCCTACGACTGCTCGTAACGTTATCGTATCGCTTATCGTATTATCGTCCGCGCGCACGGGCGATTGACCGGATGCGTGACGGACAAGGCACGGACTGCCCACGGACAGCCCACGATGCAAACATGACGGACCGTTAGATAGACCCTCGCAGCCCCCTAACAAGCCCGTAACGGCCCCCTTAGAGGTGGTTCCGTGCCCTCCATCGAGGGTCAACTAACCACCCCTTTGCCGTATTTCTTACTCAATGCGTGTATTACGGCCTCTCTACTGCCGTACCAATTGAGCATAGAAGCGTATTCCTTGCTCGTTAGCCCAAGGGTTTCGAGGCTAGTGCCCCCTACCCTATACCTAGCACCCTTTCGGGCAGTACACTCCGGTTCTCCAGGGATAAACACGCGAACATCGGCGTTCTCGTCCAAGGGACACTTCGGCGCGTCGCACTCGTCGAATCGAGGGCACGACTCCATGCGCTCGTCGTTCGCCCTAGTCTCGCGTACGGTGTCACGAAGGACCATCCGCAACACCGTCCACAACTGATTCGACTTCTGTTTCTGTTATTGGCTCACGCTTGATTCTCAGTCGGCCTGGATAGAGTATCTTATAGACCAGTCTCAGCTCATGCCTGCCAAGCATCGGCTCGATGTCCGTTAGACCCTTTTGGATCGCTCGAACATCACCGCGAATAATCAGGCCCAGGCTAGCATCGCATGATAATCCGTTCGCATCGCCCTGGATATTGCGTCCAGTCCGCTTATCTTCCGTATCGTTTCCACTTTTCGAGGTCCTCATCGGAGCACCTTTCCTCCTTCCTCTTGCCCTTGGAAGGGTTCGGGTGGCCGACTTCGAGGACCCCTGGGAAATCCCAGAATCAAATTGGGCTACGACCTAGCAGAGTGCCTTAGACCCGCTTCATTGGGGGTTAGTAAACCTCCCTCACGCACCTCTACACGGTGCGCACACCGCACGCGGTCATAGCGCGCAGGTCACGGCCCAATCTGGTCACTCCGCCCTCGCATCGAGGTTGGTTTCGATGCAAGTGTGCCTGCCGTCAATCTCGTGGTTGACCGGCATAGAATTTAGGGGGCAGGCCCCTATAGAAGGTTTTCCTCAGGGTTGTTAAAAGTAGCGTAAGACAAACGTCGAACGTATTAACGTTGACACTTTCAGGCCGTCATCGGAAGGTTGCCGAGAGAAGCCCTTAAGCCATCGAAGGCGATTCAGGGGCGGAGGAAATGGCAACTACCGTTCTGGAGTCTCTTGACTCTAGAGTCCCTTCTTGGGCCAAGGGGGAACTTGTCGAAGTTCATTGTCCCGTGTGCGCGTTTGAAGCGGCAAATCCGATTGTGACTAGAGCAGACGGCTTGATGGTGAGGAGCTGCGCGAGATGCGGATTGCTCTACGTCTCCCCAAGACCTTCTGATTCCGCATTGAATGAGTTCTATTCTAGGTACTCTGAGGTTCATCAGAAAATCGACTGCGAAGATGAGAGCTATTGGCGTGGAATATCTCGCTCGCGATACGGATTCCTCAGAGGCAATTGCAGGACACATGTCTTGAAGCGTGTAGGAATAGACATCAAAGGAAAGAGAATACTGGATGTTGGTTGTGGGAATTCGAGGTTTCTTCTCTTGTGCCAGAATCATGGAGCCGGTCATGTCGCGGGAATCGAACCAGACAAGAAAATGGCCATAGCTGCGAGGAAGCGGTTGGGACTCGACGTATATGCTGGTTACTTGGGCGACCTGCCAGCAGATGAAAATCGATTCGATTTGGTGGTTCTTTGGGACGTACTCGAGCATATTGCATATCCGCGAGATCTGTTGACTGGTCTGCGAGGCGTTCTTGCTCCTGGTGGCTACCTTGCAGCCACATCGCCCAACGCGGATTGTCTGAAACAAGAAGGCAATCAATGGACAGGATTCAAGGTGGACTTCGAGCATATGTGCTACTATGGCAGGGATTCTGCAAGGTGTCTCTTCGAGTCGTGCGGGTTCTCCCTGGAAGCAGCTGTGCCTTTTGCGCAGCCGTGCTTGGATTCGATAACGTATTCGGGCAAGAAACCTGGATTTCTCAAGTCCTTGGTGAACGTCGCCGTGAACAAGGTCCAAGTGTTCGACCCGTTCGACCCAATTGTTGGAAGACTCGTTTCTATCCCAGCCGCGCTACGGAACATCGGGCGAGAGTCACAGGGGCGATATGTTCTCTATATGCTAGCAAGAAAAGAGGAAAGGGTTTGAGTCGGATTTCCGGGCGCCTCCCAAAGACGCGATAAAACGGCCATCTTATCCAGGAATAGCCTTGATTACGGCCCAATGCGCCCTCAGAGGCACTCAGGTATGCCTACGCGATCTTGAGGCCGAATCCTTGGCTATTCGCGCCCAGAAACGCGCCTGATAGCGTGCAAAGGGCCATAGGGGCGGAAGGGTATGCGCTATGTGGTCGAGGGGAATGCCGAGGAAATGTCCGGATTGCGGAGTTGAGCTACCATTAGAGGGGCTCGACCCTGTACGGCTTGCTCATGATTGGCATACTGAGTCAAATCGATTAGTTCACACCCGACTGAACTACTGGTTCGTGACGGAAGGGTTGCTCCTGACCGCGTTCGCAGCAGCCAGTGAGGGTTCTCTTGGCTCCGAGAGCCTTCAAGTCAGGTCCGCCATAGCAATCGGGGGCATATTCTTCACCATGATTTGGCATTCGTTGTTGATTCGCGTCTGGCACTGGACCGAATGGTATTTCCGACGGTCACGACACCTACACGCGGACGTCTGTGAATGGGGGCAGCCAGATAGCTATGATGATTCTGAGAACCTCGGGGCCTTTCCCCCCGATAGACACTGGATGTTCTATATGGGTTCTGGATTGGGGTTCAAACAGGGCATACACCTGATAACGGCAGCCTTCTATGTTGTATGGTCAGTGATGGTTTGGACGACTTGGAAGAATATGCATGACGCAGAAATCATAGAGTGGCCCGGACCGGACGGAGTCCTGTGGGCACTCGGAATAGCAGGCGTGATGGTAGCAGTATGGACTGCATGTGTTGAGATAGCTGCGCGGAAAAAGTGAAAGAATGAAAGGGGGTTAGCTCCAACCTCAACCCCACCGACTTGAAGAATGAAAAAGAGAAAGGGGTTTGGGCGCTGTTTCTTGCGTCCTTCCGGCGATGCACAATTACAGACTATATGTTCCTTGCTCGATTTGCCAGTCGTCAGAGTCAGCCCAAATCCGGTTGGGCCCACCACATTGTTTCTCGCGCCTGATTGAGTAATGAGGGATAGCGCTGCAAACCCTTCCCCCCTCCTTCCCGTTGCCCAATAGTGTTCATTGATGAGGGTGATGGACGTATTCGGGCTAGATTTCCGGTCTGGCACAATCTGCCCTGTGCGAACTCAACTCCCCTTGAAATGAGAAGTCTATCGAAAGGTACGATAACCGGAACGACACTATCTCTCTTCATGGATGACACGGACACTAAGATCCTCAATCTCCTCAGGGAGTACTCGAGGATGAAGAACACTGAGATTGCGCGCCAGGTCAACCTCACTGAGCGGGCGGTCAGAGCGAGGATAGAGAAGCTTGTCCGCGGAGGGGTGATTCGGAAATTCACTATCGAGACGTCACCTGTGGGAGTTGAGGGGATCGTGCTCATCGACACCCAGGTAGGAAGGACAGCTGCCGTCAAGGCGAAGGCGAGCGAGATGTCCGATGGCGTCTTCGAGTGCAGCGGCGAATTCGATGTGGCTGTGCGGCTGACAGCGGACACGCTCGACGAACTCAACCGAATGGTGGACGATGTCAGGGCCTATCCGGGAGTCATCAGAACTTCGACTCTAATCAAGCTCGTCGAGGTATGATGGGCCTCGTGATCGCCGAAACCCCAAGACTTTTCTCAGGGAAACTACATATTTTCATTCAGTTATCATCCTTGACATACCTCCCGTCGGCTCATACCATGAAAACTCCAGTGGAACTTGTGTCGCCTGTGACGCTGGAGTTCGGTGAAGCGGTCGGAGACCGCTCTGAAATGCCGACCGTCAAACTAAAGTCGTTGGGAGACCATTGTAGAACGCGAACGCACCGCTTGGCGTGCAGATCCCCCTGATCGGAGAGTTGACCTTGGCTCAGAAAGGTGTAACAAGGAACGGAGAGGCGTATTGCCTCAAATGCAAGTCCTTCGTGGACAGTACCATCGAGCGCTGCCCATCGTGCGATTCCCAGTTCAAGGAAGAGGTTAAGGCGTTCTTCTGTCCTCGATGCAAGAGTCTTCTGACCTTCGGCGTTTCGGAATGCTTTCAGTGCGGCATGAAATTCCGGGTGAAGGCCGTGAGGCAGACGGATGTCGCTGGAGGCGTAGATTCGCCATCTAAGGATGATGAACCCACTTCGGACGAGTCGTCGTGGTCTGCGGAACCGGAGGAGACGACTGTCCCAGAGTCAGAGGAGATGGAGGGCATCTCCGAGGACCAGTTGCAGCAGCTCCGCGGGCTCGTGAGGAGCATGGCGAGTCTAGTGGATGATAGGGTGGATTTGCTCCGACGCATGGGCGAGCGAGTCGACGAGGAGAAGGCTCGCCTTGTCGACATGGAAGGCATGGACGAATCCAACCCGAAGCTGGACCTAGTCGAGGCGGGAGCCGTTGCCCTCGCCAAGGAGATGACGGACGTTACGGAGTTGTATTCCAGCATGCTATCGGTCGCAGAAGAGATATCGGCGCTTTCAAGCTCGCTCGACCTGGGCGAGGGGACGGAGCAGAAAGGCCTCGCCGCAAAGGCTCTCAAGATGAAGGTGGAGTCAGGAGGAGCCGGGGCCGACGAGCTGAAAGCTAAGGAGGAACAGGTCGCCAAGCGGGAGGAGATGGTTGACAGGAAGATCAAGGGTTACGCTCTGAAGAAGAAGGAGCTAAACGACAAAGAGGCGGAGTTGTCAGCAAGGTTGGAACGGATACAGCGGGAGAACGCTCTGCTAGAGGAGATGAAGGCTTCCTCCGAATCGGCCGGGAGCGAGTCAGTGCGCGAGAACGAAAGGGTCGAGATGGAGAGAGAGGCCGTTTGCAGGCTGATGCGGATGGAGGTCACACTCAAGGGGGAGCAGGAATCGCCCGAGCCCGACGAGGATATGATGCTTGATGACAGTATGTCTTCGCTCGAGACCCGCATAAGGAAGGCCGCGGAAGAGAAGGAAGAGGCTGACCTGAGGTTACGAGAACTCATAGCGGAAGAAGACGAGGTCAGGAAGCTTCTCAGGGTCCTTGATCAGCTCCTTGGACAATTGCCGGAATCAGCGATACAGAAGTTCACTCAGGGCGAGGATTACAGACTCTACGAGCGGGTCCTTGACACGCTCAAGATATGACGTATGATTTAATGTATGGCAACATATATCTCACAGAGACAGAAGCACGGTGCGTCACCCCCCTGACACCGTGTTTGGCACGCGGAGCATTGCGATCATGGGCTTGAGGGACAGAGCTAGGGAGATAGCATCGCGGTCCGAGCCGGAGGAAGAGATTGAGGAAGATGACGCTCCGGAAGAGAAACCAGAGGATACCCTCCCTGATGGGGCGGAGCGGGACGAGCCCCAGCCCGAGGAATCGGAGGAGACGGGCCGCGAGGAACCCGAGGTGACGGAAGAGTCTGACAAGGTGGGAGACTCCGTGCCCGAGAGGGAGCCTGTTCCAGACGCTGCGAGGGCGCCCGAGATTGGGACTACAGACTCTGAAGTAGCCTCTGAGCCTACCGAGAGAGAATCGGAATCTGCTGACGCGCCGCCTGCTGATGAGTCAGTTGCGTCGGACGAATCCATTTCTGTGCCTGACGGTCTGCCGGTAGAGGAAGGCGACCGTGCACTTACCCACGACGACCTGGTGAAGAAGCTCGAGCCTTCTATGACCTATCTTATCGAGGAGGAGAAGCCAGAACTAGCATACTCTCTTTTCCTGGCGTGCAAGGCTCAGGGAAAAGTGGGAATGATCGTGACGAGGACCTATCCGAGGAATCTCAGGAAGGCTCTTGAACTCGGAGACGTGCCCATCTACTGGTTGACCAACGCCATGAGTGACGAGGCGATCGGTCCGAAGGACCTCGAGCGTCTCACCCTGACGATTCGGCGATTCCTCGAAGAGGGAAACGGACAGTTGGTGCTTATAGATTCACTTGAGTATCTCATTACTAACAACAAATTCGTGAGCGTGTTGCGGCTGGTCCAGACGATCAGGGACCAGATAGCGGTCCAGAAGGCGGTCTGCATTGTGTCTTTGAAGGCGTCGACGCTTGAGTCTTCGAAGCTTGCCTCCATCCAGAGGGAGTTGGAGGTCTTCTCCGCCGACGGAGTCGAGCAGGTCGCGCCCATGCCCGACGTCGAGAACAGGCTAATCGTTGAGTTGAAGCAAGATGAGATGATCATCGAGATGGAGAAGATTGCGGACGAGCGCAGAACTCTCTCCGCGAAAGAGGAAAAGCTGTCTGCGCAGGCGAAGGCGGTCTCGGCCGAGCGTGAGGCGCTGGAGAAGGACCGTCAGGAGATTAGACAGACGCTTGTGAGAGTGCGGCAGACCAGGAAGGAGCTCGAGGAGTTCAGGATAAGACTGACCCGCGAGGAGGCGGCGCTCACATCCAAGATTCGTTCGAAGCTCGTGAAGGAGATGGGTGAGCTTGACTCGAAGAAATCGCGCCTGCAGGCGATGGAGCGAGAAGTTGAATCCAGGTATCATCAGCTCGACAGAATTGTCACCCTGAAGACGGAGCAGCGTTTGATGGAACTGCAGAACGAGCAGAAGCGTCTAGAGGCAGACCGCAGCAAGCTGGCCGATCTGACGGAGAGAGTCGAGGCAGACCGGGAGGCCCTAGATGAACAGCTCAGCCGCATTCAAGATAAGGAGCGCCAGACGGCGAAATCGTTGGAGGATGCTAGGTCGATCGAGGCTCGACTTGCTGAGAAGGAGCACGGTCTGGCGATCGAGAAGGTGGAGATTGAGAAGGCGAGGGCTCTCGTCGATTCGGACAGTGAGGGGCTGGAGCGGCTCAAGACTTCTCACGAGGCTGAATCGAGCAGGGCGAGAGCTGCGGTGGAACGCTCGGCGAAGGAGCTATCTGAGCGCGAGGAATCACTTTCAAACCTGACAAGGGAATTGGAGAACCTCAGAACGAGACTCACCGCAAGTGAGCAATCGTTGGTCAAGCGCGAGGAGCAGATATCGTTGAAGCAGGAGGAGGCGGCCGCCCGAGAAAGGGAGGTAGCCGCCCGGGAGTCCGATGCGCGGCAGGCGGTCGACAAGGCGGCACTTGCGGAGACGGCTGCGAAGGACAGGGAGGCGTCATTAGACGAAGAGCAACGGAGGTTTTCCGAGGAGATAGAGTCTAGAAAGGCGGAGACCACACAGAAGTCCCTGGAATTGGACAAACGTGAGGAACGCGTGCATGGAGATGAGGAGCGGTTCCGAAGGGACACCGAGGCGAGGTCGGCGTCGCTCGAGGAATTGGAGATACAGCTGAAGGAGAGGGGCGCTAGCCTGAAGGAGACTTCAGAAGAACTGGAGGCGCGCGAGCGGGGGATAACCGAGACGAAGGCTGAGGCTGAGCGCCTCAGTGGAGAGGTGAAAACCCAGGCCGAGGAGCTCAGGACGGAGCGCGAGCAGTTCACGGAGGAGCGTGACCGTCTCAGGGAACAGATTGATGCGGACCGCAGGTCGGTTGAGCAGGCCAAGATTGCTTTGAACGAAGAGAAGGAGCAGTTCGACAGTACAACGGGGCCGAGGCAGAAGGAGCTTGACGGGCTATCGGCGAAGCTGGAGGAAGACCGGAAAGAGCTGGAAGAGAGGGATTACTCAATCCAGGAGATGCAGGCCATCCTCGACAAGAGGTCCAGCGATGTTGCCGCTTCGGAGCTTCGGATGGCGGAGGAGCGTGTAGAGCTCGACCAGCTTAGGCGGGAACAGGGGCAGAAGAACGAGGAGTTTGAGACACTAGAGAGGGACATCCTTGCGAGGCAGGAGGACCTTCGGTCCACGGCCCAAATGCTCCAGAACATGAGGACTACCGTCGAGGAGAGGGAGCGCAAGGTCGCTGAGCATGTAGCATCGATAGATAACGAGCAGACTGAATTGGCCTCTCGGAAGTCCGCGCTCGACGACGAACTCCAGAAGCTCGAGTCAGAGAAGTCAGCGGTCGAGGAGCGCATGGCAGAGGACGAACGGGTGAGGCAGGAGCTGGACTCGTGGAAGAGCGAACTGGAGGACATGGCGGCGGGTGCGGCTCAACGAGACGCGGATCTCTCGTCAAGGGAGATTCAGGTCCGGGAGAGGGAGTCCGACCTCGAGTCGCGCACTGCTGAGATCACGTCGAAGATAGAATCTTTGGAAGGAGAGCGACGATCTTTCGACGAGAGCATGTGCATCGAGCGGGAGAAGACCCAGGAGGAGGTCGCCAGCCTTGAGAAGATGAAGTCCGAGATGACCCAGCTCCAGGCCGAGGTCGATGAGAGAGAGGAGAGGATCGCCGAGACGCGCCGCTCCATCGAAGACATGGAGACCCAGCTTGAAGAATCGCAGAAGGCGGTGGAGCTAGACAAGGCGTCTCTTGACGGCATGCGAAGAGAAGTCGAAGCTGAAAGGACTAGTCTGGAGAATGAGAGGCAGGCGTTCTTGTCGGAGCGTGACCAGGCCCTCAACGATATCGAGTCGATGAGGCGGGACGCGGACGCTGAGAGGTCCTCTGTCAGTGGGGAGAGAGAGCGTCTGGAGGCCGAGAAGGAGGAGCTCGCGAGATTGCATGCCACAGTGGAGGAGAGGCATGGAGACTTCGACTCGAAGTCGGACGAACTCGGGACCAAGATGGCTGAGCTGGCGACTCTTCAACAGGAGCTCGCCGAGAAGGTTCGTGCAATAGAAGAGCGCGAGGCCGCAGTGGGCGATATGGAATCGCATCACGAGACGCGAAGCTCGTCGATCGATGAAATGTCAAAGGAGGCAGAGTCGAGAGCCGCCGAGTTGGCGGCTGCAACGGCTGCTGTCACCGAGCAGAAGAATGAGCTATCCGCTCGGGAAGATGAGATTCGAAGCATGGCGGCGTCAATCGAGGAGGATAGAGCTCGCTTGGTCGATGAACGCGCAGCCTTGGATGAGTCCAAATCTCGAATGGAGGAGGAGACTAGGCTTCTCGAGGAGAAGAAGGATAATGCAGTTGCCCTGGGACGGTCGGTCGAGCAGGTTGCGGAGCGTGAGTCGGAACTTGAGGCAAAGGCTTCCAGACTCGCTGAGAGGGAGGCCGAGATCCAGCAGCGTGAGTCACAAATCGAGCAGTTGAAGTCCTCCCAGGATGCCAAAGATGCCGAACTCAGATCCATGTCCGAAGAGATCGAGACGTGGAAGGCAGAGTTAGAACGGTCTGAGAGCGAGACGAACTCCCGTCTCCAAACGGAGGCTGAATCGGCCGAGGAGCGACGCGGGGAGTTGGAATCACTTCAAGAGACTCTTCGCAAGCGGGAGTCCGAGCTTGATGCCCGCGAGGCAGCGTTCTCCAGCCTCGAGGCGGCCGAGCAGACCAAGATGGAGGGTGAGAGAACCGCGCTCGAGCGCATGCGCGAGGAACTCGAGCAGGAGCGCACCGGACTCCAGGAGGCGTCAGCGGAGCTCGCCGAGACCCAGGCGCGCCTCGCTGTGAAGGACGAAGCCCTTGCAAGGAGTGAATCTGAGATTTCCGAGAAATCCCTTATCATAGCAGGAAAGGAGTCTGAGATAAACGAGTTGAGAGCGAGGCTGGAGACGGCAGAGCACGCAATCAGCAAGCGTGAGGATGAGATGGCTCAGTCGGCAGACGAATACAAGAGCGTGGCCGATGAGATCGTCCACAAGAAAGAGGAGACCGATGTGAAGGAGCGTGAACTCGATCAGCGCATGTTGGAGTTCGAGAGGAACCTGAACGAGTTCGAGCTGCTACAGGTGGAGACTGAGACGGAGCGCGGTCATGTCGAAGAGAAGGAGCGCGGACTCGAGCAACTGAGGGAAGAGCTCGAGACATGGAGGCTCGAGCTGCAATCTAGGCGCGAGAAGGTCGAGGAGGAGGTCCGCGAGCGGGTAGCCGAGCTGACCAAGGAGGCGGAGGCCGCGGCGGCGCGATCCGGCAGGCAAGAGTTATCGGACGAGGCGGCGCTCAAGCGTGAGGTGGACCTCAGGCAGATGGAGGAATCTGTCAAGATGAGGGAGCGAGATCTCGAGGGCAGGGAGAGTGCCATAGTTCTGGAGATCGACCGTCTGGAAAAGGAGAGGGTCGAGGTGGAGGATCTCTGGAACAGGTTAGAGGGCGCGAAGGAAGGCCTCTCGACCGTGGATGGGAAGACCATAGAGGAGCTCGAGCGTAAGAAGTCAGAGTTGGATGACACATACCTGCGCCTCGCTGAGCGCGAGGAGGCGCTCAGGCATGACGAGCAGCGGCTCGAATCCGAGTGGGAGCGCCTGCACAGCATCGAGGAAGAGCTAGCTCAGTTGGCTCAGTTATTGAGGACAAGAGAAGACCAACTGGAGAAACCGGAGTGAAGCCCAGGAAGTGCGTCGATCCATTCCTGGTCATGAGTGATTCTATCCACGCCGATGGTTGTCACCTGCTCAGAACACCGTGATCTTTCCTTCGACGATGTCCATCGTTAGGCGGTCCATGTTCTGGAGCATTTCATCGTATATGGCGCGGGCCTCCCGGTCATACTTCGCTTTGTCGACATTCGGGGCGTATATGATGTTCGCATTGGCCGCATGTGGATAGTCGATGGGTTTGCCGATCTGGGAGAGAATCCTCGTGTTAACTTCCAGTATGTCTCCGCCAGCCATATCATAAATCCTCTTTGCCACCTGGCTCGACAGTATGTTGTACAACTTTCCAACATGGGTCACGGGGTTCTTCCCGGCAGAAGCTTCCATGCTCATTGGCCTCATGGGGGTGATGAGGCCGTTCGCACGGTTGCCCCTGCCGACAGAGCCATCGTCACCGTTCTCCATCGAAAGACCCGAGACGGTCAGATAGTAGATGTCCTTACTGTAATCATCTGCCGTGTTGACGAAAACGCTGAGGTCTCTGTCAGTGTATTTCGACGCGAAGTCAGCGACCTTGCTCGTGCATTGTTCAATCACGCTCTTGTAGTGGTCTTTGTCCGAGACTTTAGAGGACACAATCGCGGTAGCGATTGTTATGTCAATCTTGGATCCGTTCCTGAAGCTCATGACTTTGACGTCCTCACCTATCTCAGGAAGGATCTTACACAAATCCCCGTTGATGTACCGTTCCGTGTTGAGAGTTATCTGCTCCGTCTCGCTCAAAGGAGCGAAGCCGACGCCGAAGGATGTGTCGTTAGCGAGTCGTCGCTGTGTCTCATACACACCTCTGAGGTCGACACTGCCCTCACCTATCATGCAATCGAGGACAACCCCCCAATCGACATCAAGGCTCTTGCAGGTTCGTTCAAGATATGAATAGGCCGCCTTCATGGCGCATGTCCTGTACGGGAGCCGTTCCCCGTCGACATTGGTCGTCGCTCTGCCAACGAGGAGGATGTACACCGGTTCGAGGATCGCTCCTCCTCCGAACTTAGGTGCGGACTGACCGCCAACAATCTGTGTCTCGTCAGTGTTGTGGTGTAGTATGCGGTCGTACCGCTCGAGATACATCTTACATAGTGCTCTGCTGACGCTCTCTGCAAGGCCGTCAGCTATCGAATCAGGATGGCCGATGCCTTTTCGCTCGACGAATTCGATTACCTGCTGCTCGACCGGGGTGTGCGTGAGTTCCTCAATCAGAATGTTCCTTTCCATGCACTCGCCTCGCGAAAACCGAAAGGAATGATATGCTGTTCGTTTTTAATCCTTTCGGAATGAGTGGATTTGGTTGCCGGAAGCTAGCCAGTCACGTCTTCTTTCCGAACTTCTCGCGGCGTTGTGCACGGGCGCTTCCTTCTGGTATCAGCGCGAATTTCTGCCCTGAGAGAACGCCGGCCACGCCTTCCCTGCTTTCGATCTTCGAGTATTCGTCGCACATCTTGCAGGTGGGTGGACAGACGCTGACCCTGTCTTTCGGCTCAGGGTACTGGAATATACCACCCTCGTAATTCCGGACGACGACACGCTTGTCTGACATCGATATCAGGTACTGTGGGGCAAGAGGTATCTTGCCTCCGCCACCTGGAGCGTCCAGGATGAAGTCCGGAACCGCGAATCCGGATGTGTGCCCCCTCAGGGCTTCGGAAATCTCGATGCCCTTCGCGACTGATGTCCTGAAATGCTCTATGCCTCTCGATATGTCGCATTGATAGAAGTAATATGGACGACATCTTATCTTGACGAGATCCTGCACCAGCTTCTTCATGATCGTGGGGCAGTCGTTGACCCCTTTTAACAGGACAGACTGGTTCCCGACGGGCACACCTGCATCGGCCAGCATCTCCACGGCTTTCTTGGATTCTGGTGTGATCTCCTTTGGATGGTTGAAGTGCGTGTTTAGCCATATGGGATGGTGCTTCTTCAGCAGCTCGCATAGCTTCGGCGTAACCCTCTGCGGGAGCGTGCAAGGCGCCCTGCTACCAATCCTGACGATGTCCACATGGTCTATCTTCTGGAGACGGGAGATGATGTCCTCAAGCCTTTCGTCTGATACCAGGAGCGGGTCGCCGCCAGAGAGGAGGACATCTCTGACCTCGTCGTGCTCAGCTATGTACCTGATTGCGGCGTCTATTGTGCTCTTGTCACGCTCGTGGTCTGTCTGTCCCGCAAGGCGCCGTCTCGTGCAATGTCTGCAGTACATTCCACACTGGTCTGTGATCAGGAACAGCACCTTGTCGGGATATCGGTGTGTGAGTCCGTGAACAGGGGAGTCGACATCCTCGAACAGTGGATCCTCCATGTCCGCCTCTCCGAAGTCCAGCTCCTTGATGGTCGGCACCGCTTGCTTTCTCACCGGGCAGTAAGGGTCGGCAGGATCCATGAGGGAAGCGTAGTACGGTGTGATGGCCATCCTCAGTATCTTCAGAGACTCGCGGACGCCTTCTTCCTCTTCTGGCGTTAGGTTGATGACTTCCTTGAGTTCCTCCACTTTGGTAATCCTGTTCCTCGCCTGCCACTTCCAGTCGTTCCACTGTTCGGGCGTGACATCCTTCCAAAGCGATATTTCAGTGCGAGGTGGCATCAGGTTCATTCTCTTCGTCCAATCGACTCAAAAAGGCGATTGTCTCACTCTCTATTTAGCCTCTGCCCACGGAGGGTAGGCTAGTGTTACGAAGGTCGATTAAGGAATACGAATTCCGCAGTAATCCTTCTGCGACGGGAGGTATCGTGATTCGTATTGCAGTGTCTAAAAAGCGCGAGTTGTAGTGAGTGTTGGTCGCGAATCGTTATATATCCGAGCTCTTGTTTCAACACATGCCAATCCAGACTCGCAGAATCTGCCGTTGATTGATGCCCGTATGACAGTTTTTCAGTACGGGCGCGCATCAGCGCGCGAGGCGAGGGAATCAACATGAAAAAGGTCGCGATCGTTGGAGCCGGACAGAGTAGGTACGGTGATTTTCCCGAGAAAGGCATCAAAGAGCTGTTTCTAGAATCGTATCAGGACATGGTGAAGAGCGTTGACAAGGGAATGGATTCCAGACGCATTGGAGCGGCCTATGTCGGCAACCTTGGCTCGGGCGGATTCCAGCTGGGTAACATGTCTGCCCTTGTGTCGGAGTTCGTCGGCCTTCCCTACATACACACCGTGAGAGTCGAGAACGCCTGCGCTTCCGGAGGATATGCGCTCATCTCCGCGTGCATGGACGTCCTCTCTGGAGCCCACGACGTGGTGCTTGCTGGCGGCGTTGAGAAGATGACAGATGTCTCTGGTGTGAAGCAGAAGTACTGGCTTGGCGTCTCGGGAGATACGGAATACGAGCGACTCGCAGGGACGACTTTCGCCGGACTGTACGCCCTCATCGCCCATAGGCACATGCACGAGTTCGGGACGACGAGGGAGCACCTGTCCGCGGTAGCGGTCAAGAATCACAAGAATGGCGCGCAGAACCCCAAGGCGCAGTTCCAGAAGGAAATAACCTTGGAGAAAGCCGTGAAGAGCCCCTATGTGGCCTATCCTCTGAACCTGTTCGACTGCTGCTCTACCACTGACGGTGCGTCATCGGTGCTCGTTTGCGATGCCGAGCTTGCGAAGGAGTTTACGGACACGCCCATCTACATTGCTGGATTCGGTTCGTCGAGCGATTATCTCGCGATCCACGACAGGATCAACACGGTCACTTTGGAAGGGACGAAGAGAGCGGCTGCTAATGCCTACGATATGGCCGGGCTCTCGGCGAAGGATATACAGCTGGCCGAGGTCCACGACTGTTTCACGATAGCAGAGCTTCTCGCGTGTGAGGACCTGGGCTTCTGCGAGAAGGGCAAGGCAGGACAGTTCGTCGAAGATGGCCACACCCAGATCGATGGCGATAGACCGGTGAATGCGAGCGGGGGACTCAAATCCAAAGGGCACCCCATCGGCGCCACTGGCACCGGACAGGCCTATGAGATGTTCAACCAGCTCAGGGGGACGGTCGATAAGCCTGCCAGACAGGTGAGAGATGCGGAGATAGGACTCATTCACAACGTGGGCGGCTCCGGCGGCACGGTTTCCGTATCGATTCTGAGGAGGTGACTAAGCTGTCGATAGGTATCTCTGGATATGGCGTCGCGGTCCCGAGACTGAGGATTAAGAAGGATGAGTACGCCAAGGCATGGGGGTCGTTCCAGGCGTCGGGTGTGAGCGAGAAGGCCGTGATGGGCTTCGACGAGGACATCCTTACATTCGCGTCGAAGGTGTCGAAGAGGGCGCTGGCGTCGGTTCCTTTGGAGCCGGGAAAGGTGACGAGGTTCGCGCTAGCATCAACATCTGCTCCGTATGTTGAGAAGGTCCTTTCGGGCACGATTGTGAGCAGCATAGGCATGCCTGACGGAGCGTTCGTGTCCGACCACACCACATCGTCTAGGGCGGGCACGGAGGCGCTTATGGCCGGGGTGGAGCATGTTCTCGCGAACCCGTCAGGGTGTGCGCTGGTGGCCGCAGCAGATGCACCAAAGGCGAGTATGTGGTCTTCGCTCGAGCACGGGCTCGGGGCGGGTGCTGCTGGGTTCGTGCTGTCTCATGATGATCTTGTTGCGGAGTTCGAAGGGCATGCGACGTATGTGTGTGAGCATTTCGGAGAGAGATTCAGGCCCCGAGATGACGAGTTGATACGCGACCTGAACGTGAAGAAGTACGCACAGTCATCGTTCATCGGAGCCACCGTGAAAGCCGCGCGCTCCCTTCTGGAGAAGATAGGGACCAAGCAGGAGGATTACGCGCATGTGGTCATACAACAGCCAGATGCCCGATTGCCACGTGCGATAGCCCGGAAGTTGGGGTTCACGGACACTCATCTAGCTAGTAGCTCGATAGCTGGAGAACTCGGGGACCTGGGTGCGGCATCGACTCTTGTTGGGCTCGCAGCAGCCCTTGACGCGGCAAAAATGGGTGACCGGATTCTCGTCATCAGCTACGGTTCAGGAGCCGCAAGTGACGCGATGAGCTTCAAGATCGTCGGAGAGAGAAAGGCTGATCCAGGCCTCAGGTCTGAGGTTGATAGGAAGCAGTACATTGACTATATCCAGTATCTGAAACTCAAGGGAGCTATCAAGTGAGGTGGTGAGCATGGCGCATGTGTCAGTTCCGATGTACTGGAGAACCATACCCCAGAGGTACAGAATGGTCGGACAGAGGTGCAGGAAGTGCGACGCGGTCAACTTCCCCCCGAAGGGTGTGTGCAAGTACTGCAATGCCTCCTTCGAGTTCGATGAGGTCAAGCTGAGCGGCAAAGGCAAGGTCCACACGTTCGTATTGATCGGGGCGGGAGGCGCTCCACCAGAGTTCGCCGAGCAGGAGAAGGCGGGAGGCATGTACCCCGTCGCCATCGTGGAACTGGAGGAAGGGCCGAAGGTCATCGGTCAGATCGCCGATGTCAACCCCAAGGACGTCAAGATGGATATGCCCGTCTCGACCGAGCTGAGAAAGGTCTACAGCGAGGAAGGCGTCATAAGGTACGGATTCAAGTTCATCCCTGAGGAGTTATCGAGGTGAGTTGATGGATTCGAGTAAGACTATGACGATGAAGGAGGCGGTATCCCGATTCGTGCAGGACGGAGACACGGTCTACCTTGCAGGATTCACGCACATGATACCGTTCGCCGCGGGTCATGAGGTCATAAGACAGAAGAAGAAGGATCTTGTCCTGGCCAGGGCCACCCCAGACATAATATACGACCAGATGATAGCAGCCGGATGCGCGAAGAGACTCATCTTCAGCTACGCCGGAAACCCCGGCGTGGGGTCGTTGAGATGCTTCAGGAGGGCACATGAGAAGGGTATCCCGAAGCCGCTCGAGATCGAGGAGTATACTCACTTCGGCTTGTCGGGAAGACTCTTCGCGGGAGCCACGAACATGCCGTTCCTTCCGATGCGGACGAACCTGGGCTCAGACCTCCCCGCACAGAATCCATTGATGAAGGTCGTCAAAGACCCATACTCTGGCGACGAAGTCTCTGTCGTACCTCCTTTGAAACCGGATGTCGCCGTAGTGCATGTGCAGAGGGCGGATGTCAACGGCAATTGTCACATCTGGGGGATCATTGGGGAGCAGAAGGACGCGGCGTTCGCCGCGAAGAAGGTCATCATAAGCGCCGAGGAGATAGTGGACGAGTCGGTGATAAGGTCCGACCCTAACAGGACTCTTGTACCCGATTTCTTATCCCATGCGGTCGTCCATGAGCCCTGGTGTGCGCATCCGTCCTACGTCCAGGGATACTACGACCGGGACAACGAGTTCTATGTCAAGTGGGACGAGATCACCAAGGAACACGAGAGCACTATGAAGTACATCGACGAGTGGGTACACGGAGTGGAGAGCAGGTCGGAATACGTCAGTAAGCTCCCCCCGTCGAAGGTTGATGGCCTTCGTCCCAAGGAGGCGTACAGCTCGCCTGTGAACTACGGGAGCGTGTGATGCGGGGTGAGCATGATGTTAGAAGTGAGTCAGAGTGAATTGATGGTCATCGTTGCCGCGAGGGAGCTGAAGGACCGCGAGTCTGTGTTGGTCGGAGTGGGAATACCCAACCTTGCCGCGAACCTAGCGAAGAAATTGCAGGCGCCCAACTTGCTGCTGGTCTACGAGTCAGGGGCGGTCGGGTCGAATCCGAGTCGCATGCCGCTCTCGATAGGGGACCCTTGCCTTGTGAGCGGTGCCAAGAGCGTCTGCTCCATGTATGAGCAGTTCGCCTACTACCTCCAGGGCGGAAGGATCGATGTGGGTTTCCTAGGCGGCGCCCAGATAGACAAGTACGGGAATATCAACTCGACTATCATAGGCACGTACAAGACCCCGAAGGTACGCCTTCCAGGGAGCGGGGGTGCCTGTGATATCGCGTCGAACGTGAAGAAGATCATTGTGATTACGCCTCACGAGAAGAGGAGGTTCGTTGAGAAGGTCGATTTCCTCACGAGCCCGGGGTTCATCGACGGCAAGGAGGGCTGGAGAAAGCTCAAGCTCCAGGGTGGAGGGCCGTATGCGGTGATCACCAACCTCTGCACATTCAAGTTCGACGAGGTGACGGGTGAAATGACCGTCACAGCCCTGCACGAAGGGGTCACCATCGAGCAGGTCCAGGAGAACACCCCTTGGAATGTCAAGGTGGCCGAAGAGCTCGTGACGACTCCTCCGCCAACGGAGATGGAAGTCACCACCCTGAGAGCCCTGGATCCCGATAAGATTTACCTGAGGTGAGGATAGATGGACGCTGCCTTCGACCCCGTCGGGGAATACCGGAGCAAGACCAAGAAGACTGCTGAATGGTTCGCGAGGGCGAAAGAGCACCTCCCAGGAGGCGTGACGGGGAACGTGAAGTTCTACCATCCGTATCCCGTGTTCGCTAAGAAGGCGAAAGGGTCTCACCTGTGGGACCTGGACGGGAACGAGTACATCGATTACATGCTCTGCTTCGGGCCGATGATCCTGGGACACGGACATCCCCGAGTGATGAAGGCCGTCAGGGAACAGCTGGACCGGGACGGCACGACGATATTCGGCCCGCCTCACGAATTCGAGAGCCTGATGGCCGAGCGGCTCAACAGGATATTCCCATGTGCTGAGCGCGTCCGTTACACGAACTCCGGCCTTGAGGCTACGCTCCACGCCCTGCGCGTGTGCAGGGGATTCAAAGGCCGCAACAGGGTGGCCAAGTTCGAGGGGCATTATCATGGCTGCTACGATGAGGCTCTCGTCAGCCTTACGCCGTCGGAGGAGACCGCAGGTCCCTACACATCCCCTCAACCGGTTGCGTGCTCGCTAGGGACATCAGAGTATACCCTCCAGAGCACTCAGGTGCTTCCGTTCAATGATGCCGAGGACACGGTGAGACTTCTCAGGGAGCACAAGAACGACCTTGCTGCCGTGATAATGGAGCCCGTACAGAGGGGGTTCATCAAGTCGGAGCCAGAGTTCCTAAAGGCCGTTCGTGAGACGACAGAGGAACTCGAAATTATACTCATATTCGACGAGGTCATGTCGGGTTTCAGGATGGACCGTCTCGGAGGAGCTCAGACGATGTACGGAGTTACACCGGACCTGATGTGCCTTGGGAAGATAATCGGCGGCGGTTTTCCGGCAGGAGCGTTCCTCGGGCGGGAAGACATAATGGACGTCGTCAACCCTCTCACTCGGGACAAGAACAATAGGGTCTTCCACGGAGGCACGTTCAACGGCCACCCGACCGCTCTCGCCGCCGGCATGGCGACCATCGATGTCCTGGAGGAGCCTGAGACATACCCGTACCTCAACAGGATAACCGCGAAGCTGGAGAACGGACTCAACGACCTGTTCGACCGGATGGGGTTCGACGCGATAGCGTATGGCCCTGGGTCGACCTTCAACATAATATTCGCTAAGGAAGTCGAGGTGCCGCGTAGCTATCGTGACTGCATGCACTTCGACGCGAAGCTCCGCATGCAGTTCGATTACGGTTTGCTCGCAAGAGGGATCCACTTCCACCCTGACAAGCCATTCTATACCTGTACCGAGCACACGGACGAGGACGTCGAGAGAACACTCGTGGTGAGCGAGGAAGTATTGAGAAAGATGAAGTCCTCCGGTTGAGGGCCCTCCGATGAACAGTGACATCACGAAGTCGCTTCCGTAGACTTGGTACTTGAAGAGATTCAGGGCTACCCTCATTTGTCTACTCGAAGAACCGATTCACGATACAATACTTGGCCAGCGTTGAGAACCGTTATATAATCCACGCAGAATCTACTCAATGGACATCATGACGAGTGATCATGCGATCCTTATTGTCGGAGGGAAGCTTGTCGATGGGACCGGAGCGCCCTCCGTTAAGATGGATGTCGGGCTTGATGGAACTAAGGTCACTGGAATCCATGAACCCGGGACCTCGAAGGGCGCCGTGACGATCGATGCCGCCGGAAGTATCGTATGTCCAGGATTCATCGACATACACACGCACTCCGATATCTCGTTGCTCGGTTGCCCGTTTGCGGAGAGCAAGATCAGGCAAGGCGTGACAACGGAGGTCGTCGGGAACTGCGGGGGGTCTGCCGCGCCGTTGATAGGCCTTGCGAGGGAGATGACAGCTGACTTCGCAACGAGATATTGCGTACAAGTGGATTGGGTCACGATGGACGAGTACCTTCTGAGGCTTGAGAACCTCAGGACATCTGTGAACGTGGCTACTTTGGTGGGGGCGGATACTGTGCGTTCGGGCGTGATCGGTCCAGATGATGTACCGCCTACTGACTCGCAGCTCGAAGAGATGAAGGAGCTGGTCGCAGAATCAATCGTGCAGGGTGCCTTCGGCCTATCATCCGGGCTCATATACGCACCGGGATGCTATGCCACTACGGAGGAGCTCATCGCACTCGCTTCGACATCTGGAGCACTGGGAGGCATATACGCGAGTCACATACGAGGAGAGGGTAGCACCCTCCTCAAGTCAGTGGACGAGGCGATTACCATTGGCCGGGAGGCGCGACTCCGGGTGCAGATATCACATCACAAAGCGGGGGGGAGGCCGAACTGGGGACTTGTGGTAGAAAGCATCCGCATGGTCGAGGATGCCCGCAAGAAAGGCGTCGACGTTGCGTTCGATGTCTATCCCTACACATCCTCTTGCACTGATCTGTTCGCTGTCCTGCCACCGTGGGTTCAGGATGGCGGTAGCGGCGCCATCCTCGACAGATTGGCCGATCCTGAGACTAGGGCGAGGATCAGGGCGGATTTCACCAATCGCGATGTGCCTTGGGAGAACATCGTCGGTGAGAATTGCTGGGATGACATCGAGGTGATCGGTTTCAAGAAGCCCGCGAACAAAGCCTATAACCATAGGCGTGTGAGCGAGATAGCGAGTGAGATGGGAAAGGATGCACCGGACGCGGTCTTCGACCTCCTAATAGACGAGGAACTTGACATCACAGCCTTCTTCCACGAGATGTCTGAGGATGATGTCGTGAGGGTGATCAAGCACCCGCTCTCATCGATCGCATCTGATGGAGAGGTGAGCGCTCCGTATGGCCCGTTGGCGGACATCGCGGAGCATCCCCGAGCGTATGGTACGTTCCCGCGGGCCATTCGGAGGTATGTCATCGACAAGCATGTCGTCTCGATCGAGGAGATGATACGGAAGATGACGTCGTCCCCAGCTCAAAGGTTAGGAATCACCGACAGAGGAATTATAAAGGAAGGTATGATGGCGGATGTCGTCGTGTTCGATCCTCTGACGATACGGGACAGGGCGACTTTCGCGGATGCGCATCAGTATTCCGAGGGTATCACGGAGGTGTTCGTGAACGGGATACTGACGATTCAGAATGGCGAGCACCTGAAGGAGCGTGCGGGCCTGGTCCTCAGAAAACCGCCTGCTGTCTCGTGAACTTCAATCGACCAGGCAAAGTCTAGTGGCCACATCCATGTAGACATTCGTACATGCTGACAGATCGCTCACTTTGACATATTCCGTCTTCGCGTGAGCACCGGCTCCGCCAGGGCCGAACACGACCGTCGGGGTCTTGGCGAAGTGGGTCAGCAATGCAGCGTCCGTCCAACCCCAGAAGGTCGAGATCTTCGCTCGTCTACCTGTCTCCTGCCTCACAGAGCTACCGAGGGACTTCACGAGAACATGGTCTGAGGGGACGACATTCGGCACGTGCGTCATCGTTTTCATGCTCCTCGGGTCACGCTTCAGCTTCGCCTTGAACTTCGGGTGGTCCTTCTTCACGGTGTCGAAGACGTCGTATATCTCCTGGAACACCTGGTCCAGCGATTCCTCCGGGATCCACCGTCGGTCAATTCCCAAAACGCAGTGGTCCGCGACCGAACTGGGTTGCTGTCCTCCTTTGATGACCCCGAGGTTGAGTGTTGGTGGAAGGGTATGCTTGCTGGTCTTCTTCCCAAGCTTGGGGAGGAGCTCAGATTCCACCACATCTATGAACTTCGCGGCCATAGAGATCGCATTCACTCCATTGTCCGACTGCCCTCCATGGGCGGCCTTTCCATATACATGGACCTCGAGCCATTCGAGACCTCTATGGGACGGCTGAATCTCCAGGTTCGTCGGCTCGCCTACGATTGCGAAGTCCGTCCTCGGGCCCTTCATCACGATGTCCTCGGTTCCCTCGCTACGCTCCTCCTCGCCAACGACCGCGGCGAGTACCAGGTCCGACTGGAGCTCAACTCGCGATCTCTCGATGGCGACGAGGGCACATGCCATCGCGGCGAGGCCACCCTTCATGTCGAGTGCTCCTCGCCCGTACAATCTGCCTGCCTTCACCTTGGGGGTGAAGGGTGGGATGTCCATCTTATACGCCGGCACGGTGTCCAGATGGCCGTTCAACATGAGGCTCTTACCTCCACCTGTGGTGCCCTTCACGATCGCTATGACATTCGGCCTGCCTTTCTCGACCTTCCTGAGCTTCGAACTGACCCCGTTGCCCGACAGATACTCATGCAGGAACTCGGCGGCTTCCTTCTCCCTAGTTGGCACTCCAGAATGGCTCGGGATGGCAATGAGCCGTCTCGCAAGCGTTTCTATCGCTCCCTTCCTGACGGCTCTTCTGATCTTGTCACCGACGTCCTTCTTGTCGCCTGACATGGGTTGTTTCGTCTCCCTCGCTGGACGCGTGCATTAGGCATCGCACTGGTTGCTGAAAAAGATATCTGACAGATTGAGCCGTTACAGGCATCCGCGAGCCTTCAACAGCTGCAATGTCTCATCGATCGGCAGCCCTGGGACGATGTTATCGTCGCGCCCCTTGACCGTCTCCCCCTTGAACAATGAGTTTATGATCGCCTCGGCCGTGCAGTCAACCGTCGCCCTGAAGAAGGCGCTCATCTCATTATCCACGAGGAGATGGTGCGTGAGGACGAACCGCTCCTTTTCGTATCGGTCGTGGACGTTGGCGGTCGAGAAGGCTATCATGATGTCCCCGCTGCCGTTGCGGGCGCACGATCCGGTCAGTGCGAGTCCCATCCCTGCACGCTTGGCAATCCTTCTGAGCTGGCGTGCATCAAGCGGGGCGTCAGTGGCTATCACCGTCACTATCGAACCGTTCTCCTTCCTGTGGGGATCCTCCACAGAGTTGAGCAGCTTCCCGACAGGTACCCCATCTATGATCAGTTCCTTGCGCTCTCCGTGGTTCGAGAGGACGATTATGCCTACGGTGTACTTCTCGCCCTGCACCTCAACCAACCTGGAGGATGTCCCTATCCCTCCTTTGAAGTCATAACAGACCATGCCAGTTCCAGCCCCGACGGCGCCTTCAGAGACGTCATCGCCCGCAGCTGCTATCGCCTCGAAGACATGCTCAGGCCTCACATGAAGCCCTCGGGTGTCGTTCAGATGAGCATCGTCACACTCTAAAACCACGGGGATCACTGTGTCGTGCTCGATCCCCGCCAGTGGATTCCGCTCGAGGGTGTACTTAACAAGCCCCTCCGCAACGGACGCCATGCCCATCGTGTTCGTCAACCCGATAGGCGAGTCAATCACCCCGAACTCCTCCACCTGGAGCGCCCCCATGAGTCCTCCACAGCCATTGAGGGCGAAGTAGGTGCCCTTGACCGGTCTCCTGTAGAGGTCATCTCCGTGGGGGAGGATGACGGTCACCCCGGTCCGCACTGGCCCCTCTCCCGGGACCAGCTTACCATCGCCCTTCCTGAGCGTGCAGTGTCCGACCTTGACACCTTTGACATCCGTGATGGTGTTCCTTGGACCTGTCGGTACGTCACCGAAGCGGACGCCCCCATCCCTCGCTCGGGGCCGATTCAACTCTTGCCAGCTCCCTGCATTATCAGCAGATGGCAGGAAACCGAATGCCCCGGAGATACGAATACGGATTTCGGCTCCTCCGACCGGCAGATGTCCATGACGGACGGACATCTAGGGTGGAACCTGCAACCTGGTGGCACATCAGACGGGTCGGGGCGCTCGCCCACTAGGATGATCTTCTCTTCTCTGTCCTTGGGATCAGGGGTCGGGATGACGGATATGAGCGCCTTCGTGTACGGGTGCTGCGGGTTCTTAATCACCTTCTCCGTCGGGCCCATCTCGACGATCTTGCCCAGGTACATGACGGCCACCCTATCACTGAAAACATAGGCGACGCCGAGGTCGTGCGTAATGAACAGGAAGGAAAGGCCTTTGCTCTCCCTGAGGTCGAGCATGAGCTTCAGAATCTCTGACCTGATCGAGACATCCAGCATGGACACTGGCTCGTCCGCGACGAGAAAGTCGGGGTCGAGCACCAGCGCACCAGCGACGCCTACCCTCTGTCTCTGACCGCCGGAGACTTCGTGCGGATACCTCCACATGAAGTTCTTGGGAGGCCTGAGTCCTGCGTCGTCCAGTGCCTTCGTGACCCTCTCCTCCCTTTCAGCCTCGTTTGCGCCGATAGAGTTGACAACTAGCGGCTCGGCAACGATGTCATAGATCGACTGTTTGGGGTTGAGCGATTCGTAGGGGTCCTGGAATATGATCTGGAGCTTCTGCCTCATCGACTTCATCCGTTTCTTGCTCAGAGCACGTATGTTAATCCCGCCCCTCTCCATGATCCTCTCTGCCTTGTCTTCATCGATCTCATCTTTGGCGAGGGCGACTTCGACCATCTCCTTCATCATGTCCTCTTTGCCTGGCCCGAAGTACGCCACCTCTCCACCGGTGGGTTCAACCAGTCTCAGGATGGCCTTGCCCGTGGTAGTCTTGCCGCAGCCTGACTCGCCCACAAGACAGAATATCTCCCTCTCTTTGATGGTGAAGGTGACACCGTCGACCGCTTTCACATACTTCTGCTCTTCTGAGAGGATGCTCTCGATGAAGCCTCTCCGCACTTGAAACCATACTCGCAGATCCTTGACGCTGATAATATCCTTGGCCATCTTGATCACCTCGGTTCGACTAAGTGACATGCCGCATAGTGGTTCGGCAGCACCTCGACCAGTGGCGGCTCCTGATTGAGACAGATATCCTTCGTGAACGAACATCTCTTGGCGAACCTGCAACCCGGTTGAGGTTCTATCAGGTTGGGCGGATTGCCAGCTATGGCCCCTGGCATCACCCTCTCACCCTTGACGTTTGGGAAGGCCGCGATGAGACCCTGTGTGTACGGATGTTGCGGGTTCCGGAACACTTCGACCGAGTCCGCTCGTTCCACGATCTTGCCTGCGTACATGATGCACAGGGTGTCACAGGTCTCTGCAAGAACCGAAAGGTCGTGAGATATGATGATCATCGCGAGCTCGAGCTCCCTCTGGAGCGTCTTCATCAGATCAAGAATCTGAGCCTGAATCATGACGTCCAACGCGGTTGTCGGTTCGTCGGCGATGACGAGCCTCGGCTTGCACGCGAGGGCCATCGCAATCATGACTCTCTGTCTCATGCCTCCACTGAACTCGTGGGGATACTCTCTGACTCTGGTGGGGTTGAGGCCGACGAGCTCGAAAAGCTCCTTCACACGCTTATTTGCAACTTCCTTGTCGACATCTTCATGCAGAAGAATCGGCTCGGCGATCTGCTCTCCGACCCGCTTGACGGGGTTCAAGGCGTTCATCGCACCTTGGAACACGATCGAGATGTCACGCCACCTTATCGCACGGAGTTTCTCGCCGGTCACTCTGGCCATGTCCTGGCCCATGAAGTTTATCTTGCCTCCGGCTATGTAACCGTTTGCTGGCAGGAGCTTCATGATAGACAAAGCGGCAGTCGTCTTCCCACAACCGGATTCGCCAGCAAGACCCATGGCATGACCCTTCTCCAGGATGAAATCGACTCCGTCGACAGCTTTCAGCGTTCCCTCTTGAGTTTTGAAATAAGTTCTCAGCCCCTCGACTTCTAGTAAGGCCATGGTTCAATTCCCCCTCAACAACAACTGTTGTCGCTTCGGCAGCCCAGGCCAACGAGCGTGCGTTCGATGAATCGCATCTGTCGTCAACCTGGACATACCAGGAATCGAAATATGCTATAAAACAGTATCTGAAAAACCACATCGCCTGTCAATAACGAATGTCGGCTGTCTCAGAGCGTCGACGAATCTCATTCAACTGCCCCATCCAGTCACCACGTTATTGGTTGCCCGGTCAGAAATACCCTCATTCTCCCGACCCGTATTCCCGGTCACTTCCATTTCGGTAGGGTACTTCGACAACTTCTAGATCTCTCGCGGCCGTCGTGTTCGGAAAGATTTCTCTCGCCTCCGTCTCGAGCGTGCCGAGGTCGTCGTATCTCGGGCTGAAGTGGATGAGGAACAGCCTATGTACTTTCGCGGCCTTCGCTGTCTCAGCTGCCTGCTTTGCTGTGGAATGGCCGAACTCAGACGCGGTCGTGGAATGTTCTGACCCGAAGGTGCAGTCGTGGATCAGGACATCTGCATCGGTCGCAAGAGCGCGCACGCCTTCGCAAGGACGCGTGTCCCCGGTGTAAACGACCTTCCTCCCCCGCCTCTTCTCTCCTATCACCTGCGAAGGAGCGACCAAACCCCTGTCCGTCTGGACTGCGTTCCCTTCCTGGAGCGATCTGAATAAGGGCCCAGACGGAACACCGAGTTCGGTCGCCTTTCCGAGATCAAACTTGCCGGGCCTCGGATGCTCCTCAAGGGCATAGATCAGGGCTGGGACTGTGTGCGACGCCTCCGATGCTTTGACATGGAACGTTTCGAACTCGACCGTTTCTCCGGGGTCGAGATCCACCGGTTGCACATCGAACTGACTCTTGAAGTAGCCGAGGGTGAGCATGCTCTTCACAGCCTCGCTCGTCCCTAGCGGGCCGAATATCTTGAGAGGTTCCTCTCTGCCGTTCAGACTCATGCTCTGGACAAGCCCGGGGATGCCGAGGAAGTGATCCGCATGCAGATGAGTCACCATTATAGCCTTCATACGCATGAACGACACCGACGAGTGCATAAGCTGTCTCTGGGTCCCTTCACCACAGTCGAACATGACCACGTCTCGCCCGATTTGTACAGCGACCGACGAGACGTTCCGCTCCTTCGAGGGATATGTCCCACCGGTTCCTAGGAAGATTATCTTCATCTTGGTGCCCTTGAGAACCCTCGAATATGATAAAGCTCTCCCGACAATCTCAGCTCGATTATGAAGATCACGAAGGCGGCAAGCGCCATTGCGGAGGCGATGAACATCACGCCTCTGAATCCGAGGGCGGCCGCGGCGAATCCACCGAGTAGGGGACCCAGTATGCCTGACATGCTTATACTGCTCGACAGCAGCCCTGTGACGGTCGCCTTCTCTTCGTTCTTGTCCATCACATATCTGAGACTTCCCACATACAGGCATGCCCAGGAACTCGCCAGTAGTACCTGCATCGGAACAATCTCCCAGTACGAACCTGCAAGCGCGAACAGGAAGAATGTGATCGATGACGCCCCGACCCCGAATGCAACAAGGGTGATGGGGTCGAACCTGTCTATGATGTTCATTATCAGGAACTGGCTGAATGCATTCACTGCGTAGACCAACCCGATTAGGAGCTCATCGGCGCCGATCGAGATGAGGAAGAGCGGATAGGTGACCCAGATCATGTTCGCTCCAGTATGCCTAACCATCATCGAAGTGAAGACTGGCGCGTTCCTCTTTATCAGCCTCAGGGGGAGTAGCGGCACATAGAGCCTCTTCTCCTTGGGGAACGGGAGCATGAGGGCCATCGCGAAAGAGGCGAAGATGATGGCGGCGCAAGTTAGGAACGCCCACTCGTACAAGGTGCCGAAGAGCCCCACGCATAGGCTGCCCAGTCCCCACCCGGCCGCACCCCAGGAGCTAAATTTCCCCATCTTCGTCTTCATCTCGTAAGCATACGCTAGCAAGGCCGCGGGGAACATACCTGCGCAAAGGCCGAGCGCCACCCTCACGGACACGAACAGCACAAACGAATCGCTCCACAGAGTGACCGCATGAAGGGCTGTGACGGCGCCGCTCAGGAAGAGCCCTATGAGGAGGATGGTACGCCGACCATGTAGGTCCGCAGCCCGGCCAGAGAAGTAGCTGGAGAGGAAGGAGGCGGCTGCAAACGCCGCCACAACGACCCCGATCATCCACTTCGAAGCCTCGAAGTGGTCCGCGAGGATAATGGGCACGAGTATTACTGGCCCGAACGAGCCTGTGCTCGATAGAAGCTGTATCGCGTCTGGCCGCATCGCACTCGTATCATGGCCTCGTATATCCTTGTTTTCCAATGAACCTGAAGCGGGGTACTGTTCAGGACTCACCAATCCAGCCGTTCGAGAACGCGGTCCTTCTTGGTCTTCTTCTTGAAGCTGCGGTAATGGTCCTTGCACAGATGAGCGGTCTTGGTCGGGTCAGAGGACAGGTCCAACCCTGCCTTTTCGACCTTCTTCCCGCTCACCGCTCTCTCCGCAGTCTTCTCACAGCCAGAAATGTCACACGGCCTCACTTTCGGATCCGAGCGCCTTTGGTCAGGCATCAGACCGGCATAACCATGTTTCCTGGTTAAAATCATTTGCTCGCGGGACCGATGGCCTCACCAGAAGCCATAATATGCAACCTGCCCGTTCCTTGTCTGCATGCCAAAAGTTGCCCCTTCGATACTCGCTGCGGACTTCTCAAGGCTGGGAGACGATGTCCGGAGGATCAGCGAGGCAGGCGCGGATTACATACATATCGACGTCATGGACGGAGTGTTCGTTCCGAACATCACCATCGGGCCGCAGGTGGTCAGGGACCTGCGCTCGTGCTCCACTCTACCTTTCATATCGCACCTCATGATAACGCATCCGGAAAACCACATCGATAGCTTCGCCAAGAGCGGTTCAGATGTAATCGAGATCCACCTGGAGGCGGAGCAGAAGGATATCCGAGAAACACTGGGCATGATAAGAGACTGTGGCTGCAAGGCCGGCCTGGCGGTCAATCCGCCAACGGCGATCGAAGAATCGTTCGAGTACCTCGAGGACATCGACCTTCTGCTTGTCATGTCGGTGAATCCTGGTTTTGGGGGGCAGTCTTTCATACCTGAAGTGCTGGCCAAGATACCTGCGGCGAGGCAGGAGCTATCTAGGAGGGGATTGTCCGTTTCCATCGAGGTCGACGGTGGCATCAACGCGGAAACCGGGGCTCTGGCGGCAGAGGCTGGTGCGGACATCCTGGCTGCGGGTACATACCTGTTCAAGTCTCCGAGGCCGGCTGACGCGATCAGAATGCTGAAGGACGGTCGGCCAGGGTCAAAGGATTAATATCAGAAGTCGTTTTCAAGGGCTGAGGTCTATGACTTTCGATTTGCGCGAACACCCGCTGACGTTCTATGTGACTTTCGTCCTGCCAGTCGTATTGTTCGTCGTCGGAGTGATATTCAGAGCCAACGTATTCCTCCTCATTCTCTGCGGGGTGTGGCTTGGGGTGGCGTTCTTTGTGCTTTATCTGCCCATCGAGACGGAAGATAGGCAGTCCTAGGTCGTTCCTCGCGTTTCTCCGAATGAAATATCTAATGAGAAAGCCTCTTGCAGGTCTGCAATGGGCGTCGACATATCGAGTCTGGTCGGTGGGCGGGCCATATCTTTGGGCGATCTTTCAGGCAAAGCCGTGGCGATCGACGCCTTCAACACGCTTTATCAGTTCCTGACGACGATCCGTCAGCCGGACGGAACCCCGCTCAAGGACCGTGATGGCCGTGTGACATCTCACCTGTCCGGGCTTTTCTACAGATCGGTAGCTCTCCTGGATATCGGAGTGAAGCCAGTCTTCGTGTTCGACGGCCGTCCCCCTGAGCTGAAGTCGCGCACCATTGAGAGCAGAAGGCAAGCGAGGAAGACAGCCGAACGGGAGTGGAGCGATGCCCTTAGAGCAGGCGACATGAAGCGTGCGCTGACGAAGGCGTCCCAGTCATCGAGGTTGGACGGGGGGATGGTCGACGAGGCAAAGAGGCTGCTCGAGTCGATGGGAATCCCCTGGGTCGTATCACCCACGGAGGGGGAGGCGCAGATGGCACATATGGCAAGGAAAGGGGATGTCTGGGCAGGCGCCTCCCAGGATTTCGACGCTATCCTCTTCGGAACCCCGCTCCTAGTGAGGAACCTAACGCTCTCGAAGAGAAGGAAGACCTCTTCTGGTGGTTCAACCCCGGTAACGCCTGAGCTTGTCGAGCTGGAGCACGTGCTCGAAGTTCTCTCGATCACGAGAGAGCAACTGGTAGACCTCAGCATCCTGGTCGGCACTGACTTCAACGAGGGCGTCCGTGGAATCGGGCCGAAGAAGGCGCTCAAGCTTATACGCGAGCATTCTTCCCTGGAAGCGATGTCGGAGAGGTCCACAACTGGAGTGCCTCCGGACTTCGAGGAAGTAAGGAGGATATTCCTAGACCCGGAGGTGGACAACGATTACCGGCTCGACTGGAAACCGGTTGATGCGGAAGGTGTAAGGAAGCTGATGTGCGACCAACACGGATTCTCTGTCGATAGGATCGATTCGACCCTCTTAAGGGTGAGAACAACGAATGCCGCCAGAGCTCAGAGTTGCCTCGATGTGTGGGGCTGACAGTCCTCCGGAGGGGCGCATGGAGGATTTTCCTGCCCTGATTGCCGTCGCACTATCTTTAAAATACCTGCCATCAATATGGTCTACGGAAGATTAATTATGCGTCAAGTGGACGAGAACTATTCCCCCGTCCAGTTAGAGAAAGATATTCGGGCGATGTGGGACCGCACTCGGACCTACGATAAGGTCAAGAATGCTTCGGAATCTGGGAAGGCCTATTACATACTAGACGGGCCGCCGTACACCACGGGCTCCATCCACATTGGGACCGCACGGAACAAGGTCCTGAAGGACACTGTCATCCGTTTCAGGAGGATGCAGGGCCTGAACGTCCGCGATCAGCCGGGCTACGACATGCACGGACTCCCCATCGAGGTCAAGGTAGAGCAAGCATTGAACATCAAATCCAAGAAGGAGATCGAAGAGCAGGGCATGGAGAAGTTCATAGAGACGTGTCGCGAGTTCGCCTTGAAGTTCCAGTCCAAGATGACGGAGGAGTTCAGGCTGCTCGGGATATGGATGGACTGGGACCGACCCTACACGACCGTCGACCAGTCATACATCGGATCCGTCTGGTGGACCCTTCGCCAAGCGCATGATAAGGGCTTGCTTACCGTCGACCTAAGGGTGCTTCCTTGGTGTCCGAGATGCGAGACGGCCCTTGCAGAGGCGGAGATCGAGTACTGGGATGAAACGGACCCATCCATATACGTCAAATTCCCCCTCGTCGAGCGACCTGGTGAGTACCTCCTGGTCTGGACGACCACGCCCTGGACGATCCCAGGGAACCTCGCCTCGGCAGTTCACCCGGACTTCACATACGCACGCATCCGTGTCAGGAGGGGCACCACCGAGGAGACGCTGGTCATCCTCGAGGAGAAGGTCGATGAGCTGAAGGACCTTGCCAAGATCGATGACGTGAAAGTGCTCGAGACCGTGAAGGGGGCCGAGCTGGTGGGACTGCATTACAGCCATCCATTGAGCGATCTGGTTCCTTACCAGCAGAGTGTAGCCGGTGAATGGGTCCATGCGGTAGTCCCTCTGGAGACCGTGACGATGGAGAGCACCGGGATTGTACATATCGCACCTGGACACGGTCCAGAGGACTTCGAGCTGGGAGTCGAGTTCGGCATTGAACCATTCTCCCCTGTGGGCGAGGATGGCAATTACACCGATGAGGTGGGCGAGCATCTGGCGGGAAGGAACGTCAAGGAAGCGAACGATGTCGTAATGAGCGATCTCGTTGAGAATGGCGCCATGTTCCACCAGGGATTGATCACACACAGATACGGCCACTGTTGGCGGTGCAAGAGACCGATCATCTACCGGATCACAGACCAGTGGTTCCTTAAGGTTACTGAGTTCAAGGATGATCTGGTGAGCGCCAACAACAAGGTGAAGTGGTACCCTGGTTGGGCAGGCACTGGCCGTCAGAACGATTGGATAGTGAACGCGCGGGACTGGTGCATAAGCAGGCAGAGGTTCTGGGGGACGCCTATCCCCATCTGGACATGCGCGTGCGGCAACATGCGGGTCGTATCCTCAATAGATGAGCTGCGCGAAGCGGACGGATACACCGAGGGGATGGATGTCCACAGGCCATGGATAGACAAGCTCACATTCAAGTGCGAGAAGTGTCAGCAGACCATGATGCGGGTTCCTGATGTCCTCGATGTCTGGTTCGACGCCGGCGTGTCCTCATGGGCGTCTCTTGGCTATCCTGCTGTCAAGGACGACTTCGACAAATGGTGGCCGAGCGAATGGATCACCGAGGGGCACGACCAGACCCGAGGGTGGTTCTACTCCCAGCTGGTGACAGGAACGCTCGCCTTTGGAAAATCCCCCTACAACTCAGTCCTGATGCACGGGTGGGCTCTGACGTCCCAGGGGGAGGCGATGTCCAAGAGCGAGGGCAAGGTTGTCGACCCTGTGGGTATCATCAACACACTCGGGGCGGATTCTCTGAGATTCTATCTTCTGAAGGCCAACGCCCCCTGGGAGGATGTGCAGTTCCAGCAAGAGGGGGTCAAGGCCGCGAACAGGACCTTGAACATCCTGTGGAACGTCTACAAGTTCGCAGCCCTGTACATGTCGATAGACAAGTTCAACCCAATGGCCAGGAAGGTCGAACAGATAAGGGATTCTATGAGAGCGGAGGACCTCTGGATGATCTCGAAGCTCGAGGCGCTTAAGAGAGACGTCACAGAGGCCATGGAGGTCTATGAGCTCCACAAGGCCATCAGGGCGATAGACTCGCTCGTCGTGGACGACCTCTCGCGGTGGTATGTGAAACTCGTGAGGGACCGGCTGTGGAAGGAGGGGGACGATGTCGATAAGAACGTCGCCTTCAAGGTGCTGCACGAGGCCTTATCGACCTGCTCCTCCCTGCTTGCGCCTATCACGCCGCATATATCGGAAGCCATGCATCTCAACCTGGATAGACGCGAGGAGAGCGTCCACATGGTCGAGTGGCCGACCTATAACCAAAAATGGGTCGACGAAGACCTGGACAAGGGGATGGACGTCGTTCGGGAGATATCCGAGGTCGTCGCGAGAATCAGACAGGAATCGAACATCAACCTCAGATGGCCCCTCAGGAGGATTATCATCAGGCCTCGTTCGGACGAAGTAGCCGACGCCCTTGTCCAGTTGAAGGAGCCTTTGATGTCCCAGAACAACTTGAAAAGCATCCAGATGGTGCCGGCCGGCGAGGAATGGGACGAGATGATCCTGAGTGTGGTCCCCAACCCAAATGCCATCGGCAAGGTTTACCGCCAGTGGTCTAGCAAGATAGCGGTCCTTCTTAAGAACAGGCCTGCCAAGGCCATCAAGGGGGGGATCGACAAGGGTGAGTATTCGCTCGGAATCGAGGGGCAGTTGGTGAAGATCCTGCCGAACATGGTCTCCTTCACGTCGACCCTCCCGCCTGATGTCATCAGCGCCGAGTTCAGCGAAGGCATCGTGTACCTGGACCTGGAGGCGACTCCGGCCCTGGAGGCCGAGGGCTTCGCCCGCGAGGTCATACGGCGTATACAACAGATGCGCAAGGACATGAGCCTCCAGGTCGAAGAATTCATACGCATTGAGATTGAGTGCTCGAGGAAGCTCGGGAGCGCGATCGACACGTGGCGGGAACACATATCCCGGGAGACCCGGGCGAGACGGCTCGAGGTCGCCGAGAGCCCGAGAGGGGAGTACATAGTCGAATGGAACGTTGCTGGTGAGAGCTTCCTGGTCGGCATCACATCGATGAAGATGAAGGAGAACCTCGACGTGCTGACGTCTGTTCCGGGCATCACGATGGACAAAGCTATCAATCTGTTCGACTCGGGCTATAACTCGATCGAGTCGCTTGAGGCTGCCATTCAGGAGGACTTTGCCCTCGTGGAGGGAATCACGAAGCTTGATGCGAAGCGAGTCTACGACCATTTCAACAAGGGAGAGCCCGCACCCGCACCGCCTCAGACTGCGCCGTCTGCCGCCCAGCAGGTAGCTTCTCCGTCAGCATCCACGCACCGTGAGCCCAAGGAACCCTCCACGAACGAATCCCTTCAGAGACCGCTGAAAGATGCAGCCCCTGAGCCTCCAGAGACGCCTGTGAGGGAACTCGAGCGGTCGTTCTCCTACCTGGTCGAGGAGGATAAGCCGGAGACCTCCTACAATCTGTTCACAAGCACGCTGGAGAAGGGCATTAAGGGTTACTGCATAACGAGGAACTACCCTGCGAAGATACGCTCCAAGTTCAACCTGAAGGATGTCCCTATCGTGTGGCTGTCGAACGTTGGCAGAGACAACGCGATACGTCCGAAGGACCTGGAGAAGTTGAGCCTGTCGCTGGAGCAGTTCCTATCCCAGCCCGATGGCGGCATCGTCCTGCTGGACGGGCTTGAGTACCTCATAACCAACAACAACTTCATCTCCGTGCTGAGGCTGATACAGTCGCTTAGGGACCAGGTTGCGATTAACCAGTCTATCCTGCTGATAGCAGTCAATCGGTCGACCCTCGAGAGTCACCAGCTCAACCTCCTCGAGAGGGAGGTCGACCATACCTTCACAGGTTAGTCGGCTCCAGTAGATTCTTGATCACCGCGTGAAGTCCAGGCACCGAAGGATACTCCTCTAATTCGTCCGGCACGATCCATGCATACGCGTCGTGTTCCCAGTCGATGTCCACTTCTCGGGAGCTGACATCGAACAGGAAAGGATGGATCGTCCAGACGCTGTCGTCGTCTCTGAAGCTCCTTGAGGGGATCATTTTCGAAAAACGAACCTTCCCAAGGCCGGTCTCCTCGACAATCTCTCTCCTCGCCGCCTCCTCGTAGGTCTCGGCTTTCTCGACGAAGCCCGACACGCCCGCCCAGGAGCCTCGATATGATCCCACCTTGTCGCTTCGCTTGAGTATCAGTATCCTGCCCCTGTTCCGGAGTATGCTGGTCACGACATGTCGTTCTGTCACGTCGCGCAATTCGACGGTCCCGTCGGCAGCGTTGACCGCAACCCTGTCACCTGTGGCGATAAGCGATATGTCGATATTGTCCACCATCGGGATCTCCGACATGATGGCGCCCGTGGCGACTATGGGCTCTGCCGACTGGTTTATGATTGCTCTCGGAGCAACCTTGTTCAGCTTGAGCTGATACATCGCGTACGAACCGACAGTACTTCCTATTCCGAACGGGAAGGCGAGGATTCTTCCCCGCACGGATTCACCGATGAGCGGGGACTCCGGGTCCAGGACAACGCCGTTCGATGTGTCGACTCCTCCTAGGAACGACAATGGTGTCTCGCATGCGAGCGCCGTTCCCGTCGCCCTGCCAGCACGTATCCTTCTCCCATGAATTATCGTGATATCGCCTCCATCAGCTGATCCGTCGTTCGGAAGGACGCCTTCTGCTTTCCAAGGGTCGGAAGATAGACCATTGCTTTGCCCGAGTTCGTCGCAGTCCGCTCGTACATCTCCTCGATCGGAGCCACGACCATACATGTGTCGCATAGGACATTTCCGAACCTCCTGAGGGTCGCAACGTGCTGCGGACAGCTCGAATGGACCCTCCTTGAGGTGCAGAACCATACATCACAATCCTTTTTCGGCCTGCGGTTCTTCAGCCTCTTCGCCATGTGTGCGAGTTCGCGAGTCGAGCTATGTGGACAGCCGATTGCCACGAGGTCCCATTCATCGCCTCCTGACAGTTCCTCGGCACACCGCTTCAGCTCATGAGATGATATCGTCACCCTCTCCTCTATCATGGAGCGGTCGATGTCGCTGGCCTTTCGGTGCCCGGCAGTGCGGTCCGACACGTACATCGATACAGCTCCTGTCGCAGCCACGGCTGCACCGAACGATTTGTGCTCATCCTCCGCAAGGGCCTGACCAGTTATGAGCGGTATCCTGTTCCCCGCGGCCTTTCCTGCGAGGTACCCCGCGAGCGGGACAAGACCTTCTGGTATTGAAGGGAGGTTCACCTCGACCTTCGGGAACCTGTTCTCGTCAAGATGTAGGCCGTACTCCGGAGATTTCCCGATTATCGCTGATGCCAGGGCGGACGGCCCCCCCTCTCGATTGGTGCGGGCTCCTATGTATGAATTCGCGAACACGGTCGCCGACGATTCCGCCCATGCTAGATGCTGGCCTCGTCGAGGTCGGTAACCTGCAAGGTACGGCGTACACGAATAGACCGGGCGGAGCCCCATGGACATGTATGCTGCGACTATCCTCGCCTGCTTGCCGTGGAACTCGTCGGAGATGCCCATGGATCGCCACCGTCGTATGTCGAGCCCGAGAGGATTCACCATCGACGGCACGGAGGCGCGCGTCCCTTCGGACATACCCTCGAGCCATCGTATGCCTGCATCACCTATCGTCTTGAACGATGCCCCTGACACCTGGGCGGATTTCACCGGAATCAGACGTTCCGCGCCGAAAATATCGCCCAGCGCGACGAGGAGTTCCATCGCTTTCTGTCTGCCTCCGCCCTCCTCGCCGGCCAGCACGCTCTCCTCATCCCTAGTCAGATGCATCGAGTCAGAAACGCTGGCCTGGATATAATAAGATAATGTAAGCGAGAGGCGGGCCCGTCGGGATGTTCGGGGAACGGAGGACCGTTCGCCTTTCGAACCCGAGTTCGGGGCTTTCCCTCCGCGTTCTCGGCGGTCCGGAGGCCCCTGTGATATCCAAGCTACACTACGGGCCCAGGCTGCTGGAAAGCGGTGTCCGTATATCTACCTTCTCTCATCCCGCATGTGCGACTCTCTCTCTCGACCCGGCATGAGTAGTGCTCCGTCACACTGTGATGCCTATCATGACAAGGCCTGCGACGACTCCCACCAACGCAATCACCTGGCCGACATTCACATGTTCCTTGAGTATTGCCATGGCGAGAACCACAGTCACTATCGGATATGCGCTCGATATCGGGACGACCAAAGAGGCAAAACCGCTATCCAACGCGTACGAGTATGCGAAAGCACCGAGGACATTCAACGCCAGGAAGACCACCCCGAAGGACCATGCGGTCTTCGAAGGGTTAGTGGGCGCATCTTCCCCGCGCCACCTAGCCCTGAAGAACGCATACATCAATGGTGCTGTGAACGCTGATATGATGTAGAATCCGAAGAGGTTACCTGGGCCAATCATGTCGATCGCAACCTTCGACGAGAAGCTCCATAGACCCCAAGCGAAGAATGCGAGCCCGGCGAACGTCAGTGACCGTCGGCTTATGGCATTCGTCGCATCCGGGTTCGGTTCGTACGAGAGGACAAGCACCCCAACGATGATCATCACAACCCCGAAACCCTGCATCGCCGTCAGCGACTCAGAAAGGAACAGCACCGCACCTATCACCGTAAGCGCAGGATATCCTGCGGAGATCGTTCCGGCTATCGCCACCTGCCCCTGCAGAATCGACTCGAAGAAGCAGATATACCCGAAAATGCCCATCATACACGATCCGGTAGCTAGAAGAACCTCGTAGAGGCTGAAGTCGTGTGGCTCCCTCAGGAGTATGAAGGCGGCGATGTACATAGGGCCTTCGACGGCGGCGATGAGAAGGACGACTCGCGCAACACCGAGTCTGCCCGTACTGTACTTGGCGAATATGCCGCTCACACCCCAGAGCAGGACTACAGAGGACGAGAGCAGAAACCACGCTTCGATGTTAATCAACTCCTAGCCGGGGGGATGAGCTGCCTGATTCGCCCGTAGCCCGCAGCCACTATTAACATTTCTGGCAGATGAATCCCAGCGCAGAACACAAATAGGATGATGCCTCTCGAGCTGAAAGAGGCATCCTGGATGAACGCGAAGCGCTCTAAGACGCGGAAGAGGCCCTTCGGTGTGATCGTCTTCGCGATCCTGCAGACGCTTTCCGGGATTCGACTCCTCTTCGTGGCGATCACTTTCTTCTTCGTCGCATCGATTGCCACAACCCCGGAGGGGAAAGAGTATCTGTCATCGTTCGTCGATGAGAACCTTATTCCAAGCCTCCCCGCGATATTCACCATCATCGGCATCATATTCTTTGCCATCGCGATATTGTCGTTCCATCTGGCGAGAGGATATGTCAACGGTCATGAATGGGCTCGAAGGAGAGGTCGTAAGGTGGCGATATTCGCGATTCTTATCGCCGTGATAAGCATGATCCTAATCCCAGTCAGGGCCGACCCCGGAGCCCCAGTCTGGACGATACTGTTGAACATATTCATACTGGCATATCTCAGCCGGAAGCGTGTGAAGAAGTTCTTCAAGTGAATACGCGGGTTCACTTGCCTTTCACGAACTCTGTATAACCACACTTCCCGCAGGACGTCCGGTCCTTGTGCTCGGCCATGAACACTCCAGGGCCACACTTCGGACAGTGCTTCTTCGTCCTGGTGAGCTTATCACCCTCGAGCTTGTAGTAATCCTTCTTCGCCTTCCTCAGAACCTTCGTCTTTGCTTGTTTGCCCTTGTCAGCAGCCATGAATCGTCACCATCCATACCCGATAGCTATCTACTCCTTCTCAGCGACCGCGGCTTCGGCCGCCGCTGGAGCAGGGGGAGCACCCTTCTTCACTGGAGCAGTCTTCTCCTTGAGCCTATTCCTGATGAGGATGTGCTTCCGCTCAAATTTCATCGCGGCTTCCTTAGACTCATACGCCTTGGCATAGCCGACCGTCTCCATTCTGCCGAATTCGCTCTTCATCGAGTCAATGACGACCCTGTCCTTGGACACATTGAGCAGCGATGCGATCTTGTCCCTGACTGCGTCCCGCTGCGGCGTTCCTTCCTTCATGTGGGTCGCCTTGAACATGACCTCTATCCTTTCAAGCAGCTTATTCTCGTTCTTAGAGACTATCTCAATTTCCATCGTCTCACCGTTTCATGCGCCTTATGGCGCTTGTTGCGAACGCTCGCGTGGTGTCGTCCACAGGAACGAGCATGAGCCCGCGCCCCGGGAGGCCGTATATCACGCACGTCCCGTCCTGCGAACAGGCGATCGCGACGAGCGCAGCGAGGTCTTCCTCGCCCGCCACCTCGATCTTCACCCTGCCCTGGCCTTGCACGGCGTCCCTCATCACCCGCCATAGCTCCCTGGTTATCATACCCTGCGGGTTCTGCACCTTGATGAGGTCGCCGCTCATCCCGGCGATCTTCTCCTTCGCGTTCCGGTCTTCTAATCGCTGGGTCTTGTAATCGAACACCGCCACATCTGGCTCGATGTTCCTCTGAAGGAGTGTCATCGTGACGACATCGCCCACGGACACGACCCTTTGGCAGCCCTTCAGGCGGTCCCTGAGAGTCTCGTCCGGCACTATCTCGCCTATCTCCCTAGAGAGTTCTTCTCGGAGTTCCTCAGGAAGGCGAAGGTCGTGCTTTGGGAAGTCATCACCGAACTCGGAGGGCGAACTTTCCGTTGACATTGATGCCCAACCTCCTGGCTATCTCGGACTTGGTGTGGTCCAGGATCACCACGTAGCCCTGCCACTCCTTAGAGGTATCGCCTCCACAGAGGGGACACTTGTCCTCCTCGGTCATGGAGTTACAGCTTTTACAGGCTCTCTCAACCTTCATTTCTTCTCACCCTTCTTCTGCCGGTCCTCTTCAAGCCACTCCAGCTTGCCGAGTCCTGGCTGTCTCATGGTCAGACCTATCTTGCTCTCCCTCGGGCTACGCTCGTTGATGCTCAGCGAAACCACTCTTGCGCGGACGCCGTCGCCGACCCTGAGCTCCCTCTTGGTGTCCTTCCCCAAGAGCCTGCGGCCGTCAACATCGACATCGATCCTGTCGTCCATTATCTGGCTTATGTGGAGCAGACCGTCCAATGGGCCGAAGCGTACGAACGCCCCGAATTTGAGTATCTCGCAGACGGTGCCCTCAACGATCTCATGCAGTATGGGTCGGAACATCAGAGCGTCGAACTTGACCTTCTGATAAACCGCCCCGTCGCCATGGATTATCCGTCCTTCCCCGACGGGCTCTATATCTTTGACTAGAACGGCATAGCTACCGTCTTCGTCCACCTTGTTCTGAAAGGATTCCTGCGTGAGCCTCTCAGCAAGCTTTTCGAAATCCTCTCCGAGAAGGTCCGGGGGTATCCTGATTAAATCCTCTTTCGATGCGATCACGTACATTCAGACAGTCCTCTGATCCAATAGTCCGCGGTCCACTCGATGCTTGTGGTCGTATATATTGTTTGCCGATGGCAGCCTCTCCCCATCAGCCTCCGGCTACGAACAGTCCGACGAACACCAGAGTGGCGGTCGCCACCAGCTTCACTAAGACATGGATCGACGGTCCGGCGGTGTCTTTCAGCGGGTCGCCCACCGTGTCGCCCACGACTGCGGCTGCATGAGCTAGCGTGCCCTTTCCACCGTAGTTGCCCATTTCGACGTACTTCTTGCCGTTATCCCAAGCACCTCCGCCGTTGTTGAACATGTTCGCCATCATTATCCCGGTTATCGTGCCGACAATCAGCAGTGCTCCGACGGCCTGGGGCGCGTCATAGCCTGCGAAGCGCATCAGTACGCCGAACGTAACGGGGACTAGCACTGGCAGTATGCCAGGCAGCACCATCGCCCTCAGGGCGCCCTTGGTGGCGATGTCCACACATTTCGCATAGTCGGGCTTCGCCGTCCTCTCCATTATGCCCGGGATCTCCTTGAACTGTCTCCTGACCTCGTTAATCATCTTGTGCGCAGCCTTTCCGACTGCCCTGATTGCCAACGAGGCGAACAGGAACACCAACATCGCTCCTACCAGGGCTCCGACGAACACATCAGGCTGGGCGATGTCCACCTTGAATGCCTCGCTCAAATCCACGTCCCTCGCGAGTGCTACCCTCTCGAAATATGCTCCGAACAGAAGGAATGCGGCCAGAGCGGCACTCCCCATCGCATACCCTTTCGTTAGGGCCTTGGTGGTGTTGCCGCACGCATCCAGCCTATCGGTCCTACGTCTGATTTCCTCCGGCTGGTTCGACATCTCAACTATGCCGCCCGCGTTATCAGTTATCGGCCCGAACGTGTCCGTGGCGAGTATGAACGCGCAGGTAGCAAGCATGCCCATCGTGGCCACTGCAGTCCCGTAGAAACCATAGACGAGCTTGTCAGTGTCAGAGAGGACGCCCTCCGGAAGGTCTGTCGGGGCGGCCATCTGACCGAGCCCGAACGATGCGAGAAGCGCCACGATTATCGCAATCACGGGTAACGCCGTCGACTCAAGAGCAATCGATAGCCCGGTGATGATGTTCGTCGCCGGGCCCGTGGTAGACGATTTGGCTATCTCCTTCACGGGCCTCCAGCTGCCGGATGTGTAGTACTGCGTTATGTACACAATCACTATGCTCAGGGCGATGCCGACCAACCCCGCGCCGAAGAAATAGATGTACGTGTCACCGAACATGACCTTGGTCGCCACGTAGAAGAAGAAGGCCGCCAGTATGCAGGTGACATAATAACCGATGTTGATGCCGGCCATCGGGTCCTTGTCCTCGCGCTTCAACTTGACCACCAACACGCCGACCATGGACGCGAATATTCCGAACGCCCTTGCGACGAGCGGGAAGAATATCCATACCAGTGCCTCACCCTCGTCCCATCTGTATGCCTCAGGCACACCGTCTGTCCAGAACAGGTAAAGAGCTAGACCCAGTAACATCGCGCCGATGTTCTCGGCAGCTGTGGATTCGAATAGGTCAGCGCCTCTCCCGGCGCAATCTCCGACATTGTCCCCCACAAGGTCCGCGATGACCGCGGGGTTTCTCGGGTCATCCTCTGGAATGCCAGCCTCCAACTTGCCTACGAGGTCTGCGCCCACATCAGCCGCCTTAGTGTATATTCCGCCACCTAGCTGGGCGAAGAGCGCCGCGAAGCTAGCGCCAAAGGCAAAACCTATGGCAGCATCCAAGGAATGTCCTATCGAGAGGCCGACGCCAGTGTTCAGTATGTAGAACACGCCTGCGACGCCAATGAGGCTCAGAGACACCACAGCCATGCCCGAGACCGCGCCGCCCCTGAATGATACCACGAGCGCCTCGTTGAGGCTGCGTTTCGCTGCTGCGGCTGTGCGAATGTTCGATCTAACGCTGACGTACATTCCGATGTATCCCGAAAGAGCTGACGATCCTGCCCCGACCAGGAAGGCGAGGCCCACATACGGCTTAGGCTCGATCAGGACTCCGAGCAGTATGCCTAGCAGTATGCTGATGACGCTGATCGTCTTGTATTGCCTCTTCAGGTACGCCGTCGCGCCCTCTCTGATGGCGTCTCCTATCTCCTGCATCTCGGGAGTTCCGAGATCCTTTTTGAAAACATACCAGGTCAGATACCCTGCGAATGCCAACCCGACGATTCCGGCTATCGGGATAACCAATGTTATGTCTACCATGATGCTCTCCCCGACTCAGTTCCGGTCTGGATTATACTTCACATATAAATGATTAACCAACGAAGCTTAAGAAAGACGAGAGAAGAGCCACGCCTTTCTGCGAAAAATCGCGCCGGAAACAAGCGAAGAGGCCAGACACCAGGCCCGGTTCCACCAGATACAACCTGGATGCCATAAGAAATGTAAGGGGTTTCGAGGCCGACTAGCCCGCTTATCTCTCGATTAGCGTCTCGACGAACCGGACGAACTTGAGCCTCTGGATCTTCTCAGATATCTGAGTGACCTTGTCGAGACTGGGCACATCCACAAACGCGGCGAAGTCGTAGTGTCCAAACACCAGGAAACCATCCTTGACCCCTGGGATGCGGATTATCTTCTTCGCATCCTCGAAAGTTTTCGGCTCCAGCATGATCAGGACGACTGCTTTGACCATTCTCAACCACCCCACTTGACGTCTGGGAACTCTATCAGGGTCTCGACGATCTCAACACCCTCAGTCTTGTAGATGTGCATGCCGATATCGGCGATATCGCTCAACTTGAGATCCTCCGTTTGGACCGCAATGTCCCATCTTCCGTGAACAGAAAACGCGGTTTTCACTCCTGGCTCTCGCTTGGCGACGTCTAGCACCTTTCTCATCTTAAGCAACTTGCAGTTGACTAATATGCATGCCTTTACCGTGGGAACCCCTCCCGATGGACACTCAACACATGAGCCGATATATATCTTATCCCATCCAACCCTCGGACTCGCCTCGGTGAAAATCATGAGATTCCCCCTAATCATCCTTGTCCCTTCCTCGTTCCCCGGATGAAAAGCCTTATGACGAACGATAGTGATTGTATGTCTTGAGTCTAGCCTTACGATTCGAGGGCATATTCGGCCCGTCTCGGAGGAGGAATGGTCTCTCATGAATAAGGATTTCCAGAAGAGCAGTGACGATATGGACGACTTCCTGACGAAGCGGTCACGACCCGTGACAGAGCCCAAGAGTGATGATGCGACCGCACAGAAGGTCAAGGACCCTGAAACCAAGAAGCTAGCGAAAGCTCAAGAGAAGCCTCCAAAGGAAGAGACCGACGAGGAGAAGGAGGAACAGATAAAGGCTGCAAGAACAAGCAGAGCCCAGGCCGAGGCGTATCAAGATGTCGCCATCCTCAGGAAGAAGGCTCACGAACATAGCCACAAGGCGGCCAAACTGTATCACAAGTACAAAGCCAACCAGGCGAAGGCACAGAAGCACTTCTCAAGAGCCGTGACACTCAGAGAGAAATCAGAGGAGAGACTGGCGAAAGCCAAGGTGTACAGGACCAGCATAAAGGAATACGAGGGCGAGTTGGCAGGCGTTTCAGAAGATAAATCGGACCTCAACCCGGGGGCCCTCCAGAACAAGATCGCCGCTTACGAGCGCAAGGCAGCAAAACAGGAGGCGATCGCCAGTAAGAAGGAGCATGGGGCATCCCTTCAGACTGGAAATGCCGCCAAGTTCAGGTCGCGGGCTGCCAGGTTCCTTGAGAAGAGCCGTCTTCACGAGAGTGAGGCGAGGATGTTCAAAAGGAGAGCGGACAACCTCGAGAAGGCGGGCTGATAGGGCGACCACAAGGTTCATTCGGTCTTCTTGCTGGACGGCTGCCACCAGAGCATGGATGCCTCGGTCGAGAAGTCTATTTCGTCCTGGGCGTTCTTCCCTTCCACGCTCATCTGAATGCTTAGACGACCATCCTCAAGGACGACCTCGGCACTGTCCATCGTGGATTTGTAGGCTGATACAGACTTCCCCCCTTCGGACTGGACCTTCGAATCCTCCTTAAGGAGGCCAGCCTCTTTAAGCACGCGGATTCGTCTGTAGCATGCCGCGAGGGGAATCCCGACGAGCTCGCTCAACTCACCAGCGTTGAACGTCCGGTCACTTGTGAGGTCGAGTATCCTGGACGTATGCTTGTCGAGCACCAGGTTGAACATGTCGAAAGGGTCCATCTCCAGCACCCCCTAGATCCTGGACAGACTCTGCCAATCCTCATTGAATCCATCGTTCCCAATCCCATCCAATTGAATGGACATGTGTTCGATCGCCACCTTATTGAGGTGTCTCTGGAGATAGTTCAGATCCCCAGTCTCGAGGTCGATGTGTATGAAGACCACGTTCTCCGTGTTTATTAGTGGTATCACCTTCCCGCCAGGGCTCCCTGGCGCAAGGTCCACTATGGTGGAATCACAAGCAGGGCAACGACCGTCGCCCAGGGTGACGCGCTCTCCACACTGAGGACATTCGAGTTCAGATATACACTCATCGTCGAAATCGCTGCCCCGTATGAGGCTGAGAACACCTGCATCGGAAACATCGAGCGGATTGCCGCATAAGGGACAACGGTTGATGTCCAGTTGGATTAGCGTGCCGCAATTGCTACATTCAAGGACGAAATCGGATTCACCTTCTGTGTGCTCGAGATAGTTTATGATTCCATCTGCTGCGTCGAAATGGATTATCGGGAACTCGTCGAAGCCCAGGTCATCTCCATCATCGTCTCCGTAACCGCTGCCCGCAGTGGCTGTCGACTCTACCCTCTCGAGCTCTGCAATTGCATCAGGGAGCAGGCCGAGGATGTATTTCGCGCGGCATCGTGGGCATGTGTCGCTATCCATCGGTATCCGCGCTCCGCATGCAAGGCATGAGAACGCTCTGACTGGCTTTGACGTGCGGTCCGCATTGAGAGTTTGAGGGGCTTTTGGGCGTCCTGGACCTGAGGTCACACTCTTGACCACGGCCGCGGTTATCTTGAGGTCGTCCTTGCTGACCGAATCGTTCACTAGGACCTCAGACATGTGGCTGATTGCCTTCGGCTTTGCCTTTAGAATTCTCACCAACGACTTCGTCTCTTCACGAATGGTGATCATCTCAGACTCGGCCATCGACTTCGAGCGGAGCGTGTCGAATATCGACGATCTCTTGTTGACCTTCTTCTCGATCATTGCCAGGGGCCCTCTGCACTCACGATTGTCCTCGTGGTTAGTGCCACTCAATTAGCTATTGGTCTGAGTAGTTAAAGGCCGTGTCGATTCGGTAATCACCCGTGATAACATGTTTTGATGGTCAGTAAGTCAGGTTTGCGATCCAATCCAGGCGTTTTGTGCGAACGGCAAACCCCTTTCTTTTTCCCACTCACCGAAGAGAGAACATGTGTTTCATGTGCAGGTCGCAGAAGATTATTTCTTAAAGTGATAACGACGCAAGTGATAACGACGCACTAGGGTTTCTCGAAGAGAAAACCTGCATTTCATGTGCAGAACGATGAGTTCTGTTATTAGGAGTGATAATGGCGCACTAGGGGTTCTTATCCGGCGCGCGTAATAAGTAGGAGCACGCGAGAGTGGCGGAACTTGGTAAACGCAACGGTCTTTCAAACCGTGCGGCTTCGCGCCGTTGGGGGTTCGAGTCCCCCCTCTCGCGCCTCAAGATACTAAGAGGGAGTATTGGGTATTTGAGGGTTTTTGCCTGGATTCGCCAGATGATAATCACGCGTCTGGCAATGACTAGAGCCAAACCTCCCGATACTCTTCCGCCCCTATGGCCTTTTACTATCCGATGAAGTTGATGCGGCAGACCTCAGTCGTCGTCGGGTCGTACATTATGGTAACTGTGTAGGTCGTGGCCGAGCTGAACGACCCACCGCCGGTGGTCAGCACGATGTAGTCTCCCTGGTTGACGTATCCGTTACCTGCGAGGTCCGTTACGTTGCAGTAGACGGTCAAGCTGCCCAGGGTACCGGCCCCACACAGCTGCATGGATGCGACTCCACTTGACAAGCTCGCCGTTGCGGGAGACCACTGTACCGTGTTCGTTCCATCGCTCAGCAGTATGGTTATGTCGTCCCACTGCGTGTCCACACTCATCGGTGCGAAGGTCAACTTCACACCCGAACTCACTATCGACTTCGTCAGGGCCGACGTTGGCGTATCAGGCGAAGGTGTCATGATGGTCACAGTAGCCATGGTTCCATTCGTCGGCTCATAAATGACCTCAAGCAGGAATGCGACGCCTGCCTCGAATTCGTCTTCAGATGTGATAACGAAGGCATCGTACTTCTCCAGGGTACCATTGCCATTTATGTCCGTCACGACAATGGTAACATCAATTCCTGCAATGCTTCGGACTCCCAAGTACTGGGTTCCGTCCAGACTGCTACTGAGGATGCTACTGCTTGCGGTCGTCCAGACGGCTGTGCTGGTGTAATCAGTTAGGGTGAAGGTAACATCATCCCAGGCTATAGGCATATCAACGTATATGCATTCGAAACTGAAGCCGTCGAACTCTATTTCGTACACGAGGCGGACTACTGGCGTGCTTCTTGACTCGTCCATAGGAAAAGCGTCCGAGTTGTCTCCGACGCCGTCGCCATCCGTGTCCTGCCATTCATCGGGGTCCTCGGGGAATGCGTCGCCATTGTCGCCAACTCCGTCCCCATCAGTATCATTCCATTCACAAGGGATATCGGGGAAAGCGTCCGGGCCCACCCCAGTTGAATTGTCTCCGTATCCATCTCTATCCGAATCTACCCATTGCGTTGGTTCGGTTGGGAAGTCATCCGCGTTGTCTCCAACGCCATCGCCATCCGTGTCCTGCCACTCATCGCCATCTTCAGGGAAGCAATCGCAGTTATCACCGTATCCATCCACATCCGTGTCCATCCACTCTGTTAAATCATACGGAAACACATCCTCGCTGTCGCAGTATCCATCTCCGTCATGGTCCCGTATTGAAGCATCCCATGAGTGATCTGGACTGAAATAGACACCCAGGTGGGCGGCACCTATCAGTATTGCTGCGACAGCGATTGCCAGAATCGGTATCAGCCACTTTCGTCTCTTCGTTTCGGCCTTTGGGTCTGTCGAGACGGCGACGATTGGCTGCTCCTCCGTCGTCTGCTCTGGCTGAGGCAGCTCCGCACCGCATTCAGCACAGTACTTCTTTCCTTCAGGGCTCTCACTCTGACAGACAAGACACTTCATCGCCATTTCCCTCGACCGTCCCCGAATCGCCTTCGATGGCTTAAGGCCTTCTCTCAGGTCTACATTCTCGACCGATTCTCAATCATCCACCCTTATGGGCGCGAGGCGTAATGCCCGGGTTGTGAAAATCTCCATCGTGCCCACAGTTCAAATGGCAGTTCTCCGGCTCTCCAGTGCATAGAATCACGGGCGATTCCCTACTTCCGTGGTGAGCTTCCCAAGCCCCCCATCCGCTATAGGCTCCCCTGCTGAACTGTCCCAATCTCTTGTCACAGCACTCCCACATACCTCGAGAAGAAGGTCTTCACGTTTTCCATCGAGTTGTATGTGAGGAGTGTGGATACGTTGTCCATCAATACGAATTCTGTAATCGACATGTCTACCTTGCTCTCCGGGTCGCGTCCGTCACAGCTGATAATGAAATCCGGGAGCGTCTCGATGTAGAACGGGCCGCTCTGGAAAGCCTCTGCATTTGGAGCGGCCTTGGTATCGGACCGCATGATTGGATATCGCGTCGATGAACACTAGTCTAGCCTGGTCGATACCGTGCAGCTGAAGGAGATGAGATATGTACTGATGAGGCCTGTCGATAGTGATCATCATGCCCCTCGTCATCTTCATATCGAGGAACGCCTTCAGGAGTACCAGGTTGGTTCGTACCAGATTAGTGTACTTCGTCGTCAGGATGTAGACCGCCGGCGAACCGTTCGGTTGAATATGGGAGCCGACATCCTCGGCTAGTTTCAAATCCCTCTCGTTCATACGAAGCACCCATGGACCAGTTGCTACATTCATATAGATTAGGTGATATAGACGCATTGCTGACATTATCATAGCTGGTTCTTACACAAACCGATCGACCCAGATACTCACGGTCATCTGTGCGATACATCACACCTTTGACGCCCTCAAGCACCCTACCGACCTCTCAACCACAGAAAGTGATATAAATATGACCCATTATTGTCCCTGTCGCGTCCAGACTTTCTGTTCTGAGGGCGTTGGTGCCATGACTGAGATGGTTGAAGAGCTCGAAGAGAAGCGTTCTCGCCAAAATGCCGAGGCCGAGAGGCATAGGCGCCAGAGGGACGATCTCAACGAGAAGACCCGTCAGTGGGCGGACAAGAGGGATGAGTTAAACTCTCATGTCAGGAAGCTCATAGACGAGGCCAACGCAAGACGCGAGAACCGCGACAAGCTCAACTCCGAGGTGCGCGAGGTCAAGGCCAAGAGGGACGAGTGGAACGAGAAGTTCAACGATTTCAGCGACAAAGTACAGGGACTAAGAAGGGAGAAGATGCCGAAGGACGGCGTCCCTGTCCGGCGCATAAGGGCCGAGTTGAGAGCGCTCGAGAAGACACACATGACCTCTGTTCTAACCCCAGAGAAGGAGCGGAGTCTCGTCGAGCAAATGTCGCATCTATCTGGACAATTGCAGGCGATGGAGAAGGAGATCGAGCAGTTCACGGAGGTTCGCGTGGCTGAGCAGGAGGCCCGCGAGGCGAAGGACCAGGCCGAGCAATTCCATGCGCAGGTCGCTGAGGTGGCGGAGAAAGCACAGGCCGAGCATGACGCGATGTTGAAACTCTACGACGAGGCGGACGCTCTCAGGAAGGAGGCGGACCAGGCTCAGGAGAAATTCATCGAAGCGAAGCTTGCGGCTGACGAAGAACACCATGAGCACATAGAACACATAAGACTGGTCCACGATTTCGACAAGCTGATCACTGGCATCCGGGACAAGTCCAGGCGCGCGAAGCGCGAGAAGGACGACAGCGTGGTCAAGAAGGAGGCTGAGGAGATTTTCGATCGTTTCAAGAACGGTGAGAAGCTCAGCACTGAGGACATAATGGTTCTGCAGAAATCGGGTTACTTGTGAGTTGCAGCTGCAACAGATGAAACACAGGTATGCCCCGCGGTTACTGACTACCCTCAGCGTGGCACACTGGATAGCGACCTGAAAGGTAGGCTTCCTGTGGAAGTTATTTATAATGGGATTTCGACAGTTTTAAATAGTGCACCACCAATATAACACTCGGGAAATTTTGGGCTAGTTGTTAGAGTGCATCCCATCCCTTCTGACAAGGCTAGCCCTTCCCTTCCCTTTTTTTGTCGATGTATCTAGGTGCATAAGCTATTTATCCAACGCCTCTGCTTAGGCGGTCCGAGACTGGATACATGGTGCTGGAGAGCCTAGGTAAGTCCCTCAAGGACGCGATGAAGAAGATAGCGAACGCGTCGCACGTGGATCAGGTTCTCGTGAAAGAGGTCGTCAAGGACGTGCAACGAGCCCTCCTTCAAGCGGACGTCAACGTGAAACTCGTCCTTTCTATGACGCAGAAGCTGGAGCAGAGGGCTCTCACGGATAAACCACCACCTGGAATGAGTTCGAGGGAGCATGTCATCAGGATCATCTACGAAGAACTCGTGGGCATTCTTGGAACAGCGAAGGAGATTCCCGCGAAGCCCCAGCGCATACTACTCGTTGGTCTGTACGGTCAAGGCAAGACCACGACCGCTGGAAAGCTGGCTAAGGACCTCCACAAGAGAGGCATGAAGGTCGGTCTGGTTGCAGGGGATGTCCATAGACCCGCGGCGTACGACCAGCTGAAACAGATAGGGAAGATGGTCAACGTGCCGGTATTCGGCGATCCCGACGCGAAGAATGCGACATCGATAGCGAAAGCGGCCATGAAGGAGTTCAAGGGATACGATGTGATAATATTCGACACATCAGGCAGGCATGCCCTCGAAGAGGACTTGACCAAGGAGATCAAGAGTATCGCGAAGGCCGTCGATGCGGAGCACAAACTCCTGGTCCTGGACGCACAGACCGGACAGCAAGCAGGTCCCCAGGCAAAGGCATTCCACGAGGCGGTTGGCCTCACGGGAGTAATTCTGACCAAGATGGATGGGACTGCGAAAGGGGGAGGCGCCTTGAGCGCTGTGGCGGAGACGGGTGCGTCGATCTGCTACATCGGGGTTGGGGAACACCTAGAGGATCTGGAGAAGTTCGACCCTGACCGGTTCATCAGCCGCCTCCTAGGCATGGGTGACATCAAATCGCTGATCGAAGCAGCAAGCGAGGTCATGGATGAGAGGAAGGCGGAGGAGACTGCCAGGAAGCTCATGTCGGGAAAGTTCACCCTTAGGGATATGTATGATCAGATGGAGATGCTCCAGGGGATGGGTCCTTTTAAGAAGCTGGCATCGATGCTCCCAGGTCTGGCTGACAAAATGACCGACCAGGATGTCGAGATGACCCAGGAACGACTTGCGAGGTTCAAAGTGATAATGGATTCCATGAACGAGGAGGAGCTCGGGAACCCTAAAATGATTAAGTCGTCAAGGGTGACGAGGATCGCGCGTGGCAGTGGGACCACCACAAAACAAGTACGCGAGTTGCTCAAGCAGTACGATGCGTCCCTGAAGGCGATGAAGGGGTTTATGGGCAACAGGAAGATGAGGCGGCAACTTATGAAACAGTTCAAGGATTTCGACATGACGAAGGGAGGGTGAGAGCGTGAGGCGTTTCGTCGTTCTGGGGCACAGAGCCATCACGTCTGCGGACTTCAAGCTGGATGACCTCTGCGGTTCAACTGGCAGGCTCGACATACTGCTGAGGTGCGTCAATTCCTCATTCTTCATATCGCATGACATCCGGAGGGACGTTGAGATTACAATGCTGCTTCTGGGCGATCCGAATCCCCCGAAAACCGTTAGGATAGTAGGATCGGAGGTGAAGTACCTCAACCCTGACGAGAGGAGCACTGCCGCGCTGATAAGGAACGCCCTCCTGCAGAAGCCAGGCGGAGAGAAGAAGACCTCCCCTGGCATCTACGTCTCCGAGAGGAGTTATTCCGAGGTGCTGTCGAACATATCGAAGGAGTCGCAGATGCACTACCTCAAGGAGGACGGGGAGGATATCAGGGACTGCTCGTTCGGAGAAGACAACACGTTCGTGCTTGGGGACGACCAGGACCTGAACGAAGAAGAAGAGAAGGTACTGATGTCGTACGAGCCCAAGAAGATCTCCCTGGGCCCGATAAGCTATCACGCTGACCACTGCCTCACAGTGGTGAACAACGAACTGGATAGGCGGGAGCTTCAGCCGAGGCGAGTGACCTAGCCGGCTTCCACTTGAACGACCGCATCCCCTGGGTCGGGACTCTTCCCGCCACCGTTCTCTTCTGTATCGTATCTAACGGCGAAGCGCCCGTTCGTGAACTTGATCATAGCCGAGCGGAGCCTACATTTGTACATACGGACCCTCCTGCCCTTGTAGACCTCCATCTCATCCTCTATCCCTATCAAGCCTACCGTCTCGAGATCGTGTATGCGCCTGTAACATGCCGCGATCGGTATCCTACAGACCCTGCTCAGCTTCTGGGCAGACATTGGGATGTTATAGGTCCTTACGAGTATCTTCTGCGAGTAATCGTCAGCGAGAAGCCTGGACACGGCCCTTCTCTTCTGTTCAGCGTCCATGGAGCTCATTAGGATTGAGGCATACCAGCACTTAAGGCAGTTCCCATCAGGTTATCATGCTTGATAACCCAACCGGAAGGCCAGTCATGCGGGTCGCGGAGTCAATCAGGCCGGATTGAAATCGGAGCTAAACCCCTTTCTTCTTGTTTATGGCCTTTTCTCACGAGTGTGCTCCCACCGGGATTTGGACGCTCAGATGGCGCCATATTGAGCGTCACTGGACAGCGATTGTGGATCTACCCTACTTAGGGCTCAGGGGGGATCGACCACTGAGGGTTCAGCAACAAGGTCATGATTCGTGAGGATAATCGGCTTGTCGATTTTGGAATGATAATATCTGAGAATGTTGAATCACTCCCTTATCAATTACCACGGCACGCCGAATGGTTTCATTCTTGCTCCAACTCTCAGGGCCCTCAAGAACCGTTTCTAAGTACACGATGAGGGCCGCTGATATTGAGCGAGATGCACTCTCCCACAAGTAAGATGGTGTATGATCTACACCATAGTAGTCCACACTGCCTACCTTAAACATTGGCTCGTTGAATGTTGTTGGTTTTGCAAAGGAAAATCCCATGCCTTCATCGCAACTGACATCAATGATAAGGCTGTTTGGCTTGAGATAAGAGATTTCTTCGGAGGTGACAAACATATATGGAGATTCTGGATCTTGAAAGCTTCCGTTAACGATTATGTCTGCCTCGCTGATGAACTCCTTAAAGGGTTTCCTGCTTCCGTTATGTTCAACGGCCATCAATCTGGCTTCGTTGTCTATACCATCTTCAATTCGAATATAGTGGCAGTCCAAGACCTCTTCTCTAACCTCATGGTCAGGCCTTTGAATACAAATGGTAACATCCCTAAATCCTCGGGCCTTGAGGGCGTAGATAGCTCCTCTGCTGACGGCTCCAAAACTAAAGATAAGGACTTTCCGCTGGTTTCCATAGTGGCCGTCAATCCCCCTCAACTGCAGAGCATGTATTATTGCGCTGTAGCCCGCGAGTTCATTATTCTTGTAAAATGTGTGACGCCCGATTTCCCCTTTAGGCCCCCAGACAAACATCTTTTCAAAGGCAATAAGTGTGAGCTTTCGATCGATTGCCAATTGGGTGATGGGGCGTTGTTGAACACAGTGTGGGTATCCCCACATGACCCCACCCTCCTTCAGGGTCTCAAGGTCTGATGCAACAGGCTTGGTAATGATCACATTTCCGACTTCTGATAATAATCGATCCCGCTGCATTGTGCTGCCGCTGGATAGTTCAGCAATTTCATCATCCGTCATGTGAAAGGGCTCACCGTAGCCTCGCTCGAATACGAGTTGGCGGCGTATGTTTTCAGGCAGACGCTTCAAGTGGTCTGGATGTATTGGCACCCGACGTTCGTTTTCCTTTTTTGATGTCCCAATGACTCCGATTTTGATCATGAAACACCAATAGCTCCTGGGTTTAAAAGACAACAGAGTCTCCACCCGGTAGCAGTCGCGATGTCGGGTAGGTAGAACTGGACCTGCCGTTGTGGTATCGTCGCTGTCTTACCTTTCGCCTCGCCAGTCACGAGGGATACTGGTCTTCAGACTATTATAACATCGTCGAGTCAAAAAGGTGCTCCCACCGGGATTTGAACCCGGGTGACTGGCTCGGACGATTTAGGTACATGATACCCGTTTTATGGCGTCTTTGGGAGGCAACCGGAAAACCGACTCAAACCTCTTTCTTCTTTCTGAACCTGCATACGATTACGGCACCAGAATAGACCAGGACCATGCCTATCAGGTACATTGCCAGGAACAGTATCTCCCCCCATTCCAAGGACGGGTAAAATATGGAAAGCAGTCCCAGAAGGGTCATGGTCACTCCAACGATTACGATTATCCACCCGTGAACCTGACCCAAGAGCCTCTTTCTTTTCCCAGAAGTTATCCTTCCACCCGCCGCTCTGATACCCTTCCGCCCCTATGGCCTTTTCTCAAGAAGGGAGCGTCCTATTGCGTTTCAGAAAATGTGAGCGCGATGCCTAAGACCGATGCCAGGAGTTCCAGGCACTTGATGGTATGAACATCCAGAAACTTGCCGTCGGCTGTACCTGAGAGTTCGATCCATCCAAGAAGCGCGCCACCCTTGCCGAGAATTCTCACATCGATATAGTCACCCTCTATCGTTCCGTCCAGAGATTTGCGCGAAGACTGCAACATCAACTCCCTGTTGAAGGTGCTCTCCTCGTCTTTGCCGTAGGGATTGTCCTCGACGAGAAACAACCTTGTTAGGCTACTTATCTGTGCGAACGTGTAGAGTTCTGGATCTTCACACTGTTCAAGAGTATAGGCGAGTTGCTTGTGAGCTTCCCATGAAACGTCACTCAAGCCGGCCATGACCTCATATCTGTACAGCCCGTCAGATCGGCTCCTCAAACCCAGGGTGACCTCCTTGACCCAAAAACTGTCTCGGATCACATCGACAGCACTCTGGAGGAACTCAGACATGCTCAATTGCTGGTCTGCAAGAGCGGAAATCAATGAACGCACACAATCGAGGCGCTCGTTCGCAGGATTGGCGCTATCATACTGATAGTTCAGGCTCATCCTTTTCTTAATCAGTTCAGGATCTATTGTCTGGTCTTGCATAGCTAGCCCAACTCGGCGAAGCGCCTATGTCATTCTTCGCGATGAAGGAGAAATGGCCTTCCAATAGATTGTTCTTTCTCTTCTCTTCGCCCCTATGGCCTTTTCTCAGAGTTCATTGCCGCTATGCTCGTATCTACCT
>JAEHCM010000067.1 GCA_020696365.1 Thermoplasmata archaeon | reverse complement strand
GGTAAATGCATCGCCAGCCCCAGCACAGAGACCAAGGCCGGTCGTGAGATTCTTGAAAAAGATCCGGACACCCCGGGCAGCCTCGGCATCGCCATCAGCGAGGCCGTTGAAGCAGCCGTCACAGATGAATCGGGCGAAACCCGTTACTCCCTGGGCAGCGTGCTCAACCATGTCATGCTGCATCAGACCATCATGGGTCTGGAGGCCAAGAAGCAATTTGAAAAAATTAACGAGTATCCGGACGTCATCATCGGCTGCGCCGGCGGCGGCAGCAATTTTGCCGGTCTTGCCTTCCCGTTTGCCCACGACAAAATCAACGGTAAAGACATTGCCATTTATGCGGTCGAACCGGAAGCCTGCCCGACACTGACACGGGCGCCGTTTGCCTACGACCACGGTGATACGGCCGGCTATACACCGCTGCTGCCCATGCATAGCCTCGGACACACCTTTGTGCCGCCGCCTTTGCACGCCGGTGGATTGCGTTACCACGGCATGGC
>JAEHCM010000066.1 GCA_020696365.1 Thermoplasmata archaeon | reverse complement strand
AGAAGTGCGCCTAGTATGTGAGCGAGGAGGGCGCCTGTGCGGTGAAGGTCATCGCCGTCGGGAAAGGGTTGGCGTCGAAGTGAACGAGGACTCCGGGTGTAGCTATGGTTAATCTTCCGTGAGAAAAGGCCATAGGGGCGAATCCTTGGCCATTCCCGCGTACAAACGCGTCTGAGAGCATGCAAAACGAATCCTTCGGCAGCTATCCTACGAAGTAGAGGACCGCCATGAACACTATGAATGCCAATGCCATATAGAGGATGCTTTGCCAGCTGATGGAGCGAAAGCCCGATTTGTAGAACTCCTGCCTGGTCTTCCCATCGCCCAGTAGCCGACTTGGTGGTTTTGGCGGTCCACGCGGTATTCCCATGCGCCTATGATTGGGGACGGAAGCATTAAGCGTATTCATGGATGTCCGTCGACGCAAAAGCCCTTAGAGAAAAGGCCATAGGGGCGGAGGAGCATCTAGGAAATGGCCGAGAGGAATGGCAATGAAGCGCCC
>JAEHCM010000065.1 GCA_020696365.1 Thermoplasmata archaeon | reverse complement strand
ACTTCCCTGATTTATTTTTATTAACATCAAAGATAATTGATGTCTATCTATTCCAAAGGGTCAGAAACTAAACTTGTGTTGCCACGCATACTTAGGTAGTAAAGGAATATTAACCTTTTTCCCTTTCAAAGCAATATGTTATGTTGCAATTTAGGATCAACTAACCCTTGACTGATTTACATTGTCAAGGAACCCTTGCCCTTTCAGTGGCAGAGATTCTCACTCTGCTTAGATCCTACTACCGCCAGGATTCTCATTTCTGGAAGGTCCACATTCCTTCCCAAGAATGCTTCTGCCCTTCCAAAACGCCTACCTACCACACACTCTTTTGAGTGGTCTACAGTATCGGTAACTGACTTAGCCCCGTCCATTTTAGAGGCCCAAGGTCTTGACAAGTAAGCTGTTACGCACTTTTTAAAGGGTGGCTGCTTCTGAGCCAACCTCCTCGCTGTCTATGACCTTGAACACTCTTCACCCTTTAACACTTAGTCAGTATTTAGGGA
>JAEHCM010000064.1 GCA_020696365.1 Thermoplasmata archaeon | reverse complement strand
TTCGGTGTCCGTATTTTGTGCATATAATTGCTTTCATAAACATTTCTACTTATTTAGTCATTATATCTAGTTTATATCTGTTTTGGCAGACTCGGAAGCGATTGCAGATGGATTGAATCCTTTAACAATGAGCCAAATTGCCATAGCCTGTTCTTGCAGGCCAATTGGTATGACTAATACCATTGCTAATACTAGAGAGATGTCAAATGTATTCATTACAGAAGCAGTTAAAATAGCTACAGCACTAATGAGTTTTGATTTGTACAATGCAGAATAAAGTAGCAAACCTCCTATTCCGAAAACGAAAAGATAAACTAATCCATCATGATCGACCCAATAAATTACTGATTGAATTGAGTTACCTGTGTTTTTAAAATATGAAACATCCACCCCACCTTTATTTAAATATTCCTGACTTAGATTGACCAATGACAGCTTAAATATTTGGGCAACACTTAAGAGCACAGCCTCAAACAATCTGAAACTTACATACCCCAAGGCTAAAACTT
>JAEHCM010000063.1 GCA_020696365.1 Thermoplasmata archaeon | reverse complement strand
CAGGCGGCCGGATCTCTATGACGCTCTCCTGACAATGGATGGAGAGATGGGCGTTCACGACAGGCGTCAATCAAGAGGTTCCCACTGACGCTGTGCGATACTAAGGAATGTTGAGGCTGCAGGATGGTCAACAAGCGGATTCTAGTGCCGCAATACTACAGGAGGGATATGGAGGAGCTTAATGTGAGGGCGATCGATGCTTACAAGGAATCTCTCCCCGGATTTGAGATAGTGCCTATTGACTGCTTGATCATTGGCAACGGGGGCGGGGCCATAAACTGCAGCAGCAAGGAAGTCCCCGACCCGAACTGAGTTCGTCAGAGGTAACCGGAAAAACTAGTGTGGGGGCAGAGGGATTTGAACCCCCATCGACGGGTTTCCACTACGTGGAGAGCGACTCCACGCGTTCAGACATGGGTCATCGCTCCAGTTAGTCATCACTGGTCAGCAAACCCAACGGAAATCATTCCCATAACTGGAGCCCGTTAGGATACCAGACTACCCCATACCCCCGAGAG
>JAEHCM010000062.1 GCA_020696365.1 Thermoplasmata archaeon | reverse complement strand
GAGAGCGTTATCGCCGAGGCGTTGAGCCTGATCGCGTCCTCGACCGAGACGGTGAGCGTCTCGTCGGGGAGCTCGTCCTTCCGCACGATGCTGTTGCCGCCCGACATGCGGAGCACTATCGGCGGCGCGTTCGCGGGGTCGACCCAGTTGCGGAGCGCCCCGCGCGTGAGCATGAGCGCGTCGGCGTACGGCAGGAGCGGCTTCACGGTCGCCCCCAGGTCCTCCAGCCCCGTCGTCGGCCCCAGGAAGTAGCCGTGGTCCACAGCGAGCATGACGCAGCGCCCCGAGTCCGGCTGGATGATCCTGGACAGCCTGTTCTTCATTCCCCAGTCCATGGCGTCCCCCTTCCACGTTCTTCTCTCACCACGGAGACACGGAGGCACGGAGAACGACGAGAAGGACACCGCCTCGGTAGCGCAAGAGACGTGCGGAGGCCCGGTTCACGACCGACCACCCGTCATGGAAAACGTCACCGGCTCCTCTCTTGCGCAACGCGCGCCCCTGCCTTTCCTCCGTATCTCC
>JAEHCM010000061.1 GCA_020696365.1 Thermoplasmata archaeon | reverse complement strand
ACCTGTTAAATCAGGTAACAGGCGAGACCCGTGTCGTTAATTACTACAGAAATGGGTACTTTAGCGAGATTGCCTTGGCAACAAGGATGAAAGTGCGGGCTACGTTAGGTGTATATGTCCCTAATCCCCTGGGCTACACGCGCGCGGCAATGGTATGTTCAATGAGATGCGACTCCGAGAGGAGAAGCTAATCCCTTAACGCATATCTCAGTCCAGATTGAGGGTTGCAACCCACCCTCATGACGCTGGAATTCGTAGTAATCGGATATTAGCACTGTCCGGTGAATAAGTCCCTGTCTCTTGCACACACCGCCCGTCAAACCAACCGAGTTATGTAGGGGTAAAGCCCTTTTGGGAAAAACCTTTTCATGACAAGGTAGGTTAAGTCGTCACAAGGTATCTGTAGGGGAACCTGCAGATGGATCACCTCCTATATATTATAAAAAATAACAATCAAAGATTGTTTCTACATACAGTTATATTCATTAATCCAAAATGGATTTATTAAAAAAATTAGAAAAAATGAATCTCTCTAAAGG
>JAEHCM010000060.1 GCA_020696365.1 Thermoplasmata archaeon | reverse complement strand
AAAGGTGGTAAGTGCCATGGTTTCTCAGTTCCTGGATGGCTCCGTTGGCACGCTTGAGCTGATGAAAGCGCTTGACGAATGCAGAGTCAACCTCCAGAAGGCTTCCCAGCCGAGAGTTGAGCGATAGAGTGTTTATACAGCCAATATTGGGCGTGGAAAGCAATTTGTGTGGTCAGCAATGGCAGCATAAACACGGCCAGTCTTGAGGCGCTCCAAGCCGTTCTTCCCCGTCTGTCCCACAAACCTCTTTCATTCTTTCTTTTCCTATGGCTCTTTCTCAAAGGGACCTCTGCTCCTTCACTTCCCTCTTCCTTTGCATCCTTGCTTTCCACTGCCAGTAATGTTTGCTGCTTAATCCGAAGAATGCGAGCAATATCCGTCCCAGACCTCGGAAGCCCACATAAAGAGATGCGAGAAAGATCAAGAACCACTATTCCTTGAATCCAAGCAGCAACGAAGCGGTTATGGCGGTCGCCGCTGTCAACAAGACAAGAAGGGCAGCAGAAGCCCTTTTCTTCAGGTAATAGCCGCAGGCATTGCAGAACACAGAATGCTTAGGGTT
>JAEHCM010000005.1 GCA_020696365.1 Thermoplasmata archaeon | reverse complement strand
ATTAATCTATTACTGTACACATATTGTCATCGATTCGTATGTGGGACAAGATAGCCAATTACTTCGAGAAGTATCCGTCTCAAGCGAAGGTCGCACGGTATCTGCTGAAGTACGGCCTTCGCATAGACCGGAACCGTGTCTATTGTGGCGATGTGCTGATAGCCGATTCTGCTCTTGCTAGGGCAGCGGGCGTGGACCGAAGAGTGGTGAAGTCTACAGTTGAGACTATAAAGGGCGATCAGACGCTGCAGAAGTTCTTCTCGCAGCTGCTGCCCACGAACCACCTGAAGAACGCGGCCTCGGTTATGGGGTGGAGCGCCATCGAGATTGTTCCGATGAACGCCCACGAGCCCGGCATCATCTCGGGTGTGGCGGATATCCTGATGAGGTCTAACATCTCGATCCGACAGGCGATAGTTGACGACCCCATGACCTCCGAGGAGCCGAGGCTGTTCATCGTCACTGATAGCATGGTGCCTTCCGACATCATCCCTCTGATCCGTCAAGCGAAGGGCGTCAGAGGCGTCACGATCTACTGATCCTCGCGTAGGCTGCGGCAGGCTCGTTCGGGGGAGTGTGACGCGAATAGTGGCAGGCAGCGAGACATCCAGAGCCTACACCGCGATAATCGTCGCAATGGTGTCGATCTCGTTCGCACCAATACTGATCAAGTGGTGCGATTCGACGCCATTTGTGATCACTTTCTACAGACTCTTCTTCACGTGTGCCATGCTCCTTCCGTTCGTCGCATGGAACCGAGGGTTCTCCGAACTCCGCTCCCTGCCAGGACGCGAGTGGGTCCTCATCCTTGTCAGCGCAACCGCGCTGGCGTTTCACTTCGGCCTCTGGATCGCGTCCCTCAGTATGACGCTGGTAGCGACGTCCGTCGTGCTCGTGACGGCGCACCCTATGTTTGTGGCGGGCGTGTCGCATTTCGTGCTCGGTGAGCGCGTGCGTCGGATCGCAGCGGTCGGCATAGTCGTCGCGTTTCTTGGTGTGTGTGTCATATCGGTGGCCGATCTCCAACTGGGGGGGACCAACATGACAGGGAACACTTTGGCATTCCTTGGCGGTATATGTGCGGGCATCTACCTTCTCTCCGGGAGGCGAGCGAGACAGAAGATATCTCTGGGAACGTACGTCTTCGCGGTTTACCTGATATGCGCAGCTATGCTGTTCGTAGCAGCCATCGTTGTAGGCGATGTGATCACAGTGTCGTCGCATCGCGAGCTCTCGTTGTTCATCCTACTGGCAATCGTTCCGACAATCTTCGGCCACACGATGTTCAACTTCGCTCTCAAGACGCTTCCTGCGCACATCGTCTCCACGTCTCTTCTCGCCGAGCCGATAGGCGCTTCGGCACTGGCGTACTTCCTCCTTCCGGACGAGATGCCTGGTAAATGGATAGTGGTCGGGTCCATTCTGGTCATCGGCGGCCTATACATCGTGCTGATGAAGGGGTTGCAGGAGAAGACCCCCTGCTAGACACGAACCCCCTCGCTCGGGTTGTGGATCTCCACGTTTGGGAAAAGGTCTTAAACACATCACCTCGGACTACGCAAACCCATATTATAGGGGTCGAGGATTGCGGACACGCCCGTTGACGAGCGGGGTATCATCGATGAGGAGTGCAATAACATGGCAGTAGCAAGGCTTGTCTTTCTGTCCGGGGACGAGCAGGATCTGATTCACGAATCCAGCCTGAAGAGTTTGCAGGAGATTGGTATGCTCATACGCAGCGACGTGACGCTGCAGATGCTCAGCGATTCCGGTGCGGATGTTGATTTCTCGAAGATGATCGCGAAGATACCTGAGGAAATGGTCAATGAGGCTCTGAGTAAGGCACCCAGGAACATACGTCTGTGTGCCAGGGACTCGAAGCACGATATGGAGATCCCGGTATCCGGCCCTCCGTTCGTGGCCACCTCTGGGCTGGGAGTGTACATTCGGGACATGGACACGGGCGAGAAGAAGCCGTCGACTAGGAAGGACATAGCGGACTTCATTCGTCTAGGCGACGGGCTTGATGGGGTCGATTTCCTGTGGACCTCCATCACAGCGAACGAGGTGCCTCCGATCTCACACGGTCTTCATGAGCTCTGGACGGCCATGCAGAACACGACGAAGCACGTGAACGGCGTTTCCGTGATGGGTGCTTCCGATTCGCGCAAGCAGGTCGAGCTCGGAGCGCTCATCGCTGGGAGCGAAGAGGAACTGAGGAAGCGGCCGTTGTTCTCCGTGATTTGCTGCTCGATCGCACCCCTCTCATACGAGGGCGGGGCCGTCGAAGGAATGGTCGAGCTGGTCAGAGCGGGCATACCGATAATGTCGATGTCGATGTCTCTCCCGGGAGGGTCCAGTCCCGTCACCATGGCGGGAACGATATCGAACGCGAACACTGAGAATCTGGCAAGCTTGGTGATCACCCAGTTCGCCGCTCCTGGTTCCCCGCATATATACTGCTCGTCATCGGCCCCAATCAGCATGAGGACGGGTGTCATTAACTACATGGTTCCAGAGCACTGCATCATCGCCGCTGGGCTCGGTCAGATGGCGAGAAGATATGGCCTGCCGTCAATGGTCGGCGAGTGGGGGATAAACGACAAGGAAGCGCCAGGCATCCCTCAATCGTTCTCAGAGGTCATGGGTGTGGCTTTGAGTTCCATGGGCAACTCCGACCTCATCTCAGGGATCGGCGGAATCGACGCTGTCAAGGGCGTGTCCTACGAGCAGGCAGTCATCGAATCACACATCTGGGAGCATGTTCGTGGTTTCATGAGGCGATTCGAAATCTCCGATGAGACGATTGCCCTGGATGTCGTGAAACAGGTAGGCCACGGTAACAGTTTCCTCAGCCATGTCCACACAGCCCGCAACTTCAAGAAGGAGCTGTTTTTCTTCGATGAGACGAAGAAGGACTGGGAGAGGACATACTCCGATGCCATGGTCCCTGAGGCGAAGGAGATCGCGAAGAGGATACTCAGGGAGCATGAGGTCCCGCCCCTGGACGGCGACATGAAGCGTCAGGGGGACGAGATTATCGCAGCCTACGAGAAGAGCCTCGGCGTATGACCCTGTACTTTGGGCGATGCGGCAACTATTTAACCCTTCGTCGGTGCGACGCTGCACGGTCATGAAACTATCTCAAAACCCTTTTCTATCGAAGCCGGGTTCAGGGGCCTGGGCTTCCTACAGCTGGAGGTATGGAAATGTCAACGTTTGCAGACCGATTCAAAGTGAGAGAGCCACGGTCCTTCATGAAGGACTCGGAGAGGAAGAAGATACACGATTCCGCGCTGGATGTTCTTGAGAGTACTGGAATCAGGGTGATGAGTTCGGTCGCACGGGATTCGTTGAAACGTGCGGGAGCAATCGTTGACGACAAGACGAATGTCGTGAAGTATTCCCCTGACCTCGTCAACTCACTGATGTCTAAGGTGCCGTCGAGCATCGTCCTCGCTGGACGGACGAAGGACTACGATCTGCCTTTGGACCGCCGACACCACTACTACACCACCGATGGCTGTGGCATAGCTGTGTGGGATCCTAAGACCAAGAGCCGTCGTCAATCCGTTCTCGAAGACATACGGAAGACGGCCGTCCTAGGCGACGCGCTACCGTACCTGAGCATATACGAACCGATGGTTGTGGCACACGACATTTCATCGAAGACACACGTTCTCGAGGGGTTGAAGGTCGGCATGGAGAACACGACCAAGCATATCGAGACCGAGTCCACGACGACCCCTGAGGAGGCTCGGGCGCAGGTCAAGATGGCAGCAGCCGTCGTCGGGTCCGAAGAGGAGCTCAGGAAACGTCACTACATGTCCGCGATGGTGTGCACGATATCCCCGCTGGTCCTTGACGGCGGAGCGACCGACGCTGCGATGGTCTGGGCTGAGAACCACGTCCCTGTGCACATAACCGGCATGGCGAGCATGGGCCTGAGCGGTCCCGCCACAGTCGCTGGCAGCCTCGTTGTCAACCACGCTGAGACGCTGGCTCTTGCCTGTGCCATGCAGGCGCACGAGCCTGGTGCGCCATTCCTGTACGGCTCGGTTCAGTCGAGCATGGACCCCAAGACGGGCGCCTACAACGCGGGCGCACCGGAGACGATAATGCTGAGCATCGGTAATGTGGAGATGGCGAAGTATCTGGACGTACCCTGTTCCGCCGGTGGAATGGGAGGCAGCGCGAGGACTCCAGGACTGAGACAGTCCATCGAGAACTCCGTCCTCTCTCCGCCGTTGGCCGCCGTCGGCTGTGAGATCATGAACGGGATAGGCCTTGCGGACGGTTCGACCCTGCTCTCGTTCGCGCAGATGGTCGTAGACAACGAGATCGTGGCTCTCGTGTTGAACTCCAACAGGGACATCGAAGTCAACGACGAGTCTGTCTCGCTGGATCTGATAAAGACGGTCGGTATCGGCAGGAACTACCTGAGTGAGATGCACACGGTGAAGCACGTGAAGGACTTCTACATGTCAACGCTGTGGGACATGTCCACGTACGAATCATGGGCGGAAAGCGGCAAGAGGGACCTGATGGATGTCGCAGAGGAGAAGGCTCAGAAGATGCTGTCCGAGCACCAGCCGGAGAAGCTCGATGGTGCCAGACTATCTGCGCTCAAGAAGGTAATAGACGAGTTCTGACGGCTCCGGCTGTCATAACCCTGCCGTCTGTCGTTCGTGGCAGTGACGATTTGGTCCTAGGTCAGGATTGCCCTGAGAGAACCCTTTAAATCTTCGGTGCTTCATTCCAAGCCAGCGCGGCCCATATGTCCGCGCTGCTAGGAAGGAACTCCATGGATGAAAAGAAGTTGTTCAAGTCGCTCAGCGACGCCATCCTGTCCTACGATTCTGCGGCTGCCGAGAAGGCAGCGAAGGATGCGATAAGGGCGAAGGTTGACGCGCTAAAGGTGATTGAGAAAGGATTGGTGCCTGCGATCGGGAAGGTGGGAGACAAGTTCGAGAAGATGGAGATATACCTTCCCGAGTTGATGCTTGCCGCCGAGGCGATGAAAACGGCGATGACCCTGCTTCTACCTCTGGTCCCGAAGGACAAGATCGTCTCCAAAGCCACCGTGGCGATCGGGACTGTCCAGGGGGATGTGCACGAGATTGGCAAGAACATCGTATCGAACATGCTAATGGCGAACGGCTTCAACGTCATCGACCTTGGTGTGGACGTCAAGACGACGACCTTCGTAGAGGAGGCCAAGCGCTCCAACGCGAAAATAATCGGCGCTTCTGCGCTGATGTCTAGCACGATAGGGTCGCAGAAGGACATCATAGACTATCTGGTCTCGTTGAAGGAAAGGAAGAAGTTCGCCGTGATGGTCGGAGGCGGGCCAACGACCGGTGAGTGGTCCGATGAAATCGGGGCCGATGGTTGGGGAGAGGACGCAGCCACCACGATCAAGCTAGCGAACAAGTTGGCCAAAGGGAAGTGATGTTTTGGTCCAGTTTCTCGACGTGATGGAGAGGGCCCTCGAAGGAAAGCCGATGAGCGAGACCGACTACCAACTCCGCAGCTTCGCTCCGAAGGTCCAGGAGGTCGTGAAGAAGTACGACATCAAGTTCGACCCGAAGAATCCCATCCCGAACGACGGATCAATGGCGGACGACATTTTCAAAGCGGCGGTCGAGCTGCTCGTTGATGTCGGCGCCTACTGCACGAGCAGCGCCCGAGTCATTTCTTACACCGACCAGGAGGTAAGGCAGGCTATCAAGACCGCCCCAGACTCGCTCGAGCTCGGAGAGGGGCGCGACAGGAAGACCTTCAGGTCCAGGAAGGTCGGTGACAAGACCCCCCCATGGTGCTTTCTGGGCGCAGGTGGCGGTTCCGCATCGAGCGACAAGTCGTTCATGACGCTCGTGGAGGGCTACGCGGAGATTCCGGAGACGAATGCGATCACTACACCGGCTCTCACGCGTGTCGGAGGAATGAGGATCAGACCCGCTTCTCCGCTGGAAGTTCTCGGAGCGATGAGAAACGCAGTCCTTGCAAGGGAAGCCTGCAACCGGGTCGGTCGCGAAGGCATACCGATAATGAACTCTCTCGCGACGGCTGAATCGGATATAGCATTCGCAGCAGCCCTGCACCCGAAGTACGGCATGAGGCAGTCGGATGGCTACTTGATGTGCTGCATGGACCCGATGAAGGTGGATTTCGCGCGTCTGAACAAAGCCGCGGTCGCGTTGTCCCTGGGAGGCCCCATCGGCATGTGCTTTGGCCCCCTCCTCGGAGGGTACTCCGGCGGCCCCGAGGGGACAGCAGTCTCCAATGTGGCCCATCACATGATGGGTCTCCTCACATACCAGGCGAGCTGGCTGCTGCCGTTCCCGTTGCACCTCAGGTATGTCTCCAGCAGTTGCAGGGAACTGCTCTGGGTCATCAGCGCGACCGGTCAGGCGGTCACCCGTAACTCCAACATCCTGAGCATCAACCTGAACTACGCGTCGGCAGGCCCGTGCACATCGATGGTTTTGTATGAGACGTCCGCATCGGTCACTGCGGCCGTAACCTCCGGGTTGTCTATAGAATCATTGGGCGTTGCGTCGAACAGGTATGAGGACAGGACGACGCCAGTCGAACCGCGGATATCCGCGGAGGTAGGCCATGCCGTCGCTGGTATGAAGCTCCAGGACGCCAACACGCTCGCGAAGAAGCTTCTCGGCAAGTACGAGTCCAAGCTGCTAAAACCGCCTCACGGCAAGGCCCTGCATGAGTGCTGGGACGCTGAGAAGCGCCGGCCCACGAAGGAGTACTCGGGTATCATCCGCGCGTACAAGCGGAGCATGCGGGACCTGGGTGTGGATCTACGAGACGAAGCGTGAGCGGATTCAATGCGACGCGGCAAACCCTTTCTACTTTCGTTTTCATAACCTAGGGCATATTCAACCGAAGGCGGTTCATCATGACATCTGGCCTGGAAGGGGTGCACCTGCTCACGACATATCGCTGCGACAGGGAGTGCGACCACTGTTTCGTGTGGGCCAGCCCTCAGTGCGAAGCGACGATGACGATCGAGACGGTCCGCAGGTTGCTGGCCCAGGCGAGCGAGGTCGAGAGCGTCAGGACGATCTACTTCGAGGGGGGCGAGCCGTTCCTGTACTACCCCGTGGTCCTGGAGGGGGTGAGAGCCGCCCGCTCGATGGGGTTCGATGTCGGTATCGTCACGAACGGTTACTGGGGCACTTCCGTTGAGGACGCGGAGCTGTGGCTCGCCCCGCTAGCAGAGCTCGGCGTTTCGGATCTGAGCATCAGCGATGATGAATATCACCGGTCCTCCCCTGATGATAGAAGGGCGCGCGACGTCGTTGAAGCAGCCGAGAACCTCGGGATCCCGGTCGGGGTGATTGAGGTGTGCAAGCCCGGTGCAGACGCGGAAGCCGATGGAGGGCTGTGTTTCAGAGGTCGTGCCTCGGACAAACTCGCCGGGGATTACAGCTCACGTGAGGTCGCCGAGCTCGTATCCTGTCCTGAGGACTTGAAAACGCCTGGGCGGGTCCATATCGACCCCTTAGGTCTGGTTCATGTATGCCAAGGCATAGTGATCGGAGACACAGCTTCGAGAAGTCTGAAGGACATCATCGAGAAGTATGATCCGTCGAAACATCCGGTGGTTTCTGCACTGATTGAAGGTGGACCGGCAGCGCTGGTGCGAAGGTTCGGGCTTGAGCTTCCGATGGACAGGTTCGCGGATGACTGTCATCTGTGTTACGTGGCACGGGTTCTTCTTCGGGGAGACTATCCTGAATATCTCGGGCCAAGCGAAATGTATGGTGGCGATTGACGCTCTCATTCCGCCGTATCTTGCCCCCTCGTCCCATCAGCCGACGACCAAACTAGTGTCTGAGGCAGAGCGATGGACCTATCCCGGTCCGTAGCATGGAGGTCTGACCTGTCGAGGGTCACTTGACATCCGTTATCTTGATTAGGTGCCATCCGAACTGAGTCTTGACAGGACCGACGGTCTCTCCCTTCTTCGCCTTGAATGCAGCGTCCTCGAACTCCTTCACCATCTGACCTCTTCCGAACCAGCCGAGGCTCCCACCGTTCTTGCCTGATGGGCATTCCGAGTATGTCCCGGCAAGCTGGCCGAAGTCCTTGCCGTCCTTCATCTTGGCCAGTAGATCCTTTGCCTTCGCTTCATCCTTCACCAAGATGTGAGCCGCGTTCACCTTAGATGCCATAGTTTCGCAGAAGTGCTGTGGGCGTAATTAAGTTATTGCATTCTGGTCTGAGGATCTGAGATCCAATGGAACTTGGAATGCTAGGTATCTGCTCACCATTATTATGTCCGTCGCGAGCCACCGGCGGTCGCGCGATTGGTCAGTAGCATCTGGAGAGGCGTTCAGTGCCCATGTTTTCAACTGTTATCTCGAATACCCCCCGTACCTGTCATTCGAAAAGAATATCCCTTGGGAGCGCCAAGGGTTAAACGGAGACAATGACTCTAGACGACGTCGATAGGAGAATATTGAGACGACTTCAGGAGAACGGGCGCTCCTCGTTCAGGGATATTTCCTCGAAGGTGAATGTGAGCACTCCTACGGTCAGTTCCCGCGTTCAGAACATGACTGACATCGGCCTGATAAAAGGGTATTCCGTCCTGCTCGACGCCGACCTCCTGGGGCAGATCTCCGTCGCCACGACCTTGGAGGCGAAGCCTTCCGACATAGACCGAGTCGTGAACAGGATAAGCGCCGAGGACATTGTCAGACAGATCCATGTCCTATCGGATTCCAGGATATTATGCATCCTATCCTTCTACGACCAGAAGAAGTATCAGAGTTTCATGCACTCTCTCGGCAGCATACCCGAGATAACCAAGATGGACAACTCGATGGTCCTCAGAACCCCTAAGGAAGGCCCTCGAGCATTCATCAATGACGAGGCGGGCCTGCTGATCAAGTGCTACTACTGTGGCCATCTGATGAAGGACGAGGGTGTGAAGATAAAGCTTGATGGCCGGGCGCATTACCTCTGCTGCAGTGTGTGCGCGAAGCTGTACAAGGAGAAATATGAGCGCATGAAGGCCGCTGCGGGCAACCCCTAGTTAGGCTCACCCGGGTTCCGTGAGGAGGAGCGGGGCCAGATGATCCCGCCTGCGGGGCATCCGTGCGGAAGCATCACTCCGCTCCATGTGATTCATATCATGTTGAGGCTCTTTATCATTACCCCGTACAAGGCGTCCCTCATCAGATCGACCAGGGGGGATTGGAGTGGCAATTGTTATATTCGGGTACCTGGTACCCCGCCAACGCAATCCGGTGTGTTACAATGCCGATCTTTGAGAAATCGTCCGAGAGTTCCGTGACCCGGGCTATCCTGTCCGAGTTCGCCAAGGACATGGAAGATGTAGTCGAATCTGACGTCATCATCGTCGGCGGAGGCCCGAGCGGCCTCATCGCTGCCTACGACCTCGCCCGCAAAGGCGTCGATGTCGTGATCGTGGAGAAGAACAACTACCTCGGCGGAGGGTTCTGGATGGGTGGTTTCCTGATGAATACCGTCACCGTCAGGGCTCCGGCCCACAAGATACTGGACGAGCTGGGAATCAGGTACAAGGAGTACGAGAGTGGACTCTACACCACCCCTGGGCCCCTGGCATGCTCCAAGCTCATCACAGCTGCGTGCGAAGCCGGCGCCAAGGTCCTCAACATGGTTGCGTTCGATGACATCGTCCTCAGAGAGCAGAACAGGGTCGCGGGAGTGGTGGTGAACTGGACCCCTGTGAACTATCTGCCCAAGCCTGTCGCATGCGTCGACCCCATCTCCCTTGAGTCGAAGATTGTCATCGACGGGACGGGACACGACGCGTCCGTTGTGAGGAAGCTCGCGGAGAGGGGCCTACTGAAGATCCCGGGGTGCGGTGCTATGTGGATCGAGGCCAGCGAAGACGCCGTGGTGGAGAAGACCGGCTTCGTGCACCCAGGATTGATAGTGATCGGCATGTCCGTGTCAGCCACGTACGGATTACCTAGGATGGGGCCGACGTTCGGCTCCATGTTCCTCTCGGGGCGCAAGGGAGCCGAGCTGGCGCTCAAGAGTTTGGACAAGGACGGATGAAGTCCCTCGCACACATTCACGAGTGGAACGAGGCTAGGTCGTTCACGGATATCTCCTTGGTCATCGCGTGCTCCATCGCGAGCACGGCCGCGCTGGCTCCGTTGAGGGTTGTAAGCATCGGTATCTCGAGCTCCACTGCCAGTCTTCGCATCATGAAACCGTCCCTTCTTGCGCCGGACGACTGGGTGGGCGTGTTGACTATCATCTGGACTGAACCGCCTCTCATCAACGACAACGCGTCGGGCGACATCTTCTCGGAGATCATGTAGACCGTCGTGACATCCAGACCGACGGATCGCAGGAACGACGCGGTCCCCTTTGTAGCGAAGAAGCCGAATCCAAGCTTACTCAGCCTTCTGGCTATGTCGACTACCTGTTCCCCCTTGTCATCCTCGGCCACGCTGACGTATACGTTTCCACTCTTCGGCAGTCTCTGGCCGGATGCGATCAGCGCCTTCCATACCGCTGCGGGATAGGACCTGTCGATGCCCATCACCTCCCCTGTGGACTTCATCTCAGGGCCGAGGATGCTGTCAACTCCCGGGAGTTTCAGGAAAGGGAACACCGATGCCTTGACAGCGATGTGCTCCATCTTGGCTTCTCCAACAAGTCCCTGCTGCTCAAGGGTCCTGCCGAGCATGATCTTCGTGGCCACCTTCGCGAGAGGAATTCCCGTGGCTTTCGAGATTATCGGGACCGTCCTTGAGGCTCTGGGGTTCGCCTCTAGCATGTAGACGGTTCCGTCTTTGTAGGCTAGCTGAAGATTCATCAGTCCCTTCGTGCCCAGCGCGAGGGCGGCCTTGCGGGTTATCTCCCGCACCCGGTCCAGGACCTCCTGAGATAGGGTCTGGGGCGGGAGCACCATCGTTGCGTCCCCGGAGTGGACTCCTGCCTCCTCTATGTGCTCGAGTATCCCTCCGATGTAGACTTCGCTTCCGTCGCAGACGGCGTCGACATCGATCTCTATCGCATTTGTGAGGTACTTATCTACGAGGATCGGATGGTGCTTGGAGACCTTTGCCGCGTTACGCATGTACATCTCGAGCTCGGCCTCGTTGTAGACGATCTCCATAGCTCTGCCGCCGAGAACATAGCTCGGTCTTATCAGGACGGGATAGCCGATGTCCTGGGCGAGGTTCCTGACATCTTCGAACGAGAAACCCGTGCCCGATTCTGGCTGCGGTATGTCCAGGGAATCCATCAGGCCGGAGAACCTCTTCCGGTCCTCAGCAAGGTCGATCGCATCCGGGGAGGTCCCGAGGATCGCCGTCTTACGCCCCTGGAGCGTCCGTTGGAGGTTCATGGCCAGGTTGATGGCCGTCTGCCCGCCGAACTGCAGCATGATCCCGTCAGCGTCCTCCCGTTCCACGACGTTCAGGACATCCTCCGCGGTGATAGGTTCGAAGTAGAGCCGGGTCGAGACATCGAAATCGGTCGAGACCGTCTCTGGATTGTTGTTTATGATGATCGCGTCGACCCCCTCCTCCTTGAGGGCGAGCGATGCGTGGACGCAGCAGTAGTCGAACTCGATTCCCTGTCCGATCCTGATCGGACCCCCACCGACTATCACTATCTTCTTATTGTCCGATGGTCGGACCTCGCACTCGAGCTCGTAGGTGGAGTAGAAGTACGGCGTCTCAGCCTCGAACTCGGCGGCACACGTGTCGACCATCTTGTAGGTCGGCCTGATGCCCGAAGATTCCCTCGCTTTCCTGATATCCTCCGGGTCTCTTCCGGAAATGTGCGCTATGTATTCGTCTCCGAAGCCAACTTTCTTGGCGGATTCGAGCATCTCCGCTCCTTCCAGGCGCTTGAGCTGACCCTCGATCTCGGTGATCCCCTCGAGCTTCGAAACGAAGAACCGGTCCCATCCGGTGAGCTCGCACACGTTGTCAACCGTCATCCCACGACGGAGTGCCTCGGCGATCGCGAACAGGCGGACATCGGTGGCCTTCCGAAGAAGGCGTTCGAGCTCCTCGTCGCTCCAGCCGTCTCCTTCGAGGCCGACCTTGTCGATCTCAAGCGAACGGACCGCCTTGAGTAGCGCCTCCTCGAAGTTGCGACCGATGGCCATCACCTCTCCCGTGCTCTTCATCTGAGTTCCGAGCGTTGGGTCCACGGTCCTGAACTTGTCGAACGGCCACCTGGGTATCTTCACGACGATGTAGTCTATCGACGGCTCGAATGCCGCGCAGGTCCTCTTCGTGATGGCGTTGGGTATTTCGTCCAGAGTCATCCCGACTGCTATCTTCGCCGCCACGCGAGCGATAGGGTACCCTGTCGCCTTCGAGGCCAGGGCGGAGCTGCGTGAAACCCTTGGGTTCACCTCGATGATTCTGTACTCCCCTGTGTCGTGGTTCACCGCGAACTGTATGTTCGCTCCCCCTTCGATCTCCAACGCTCTGATGATCTTCAGGGCGGCAGACCTGAGCAGCTGATGATCCGAGTCGCTGAGCGTCTGTGCGGGAGCGACGACTATGCTCTCTCCCGTGTGTATGCCCATAGGGTCGAGGTTTTCCATGTTGCACACGATTATCGTGTTGTCCTTCGCGTCCCGCATGACCTCGTACTCGTACTCTTTCCATCCGATGACGCTCTCCTCGATCAATACCTGCCTGATCCTGGAGTATATCAGTCCTCTTCCGACGATGTGGGTGAGCTCCTCTTCATCGTTGGCTATTCCGCTACCCGTACCTCCAAGGGTGTATGCGGGACGCACAAGAACCGGGTAACCACCGATCTCCTCGATCGCCTGCTTCGCCTCATCGATCGACGTGACTGTCTTGCTCCTCGGGATCGGCTCGTCGAGCATGATCATGGTCTTTCTGAACTGCTCCCTGTCTTCTGACAGCGCGATCGCCTTGGTCTTGGTTCCGAGCAGCTCGACCCCTAATCGGTCCAGCACGCCGTTCTCCGATAGTTCTGAGCACAAGTTGAGTGCCGTCTGCCCGCCCATCCCCGCGAGTATGCCGTCCACTCCTTCCTTCTCGAGTATCTTCGCCAGGGTGTCGCAGTTCAATGGCTCGATGTATACAGCGTCTGCGGTCTCTGGGTCCGTCTGGATTGTTGCCGGGTTGGAATTCACCAGCACCGTCTCGTACCCCTCCTCCTTAAGCGACTTGCACGCCTGCGTTCCAGAGAAGTCGAACTCCGCCGCCTGTCCGATCACTATGGGCCCTGAACCGATCACCATGATCTTGCGCAGATCCGTCCTCTTCGGCATCAGGCCCCCTCCAGCATCTTGGCGAATTCATCGAACAGGAAGCGCGTATCGAGCGGTCCGGGGCGCGCTTCTGGGTGGAACTGGACTGAGAAGATAGGCAGGTCTGGGTGCCGCATACCCTCGACGGTCCCGTCGTTGAGGTTGACGAAAGTGACCTCCATGCCGACATCCTCCGCGGAAGTCCCGTCGACTGCGAATCCGTGGTTCTGCGATGTGATGTACACCCTGCCGTCCTTCCCGACAGGTTGGTTGATCCCCCTGTGTCCGAACTTGAGCTTGTAGGTCTTCGCTCCCAGAGCCAGCGCGAGCAGCTGGTTTCCGAGGCATATCCCCATCATCGGAATCTCTTCCTTCAGCTCTCTTAATGTGCCCACGGTCGTCTCCAGCATCTCCTCCTGCGCCGGATTCCCCGGACCGTTCGTGATGAAGACGCCATCCGGATCCATCGCGCGTATGCTGTCTGCGGAAGCGTCGAAGGGGACTTGGACCACGTCGAACCTCGCTCGAAGCTCTTTCAGTATACTCTCCTTGACTCCGCAGTCGATCACCACGACGCGCCTGCCTTTCCCCGATTCGTAGGCGACCGCTTCTGGAGTGCTCACCCTAGCGACTAGGTTCTCCTCATCGGGATTCCGCATTCCACGGACCTGTTCGAGAGCCGCCACGGGATCAGCCGTCGTGATCGCTCCTCTCATGGTGCCTTTCAGCCGTAGCCTTCTGATGAGCGCCCTGGTGTCGATCCTCGAAATGCCGGGGACCTCGTCCTGTTTCAGGAATTCGTTCAGGGTCATGTCGGAGAGCCTGCGGCTGGGAACGTCACACAGCTCGCCTATCACGTAGCCTCGGACCTGTACGCGCCCCGATTGGCTGCTTTCGGAGTTGATGCCGTAGTTGCCAATCATAGGATACGATGATACGAGGATCTGTCCGCAGTATGACGGGTCGGTCAACGACTCCTGATATCCAGTCATGCCTGTGGAGAACACCACCTCTCCGGTGATGTCCTTCGAAAAACCGAAAGGCCTCCCTTCCATAACGGTCCCATCTTCTAGGACAAGGTAGCCTTTCATCCGTACGACCTTCGGGTTATCTTGGGTATAGGATAAGAATCTTGTTGTATGCTATGCGACGCGACCCACTTCCGAATGCCTGAATCCGGACAAAGCCTCAACTCCGCTTCCGGTTCAAAGCCATCAGAGAAACAGTTGAATCGCGCCACTCATTCCTCACGGCCTCGCAGCTTCTCCCAATCGCTTCTCAACATGGCGAAGTACTCGTCATCGTAGAATCCGTCTCTGAAGAACGCGTTCTCTCTGAGGGTACCCTCTCTGACGAATCCCACGCGCCGTGCCAAGGCGATAGACCTCTTGTTGAATGAGACGGCCAACAGGGTAATCCTGTTCAGCCCCATGTTCTCGAAGCCGTAGTCGATGATGGCCGTCATCGCCTCCTTCATGATGCCCTTGCCCCAATGGGCAGGATGGAGGTCGTATCCAGTCTCGATGCGACGGTGTGGGTCGTGCTCCCATTTGTAGAACCCGCAGCTTCCGATCAATTCGTCACTGCCTTTGAAGGTGATACCCCAGCGTATGCCCGTGCTCTCTCTGAACAGCTTCATGATGTACGATTCGAGCTCCTCTCTTGCGGCTGCCATGTCCTTCGGGGCGGGGAATCCAGTGCTGTCGACGATCTCAGGCAGGGAGAAATGTCTCAAGTACCATTCGTGGTCGGCTTCGGTGATCTCTCTGAGGACGAGCCTCTCGGTCGTTATGGTGGGGAACTCATCTGGATTCTTCAAAGAACGGTCTCCGGAGTAGCATGATTGCGCCCCCTCCCATTTATCCTTTCTTGCGGCGTTGGTTCTATCTACTAATTAACCATGTACATCACGCGACAAACCATGTTCCCGAGCCACTGCAAGGAGGTCAGCGTCCACTCGGTCCGGTTCGAGCTCACCGAAGAGCAGATCCGGTCGCATCTGATGGGCAGCAAGGCCTATATCCGGACAAGATACGTGGTCCTGAACCGCGGAGACACCTGGGCCGTTGCGGAAATCGGGAAGGATGCGGTGAACAGCGTCCTTCAGCCGGTGTCATCCGTGAACATCGTGTCCCTTCCTGGCGAGACGTCGTTCATGGACGAGCCGTTCCTTGATGTGCTCTCGGCTTCGGAGATGGGACGCCTCCGGGAGTCCGTCGGAACACGGTGTCTCATCGTCCGTGGGAAGTCTGAGCACATCTCTTTCTTCGTAGATCAGGAGCCATTCAGCCTGACGATATTCGATGTCGTCCCTCCGAGCCCGACGAAGCTGGCCGGATTGGTCGACGAAGCCCTACGTTCCATCCTGCAGGATCACTATGTGCGATACGACGTGATCGAGGAGGACCTGAACAGCCTCGAAGGACTGTCCGAAGCTCGTTCGGTGCTCTTCCCGTGCAGGGCGTCCGGCTTGGATCACAAGGGCAAGATCGGCTACATGGACGACCCCCCTGGTCTGTCCCCTGAGCAGATCGAAGAGGTTACCGTCGTCGGATGCAGCCTGTCCGCGAGGGTATTCAAAGCGGTCTACGGCTCGGAGGCGCGTCTGGTCAACATGTGCCCCGTGGACCTCCTGGAGAAGGTCAAGATGGAGGGTCCCGTTCTGACGAAATGCTGTAAGGTGAAAGACGGTTTCGAGATCAAGGGAAACATCGCCATAGTTCCGTGGGGGGCGAGGATGTCGGATGTCTCCGCAGCCCTTGAGGCGCTGATGGATCATATGTCCAGTTGATCCTCTCTGAATTGAACGACCGGGCAAGGGCCTAGGCACTCCCCGCAATGCGAGCATCTCTTCTCATCGATCTTCACACGTCCATCCAGTTCGAGGGCACTCTCGGGACACCTCGAGACGCATATCCCGCATCCTGCGCACTCCATCGCCCTGAGGACCACCTCCTTCAGACGGGAGGCCTTGGCCCTCAATGCCTCCTCGTCATGCGCCTTGATCATTACCGGTCCCTCGGCGAAGACGGTCATCCGGTCCACCTCGGCTATCCTGCCATCCGGTGAGATCGTCACCTCCCCTAGGACGTTCAGGAGGTTCGAGACCCGGTCCATGTCAAGCTCTCGGCTGAAGACGCCCTCCATGCTCATCCCTTCGACGCAAGGGCTATAACCTTCGGTGCTCTGGAACCCGATTGGGGCGTTGTCACCGGAGCTGTCGTGTGATGCACCGACGGGCGAGGCCTTCAGACCCAGAGCTTCGAGGACGGATCGCGGGACCTTTCTCCATCTCCACAGGTCCTTGGAGAGCCATTCATCTGGCAGGTCATGCTTCTGTGAGTATGAGGTGAGGTATTCCTGCCAACGATTATATTCGCCGTTGAGCTCCCTTGCGTGTTTCAGCTCTGCGAGGTCCGCGGAGGGGCATAGGTAGCACCCGATCCTCTCGAACCCCCTCTCGTATAGCGGGTTGAACGGTTCCTTCCTGTCGAACAGGTAGAGCCACACGTGCAACGCCGTCCACTTCTGTATCGGTGAGGCTCCTAGCTGGTTCGGGGTCCACGGGTTCCTCCACACCCTGCCCTTCCGTGCTCTGTTCTGGGACTCGTATGCCCTCTGACCGATGAACGAGAGCACGCCGCCCGGGAAGTTCTTCTGTATGAGCCTCGTTGCGGGGCCGAGCTTGCAGGTCTTGCAGCACCATCGAAAATCCTTTGCTGGTGGTCCGAATAAATCGACGTTCCTCCAGAAGCCGTCGCCAGCGCTCTCCGTTATCAGCTCCAAGGAATGCCTTGCTGCTGTGTCGCGTACATTGTTGAGGGTCTCCTCGAACTCAAGGCCCGTGTCGATGAAGATCATCTTCGGAGATATGCCGCTCTCTATGACGAGCAGGAGCGTCGCGAGACTGTCCTTCCCCCCGCTGAACGACACCGCCACGGGCAGGTCGTTTTCCCTCACGACATCTCTGACGAATCTCGCCGCGTCGGACGCCCTCCGGTCGATCACCTCCCTGTTCGCAAGAATCGCATTGTCCCACGACGAGGTTCCATCGCCCGGTGTGCCAGCTACAGAGCCGTCTGCGACCCATCGTGTCTTGACTGCGGTGCCTCTCTCGGCCGTCCTGATATCGGCAGTGGACATCTTGGCCACCCCGACGGAGACGGCCTTCCCGTCCGGGTCGAGCACGATGACATCGTCTCCGGGTTCGATCCCTTCTGCAGCGTCGGATACTCCGACCGCGAGGGCGCTCGCCCTCCTCTCCCGAATCGACTCCAAGGCTCCTCTGTCGACACGTACCCACCCCCGGGAGATGGTCTTCTCCATCCTCGACGCCGTGACGCCTCGAGGAAGGAATTTCTCTCCTCGTGCGATGTCGAACCTAACAGCCCCGATGACCATTCCATCCAGCACTACCTCATCCATGCGGTCCAGGTCAGGAGCTTTGTTCAGGAGCACCAGCCGTCCGGTCGGTACGGCGACCTCCCCGCATCCAGGTCCGAACTGCGTGTCTATGAGCGCCCGAATCGTCCGGATATCGTGATTGAAGGCAGGCCGAGCGTCCCCCGGCGGAGTGATTTTGACCTCTCTCGTGCTGGTGCCGCACTTGCTGCATGCGCCCTGTTCTAGGACGGGGACGTTGCATGAATCGCACCAGCGAAGGTGCATCTTGCCCAGTCTTACGGCTGCCACGTCTAACGCTCCAAGGTCTATGGTCTCATGGTTCGCGGGACAGAACTCACTTGAACATCTTGAGCTGCTTCACGACGGCCTCTACCGCGTCCTTCGCCCGCTCGATCCTGTCCTCAGCCTGGAGCCTGCTCATGCCCGGGCCCGTTATCCCGAGTCCGACGGGCTTCTCGTACTCCACCGCGAGGTCCGTTAGCTTCCTGGCAGCCTGGCCTATGACGACCTGGTCGTGCTCGGTTTCCCCCTCGATGACCGCACCGATGGTCACGACGGCGTCTATGGTTTTGTCCTTCATCAGCGCCTTCACGGCCAGGGGTATGTCGAACACTCCTGGTACCATCATGACCTTCGCGACGTCCACGTCAAGGAACTTCGCATGTTCTTTCGCCATCTCGAGCATCGTCTGCGTGAGGTCGAAGTTGAACTCGCTGCACACGATGCCGATACTGTATCTCTTCGCCATCTTTCTCATCCTCCTGCCAATATCATGATCCCTACGTTATGGGTCCAGCGTCATCGAAGCCCTGCCTGAGCCCCTTGCCCGAACTGGCCGCCAGCCTGCTCGGTCTGAAGAGCATGTCGTAAGCGTTGACTGCGTGCTCCCTGGTCCTCCGCTCTGCGAGCCAAGCCAACTCCTTTGCGTCCTTTGCCTCATCCTCGTGAACGAATACCTCGATCACGTGGGTATTCGTCATGAGCTGTACCTGTATGAGTCCTGTCGAGGCCTCGTGAGCGCACATCTTGTCGATGTTTTCCGGCCCTGGCATTCCGAGGGCCATCACGATGTCGCACTGTCTCTCCTCTATGAGCTTCTTGACGGCCACCGGGAGGTCTTTGACTCCTGGAACTATGTATCTCTCGACCTTGAACCCCGTCCCCGTCTTCTTGAGCTCTTCCTCCGCTATTCGCCCCATGTCAACCCTCGCGAACGTGGTGTCAGCAATTCCGATGCGCTTCATCTCTTCTCCACCACCGAGAGTTTCTTGTCAGCTTTGTGGAACTCGATGACCTTGCGTATGATCTTCCTAGTGCCGTCGAGGTCGTGGTCCAGATGCGGCATTCTGACGACCCTGGCCTCGATCCCCCTCGACTTGAGGGCCGCTTCCATCTTCTCGGGTTCGAATGGTTGGTCGAACCCGATCGTGATTATGTCGGGTTCGATCTCGACGACGATCTCGTATATGTCCGCGTCGTCCTTTCCGAGGACCGCCCGATCGACTGGTTTCAGGCCTTGCACGAGCTCGAGCCTCATGGCTTCGGGCGTTATTGGTTCGTGCTTCTTCTTTCGCACCGTATTATCTGTCGCCACTATCACGATAAGCTCGTCCCCCAGCTTCCTGGACTCTTCGAGGTAGTGAAGGTGGCCTAGGTGGATGATGTCGAAAACGCCGGTGGCAAGCACACGGACCAAACTTCTCACCTCATCCGGAATCCTTTCCAGGCGGAGACGATGTCCGATCCTTCGAGGAAGACCTGCCCGTTCTCCTCGGCGTAGGCGATCGCCTCTGCCTTCGGAAGGGCGTTCCCATCGTCCCCCATCATCTCGCACACGGTCGCGGACGGCACTAGCCCCGCCATGATGACCAATGCCGTTGAGAGTTCGGTGTGTCCGAACCGGGTCTCAAGAATCCTCTGGGACGCATTCAGCAGATGGACATGGCCGGGCGCCCTGAACCCCTTTCCGAGCTCCTTCTTGCCCCATCCGTCTTCTTTGGAGACGGCTTCGCGGGCGAGGTTGGAGAACTCTTTGATAGTAAGCGAGCGGTCGTTGTCGGTGATCCCGGTGAAAGTCTTCCTGTGGTTGATGGTTATGCCGAAGGCGGATTTGACATCGTAGGGGATGTCGTCGGGTATGAGCTCGTCCATAACGGGGAACTTCGCGCCCATGTCCTTGAATATCTCTGACAGGAACGGCAGACCGAGGGCCTCCTGGATCTTCGAATCGGCCGTGGTGCATATCAGTCCACCCGCTTCCTTGCGCATTGTCCGTATGGCCTGCGACGTGATGTGCTGTGATGCGATGACCATGTCCGTCTCCTCCTCCCTTCCGTCGGCGTCGTAGACGAGGACAATACGGCCCGTTGCCAAGGCGTCCAATGCTTTTAGCACGGTGGCTGAAGCCATTGTTTCGACGATGCCGCATCCTGATAATATGAATGCTGTAGCTACTATCCCGAAGGTATCAGTCTATCCTTCTTAAAGCCTCAGCAGGAGCCAGTCTGGCAGCCGCTCTCGACGGCGGCAGCGTGGACAGAAGTGTGACTGAGAATGCGACCACAGTCACGAGGATTATGTCGAACCATGGGATGACGAACGGAGACGCTTCTGAGAATCCGCCCCAGCTATGAAGCTGGTACGATAAGGCGAGCCCCAGCACCAACCCGAGGGTTATGCCGAGGAGAGACACGAACGAAGTCTCCAGGAGGAAGGATTTCAGTATCATGTCCCTCTGGTACCCGATGGCTCTCATCACGCCGATCTCCTGTCTCCTCTCGGCGACATTCCGGATGGTTATGATGCCGAGGCCAGTTATGCCCACGATCAGCCCCATCCCTAGGAATATCTCCATGAGTTGCATGATCGAAGCCACCATGCTGAACACCATCTCGATCGTGTCCCTGATCACTATCGTCGTCATGCCGTACTCGACGAACACTCTCTCGAGTTGCTCGGCGACCTCGGCGTTCGTCAGCCCTGTTCCCTCCTCGATCGAGAAGTAATGCAGCATCTTCGCGCTCGACGGCGCAAGCTCAGCCACGAAATCGTCAGATATGAAGATACCCTGGAGAAACATCTGGTCCATTATCCCAATCACCGTCAGGTTCACGGTCGTGCCGTTGAAGATAGTCACGGTGACCGTCTGTCCAACCTCGAGGCTCAGGCTCAGGAAGGGTTCGAAGCCGCCGTGCATCTGCGGTATCGCGCTGCCGTCCACGATGGCGATGCTGCGGTCGGTAGCGAGCGCAGACCAGGCATCCGCGTCCGTCTCGTAATCGGCCGACCTATCCGCAAGGGAAAAGCCTCCCCCTTCGATTACCACGTCATCGAATCCTATCAGGGTACGCTGGTACGACTCGTTGTCTCCTTCCGGCACAAGATCGATGTTGGCTATCAACGCCCCTGACACTCTGTCGATTGCAGGCCTGCCTATCGCTTCGCTCAGCCTGTCAAGGCCGGAGGACATCTCGTCGTCCGGTAAATCCCTGAAGGTCATTCCGATCACGTCGTATCCGCCGGAGAACTGCTCCGTGAGCGTGTCCACGCTCTCCCTCTGGAACGACGCCATCATGGCGATGACGACCACCGTGAACATTATCAGCGAGAACATGAACAGGGACAGCCCCGTCCGGAACTTCTTGTTCATCGGGTAGCTGATGGCGGATTTGAGGATCGGAAGGCGCGACCCCCCTCGTCCGAAGATCTTCGTCACGCCCTCCAGCAACAGGTCGCTGTTGAAGATGGAGACGATGACTCCTCCGGTGACGAGGAGAACCCCAGTCACGATGAACATCTCCATGTCCCCCGTGACTGCTCCGAAGATGTCCTCTTGGATGTTGAACGGGTCCAGAGTCCAGAACACCATGAATGCGCCTGCAATCGTGAACGGCATCCGTGGGCTCACGAACCTCACGGCGAGCATGGCGCCTCCTAGGGCGACCAGACTGGGTCCTGAGGATGTCAGGGCCGCCTGATGGGACTGGGCACCAGTGACGGTAAGGACGACGCCGAACGCAACAGAGAGTATCCCCAGGAGGATGTACCTCTTCTCTGACTTGGCCAGGATTGGCTCAGGTATGTCCCTTATCGCCCGGACGATATTCAGCTTGCTCACCCTCCAGGACGCGAGCGCCACTGTGGCAAGTGTGATGAGGAATCCCACGCAGGCGGCGACACCGAGGCTCTCCCAAGTGAAGTGGATGACGAAAGTCAGCTCTTCCCCCGCCATGATTGCGGAGAATGCCGCCATCATTATCCCCGCGATCAAGAGCCCCACGAAGGTCCCGACCGCGGACGCTATCAGCGCGTACACGGTGCCCTCGAAGAGGAAAGTCTGCGTGAGGTCCGCACGCTTCATGCCGATGGCCCGCGATATGCCCATCTCGGGTTTCCTCTCCTCGGCCAGCATGACGAATATGTTCACGATGAGCATGATGCCCGCTATTATGGCGAAAGAGCTCATGACGACGAATATCTGCGATATCTGGTCTGAGGTCTCCTCGGCCATCTCTATGCCGTCCTTCTTCTCCTCGGCGAACTCGAAGGACTCGTCGGAGGGCAGCTCAGCCTTCAGCTCCAGAACCGCTTCGTCCGTCACCAGGTATCCGTCCTCTATCCCTCCGATGTTCGATACATCGATCTGGTTGATGAGACCGGGTCCAGAGCCTATGGTCGCCTGCACGAAGGACAGCTCTGCGAACAGTATCGCGTCGCCAAACCACAGCGCCATGCCCGAATCCTGGACGATGAGTGCGACCGTGAACGGCATGGGTACGCCCGTGGCGTTGATCACGATGACAGTGTCGCCGACGGTCGCCTCCAGGTCCTTAGCGAGTTCCGAGTTGATCACGGCGTTGCCGTTCGTCACCAAATCTGCGGTGACCGGATCTCCGCTCTCGTCGAGAAGATTGTTGACCGTGTTGGACGGGTCGAAGCCGAAGATGGTCACCCTCGGAGATGACGAGTTGAGCCTGGGGTTGATGACGGGCAGCCATTCCCTGACCGCTGGAGCGAGTTTGTCTACATGCGGTAGAGCGCCGGCATCAACCGCGGACATGAGGTCGGTCGCGACGCTCTGGTTGAAGTACCTCATGTCGCCGGCCTCGTCGGTGGCGTACACGACTATGTCGACCTCGCCCGTGTTGTCGAAGGTTTCCTGCTTGATGATGTAGTCGAGAGTGTCCCCCACGACCAATGATCCAGATATCATGGCCGTGGCAATCATCAGCCCCGAGATGACTATTACAACGAATCTCTTCCTACGCGAGATGTTCCTGATCGCCATGCGCGCGAAGACTGGTCTCCTGAAAGCCATTGCTCCCACGACCAGAATGATGGCCATCACGAGGACCGCGAGCTGCTGGAGGAAGTCCATGGCAAATCACATCTTCAGAACGGGGCCGGGACGAACTCCTTCTCCACGCGGCCGTCTCTCATGGTGATGATCCGGTCTGCCATCTTGCCCACGTTGTAATCATGGGTTACGATTATGAATGTCTGGTTGTTCTTCTCGTTCAGGCTCTTCAGGAGGGTCATCACCTCCCCTGATACCTCGCTATCGAGATTTCCTGTCGGCTCATCACCGAATACTATCTCCGGATCGTTGACCAGGGATCGTGCAATCGTGACGCGCTGCTGCTCCCCGCCAGACAGCTCGGCTGGTTTGTGAGTCTCCCACTTCCTCAAGCCCACCGAGTCCAGCGCCTCCAGGGCCCTGTCTCTGGCGTCCTTCGGGTTGCGCCCCCCGAGAAGCAGAGGGAGCTCGACATTCTCGGCGGCTGTGAGGACGGGGAGCAGGTTGTATGCCTGGAAAATGAATCCTATCTTCTCCGCCCTGTACCGTGTGCGCTCGCGGTCCGACATCGATGTGAGTGGTATTCCCCCGATGAACACTTCGCCATCAGTGAGGTCGTCGAGCCCAGACATGCAGTTGAGGAGGGTCGTCTTGCCGCATCCGGACGGCCCCATTACCGCGACCATCTCTCCACGCTTGATCGAGATGCTCACACCTCTGAGTGCCTCGACCTTCACCTTGCCGGTGTCATAGGTTTTCGTGACATTCTTGACCATGACGATGTAGTCTGGTTCAGAGTCTTCCTCTGTGGTTTGTATCCTGTCTGATTCGCTCATATGCCTCACCTATTGAATGCTATGCGGCAGTCGCGCGGATTCCCGCATCCGCTCCTGTCACGGGCCACACGGGTTACGATGCTGCTTATCCGGGGATGGCATATTATCTTTTTGGTGGTGCATTCGGCCAGCAATGCAGGGTTTCTAGAAGCTAGGTTTATTACTCCAGCCTCCTTTTCCCTGACATCATGCTCGATTCGCTTGACCACATCCGCAAGATCGACACACGCAACATGCTGCAGATGGCTGCCGACATGCCTGGTCATCTTAGGGATTCGAACCTCGTCGGCCGCTCGGCACAGATCGAGCACGATGACATCAGTAACATCGTCATATGCGGCCTGGGAGGCTCAGCAATAGGTGGCGACATGATATCCACGTGGCTGTCGGAATCCTGCAGGATCCCGTGTGACGTGACAAGGTCCTATTCCGTCCCTGCGCATGTGGGGGCCGGTTCTCTTGTCATCGCCGTGAGCTATTCTGGCGATACCGAAGAGACACTCAGCATGGTCGACAGTGCCTTCGCCAGTGGGGCTGAAGTCGTAGCGGTCTCCTCAGGGGGCCGGTTGAAGGCCGTCGCGGAAGAGAGGGGAACCGTCCACTGTGAAGTCCCGTCAGGTCTGGTCCCTCGCGCGACCGTGGGCCACGTGTTCGGCGCGATAGTGGGAATACTTGAGAGTGCCGGAATAACTGAAGCTACAGAAGATATGGAGGAGACGGCCGCCGTCCTTCGCAGAATCATATCCGACTGTGGCCCTGCCGTCGGGACGTCGGAGAACCCGGCCAAGAAGCTGGCGCACGAGCTGCATGGGACTGTTCCTGTATCCATTGGATATGGCCTATCTGTGCCGGTGGCGAGGAGGTGGGCGAACCAGTTCAACGAGAACGCGAAGGTGATAGCGTTCAGCGATGAGCTGCCTGAGATGAACCATAACGGCATAGTCGGCTGGGTTGGCGACGGTAGGTGCCAGGGCTACTCGATGATATTCCTGGATCACGACATGTGCGACGCCAAGATGGCACGACGGGTCGCTGCCACGAAGGACATGCTTAGAGATCGCGTCAGGGTTTTTGCCTCAACCGCCATGGGGCGCTCCCTACTCGCAAAGATGTTCTCCCTCGTGATCGTCGGCGACTTCACTAGCATATACGCGGCCCTGCTCAGGGGGGAGGATCCATCGACGACAGAGCCTATCGATGCCCTCAAGAAAATACTGTCAAAAAAGGGCAGTTGACCGGTCAAATCGCTTATGTTCTTGAAGTCTTGATGAATAAAAAAGTGCCTTGAGAGGGCCGAAGCCCCCTCGTCGGTGCATCCCATCCTTGGCCTGATAGACTGGCCCATTCTTCCCTTCTGTTCGTTCTGACAGCGGGCGACTTGCGGTCCCCCGACCGTCTCTTGCGTGAGGCTCTCAGTGCCTTGGCTTGCCGGGCACTCACTGGATTCTCATCTTCGACGCGACCCGGGACATCCCCTTCCTCGTGTCGCGCTCGTTCGTGGTCTCCGCGATCTTGCTCCTGATTGCGTCCTTCCCCTCGAGGTAGTAGCGCTTCCTCTCCTCGACCCATGTCGTGAGCGCGAGGGTCACAGCCTGGGAGACATCGCTGGCGTCTCCGCTTGCTATGAACATATCAACATCGTCTGCAAGGGCGGAAGGTATCATCGCTGTGATCTTGTCTGAGTTCCAGGACATCGCCTCATCGCCGACATACGCGGCAATGGCATCCCTCGCGACGTCCGAAACCGTCTGCTGGCCAGTCCTCTCTCGTATGGCTTCAAGCTCCTTGAGGTCGTCCTCCGGGATCCTGACGTTCAGACGAGCTGATCTGGCAGACATGTATTCTCAGAGCCTCGTATGACGAATTGTCGCACACCTTATAAATAGCTATCTAGAAAATCGTCAACCACAACTTCCTGTGGAACCGTTGGATCCTTGGACTCCATGACCCACGGACGCCTTCCGATGCGTGCCGCAATCCTCTGTTACGAGTCGACCAGGGGGTGCGTTTTGGCAAATACGTTTTTAATGTTCGACGGTTTCCCTGACACCGTGAAGACTTCAAGGGAGATCGTCCAACACGTCCGGAACACGACGAACCAGCACAACAACTGGTTCAAGGAGTCGCTCCCTCTGATCGCTTCGGAGAACGTTCTCAGCCCTGCAGCCAGAGAAGTGATGAACTCGGACCTCCACAACAGATATGCCGAGGGTCTTCCAGGCAAACGATACTACCAGGGCAACATCTTCATCGACGAGATCGAAAGCGTGTGTGAGGAGCTTGCTCGCGAGGTGTTCAGGTGCAAGTTCGCTGATGTCAGATCCGTTTCGGGGACTGTCGCGAACCTTGCCGTGTTGATGGCGACCGCCAAGCCTGGAGACAAAATGACTGCGGTGGGCCTCTCCGACGGAGGTCACATATCCCACGCCAAGATTGGCGCCCTCGGCCTTAGGGGAGTGAGGGGCCACAACTACCCGTTCGACAGGAAGACTATGAACATCGATCCAGAGGGAACAAAGAGACTTCTCAGGGAGGTCAAGCCCAAGGTCGCATTGTTCGGACAGTCCGTGTATCTGTTCCCCACTCCTTTGAAGGATTTGCAGGACACGTTTGCCGAGATAGGGTGCACCGTCTGGTACGACGCCGCACACGTCCTCGGCCTGATCGCGGGCAACAGGTTCCAGGACCCGCTCAGAGAGGGCGTCGACGTCATATCCGGGAGCACCCACAAGACCCTTCCAGGGCCGCAGCACGGCATAATCATCTCGGACCTTGTCAAGGAGGGGATGGAGTCCGCACTCAGAAGAGGAGTGTTCCCTGGAGTCACGAGCAACCACCATCTTCATTCAGTGGCTGCGCTGGCAGTGACGCTAGCCGAGACCAGGGAGTTCGGAGAGGCCTATGCGGACCAGACGATAAGGAACGCGAAGGCCCTGGCCCAGGCGCTGCACGAGCGCGGGTTCGACGTGCTGTGCGAGCCGAACGGTTTCACGGAGTCCCACACTGTCGTCGTGGATGTCGAGGATCATCATGGCGGGGCGAAGGTCGCGAAATCCCTCGAGGACGCGAACATCATCGTCAACAAGAACCTACTCCCTTGGGACGACGACCCCGTCAGGCCGAGCGGTATCAGGATAGGCTCCCAGGAGATCACCCGACTGGGGATGAAGGAGAATGACATGGCCGAGGTCTCCGAGCTGATCTCCAGCGTGGTGATGAAATCCAGGCCTCCGACGGAGGTGAAGGACTCTGTCAGAGAGTTCAAGCGAGGTTTCACGAAGGTCCACTACTGCTTCTTCGAGGGTGAGGAAGCCTATGACTATCCGACATATGACGGTGAGCTCTGAAAAACGGCCTCGTCTTAATGTTACTTATATTCCGAAGTGCAATCCAGCATCGCGGATTTCTGATGGGCACACGTACGAAAGCTCTCAATGTCGGCGTAGCTTCAGTGAGCTTCGTCGTCTTCATTCTGGCGTTCACCAGCATATATCCTTTCCCTGCAGGTGACTTCAAGATCGATCTGCCATCGCCAAACGAGATCCTCTGGGACTACGATTCGGGAGTCGTCACTGTCACCGCGCCCTTCTCGATAGACAACGGCGGATTCTACGATGTGGACGACCTCGAACTGCGCTACGAGGTGACGAACTACACGAGCGTGCTCATCGCCCAGGACATGATCGATCTGGGCACCGTGAAGGCCGGAGCGGTCACCGATGGCGAGATAGAGTTTTCTTTCGACCTGCTTGAAATGTACAACGAAGGGCTCACATGGATGATCTTCAACGACGATCTCCTCAACTTCGTCGTCGAAGTGTCATGTTTCTACACGATGAAGCTGGTGAAGTTCGACGCAAGGTACTCGGTGAGCATCCCATGGGACGCGCTCATCCAGGACGTCACGGTCGAAGATGTCAGGTTCGACTCCGGCTCGATGCAGCTCCTGGTGGACTACAGGATCGCGACATCCGATGTCCTCTCGAGTAACGCGGTCCTCACGGCATCGCTCCTCGACGGGTCCAGTGTGGTTTCCGAGATATCCGAGACTGTGCGTCTGGGAATCATCCACACAGGAATCCTTCGGTTCGACGTACCGGTCGGCTCGAGCCCTGACTCGGTCCTTCTGGAGATCAACATCGCGGGATTCCAAGTGGATGTCTTGTACTCTCTCCCAGCGGGGGTGGTCCCATAGCGCATAAGGGGCGGATTCCAGATACCGTTTGGACCGCGTTCACGGAGACCCTCCGGTTCATCGTCGTCCCTCTCGTACTGGTGAATCTCATCACCGAGAACTACCCGCAGCTGGCTACTGCGTTCATGCCTCAAATTCAGATGTTTGTGCTGTTCTTCGGAGGCATGGTCGTCGCCTCAAGCACGCTCGAGGCTGCCCACCGACCGGGGACATACACCCGGATGATGTTCGGTCTGTTCGCGGTCGCGTTCGTTTGCATGTGGTTCTTCATCGTCTTCGGCGGAGGGGTCGCAGAGCTGACCTATGGTCCGTACTTCGTGAGATTCGACATGAGCATGATCATCTACATCGTGATCGTCGGGCTCTCGTTCAAGGGGCTTCTGGTCGTCTCGACGTTCTACGATTTCAAGGGCCACGAGAGGGAGCGCGCGAGGAAGAAGAGGCTCGAGCAGATGGAGGTGAAGGCCCGAGCGTCCAGACCTATGCCGACGCCGCAGCCGAGGTCCTCCTCCTTCTCTGCCATGAGGTCTACGGAGTTCGAGGTGACAGCGGACGATGATATCGACCACGCTCTTTCGATGCCTGCGAGACCTGTCGCGAAGGGGATGAAGGTATGCGAGGTCTGCGGTGCGGAGGCGCCCGTCAAGGACTACGTGTGTCGGAACTGCGGCGAGTGGTTCCCCTCCGATTCTCAGGAGTAGCCCTCTTCTCGCCGATGGACGCAACCAGTTCGCACACCTTGCACCGGTCGCCGACGGTCGGCTCTCCACACCCGCACCGACGCAGCTTCGCGGGCGGAGTCGTCTTCTCCAAGGATTCCAAGATCTTCTCGTGGCTATTCAGGATCGAATGCCTCGTACCTGGGTATTTGTCTTCCAGCCGCGAGACGACCGCTCTGTAGTCGTTCCTGAGAGCCTCAGAAGCGTAGGGACACTCGAGGTCGTGGTAGGGTATCTCGTTGATCAGCGCGTACAGGACGACTTCGTTCTCAGGGATTGTCCTCATAGGTTGGATCCTCGGGACGAGGTTGGGCTGAAGCCGTCTGTGCGGACCCAACCTCGCCAATCGTCCTACATCACCTCTCGAGAAGTTCATCAGGACGGATTGTGCGGTGTCGTCGAGATTCAACCCCGTGGCAAGTCGAGTGGCCCGCCAATCCCTGGCCGCGCGGTTCAAGGCGGCGCGCCTCATCACTCCGCAGTAGCTGCAGGCGGACATGTTCCTCTCCGCCTCGACGACGTCGTCCATCGTGAAGCCGTGAAGCTCATTGAACGAGACGACGACGTGCTCGATGTCGAGGATCTTACAGTTCTCGGCCACCATGGGGATTGCGCTGTCCCTGTACCCTTCTATTCCTTCGTCGACGGTTATCGCGCAGAACTCCGTGTCCCTGCGGGGGCTCAGTATCCTCTTGAGGATGAACATCATGACCGTGCTGTCCTTTCCACCGGACACGGCCATCGCGAACCTTTCGTCCATCCGCAGGTCGACCTGCCTGCGCAGTTCGTGCCGGACCCTTCTCTCGAAGAACTCCGTGAAGTGTCGCTTGCATAGATGTGCCCCGCTGTATCTCACAAGGATGACTGAGTTCTTGGAGCACCTGTCGCAGGTTTTCACACTGGCCTGATTTCCTCAAGGCGTATTTATCTCTTCTTCGAGCGACCCTTGAATAGTTATTAGTAAACCTATCGCATTCGAGACGATGATATCGAATGCATACTGTCTGGGTGGAGAAGTACAGGCCGAGGAAGCTTTCCGACGTGATAGGGCAGAAGGCGATCGTGGAGCGTCTGAAATCTTACGTCAGAACGAAGAGCATGCCTCACATGTTGTTCGCAGGCCCAGCGGGTTGCGGCAAGACCACATGTGCCATTGCCCTCGCGAGGGAGCTGTACGGCGATGAATGGCACGGAAACATGATCGAGCTCAACGCCTCCGATGAGAGAGGCATAGACATCGTCCGCGGCAAGATCAAGGATTTCGCAAGGGCCGCTACGATCGGTCAGGATGATTTCAAGATAATATTCCTCGACGAGGCCGACTCTCTGACGAACGATGCCCAGGCCGCTCTGAGGCGGACCATGGAGAGATACACCCAGACCTGTCGTTTCATCCTGTCCTGCAACTACTCCTCGAAGATAATCGAGCCGATACAGTCGAGATGCGCCGTGTTCAGGTTCAAGCCGCTGACCGAAGCGGACGTGAAGGCCTATCAGACTAGGATCGCCTCCGCGGAGGGGTTCGAGGTGAAGCAGGACGGCCTGGATGCGATAACGGCTCTTGCGGCTGGTGACCTCAGGAAGGCGACGAACATACTCCAGGTCGCAGCCTCGACATCGAAGATCATCGACCAGGATGCTGTGTACGACTCGACGGAGAGCATCCGCCCATCTGAGGTCGATGACCTTCTGACCATCGCCTTGAAGGGGAATTTCACAGCTGCACGTTCGAAGTTGGACGAGCTGATAGTCCGCCATGGCCTCTCGGGCGAGGAAATAGTCCACGGCATACACAAGGCAGTGTTCGACCTGCCCGTCTCTGAGGATTCGAAGATTCGACTCATCGACCGCGTAGGGGAGGCTGAGTTCCGTATCGTCTCAGGGTCAAGCGAGCGCATCCAGCTCGAGGCGTTGCTCGCTCATTTCGCGAATGAGGGCCGAAGCTCGAAGCGCTGAAGCCGGAGCCACCCCTGAGCTGACCCGGTACACAAGGGTTATATATCGTCCGCATGTTTGAGGCGCCAGAGGGACTAGGATGGCTAGGTTTCCAGAAGCTGAGGCCAGGAATCTCGTCAAGAAGATATGCATGAGCTGTTATGCTCGAAACGCTATCAAAGCCACCAGATGCAGGAAGTGTGGCTACAAAGGTCTCCGACTCAAGAGGAGAGAAGCTAAGAAAGCCTGATCCGGTGCCCGTGGTCCGCTCGTCGGCGCCATCATTCTTCGCGAAAACTCAGAGAGAAGAATATTCGTCACCTAACGGTCAGCTTTCGGAGCAGATCGTGCTTTCTCACACTCAAGAATAAAAAAAGATTGGGTGGAGGGGACTCCACCGCAGTTGGGCATCACCCCTTGGTTACACCTCTCCTCCATTCTACAAAAGAGTGTGTGCCAAATCGGCATCGCTGATTCGACTCATTCCTCTTTAACACTTCTGCTCATAGTGTACAAATCAACGCACTTCTGGCTACGAATGCTGCTCCACGCGTTGCAAAGTAGCAACTAGAACCTTTTTATTTGAAATTTGCCCATTACCATACTATGTGGAGATTCCTTCGATCCGAGATGATGGTACTTCTCTCCATGGTTGAGGATGCAACCCGCACTGACAGAGAGATAGCCGAACTCTACGACATGAACGTTGGCACGGTAGCAGCGGTCAGACGCAGGCTCGTGGATGCGGGAGCCGTGTATTACGTCAACATACCATCGTTCAACAAGCTCGGGTGTGAGCTTATGGGCTTTCATATCGGGTCGACGGACCCTGCGGTGTCGAGCGATGCGAAAGTCTCGAACTACATCGAGTTCTGCTCGAAGGCGCCTCAGATCTACGACGCGATCATCGGAGGCAACTCGATCGCGCTCTACAGCGTGTTCAAGAACGCCACCGAGATGGAGAAGTTCATTCAGAGCCATAACCGCTTCTTCTCGGGCTCGAAGCGCGCATCCAAGGCGAAGCTCGATACGACCACTTTCCCCTATTCGATATCCCGTGGCACCTACGCAACGAATTTCGCGCCTTTGGTACACCGGTTCTTCAAGCTAGACGTGCCAATGCCCAAGCAGCGTCCCACGATGTCAGTAGAGGTCGAGGAGATGGATCTGAGCGAGAACGAACAGCGGGTCCTGCTAGCGCTGGTGGAGAACCCGATGGTATCCGACAGGAGGATAGCGCCTCTGGCCAAGCTCTCGCGTCAGGCGGTGACGAGGATCCGGCACAAGCTGGAGGAAAACGGATACTACATATCCGTCTGTGTACCTCGACTGTACAAGTGGGGGTTCGAGATATACGCCGTGGTGCATGCCCAGTTCAGGCTCGATTTCGGATGGAGCGGAAGGTTACAGCAGCAGCCGAAGGAATCCACCGAACTATCCTTCTACACCCTCTCCAAGGCGGACGAGGGGGTGGGCAATTACATGATCTCATCTTTCCAGGATTACGTGACCAGCGTCGACCCGCTGTTGGCCTGGTACCACAAGAGCGGGGCGTTCGACGACGATCCCGAGATAACCTTGTTCCCCTTGGAACAGTGCATCGAGCTGAAGACCTTCGAGTTCGGACCAGCACTTAGGCACATCACGGGCATCGGCCACTGACATTCCGCCCGACCGAGAAGGAACGTGTATATACGCGCCCAGCCAATACGAGCCATACGGTGGTGCAGATAAAAATAACACCGCAGATGTCGAGCAGATGGGTGAAGGCAGTCTTCCTCATCCTGCTGGGATTCGTCGTGCTGCTGTACCATGATGGTATGATCGACGACCTCGAGAGGAACGCGGCCGAGGAGTTCAACATGAACTTCGAATGGACGTGGGATCTCCTCAGGGTGCTCATCTGGGTTCTGATAGCTTGGCTGTTCGTCGACGCAGTCATGATAATCCTCTTGAGCCTCAAGACGGAGACATACACGCTCAGCGACGTGGTCGTCAGGTTGAACGCCATCGAGAAGCGGCTATCCTCCCAGAGAACCAGGACTCCGATCATGGCCCCTGTCGTGGAAGAAATGGTCCCAGGAACCCCGGCGGTGGAGCCAGAGGAAGAACCTCCTCCTCCCTTCGAGTAGGCAGAGAAGAGCTCCGGATGTGTCAACGGAATGCCATCGTTCCTTCACTTCGCAGAGGAGACTTTCTTCTCGTTCTTCTTCGTCTTCTTTGAACAGTCCATGTTGACGCAGAGCACCCACGGTACCTTGTTTCCCTTCTGCCATACCTTGATTACCGGGGCTCCGCACTCGCTGCACGCCTCCCCTGTCGGGACGATCCTGCCCTTCTGAGGCAGGGGGAACATCGTCCTGCAATCCGGGTATCCCATGCACCCTGTGAACCGCTTGCCCTTTCTCGACTGGACCGTTGTCATGTCGCCGCCGCACTGTGGGCATTTCCCTATGTACCGTTGCTTCTGCGAACTCTTGCATTTCGGGTCTATGCACATCACGACCGGCGCCTGACCCTTTGACACGATCCTTATCTTCGGTGCTCCACACACCTCGCAGGGTTCGTTCGCCGACTGTACCAGCATGCCATTCGGAAGGGGGTAAGTCCTCCTGCATTCGGGGTATTGGGAGCATCCCGCGAAGGAGTCACCGTCGCGTTTCCTTATCTCCACTATCTCTCCTGACTCGCACTCCGGGCACTTGCCCAGGGACCGCTGCTTCATGAGTGCCTTCCTGATGTCGTCTCCGATCTCCCTCTTGTTCTTCTCAAGGACGTCGATGATATCCTCGAGCATCGCCTGACTCTCTTCGATGACATCGGGTTGCTCACGCTCTCCCTTGGCTATCAGGTCCATCTCCATCTCGAGATGAGATGTCATCTTCGCATCTGTGATCTTGTACTCGTCGTGCAGTCTCGCATGGTCCTCAAGGGCGGTGACGACGGCTATGCCACTCTCGGTCGGCTCTATCTTCGTCCCCTTCGCGAACTTCCTGTCGAAGAGTTTCTGAACGGTTTCGTGCCTCGTGCTCTTGGTGCCCAGCCCTTGTCTTTCCATCTCCATGATGAGCGTGCCCTGGGAGAACCTCGGTGGGGGCTGGGTCTTCTTATCGGATGAATGTACCCTGACAACCTCGACGTTCTCTCCCGCTTTGAGCTCCGGCAGGATCACCTCCTGGACCCTGTAGTACGGATAGTATTTTCGCCAGCCGGGCGAGGTTATCTCGTAGCCTTCCACCTTGAAGGGCTCTTCGCCGATGTCCAGTTCGACCTTCGTAACCGTCGATTTGCAGTGCGGCGCGACGGTCGCCAGGAAGCGCCTGGTGACGAGCTCGTACACGGTCCATCTGCCGCCTTTGAGCTCCGACTTCCTAGCTGCTTCGACCGGGTGTATGGGCGGATGGTCTGTGGTGCTCACCTTCCCGCGTGACGGACTTATCGTCTTCTGGGACAGTATCTCCTCGACCTCCTCGGAGAACTCCGATTTCCTGAGCTTATCGAGTATTGCCTTGAGGCTCAGGGACGGAGGATAGACGGTGTTGTCCGTCCTCGGATATGAGATGTAGCCTTCGGTGTAGAGGTCCTCGGCGACCTTCATCGCCTGGGAAGCGGTCAACCCCCTCTTGGACGCCTCTGCCAGGAACACGGTGGTGCTGAACGGAGGTGGAGGATACTCCGACTTGTCTTCCTGCTCTACGCTCTTGACAAGGGCTTCCTTGGCCCGCCTAGCCCGGGCGACGACATCCGTTGCCTCGCCCTTCTCATCGAACCTCCCATGCTTGTGTGATGCACTGAACCCTGTGCCCTTCTTCAGGTCTGCCGTGACCGTCCAGTACTGTTTCGGGACGAACTCGCGGATCCCTTTCTCTCGCGAGACAATCAGCGCGAGCGTAGGCGTCTGCACACGGCCGACCGAGAGGAAATCGCTGCCTCGCTGGCCGGAGGCTAAGGACATGAACCTGGTCAGAGACGCCCCCCACGCGAGGTCTATGTACTGCCTCGTCTCCGCTGCGGTGGCCAGCTTGTAGTCGACATCCACGAGGTTTCCGAACGCCCGCTCGACCTCCCCCTTCGTGAGGGCGCTGAATTTCGCCCTTCTGATGGGTGCCTCGACCTCGAGGCGTTCCAGAGATTCGACGCCGATGAGCTCGCCCTCTCGGTCATAGTCCGTAGCTATGATTATCTCGTCAGACCCTCGGGAGATGTCTTCGAGGGCATGCATTATCCTGATGGCTGCGGGATGCACGGTCTTCACCGGCTCCGCCGTGACGAGTTTCTTCGGAGGCGTTCCCTCCCAATCGTTGAACTCATCCGGATAGTCAAGCTCGACGATGTGTCCTCTCAGGCCGATCACGTGGTAATTGTCACGGCCTTTCTCGAAATAGAGCACTGGAGCGCCTGCGATCGAGATTCTCTTGTAAGAGCCGTCCGAGAGGATCAGAGCGATCCTTTGTGCGGCATGATTCTTCTCGCAGATGACAAGCCGACGCATCTCTGGCAGGATGATTGGGAGCTTATTTAACTATGATGGGAGCACGAACTCCCCCTCGGGAACCGGCTCGCCACACGCATCTGATGAGCTGAAGGTCTGGTCACCATCGGCGTTTTCTCAGGTCGAGCGTCTCGCTCCTCCTGCGCCCTAGCCCGAGCAGGACCACGCGAACGCCCGTCTCCCTCTCCACGAACCTGATGTACTTCCTCATGTTGCTCGGAAGGGTGCTGAATCCCTCCCTCAGGACCTTGCTCATCCGCTTCGGTTCGATGTCGTTCCAACCTTCGAGCACCTGGTACTTCGGTTCACATCTCTTCAGCCGCCTCAGGTCTGCAGGGAAGCGCGTCGTTTTCCTTCCGTCGAGCGTGTAATGGGTGCAGACCTTGAGCTCATCAAAGCCGCCCAGGATGTCTATCTTGGTCAACGCCAATCCGGTGAACCCGTTGAGCGCGTGCGCGTGCCGGAGTACGACGAGGTCAAGCCAGCCGCACCTACGGTTCCTACCCGTGGTGGTCCCGAACTCCCCACCCTTCTCAGCTATGCATGTGCTCAGCTCTCCGAACAGTTCCGTGGGGAACGGCCCTTCCCCCACGCGCGTGGTGTATGCCTTGGTCACGCCGAATATATCGTCGATAGCTGTCGCCGGTATGCCTGAGCCGGTCGCGGCGTTCCCGCTGACCGTGTTGGACGATGTGACGAACGGATAGGTTCCGTGGTCGATGTCTAGCATCGTGCCCTGGGCCCCTTCGAACAGTACCCTCCTCTTCTTGGCGATCGCATCCGACAGGAGGCCTCCTGTATCGGTGACATGGACCTTGAGCCGACGACCGTATTCGGAGTATTCGTCCAATACCTTTTTCTCGTCAATACGTGAATCGCTCCCTAGAGCTTGTAGCATTTTATTCTTCAATGGAACCAGGAATGAGAGCCTCTCCTCAAGGAGGTCCTGGTCGACAAGCTCTCCCATCCGGATGCCTAGCCTTGCGGCCTTGTCCGCGTACGCGGGGCCTATCCCTCTGCCGGTCGTGCCCACCTTGGCGCCCTCTCTCATGCCCTCCTCAGCGGCGTCGAGGAGCTTGTGGTAAGGCATGATCACATGCGCGCGTTCGCTGATTCGGAGGTTCTTGACGCTCTTCCCCCTTTTCCGGAGGCCGTCGACTTCTTCCAGAAGGACTCCCGGGTCGATCACCACTCCGTTCGCGATGACCGCCGTCTTGCTGGAGCGGAGTATGCCTGACGGCAGGTGATGCAGCTTGAAGAGCTCCTCGCCGACCTTGACGCTGTGGCCCGCATTGTTGCCTCCCTGGAAGCGCACCACGACATGTGCCTCTTGAGCAAGATAATCGACGATCTTGCCCTTTCCTTCGTCGCCCCACTGAGCGCCTACGACTGCTAAGGTCGGCATTGTATCGGCCTCGTCATGGCCAGGCGCGATATTAAAGCTTTCAATTTCCAGGCGCCCCGTCCCTTCCTACCGTTCCAGCGAACAGCCGGATGAGATCGTCGAGAGGGAGGTCCGTCTTGAAACCCTTGGAGTTGAAATGCGTGGGCACCGCCATGGCCCCCATCTCACGGATCCTGTCGATGAGAGTCGTCATCCTGGGGGGTTCGCAACGTGTCCTCTGTGCCAGCTCGTCCACGACAAAATGCAGCGGGGGTGCGCCTACCTCCCCCCGCCAGAGCCCCAGCATCTTCTCGGACCGTCGCTTCGTTCCCAGATCGTTCGTTGGCGTTAGCGCCATCAACGCGTCACCGTCGTGGAGCTCTCCCGTCCACAGCGGACCTGCGAAAGCGCAGTCCTCCGTCGGTCGTTCGCTCACGATCTCCCTCGCCAGGCTCTTCGGGTCGTACAATGCGTATCCCAGCCTGCCCAGGCTGTCGTCCGCTTTCCGGGCTCCCTTCGCGATCCTGACATGGCACCGCAGGTAGTGATCTGCGCTGTAGCACAGCAGAGGTTCGCATCCGCGGTCGTGTTTCGCCGCCTCCCTTGCCAGGTAGCCGATGAGTATGCGGAGTCCCGTCTCATGGGAGAAGTTGCTCCTGAGGGATCTCGCGCCGTACCTCCTAGAGGAAGTCTTAGGGTATGTCCCGCACAAAGGGGCGGTGTCCGTGGCGGTCACTGCGACGATCCCGCCGTTCCGACAACCCTGGACCGCGGCATCAATGAAATCGACCGGCGTCCCGAACGGGTCGATGTCGATGTAGTCGAACCGTTCCTCTGCCAGGAGCGCCCTCACGTCTCTGCACCACACTGTCGTGTTCGGGCCCAGCCCGTTGAGTTCTACGTTCTTCTCAATCAGACGAAAAGCCTCTTCGTTCCTGTCGTTCAGGAAGAACGTAGCCTCGGAACCACCCTCGTTCGCCATTCTGATCCCTCGGGCCCCCGTGGCCGCGAGCCCGTCGAGCGCCCGGCATCTTCTATCGAGAAGCGTCCTGGAGAGCATCACCGAGACATCTCTGCCGAATTCCATCTGCCTGTTGTAGAACACCTCTCCAGTGTTCTTTCCAGGTCCTTTCTCGCAGAAGCCCGAAGGGACAAGAAGCCTGGTTGACCCCTCACATATCTCAGTATGCTTCAAAGGTACTCGCCTTTCATCAGCTTCATGATCTTGTAGGGCAGGAGGTTCCTGTTGATCGGCGTGACCTCCAGGATGCGGACGTCATCCCTGCGGCGTATGTCCTGGAGCAGCGGGTTCCTTGATTTCTTGTGGAGTGTCAGGATCATGGGCTTGTCAACCTCCATCGCGTTCTTGACAGCCTTCACGAACTGCTCGGACTCGACCTCCATCTTGCCCACTTCGTCTATCACTATGACGTCGGCGTTCTTGCTGGAGTCCAGTAATGCCTCTACGCCAACGGTGTCCAGGGATTCCAGGTTGACGCCGTATTTGCCGACGTAGAACTTGGACTCTGTGTCTACGTGTGCGAACACGGCCTTCTTCTTCGTTTTCCAGTCCATCACGTAGAAACCGACTCTCTTGCCGTCCTCTATGATTGGCTCGGTGATCATGCCGCCGACCACCTGTCCCTCTTCCTCCAGCATCTCGATGACCTTGACGAGGGCCTGGGTTTTTCCCGCTCCGGGGAGTCCAGTTATGCCTATCTTGATTCCTCTCGCCATGGGTTCACCTAATGCTTGGAATGCTGGCTCGGGTATGGCTTTTCAAATATATAACGCATATCATATATCTCCACTGGGGGTCTTTCTTGTCATGGGCCTCGAACGGGTCTCATGCTCGTTTCGGCTGTCCCCTCTCCACGTGCTTGATGAACATCAAGGGATAGTCCATCTCCTCGATGTACTTCATCTGCGCCTCCACGCGAGATCCTTTGTATGCGACTACAAGGTCGACGCTCAGCATCTCGCCCGTGAGGGAAACGTAGTCGAACTGCCCGCGCTTGCTCTTCAGCTTCTTCCGATCGATCCTCACCTTGACGCTCTCGACGAACGGCTGAACGCTGCACCCCGCTTCCATTGCCCTCTCCAGCGTCTCCGCGCTGTCGGAGCTTACGGGTACTCCGACGAACTGGTGGTAAATTGCCCCCATCTTGATTCCGGCCTCAAAGGCCGCTCGCTCAGCCTCGGTGCACTCGAAGTGACTGTTGGCCGTTTCCTCTCTGGCGTCGCCCATATCCAAGATGCCTCTCTGCGTCTCCTGGCGAGAGCCAGGATGCGCCGGAGCCGGTACGTGAGGTCTCTCTATTTAATTGTTGGTTGATCATCCCGACAGTGTCGTGAGGCTGGTGCGGTACTGTGTCTACTTCAGAAGCATCTTCGCGTCCACCACGACGACGCCCTTCGCCTTGACGAAGACGGGATTGAGGTCCATCTGGTCGAGGTGGTCCATGTGCTTCATCCCGAGCGCGGACACCTTGAGCAGGAGGTTCACCAGGGCTTCCCTGTCCACCTTGATCTTGCGGAACCCCTCTAGTATGGGCGCGGCCTTGATCTCGCTGAGCATCTCCTCCGCGTCTTGCTTGTTTATCGGGACGACCCTGAAGGTCACGTCCTTGTAGACCTCTGTGTAGATTCCCCCAAGGCCGAACATGATCGTCAGGCCGAAGGTCGGGTCGTTGATGAGCCCCACTATCACCTCCACCCGTCTGTCTTGCATCGACTCGACTAGTATCGGTTCCTTCTCGAACTTCGTCCTCATCTTCGAGAATTCGCCCTCGAGCTGATCCTTCTGGATGTCCAGTACCACGCCTGCGACGTCCGTCTTGTGGAGGATGGTGGGTGAGCACACCTTCATGACGACGGGGAACTTCAGCTTCTTCTGCTCTATGTCGGCATAGGAGTTGACGACCTGAAAATCAGTTGTGGGGATGCCGGACTCTCGGAGTAGCATCTTCACCTCGTTCTCTGCGAGGGCCTTCCGCCCCTCCTTGAGGACTGACTCCACTATCATAGCCTCATATCCCGTCAGTCTCCATCTGCATATCCACCCTTAATCCTTGTCCTCGGCACCGTGGACGGCCTCTCTAGCGAGGCTGCGTCCCAGGCTGAGGGCGCTCTTGTTCAAGTCGTGAGTCGGCTTGGGTACGACCTCGAGCACCGCCTTCTCCATCGCCTCGTATGTCACGATGTTGGAGATCTCCCTCATGGCTCCGAGCATGACCACATTGGCAACGATCCTCGTCCCGAGCTCCTCTGCGGACTTCGTGGCCCTGACCCTGAACAGGTGTCCGCTAGGCCTCTGAGGGATGAGGTCCGGGTCGATGATTATCTTTGTTTCGGGTTTGATGTCGTGGATGTACTTCTCGTATCCCGGTCTGGACATGACGACCAGGAAGTCCGGTATCTCGACGAACGGATAGTGCATCGTCTCGCTGGAGATCTTCACATCGCACTTCGAATGCCCTCCCCTGGCAGAAGGGCCGTAGGACTGCGTCTGTATGGCGTTCTTCCTCCTCACCTTGCCATCGGCGCCTACCGGCTGGTCGTGGAGCGCCGCGGCTCTGGCGAGGGCTATCCCCATCAGGATCACACCCTGTCCTCCGAAGCCTGTGAACCTAATGCCCATCTCCATGGGTTCCACCTCCTTTGCGATCGTGGTAGCATTCACGGTCCCTGCACACGAACTCGCCCGTCGTTATCTGCCCTGCGAGGTTGAGGTCGACATGGTCGATTGCGGCAGCGCGCGCCTTGTCCCTCCGGACCGAACTCTCCTTGAACCAGTCCAGGAGAGCAGTGGGGTCCGCCATCTTGTTCCTTCTGCCGAAGTTAGTCGGGCACTGCGACACCACCTCGACGAAGTTAAACCCTTTCTTTTCGAGGGATGCTTTGATCGACTTCGTCAGCTCGTGCACGTGCCTGGTGGTCCACCTGGCGACGTAGTTCGCTCCTGCGGCGACCGCGATCTCAGCGAGGTCGAAAGGATATTCCGTGTTGCCGAACGGCGTCGTCGTGGATATGAAATCATGCGGGGTCGTGATGGACGCCTGGCCGCCCGTCATCCCGTAGATGTTGTTGTTGATGCAGATGACGTCCAGGTCGACATTCCTCCTGCACCCGTTGATGAAGTGGTTGCCGCCTATCGCACCGAGGTCGCCGTCCCCGGTGAACACGACGACATCCAGTTCTGGCCTGGACAGTTTCAGGCCTGTTGCGACCGCGATCGCCCGGCCGTGCGTGGTGTGTATGGCGTCCGAGTTGATGTACAGCGGGATCCTCGACGAGCAGCCTATCCCGCTCACGAACACTGTGTTGTCGAGCTTCCATCCGATCTCGTTGAATGCCCGGAAGAAGCAGTTCATTACGGTACCGTTGCCGCAGCCAGGGCAGAAGACGTGAGGCCAACGATCCTGGTCGTAGAAGTCGAACAACTCCATCAGATCACCCCCATCTCTCTGAGTTTGTGCCTTACCTCTCCCGGTGTAGGTGGGTCTCCCCCGATCTTCGCCAGGAGTTCGATCCGCTTACACCCCGCCTCCAGGGCGACTCGCTTGATCTCCCAGAACAGTTGTCCGAGGTTCATCTCGCACACCAGAAGCTGTTCGCACTTCTCTGCCACCTCTCGGATGGGTTCGACAGGGAGGGGCCATAAGCTCTTCAGCCTCAGGAGCCCGACCCTGTCGTCTCTGGCCGCGACTTCGCGCCCACCGAACGAGGCCGAACCGTAGGAGACTATCATCGTCTTCGAGTCTGGGCCTATGATCTCCCACTTGTTGATGTCCCGTCGGTTGGCGGTTATCTTGTCGTTCAGCCGCCCGACCAGCTCCTGATGGACCTTCGGATCTTCCGGCTCGATCCGTGCCTTGGGCGTGTGTGTGATTCCAGTCACGGTTGCCTTGTGGCCCTTGCCGAAGGTGGGGAATGGGGGGACCCTGTCGTCCGGGACGTCATACGCCTCGTCTGCTCGCCGGACGCCCTTCTCCTTGCGGTTGACTATCTTGATGTCCTTCGGGACCGTCAGAAGTCCTCTCATGTGGCCGACCTCGGCGTCCGACAGGACGAAGGTGGGCACGCGATATTTCTCGGAGTAGTTGAACGCTTTCACCGTGAGGTCGAACATCTCCTGCACGCTTGCCGGAGCGAACGCGATTACCTGGTAGTCGCCGTGAGAGCCATATTTGGTGGCCATGACATCCCCCTGGGACGCTCTCGTGGGCTGACCGGTGGATGGTCCTCCGCGCATGACGTTGACGATGACCATCGGCGTCTCCGTCATGGCGGCGTATCCGACCGCCTCCTGCATAAGCGAGAATCCAGGTCCTGATGTGGCGGTCATCGACTTGGCGCCTCCCCATGAAGCGCCGATGATGGCGGATACGCAGGCTATCTCGTCCTCCATCTGAATGAACTCCCCATCCGTCTGAGGAAGCCTGCTGGAGAGCCCTTCCGCGATCTCCGTGGAAGGGGTGATGGGGTATCCTGCGAAGAACTTCAGGCCTGCCAAGAGCGATGCTTCAGTGCACGCCTCGTTGCCTTGGAGGAAGTACTCACCCGGTTTGATTGTCATCCTTCTTCTCCTTCTCTTCAGGCTCGGGCTCCCACGATATAGCCTGGTCCGGGCAGCTGAGCACGCAGAGCTCGCAGATCGGCTTCTCGGTACGGTCGTGGTTGAAGCACTTCTCTGGGGCTGTCACGACCGCCGGGAAATAGCCTTGAGCGGATAAGTCGACGCCGTTGGAGAAACACTGTTTGGGGCACATGTACACGCAGATGTTGCATCCCTTGCAATATCTGAGATCTATCCCGGGTCTCATCTGACACCACTCTGTCAATTGGATGGTTCATATTTGAATCTATTTGACATAAAATAAATCGCTAACTCTGATGCTGAATAGGCGTACATTGCGTGGATTGAACGGCGCAGTGATGAAGACGTCCAGTGAGGCAGCACCGTCGACGGACGTTTGACCGGTTTTCGCGCAGGCCGCGTTCCCCGACGGCCGCTAGGCCGGCGAGACCGTCTATGTCACTGATGGTGCGGGCCAGACCGCACGGGTCGCGAGACGCACCCTCAATTCATGGGCGCCCTAACCCCTCCTTCCTCTCCCTTCTGTTACTCGAACGCCAGTCGCCAATCGATCGTTCACGCGAAGTAATTAATACGACCATTAGGATAGGCGGAGAACGGAGGCGATGAACGCGCTTCAGGAAGAGATACTCCAGCTGAAGAAGGACAAGAACGCGGTCATACTCGGCCACAACTACCAGCGGAAGGAGGTCCAGGACATATGCGATTTCCTGGGAGACTCATACGGCCTATCCGTTCAGGCGACGAAGGTCGAGGCGGACATGATCGTGTTCTGCGGAGTCGACTTCATGGCGGAGTCAGCGAAGATACTGAACCCGCAGAAGACCGTTTTACTGCCGAACCTGAAGTCCATGTGTCCGATGGCGGCGATGGTCGATGTCGAGGGGCTGAGGGGTTTCAAAGCGGAGAACCCGGGAGTGCCAGTCGTATCGTACGTCAACACCAGCGCCGCCGTGAAGGGCGAGACGGACATATGTTGCACGTCCGCCAACGCCGTCAAGATTGTGAGGTCGCTCCCGGACGAGAAGATCATCTTCGTGCCGGACTCCAACCTGGGGTTGTACGTCCAGCGGTACGTGAAGGACAAGGAGATGCTGCTCTGGGCAGGGTACTGTCCCACGCACGTCGACATCCACCTGGACGCCCTGAAGGAGTTGAAATCCACGCACCCTGATGCGGAGGTCCTCGTGCATCCGGAGTGCACGCCCGACGTGATCGACTTCGCGGACTTCGCGTACTCCACCGAGGGGATCATAAGGCATGTTGTGTCGTCTCCGCGGAAAGAGTTCATCATCGGCACCGAGGCCAACATGAACCATAGGCTCAGGAAGGAGGCTCCTGGGAAGATGTTCTATGCGGTCGACGCCGCGATATGTCCGAACATGAGGGAGATCACGCTTGAGAACGTGCGCGACTCGCTTCTCAGGTCCCAGCACAAGGTCGAGCTGTCAGACGAGGTCATAGCCAAAGCGAGGGTCCCTCTCGAGCGGATGCTCGAGGCTGGTAGACAGGATTGATTATTCCGAAACGCAAAGTCAGATGATCTCGCTCGCCGGCCCCAGGATGAAGTACACGCCGAACACGACCATCAACGCGCCGCACGCCCCGAATACGACCTCATGCACCGTCGGCGTCCACAGGTGTTTCGTCCTGAACACGGCGAACGTGGTGAACGTGTACCATGCTAGATCGCAGCTCCAGTGCACGACGGCGAACACGAACACCACGATGACGCCGAACTCCAGCGCGGTCGTTATGAGAACAGCGCCGACCGTCGCCCACCATAGGAAGAAGTACGGGTTGGCGGAGGTCGTGATCGCGCCTGCGGCGAGAGGTTTGTACGGAAACATCTCGCGACCTCCGTGTATGGTCATCTTGCGAGACCTGAACATCGACGCTCCAAGGAACACGAGGAGCCCTCCACCGACGAGTCCGATCAGCGCCATGACGCGGTCGTCCGTGAATATGTATCCTACGCTCAGTATTATCAGCGCCATCAGGGGGAACTCGACGATGCCGTGCCCGATGGCCACCTTGATCCCTGCCTTCTCGTTCTCGTACCCTTTCGCCACCGCGGCTGCGAAGACCGGGCCTGGCATCATGACTCCGGAGAAGGAGATGAGTATGGCGATGCCGAAGAATATCCAGATGTTGTCCGTGATAGGCTCCACGCCAGTACTCACGACCGACCGACTATATAACCGGTTTCCACGGGGCGTACTCCACGTCGAACTGCCAATATACGTGAACCGCGATGTGCCGGGCAAGTGATGAGAAGAGGGTCAGCTGAGGGCGCAACGCCCTGTGATGAGCCCTATGAGTGCTGATATACGGCATCGGCGCCGCGAAGGCGCCCCTCTCGCTCATCCCCGTCTCCAACGACTTTCACATCTTAGCGACCGCGCTTGTGCTGGACATTGAGAAGAATGGGCCTCACGGGCCCGTTTAAAACGCCGTCGGCTTCTGCGGTCAGATGTCTATGCTACCGTAGTCGATGTCCGAGGTCCTCTTGAAGTATCCCTTCGGATGCTTGCAGTTCGGGCACTCGTCAAGCGCTTCCATCCCCTTGTGCAGGTATCCGCAGTTGGTGCAGAACCACACTTCCTCCTTGTCGGACTTGTAGAGCGTGCCGTTCCTCAGGCGGTCGAGAAGCAGCTGGTACCTCTTGGCATGGTGCTTCTCGCTTACGATGACATGCTCGAAGTACTTCGCCTCCTCGGCCTTTCCTTCCTCCCGTGCCTCCTTAGCGAAGGTCGGGTACATCTCCGTCCACTCGTAGGTCTCCCCCTTGACGGCCTCCACCAGGTTCTCCTCCGTCGTGCCGACCACGCCAAGCAGCTTCATGATCATGGCGGCGTGCTCATACTCATTCTCCGCAGTCTCCTCGAAGATCTTGGCTATGGCCTGGAGCCCCTCTTTCTTGGCGGCACCGGCCCACTTCATGTACTTGGCCCTCGCCTGGGACTCCCCAGCCAGAGCTGCCTTGAGATTCTCTTCCGTCTTGCCCAAATCATTCCCTCGTTCCGGTGGATGGTAGCGCTCACATAAGTATCCCACGCCGCATCTTTACGGTCGTGAGGATGCCTTTCGAGTCGACCGTCGCCGTGGTCACGACTGGATCGACACGATATAATCGATGAACTTGCTCAGCGGCATCCCGTCCTTCCAACGCATGATAAGGTTGCCCTCGCGCGAGGGTTCGATCTTCGGGAGTCGCTCGTAAATGAACCTGAGACGTCCGTTGACCGACCCTATTTCCAGGGTGAATATCCTCCAGGCATCTCCGCGCTGCCCCTTATGCCTGAAAGCGTAGATAGGCATCAGTCCGACCCGCACGCAATCATCGATCATCTCCTGTGCCTGGATGGCGAGCTTCTCGCTCCTGCTGAACCGAAGCACAGCGCTCGTGGAACTCTTCACCTCGATCGGGAGGGACAACCCTTCCCGTATGGCCACCAAGTCCACTCCAAGCGACCCCGCACCTCGGATGACCATGAACGGTTTGTCGTTGATCTTCTGGTAGCCTGATCTCTCCTCCGGACTGCATGTCTTCGTGACTCTAACTAGGATCTCCGGGCTCGCATTCAGAATGCCCTTGAGCTCGCGCTCGAAAACCGTTCCCATCCCATCGCCCTATCATACCGTATGGTCTTCTGGCCTAAAATCTATTTCTCCAGGCAGTCTGCGATGGCCTGAGAGTCTATCTCCTCGCATACCAGTCCTTCGAGGTCTGCGGAGTGGAATGCGCACCGCGGGCGTCCGTCCTCGTGCTTCACGCTCTGATAGTCCTCCACCTTCGCTCTGTAGACCACTAGCAGCCTCTTGACGGACACATTCTCGTAATGCCTCGTCACGTCGTACAGCGCCCTCAGGTCCATCTCTCCCAGCCTGATGCCGCATCTCTCTTTCGCGATCCTTCTGGCGGCGGCCTCCGGCGCCTCGTTCATACCTATCCTGCCGGAGGGCAGGGTCCATATGACGGCTCCTCCGGTCTTCACGAGGGCGACACCTCTAGCTCCCTCGGTCACGAACAGCGCCTCCCCTTTACACGGGGTGTAGTTCAGGTCTATCCGCCGGTCCTTCAGGTCGAAATCGAACCTGCGGACAAGAAGGGCGGGCCTGTCGGATGCCATCTCATCGATCTCGTCTGCCGTCGGGAGCTCCAGGAGCATCCGCCTCGGTCGGCCGTTCAAGGTACCAGTCTCATCCGGTCCCGTGGATATAGAACCGCCTCCCGTATGTTTGGCAAGTCCAACATCTTCTGCACGTACCTCTCGATGCCGAACCCGAATCCGCCGTGAGGCGGCATCCCGAACCTGAACGCCTTCAGGTAGAACTCGAACGAGTCAAGGTCCATGTTGTTCTCCCTCATCTGCTCGACGAGGATATCGTATCTGTGCTCTCTCTGTCCCCCCGAGACTATTTCCTGGCCCCTGTAGTCGAGGTCGAAGTATCCCGTCCGCTCGGGATCGTCGTCGTGCCTCTTGGCGTAGAACGTCCCGCGCTTCAGGGAGGTCGGGAAGTCCGTTATGAAATAGAGCTCGCAGCCGCGCTCCCTCATCATGACGTCTCCCAGGAGCTTCTCCCCCTCGGTGCCGAGGTCATCATCGTGTTCGACCTTCATCCCGTCGGCCTTCAGCAGGTCGATCGCTTCGGAGTAGGTGATTCGTGGGAACGGCGTCTCTGGGACGCAGACCTTCACGCCCAGCATGTCGAGCTGCTCTCCGGCCACATCCTTCACATGCCGAAGGCCGTTGTAGGCGATACCTTCGGCGACCGCCATCACGTCCTCCGAAGACTCGATGAATGCAAGCTCGATATCGAGGGATGTGAACTCGGCTATGTGCCTGACCGTGTCCGATGCCTCTGCCCGATAGGCGGGGGCGATCTCGAATATCCGGTCGAGCCCTGTCCCCATGAGGTTCTGCTTGTACAGCTGCGGGCTCTGCGCGAGGTACGCGCTCTTGTCGAAGTACTTGATGGGGAACAGCGTCGCTCCTCCCTCCGCTCCAGCGGCCACTATCTTGGGGGTGGTCACCTCCACGAACCCCTCGGACGTGAGGTAGTCCCTGATGCCCTTGAGAGCCATCGCCCGGATCTGGAATATCGCTCGCGTCTCCGGTTTCCTCAGGTCCAGGAACCTGTTGTTCAGCCGCGTGTCTAGGTCCGCTCCGACCTTGTCCACCACGCCCAATGGCAGGGGTGTCATTGCCTCGCTCAGCACGGCGACCGTATCAGGGATGACCTCGAAGCCGGCTTTGGCTTCCTTGCTCTCCTTGACGGTCCCGGTTATCACGAGCACCGACTCCCTCTGGATCGAGGTCATCTGCTTGAAGAGCTCGGGGTCCCTCTTCTTCAGGGAGGTGATCTGTACCACCCCGAAGCGGTCCCTGAGCTGAAGGAACGATATGCCTCCTAGGTTCCGTATCTCCTGCGCCCAACCTCCGACTGCGATGCTCTTGCCGAAGTGCTCGTCCTTGATCTCGTTAGAATACGTGATATGTTGCCATGAGGGCAAAGCATTCTCACCTTTTCTCGCATACCTAGTCGTTAGTATTTACTTTTTTGTGGCCGGGTCCATGTGGCGCAGCCTGGTCGGGGCGTCCACCCCACTCCTTCGTGGCTATGGCGATGCCGACCACGATGACGAACGCGCAGGCCACGGTCGCGAGCTCCACCATCTCGTCCCTTATGATCCACGCGAAAAGGGAGGCGAACACCGGCATCAAGTAGATGAAGAACGCCATGCGGGAGACCTCTTCATCCCTCAGGGTGGTCAGGTACAGAATGGACGACAGGCCGGCGCAGAATAACCCGAGTATGGCGAAATCGAGCAGCGCCCAGCCACTCATCTCGAGTCTGAGGCCCGCCTCGAACGGAACGGATAGTCCAAGGAACGCAGTTCCGATCATCACGGCCAGCCCGATAACGAGCATCGGGGGGTTCCGCTCGAGCACGCGCTTCGCCGAGACCCATGCGAGCCCGTAGGAGACCGCGGACACGAGGATGAACACGTTGCTCACGAAGCTCACGTTGGACATGGAGACGCCTCCATTGGTCACGAGGACGACCGTACCCATCACCGCGACGATAGTCCCGACGATCTTCCCCTTCGTGAACCTCTCCCCCAGCAACGCCACGGCGAACATGAGGGTCAGCACGGGCCCGGAGGACTGTATCACGCATGCGATCGAGGAGGTGCCGTTCTGGAGTCCGATGTTCTGTGCGATGTTCGGGATGGTGACATACAACACCGCGAGTACCGCAAGGATCTTCCACTCCTTGACGAGGAGCGCCCTGATGTCATCGATCGAGTACATCCAGAGCATGATGACCAGCATCATGAGCGAGGCAAACGCAAACCTGATGAACCCGAGGAGGACAGGAGAGGCGAACTCAAGCCCTTCTTGAATCAAGGGGAACGCGAGCCCCCACAGAGCGACAGCGGACAGGGCCGCCACCGAGGCGTTGATGTGTCTCATCTCAATAGGCCAACCGCACCGGTTGATGCATAGGACGCATAAAACCTCTTCTGGTGGGCGACTTACCGGAGAACCGGTCCTGAGGCTCGCGCCACCGCCAGGTCCTTCGGACTATGGCTTCCGGCATCTTCCGCTGCCTGCATGTTCCAGCCTCTTCCCTTCATCGTAGAGGCACTTGACCGCTCTAGCGGCCCTCATCGCAGACGGATAGACCGGGATCTTCTTGACTCTGAGCTCCTGGACGACCTCGTCGACCTCCAGCCCGCCGACCCAGCAGGCGACGATCGGTTTCTTGAGGTGCTTGTTCTCCTCCACGAGTTTGATTACCGCGCCGACGTACTCCCTCGGCCTGGCGATCCCTGCGTGCACGCAGGTCATGATCAGGGCGTCCAAGTTGGGGTCGGCGAGCATGATGCTGCCAGTGACGTAGTACCTATAGTATCTCGCATCCCCCGTCACATCCAGTGGGTTGCGAGCGGTCGTTATGGATGGTAAGTGAGGGTTCAGCGCGTCCCGGGTCTTCTTCGTAAGGGCGGGAACCTTCAGGCCACTTGACTCGCACCAGTCCGCAATCATTATGCCCGCACCGCCTCCGTTCGAGACGATACCCACCCTGTTCCCCTTCGCGCATGGTTGATATGCGAGGGCTCTTGCGTAATCGAACATCTCCCCGACATCGTATGCCCGTTGGATGTGCACCTGCCTGAACGCGGAATCATAGACGGCGTCCGAGCCGCTCAGCGAGCCCGTGTGGGTCGATGCTGCAGCCGAGCCTGCCGGGGTTCTGCCAGCCTTGATAGCCACGATCGGCTTCCTGCACCTCCTCGCCGCATCGAGGAACTTCTTGCCGTCCTTGATGCCCTCGATGTACATCGCGATGACCGTCGTTGCCTTGTCCTGGTCGAGGTAGTCTATCAGATCTGCATCGTCCACATCCGCCTTGTTACCGACAGATATCACTCTCGAGAGGCCGATGTGTTCTCCGTTCGCGTAGTATATCATGCCGACGCAGAGAGCGCCGCTCTGGCTGACCAGGGCGATCCCTCCAGGTTTGGGCATGCCGAACACGAACGCCGCGTCGAGGTTGTCTATCGGGTCTTTGTAACCGAGCGTGTTCGGACCGATGACCCTTATCCCGGCCTTTGCCGCGATGTCGATGACCTCTTTCTCTAGCTGACGGCCGCGCTCGCCGACCTCTCCGAATCCGGCTGAGATGATTATCACGCCCTTGACCTTCTTCTTGGCGCACTCCGTCATGATCTTCGGCACGAACTCCGCCGGGACTACGATGATTGCGAGGTCGATGTCCTCCTTCACCGCTAGAACGCTGGGGAGCGCCCTGAGTCCGAGTATCTCGGGCGTCTCAGGATTGATAGGGGTCACCTTCCCCTTGTAGCCGCTCACAAGTATGTTCTGGAGGATCTCAAAACCCAGCTTGGTGGGGCTCCTAGACGCGCCGACGACGGCTATAGACTTGGGCGAGAATATCGGTTTAAGCTCCTCGACGATTCCCATCTGCGTCCACTCGTCAGTCAAACAGCGACATCTCTGCGCATAAGCCTTTCCATTCGACCACGCCGGCTCTCGGACATTCTGGAGGGCGATGGCGAGGTGCGCTCTCATTCAGAGGACGATACAAGTTCCTGCTAAGAGCGGTTAATATATATCGTATGCCTCTCATTTCGCAGACTGCAATACTAGAGGTTGGAGGAACAAATTATGCCAGAGAAAATAACGGTCTCTCTGATAAAGGCCGATGTAGGCTCGGTGGCTGGTCATTCGAAGCCCCATCCGAGGATGATGGAAGTAGCGAGAAACGCCCTGAGCAAGGGTATGCAGGATGGACTTCTGGTGGACTACTATGTGACGCGTTGCGGCGACGACATGGAGTTGCTGATGACCCACCGGAAGGGTGAGAACGACAAAGAAATCCACGAGCTAGCATGGAACGCCTTCATGAGCGCCGCGTCAGAGGCGAAGAAGATGAAGCTGTACGCTGCTGGCCAAGATCTGCTGACAGACGCGTTCTCCGGAAACGTGAGAGGCCAGGGCCCCGGAGCCGCCGAGATGGAGTTCGAGGAGCGCCCGACCGAGCCTATGCTCGTGTTGATGGCCGACAAGTGCGGCCCGTCCGCATACTCGCTGCCCATCTCGAAGATATTCATGGACCCATTCACAACGACCGGGCTCGTCATCGACCCGAGAGCTCACCTCGGCTATGACCTGGAGGTCGTCGATGTCGTGGACCACAAGACGGTCGTCATGAGCTCACCTGCGGAGATGTACGACATCCTGGCCCTGATCGGAGACACCACCAGATACGCCGTAAAACGCGTCGTGCACAGGGAAGTCGGCGTGGCGGCAGTCGTGTCTACGGAGAAGCTGAACATGTTGGCGGACAAGTACGTGGGAAAGGACGACCCCGTCATGCTTGTCAGATGCCAGTCCGGTCTGCCCGCGGTAGGTGAGGTCCTTCAGCCGTTCGCTTTCCCTCAGCTCGTCGCTGGGTGGATGCGTGGCTCGCACTACGGTGCCTGGTATCCGTGCAGCGTGGATGGGTCGGACCCTTCGTACCACGACGGACCACCGAGGGTGTGCGCCCTGGGCATTCAGATCTCCAACGGGAGGATCCAGGGTCTGGAGCCGCCTGATTCCGGACCTGGCGTGCACGAGCCCCTGGACTACTTCTCCGGGAGCGAATGGGACTACGTCAGGAACAAGGCCATGGAGATCTCGATTTACATGAGAGGGCATGGACCGTTCATGCCAGGCATCGTATCGCCGGACGAATTGGAGTACACGACGAGGCCTGATGTACTGAAGAAGCTCGAGCCGCGCATGAAGTCTATGGACTGAGGTGGATCGGCTTGAGCGCGTCGGAGAGAGTCGTCATCGTGAACTTCAAGACATATCTGGAGTCGAGCGGCGCCAGGGCGGTCGTTCTGGCAAGGATCTGCGAGAGCGTCGCGGATGAGACTGGAGTGACCATCGTGGTCGCTCCGCCCATGCCCGACCTCGCCTCAGTGATCGCCGCGGTCACAATCCCGGTGTTCTCCCAGCATGCCGACGATCTCAAGCCTGGAAGTACCACGGGCCATGTCGCGCTGGAGAACATTCTCGCGTCGGGTGCGAAGGGCACTTTGCTGAACCATTCCGAGAGGCGTCTCCGCATATCCGATATATCCTCTCTCGTCGGGAATGCCAAGCGGAATGGGCTATCGACGGTCGTCTGCACGAACGACCTTCCAGTCACCAGGGCGTGTGCCGGCCTCGAGCCGGATTTCGTCGCAATCGAGCCTCCCGAACTCATAGGCGGAGATATGTCCGTCACGACTGCGAACCCGGAGATCGTCAGCGAGTCCGTGCGTGTGGCCAAGAAGGCGTTCCCCGGAGTGAAGGTCTTGTGCGGCGCGGGCGTGAAGACCGGGGAAGACGCGGCCAAGGCCATCGAACTCGGTACTAACGGCGTTCTTCTTGCGAGCGGCGTCGTCAAGGCATCTGACCCGAAGCGGGTTCTGCTGGACCTTGCTGCCGGCGTTCAGCGATGATGTGAAGTCTGCCTGTAATCATAGTGCTATTCCGCGCAGAGCTACCTGGACCGAGGAGTGGCGCATATCGTAGTGCTTTCGGTCGCCTTCGTGGTAGTATGCATCTCGCTCATGGGAGGTCCACATTTCGAACGGGCGATTTCAGACGACGGCGCTCAGGTCCTCTCTACAATCCCCTTGGGGGTCATCATTTCGGAGTTCTATCCTTGCGCCGTCTGCGACGACGAATATTTCGTGCTGACGAATGCGGGAAGCAGTAGCGTGTCGGTCGAGGGTTGGGAGGTCACGGACGGGGAGGGCGTCGTCGTGTTCGTGGACCCGATGTACGTCGGGCCATACGCATCTCTCGTGGTGAGCTTCAACGCGTCATCCTATCTCGCGGCCTACGGCACCCTGCCGGAGGTGCATCTTGATGGCCTCTCAACCGACATAGGCGTCCAGGTGTCTGGTTCGTTCAGGCTGGGGAACGACGGCGATTCCCTGTCGCTTCGAGACGGACATGGGGCGGTGCTTGACTTTGTCGTATACGGCGACTGCGCAGAGACGTCGACTGGTTGGACGGGGCCACCTCTCGCGTCCCCTCGCATGGGCGAAGTGATGGTGAGGGTGAGGTCCTCGGATGGTTTCGCGGATGCGGGCATGTCTGCCGATTGGATGCCCTTTCGAGAACACCGGTACGGCTACAGTTCGTGGAGGCCGTACGCCACCGTCGTTGATCCCGGTTGTCTCACAGCGTTCCTGAGCCCGGACTGCTCGGCGGATGTGGTCGTTTCCAGGCTGGACGCTGCACGTGAGAGCATAAGGGTGTGTTCATACGAGTTCTCATCACCCATCGTATGCGAGGCATTGTTACGAGCGCTATGTCGAGGTGTGGACGTGAGCCTGCTCGTCGACGGGAGCCCCGTCGGAGGCATCGATGAGCGAGCAGTTAACGCGCTGTCGGCTCTGGCGGGCTCGGGCGCCTCGGTCCGAGTCCTGACGGGAAGGCTCGATGACGGCGTCGTGAAGCATGTCACTGCCATTCACTCGAAGTACTTCGTCATCGATTCCACCGATGTCATCGTACTCTCGGAGAACGCGGTCCCTAGCGGGATACCGGCCGACCGGGTCTTCGGCAACAGAGGCTGGGGGATGGCCGCCGTCAGCAGCGAACTCGCGGCCTATCTGACCTCGGTCTTCGAAGACGACCGGAGAGATGACCGACCGGGCGTGATGGATTGGATGTGTGATGCCCGGTACGATTCCCAGGCAGAGGCCCCGCTACTGGAGGAGAACCCGCACGAGCGTGGCATGTTCCATCCCTTCACCACTACATCCGTCGCAACCGTGACGCTCGTGGTCTCACCGGACGGGTCCTTCATGTCCCCGTTCCTGTGCGACACGCTCCTGTCGGAGACTGATCTGGTCGTCGAGCAGTTCCAAGCGGACCTCAGATGGCGTACTAGATGGTCGGATGACGAGCTGCTCAGCCCGCTGGTGTCGAGCCTGGTTGACGGTGCGAGGAAAGGTGTCGCGTGCAGAGCGCTCCTCGACTCGTCATGGTTCAACCTGGAGCGAAATGGCGAAGTCGTCGATGCCTTGGTGGCCGTACAGTTCGGAGAATCCCTCGATTGCTCTGCCAGGCTCATGGATCCTGAAGGTCCGATCACTGTCATGCACAACAAGGGCGTGGTCGTAGACGGCAGGAGGACGGTGGTCTCGAGCAACAACTGGGTGTACGCGTCCTTCGCCAAGAACCGCGAGCTTGCCGCCGTGATCGACTCACCCGAGGTGGCCAGCTACTTCACGGAGGCCTTTGATGCGGACTGGTATCCTGACCGGGTAGCTCCGGTCATCGACACCCCGAAGGATGTCGTCGCGTCGTGCGGCAGCTGGGTGACCCTGTCATCCGAAGCATGCTCGGACGACAGGATGCTGGTCGGAGTGCGGTGGGACATCGGTGCGGATGGTTCCGTCGATGCCACCACCCCCTCCGTCTCCTTCCTCTTGGCGGCGCCGGGCGAGGTGACCGTCATGTTGACCCTGACGGATTCATGGGGGAACGAAGCGACCCAGGCGATCACGATCCGAGTGGTGAGCGAACATCATCCCCCTCCGGAGGAGAGGTCTAGCATGGCTGCGTACGCGTCGGTTATCCCAGCGGCTCTCGGAGGCGCCTTGTTGCTTCTCATGCTCCGGAAGCGTGGGCAGAGGCGTCGATAGCCACTTTTCACGCGCAAGATTAATGATGCCTGTGACGGTTCTGCTTGAGGCAATGATAGTCCGCCGCTTTTCCGTAACGGACATCCACTCCGTGATGCGCGTGGTCAAGAAGTCCCTTGGGGAGATATACCCGCCATCGCTCTATCTCACCCTCCACAACATCTGGTCAGATGGATTCATGATCGGTGAGGAGAATGGGCAGATAATCGGTCTCGTGGCAGCTGTGGAGTCGGAGAAACGGGTCGCACGTGTGCTCATGCTCGCCGTGCTTCCGGAGCACAGAGGTCGTTCATACGGATCGACGCTCCTGAAGAAACTGGAGGAGCGATGTCGCGCTGGGGCGTTCCGCGCGATAGGATTGGAGGTGAGGAAGAGCAACATGTCCGCTCTGTCCTTCTACGAGCGCCACGGCTTCTCTGTGTCCGGCGAGATCGAGAACTTCTATCTGAACGGCGAGGGCGCCTACCAGATGGTCAAGATTCTGCAGAGCTGATATCAAGAAGGGCTATCTGTAGCCTGTCTTGTCGTCGTGGGCATGCACATTCCAGTAGTGGTATGGCGAGCTCTCCTTCTCCGAAGTGCTCATGTCCTTGGAGACGCCGCCGAGGTAGCTGCCGTATCTCTCCTTTATCTGCTCCTCTACTGGACGGGCCCGCCTGAGGGCGTCGCGGATGTGCTTACCCTCTATGTATTTGGCCTGCTCGCCTATAGCGATGTCCCCCGCAGCCCTGACCAGTCCTCCGAGTTCGCGGAGCCGGAGCGTCAGCGACTTGTCGCTGTTGTCGATGATCTTCGCCCGCTTCTTCGCCTCTTCGATAACCATGCCGACAGACTCCCTCGTGGCATGCGGTATCTTGCCGTCCATGGCGATCTCCTGTGCCACGAACTGCGCGATCTTCGTGCGGTTCTCGTCCGTGTCTGGCATGACGGTTTCGACCAGGACCTCGTACCCTCCTCCGTTTATCCTCGACCGGAGGGGGGAGAGTAAGTGATGCAGGTCCTGTATGTTGCAGGCTCCCACGAATATGAAGTCGCACGGGACGTTGTCGACCCTGACGCTCGCTCCCGCGCTCTGGGGGTTGCGCCCTGTGATCGGGAACCTCTTCTCCTGCATCGCTGTCAGAATGAACCTCTGTAGGTGTCCCAGATGCGGCACCTCGTCGACGAAGAGCACTCCCTGATGGGCACTGTGGATCGCCCCTGCCACGACCCGGTCGAACGGCTGGGTCCCGAGCTGAGGATGGCCGCCGTAGGGGTCGTGTCTGACGTCTCCGAGCAGCTCCGTCTCGCTGGCCCCGGTCGCCAGTATGAACGCGTTCCGGTCTACCTGTACTAATACCTTCCTAGGGGTCAACTTCTCGAAGTTCCTCCGGTCTTCAAGCGCCTGCTGGTCGAGGACCTTGATCATCTCGCCTGCGCGTTCGAAGACCACGACCTCTTCCTTGCCGAACCTCTTCCTTGTGGTCGTGACTCTGTCCCTGCCCGCCATTCCGGCCATCGTCACCTCGACAAGGCCTCCGAGCAGATCCCCGAAAGGGTTGTTTGTCGTGGGACGGCCGTAGGTGACCTTGGTCTGCTGACATTTCGGGCAGAAGGCCTCCTTTGGGGAGGAATACTCGCCACAGTTGGCGCATCTGTATCCCAGGCGCTCCGCCACGTTGACTGGCGCCTCTTTCGGGTCGATGTATTCGCCCTCTGCAGAACCCTTGGATTCGCTCTCCTTCTTGACCTCGTCAGACCTCTTGACTTCCACCATCGGTCTCTCAGGGTTCTCGGGATTGTGGACGATCCGGATCTCCTCCGTAGGACGGGGAAGATAGAGGGCCAGGGCCTGCGCTATCATCGATTTACCTGTCCCGGGCGGACCGACCAGCAGGAAATGCCTACCCTGAGACGCTGCGATCCTGGCGAGTCTGACCGCCTCATCCTGGCCTATCACGCGCTCGAGCGGGTCGGGAGATATCTTTATCTCTTCCGTCGTCTCGAATGATTCGAGAAGTGTCGGGGTTCCCTGTTCGGGTTCGTCTGTCATGGCCATTCACGGGTTCAGCTCAGATCTTCCTTCGTCAATATCGAGATCTTCGTCGGAAGCTTAGCTATGTTGCCTATCTTGACACCTACTACCGTGGTGATATCCTTTTCTACTGCGAGATCAAGGATCCGCTGGGTTATTATGCCGTCGAGAACGACGAACTTGACTCCGGACTTCTCGACCTTGAGAGTATCTGCCAGCTTGGCCACCGGGACTTCCTTGAGAGTTTTGCCCTTCGCATCGAGCAGCACGGCCTTCGAGGTCGAGCTGAGCTTGCCGAGGACTTCCTTGAGCTGAGATTGCTCGGGGGACAGCTTCTTGTCGCCACCCTTGGTCTCGGCTTTGCTCTCGGGCCTGCTCGGCTGGTCCCGGCGTCTTCCCCTGTCGTCCTCATGCTTGCCACGATGCTCTCCCCGGGAGTTACGGTCTTTGCCCGTTTTATCGTCATTTCTGTATTGTCCCGGTGTGAGGTTGAACATTTCTGCAAACTGATCGGAGGGTATCTTGTTCCTCAGGCATTTGACCATCTGCTTCTGCGTCAGCTCCTCCACTTCCTGTCCCGCGGGAGCCCTCGCTATGAAATCTACCTCGGCAATCTGGATGAGCTCCCTGACGATGAGTTCGCCCCCCCTGTCGCCATCGACGAAGGCCGTGACGACCTTCTCCTTGGCCAGCTCCACGACCGTCTTGGGTATGCTCGTGCCCTCGACCGCGATCACATTCTTTATGCCGTACTTGAGGAGGTTCAGTACATCTGACCTCCCCTCGACGACGATGATCGCGTCTGCATCGTCTACGTTTGGCCCGGCCGGCAACCTCTCTTGTCCGTAGTGGACGACTTCTTCCATCTGGAATGTCTGGCGGACGGAGTCCGTCAGGTCGCCACCGCTGGTCTTGGAGGTTTTCATCAGCTCAGTCAACAGTTGCTTCGCCCGGTCTACTATCTTGTTCCGCTTCGCCACCCGGACATCCTCGATCTTCTCGATTGCGATGCGGGCCTTGCACGGTCCGACTCTGTCGATGGTCTCAAGGGATGACGCAAGAATAGCGGTCTCCACCTGGTCAAGGCTCGAAGGGACGTATACCGTTCCCTCGGATCTCCCTTTGTTCGAGGTGACCTCGACCTCTATCCTGCCTATCCTGCCGCTCTTCTGAAGGTCTCTGAGATCGAGTTCCTCACCGAGCAGCCCCTCGGTCTGGCCGAATATTGCACCGACTATGTCTGGCTTCTCGACGATGCCGTCGGTCGACAGCTTCGCCTGAATCAAATACTTCGTTGTACTAGGATCTATGTCCATGTTTTCGCCTCTTCTGCTCAGAACAGCCTTCTAGTCGCCACAGTCTCGCAGTTCAGCTGGAGCTGACTTCTGTCGGAGCTCCTCTCGAACGCGGGCTTGACAAATGTCCTTGAACGGGCGTCTCGGCCTTGGCCAGACGTCCTGTCCTATGATGACACTGATCGTGATGATGTCAATACAGACGATTATACGCTGTTCTTCGGATAACTACTATCACACCCTCTGATAAATACTTTTCCATGGCTACGATAAAATTATGTAAGGGGGCGCCAGTGCCTCCGCGGTCAGCCGCCCGAGACCACGGATATGAGGTCGATCTCATCATCGTCCTCGAGGGCCTCGTCCAAGGGCAGGGGTTCGTGTCGTCGGACGGCTATCCAGCCGTCAGGCAGTAGCCCGATCGCCCTGATCGCGCCTTCGACCGTGGCGCGCTCGGCGAGGTCAAGGACTTTCGTCTCTCTTCTTGTGGGAAGGAGGTTGACACGCACCCTCATGATTCACACGAACGGGACATTCGTAGATAAACCGTTGGACAGTCGTCGGCGAGCCTCCGAGGACCGGCTGTCCAACTATTCAAATCGTCTCAATCCCATGTCAGCGATTGAAAACGACAAATACTTGGCCGGTGATGCATGGGCACCTTCGCTGAATTGCCGAGGTAGCTAAGCCCGGTTTAAGGCGGTAGCCTCGAGAGCTACTGGTGCTTGTCACCACGGGAGTTCAAATCTCCCCCTCGGCGCATCCATGTGCTCGTGCATCGCTGAGTCCAGGGACCCGGAGTGGTGAGATTGAGGTCGGGGGAGATTGTTGCCTACGCCGCATCGTTCACGGGACCGGTGGCAGGGAATGCGCTTCTCGCCATGGTCAGTGTCCTTGCCGTCGAGTGGAACGTTTCTGACGGCGCAGTGCTTCTCGCGATTCCCGCTTTCATGCTCCCATTCGCCGTCATCCAGATATTCTCAGGGGCGATCTCCACCGCGTATGACCGCCGCCTGACTCTCAGTCTGGGCCTGTTTGTCTACATCGTCGGCTCGGTCGGCGCAGCCCTTTCGCCCTCGTTTATGGTCTTTCTGGTGGCGAGAGTGGTCCAAGGTGTCGGATACGCGTTCGTCGCCCCGGTACTCGTCCCCATCGTGTCCGATCTCGCAGGTAAGGGTCGCCAGGGGCTGGCCATGGGATATCTGGGAAGCACGAGCCTCGCAGGCGTGACCGCGGGGCCCTTGCTGGGGGGGTTGTTCGCAGAAATCAACTGGAGGCTCGCCTTCATCGCGATAGCCGTCCTGGCATCCATGGTTCTCGTCGCGGTCCTGGTCGTTTTCCGGAGAGGGTCTGAGTCCCTTTCCACGAGGACGACCCCTAAGCAGTCCCTGGGGCGGCTCGCGTCGACAGCAGTGAACAGAGATGTGCTGTTGCTGTCGGCGACCGGGTTCGTCACATTCGCGTCGTTCGTCGGTGTCATGTCTTATCTCTCCGTTCACCTGGGCTCCGATGCGGTGGGCATGGGCCCTGGGGAAATCGGCTTCATACTCATGTTCTCAGGGCTATCCGGTGTCTTCCTGTCCCCCGTAGCTGGCAGGCTGGTCGACCGGAGAGGGACGAGATGCTGTGTGTCGGTGGGATTCGTTATCGCGGCAGCGGCGACCATCTCGATGCAGTTCGTCGGGGGCATGCTCCCGTACATCGTCCTTCTGTCGCTGATCGGATTCGGGAGCAGCTTCGTCTGGTCCGCACTTCTGACGATGCTCATGAGGGTCGATCCGTCCAGGAAGGACGAATCCTCCTCCATCTTTAACTCCGCGAGGTTCATGGGATTTGCCATCTCCCCTGTGCTTCTGGCTCCCGTGTATATCGGCTCCGGGTTCGACGCGGTTGTCGTAGTGTGCGGCCTGTCCTATGTTATCTGCTTGTTGCTCGCGCTCTCCACCCGCCGGACACTGGACCGAGGGTAGGGATTAATTACTGGCCCGTGTCATTCCCTAATGTCCCATGAGCGCGAAGAAGATCCTGATGGTGGTCTGTGACGGCGTGTCCGACCGTCCAGTTAAGCAGTTCGAGGGAAAGACCCCCCTTCAGGTCGCCCGAACGCCTGCAATGGACGCGGTCGCGAGGAACGGTGTCTCCGGTACGATGGATGTGATTGCCCCCGGAGTCGTTCCCGGAAGTGACACCGCCCATCTCGCCCTGTTCGGCTATGATCCGTACAAAGTCTACACGGGACGGGGGCCGATAGAAGCTGCGGGGGCAGAGATTCCGCTCGTGAACGGCGACGTGGCCTTCAGGTGCAACTTCGCGACATCCGACGACCACATGAGGATAATCGACCGGAGAGCCGGCCGCATCAGGTCGGGGACGGCGGAGCTCGCCACTGTCCTTTCGGGCATGAAGATCGAGGACATCGAAGTGATATTCAAGGAGGCGTCCGAGCACAGGGGGGTCCTCGTGCTCAGAGGTCCTGGTCTGGACCACAGAGTCACCGAGGTGGACCCGCACCGCGAGGGTGCTATCCTGAAGGCGCGCGCAGAATCACCCGAGGCGGAGAAGACTGCACGGATCCTCAACGAGTTCGTAGCGAAGTCGTATGATATTCTCTCGAAGCATCCTGTCAACGAGCGCAGGAAGAAGGAGGGGCTACATCCAGCAAACATCGTCCTTCCCAGGGGCGCCGGAAGCCTGGGAGAACTTGAGCCACTTACTCAGCGCTTCGGCATAAAGTGCGCGGCAGTCGCCGGCGTCACATTGGTCAGGGGCATATGTCGGATGGTCGGTATGGATGTCCCTGATGTCGAGGGGGCCACCGGTGGCCTGGACACGGATTATGCAGCCAAGGCGGACGCAGCGATAGGCCTGCTCGAGGACTACGATCTGGTCTTCGTCAACGTGAAGGCCCCTGACATTGCTGGCCATGACGGCGACTTCAGGCAGAAGGTCCTGGCTATTGAGAACATCGACATGATGCTGGGAAGAATATTGGAGAGCATCCACGAGGATGTCGTGGTCGTGCTGACTGCAGACCATTCCACGCCTGTCATTGTGAAGGACCATAGCGCGGACCCCGTGCCGGTAGCGGTTTCCGGGGCGGATTCCAGAATCGACGACGTTCGAGCGTTCGATGAGATATCAGCAGCATCAGGTGCTCTCGGCAGGATCCGCGGAGTCGACCTACTGCCGATTGTCCTCGGAATGGCCAACAGGTCTAGCAAGTTCGGAGCGTGACCCGGAACTGGAGCTCAGATATCTTCTAGTTCTCGGTTGATCATCTCTTCCTGCGTGTGCCCGACGACCTTCACATTCGCCTTCTCAGTGCCCTCGATGCCTATGAGCCTTCGCTTGATGTTGAGGGCCAGATGTACGCCCAGCGGGCAGAACGGAGAAGTGGGTCTGAATGTCAGGCTCACCTCATCCTCCGTGACGTTGATTTCAGAGATTAGTCCCATGTCATATACACTCATATTCGTGTGAGGGTCGATTATCTCCTTCAGAGCCTCAACCACTTGTTCTTCTGTCGGCATCTGTGGCACCTCTGTGTCATCCCTTCGACATCCCCGACCCTCGCGCGCATAGTTTAAGTTACCGTCTGTGTGGTTCGGGTGTCTCTCCTTCGTCACCGGGCATTACGTGCATCCTGAATCGTCGTCAGATGTGGTGTCGTTGCTTCTTGAAGTAGTCGAGGACGATCTTCCGTTGACCCTTCCGCAGTATCTCCGAGAGGGTCGACGGAGATACATCGAACATCCTTGCCAGCTCTCTCAGGCTTATCCTCTTTGGATAGTCGAAATACCCGCGCTCGAACGCGACCTGGGTTATCTTGTCCTGCCGTTCGGTGAGTGACTCCCTGTCGTCGATCTTGGTCAGTTTGATCAATTCCGCCTCGACGCTCTTCTCCTTGAGGTGGTCGAAGATGTCCTTGAGCACCTCTTTCTCGCTGATAATCAGGGTCCATTCGACCTTGCCGCCATCCTTGGACTGTGCGGATATCAAGAAGACGCCGGAATCCGTCAGGATGCGGCATATCTCACACATCGCAGTCGTCACCGCGCTTATCACCTTGCCCCTCTCGGTCACGGTGGTGTCGACTTCTATGACAAGAGGGTTCTTGAGGATGGCCTCGAGGATCTCTTCCATCACATCATCTGGCGCGGATATCTCCACAAGGTCTTTCACGCCCTTTTCCGCGTACGGCATCCTGTCTATCACTCTGATCGTCGTAGGAAATCGCGCAGATATATCGCTTATCCAGTTCTCGGGCTCACGAAGCGATATGATTGCTTCCATCATGCTTGTCGATCCTCCTCCAGGACGGCCCGGTAATGGCCCATCGCGGGTGAGGACTTCTGGCGTATATTTACTTTGACATAGTGCCTCGGGAGCGATGCACTTTCGGCCCACTGTGCGAGCGACTTATCTATCTCCTCAGCGATGGGCGTTCAGGATGGACTTATCCAGCTTCGGCCGGTCCTCGGCTATGGTGGACAACCCTGTTCTGTTCGAGGATGTCCTGTCGAGCAACGATGTCCGGGTGAAATCGTCCCGATGTGTCTACTGCAAAGGCTCCAAGATGCTCTGTGGGAAGAGCAGATGCAGTGTCTTAGCTCGGTATTACTCGGCGACGAGGGCACGGGACCGAATCTACAGCCTGGACATCGAAGGAAATTCCCCTCCGAGCGTCTTCGTGGGTCGCATGGGCTATCCCAAAGTGGCCGTAGGTCCGATGATTCCGCCGTACCAGGGAGACACTTCCCTGCTGGATACTCCTGAACGATGGGTCGGTCTCTCCATTGACGACATCATCGACTTCCGGTCAAATCTCGTGAGGGGGATGCACTGGGTGGACGTCCAGGACGTTGACAGCTCGAGCAGGCTCGTGACGAGGACGAGAGAGCTGGCCCTGGCCAGCAAACCTCCAGAAGTCGATGCTGAGTTCAGGAAGAAGCCGGTCGGCAGGCTGACGGTCGACGACGATGTCCAGCCGTTCGGTCCGTCGGCTCCTCTTGAAAGGTTCAATATATCCAACTGCAGATTCGACAGGAGACTCGAGAAAGCGTTCTTCGACGGCGACCTCCTCGCCAAGGACGCAGTCGTCGACCTGTACTCGGACGGTGCGCTGGTATCCCAGATCCAGAGGGCGTTCAGCGTCGGCGCCTTCGGCTTGGAACGGCGACGCAGGTTTGTCCCCACACGATGGAGTATAACCGCAGTCGACACTCAGCTCGGTCTGCATCTCCTGGACTCCACAAAGACTCATCCCTTCATCGACGAGTTCAGGGTGTACGAGACACAGGGCCTGGACAACAGATGGGCCGTACTCATGATGCCTACCTCTTGGCGTTACGAGCTCATCGAAGCATGGTACCCGAAGACCGTGTGGAACCCGCACAACGACAGGATCGCTATCATGTCCGACCACGAGTTCTTCGATGGTAGGAACACCTACGCAAGCATCGGAGGATGTTACTACGCGGCAAGGCTGGCAGTGAACGAGTTGCTCGCTCGTGAGAGGCGACAGGCCGGGGTGTGTATCATGCGGGAGGCGCATCCAGGCTACATTCTTCCCGTGGGAGTTTGGAATGTGCGGGAGAACGTCCGCGCGGCTCTCAAGACCCCGCCACACAAGTCCCCCACTTTGAAGGGCGCCCTTACTCACATCTCCGCGATGATGGATATCCCGATGTCCAGATGGATTAAGAGCAGCGCTGTGTTGAAGGACGCTCTCTATCAGAGGCGTATCGAGGATTTCCGGGGTTGACCACATGGATGTGAGGCTGGTGCAATGCTCGAAGGCCGCGTCGTCATCCGGTCTTCCCGGGCTGGACTGGGCGGTCAACCCCTACAGAGGCTGCAGCCATGCATGTGCCTATTGCTACGCCCAGGACGTCACTCGGTTCGAGACGGGGTTGCCGTGGGGCTCTGTCGTCGAGGTCAAGGTGAACATTGTCCAGAGGCTCCGGCGTGAGCTCTCCCGTAGGTGCGAGGGCGTCTACGGGGTCGGGACGGTAACGGACCCTTATCAGCCGTTGGAGGCGAGGCACGAGCTCACGAGAGGGTGTCTGTCAATCCTCAAGCGGTCCGGGGCGCGAACCAGCATATTGACCAAATCGAACCTCGTCCTGAGGGACATGGACATCCTGTCGGAATGGCCAGACGTGGAGGTGGGGCTGAGCGTTGGTACCGTCGACGAGAGAGCGGCCGCTGTCATCGAGCCCGGAGCTCCGTCGCCGGAGTCGCGGTTCGAGACGCTGAGGAAACTGGCTGACTCCGGGATCAGCGTGTATTTGATGACCGCACCGATCATCCCCACGATATCCGATGCCGAACCGTCGCTTCGCAGGCTCGTGGAGCTGGCTGACCTCTCTGGCGTCAGGCGGATCATGTGGGATGGATGGAACCCGAAGCCCATCGCTAAGAAACGATTGGAGGTCTCGGTCTCCAACTCTGGGCTCATGGAGCCCATTGACGGAACGAGAAGGCTCGGCCCGGACGCTGTGTCGGTCCTCAGAGCGGAGTGCCGCAGTCGCGGCATCGACCTGATTGACGCGTTCTAATACATATATTTTATATAGAAGTTCTGTCATACTTGAAGACCTGGAGCTTGTTTAGAATGTTGGGAAATCAGCCTGTAATAGTACTGAGAGAAGGAACGGAATCCACCAAGGGCCGGACAGCCCATTCGAACAACATAATGGCTGCGAGGGCAGTGGCGGATGCCGTCAGAAGCACCCTGGGTCCGAAGGGCATGGACAAGATGCTTGTGGACAGCATGGGTGATATCGTGATAACGAATGATGGCGCCACCATCCTGAAAGAGTTGGACATCGAGCATCCGGCTGCCAAGATGGTCGTAGAGATCTCCAAGACTCAGGACAACGAGTGCGGAGACGGTACGACATCTGCAGTCGTCTTCGCCGGGGAGCTGCTCAAGAAGTCCGAATCCCTCATCGAGCAGAACGTCCATCCGACGGTGATCTCGAACGGGTATAGACTTGCATCCCATGAGGCCATCAAGGTGCTCAAGGGGATGGGCGTCAAGGTGTCCCCGACGGACAAGAAGACGCTGAAGCTCGTCGCGATGACCGCGATGACCGGCAAGAGCGTCGGTAGCGAGAAGGATACCCTCGCGTCGATCGCGGTGGAGGCTGTCTCGTCGATCGCTGAGAAGTCCGGCGAGAAATACGTGGCAGACATCGACAACGTTCAGGTCGAGAAGAAACACGGCGGATCCGTCTCGGACTCGAAGCTCATCAAGGGAATAATCCTGGACAAGGAGCGCGTTCATTCGAGGATGCCGAAGTCGGTGAAGAACGCGAAGATCGCGTTGGTCGATTCTGCCATCGAGATCAAGAAGACCGAGGTCGAAGCGAAGATTCAGATAAGGGATCCAATGCAGATGCAGAAGTTCCTCGACGAGGAGGAGAACACCCTCCGTGCAATGGTCGACAAGGTCACGAAGTCCGGCGCTACTGTCATAATGTGCGAGAAGGGGATTGACGACCTCGCGCAGCACTACCTCGCGAAGAAGGGGTTGTACGCCGTTCGCCGGGTGAAGAGATCGGACATGGAGAAGCTTGCGAAGGCTACCGGCGGCAAGATTGTCACCAATCTCGACGACCTCAGCCAGAAGGAACTCGGCAAGGCTGCCGAGGTGGAGGAAGTCAAGATCGGCGATTCCGACATGACTTTCGTCACTGGATGCAGGAGCCCGAAGGCCGTTTCCGTCCTTGTAAGGGGCGGTACGGAGCATGTCGTCGACGAGGCGGAGCGCGCCCTGCACGACGCCCTGAAGGTCGTTTCGGTCGCGATCGAGGACGAAGTGATCGTTCCCGGCGGAGGAGCTACTGAAATCGAGTTGGCCCTGAAGCTACGCGACTACGGACAGAGCGTAGGCGGCAGGGAGCAGCTGGCGATCGAGGCGTTCGCAGAAGCCCTCGAGATAATCCCATGGACGCTCGCCGAGAACGCAGGGATGGATGCGATCAATGTGCTCATCGAGCTGAAGAACTCTCACACGAAGAAGGCCGGCAAGGCCCATGGCGTCGATGTGATGGAGAACCGCGTCTCCGACATGGTGAAGACTAAGGTCCTCGAACCGCTCCGCGTGAAGAGGCAGGCCATTGAGTCCGCCACCGAGGTCGCCTCGATGGTGCTCAGAATCGACGACGTCATCGCGTCGAGGAAGATGAGCCCGTCCGAGATGCAAGGCCCACCTGGCGGAGGAATGGGCGGAGGAATGGGCGGCATGGGTGGAATGCCCCCAGGCATGATGTAAACACAGTTCTTTCTTAGGGGGCGAATGCCCCCTCTTCTATCTTTTCTTCTCTTCGTGGTATTCGTCTCTCTCCAAGGACTCCATCTATTCTCAGGCGATCTCTGCTCGACCGGTGATTATTCCCAAGCGGAGCAATCTCCAATGTCTGTTGGTCGGGTATCTCATCCCGACGATGCCCAGCGATGCAAGTGCAAGCAGACATCCGGGAGTGCATGGATCGCTATGAACAGCCGATAGGTGCCTGTCGAGGAGCCCCGGTCCCCGTATCCAACCTTTGTGATCGTGCACACCGTAAAATGGAACGAGTCGATTCAGCCCGATCGTCCCAGGTAACGGTAGACGACTGTCCCGATGGCAACGAGCATCAAAATAGTTGAGATGATAGCAACAATTTGAGCGTCCGATTCAAGTGTTATGGGGATATTCTGTGTCGTAGGATCGCTATCGACCATATGCTTCAATCTGTCTGTCCGTACTGCGGAGCAATCACCTCAATTCATCGCGCTCTCCGCGTGAGGACTATCTGGTTTCGCTCTATTATGAACCCTGCTCCTCTTTTGCATTCGACCTGCGTCCACTCTCGATTCAATCAATCATAACCACAACTGTGCCTTCTTTCGTCCTAGTTCTCTCCTTCTCATCGCCGCCGTCTGTGATAGTCTGGACATATGCATCTCTTGACTTCTGAGCTTCATAGAATTCTACGATTTTCTCCTTGGCGAGCCTTCCATTCTTGTCCTTTCTTCAAGGAAGAAACCGCAATGTCTACGTGGTAGGTAAAGAATTTGTGTCCGTCGCGGTCTCACCATGAATATTCTAGGTGCATAGTGAACCGCTTTCGGCTACTCTCGACGCTTGCCGCTGTGTTCAGGGATAGCTTCAGATGCTCCACAACATTATTATTCGCGTACAATATTAGATATCATAAAATATATGTCTGGCTGACAGGTAAATAGGCTATTTGCCACAGGGAACTCATTCTCGTTCAGACGATACTTCCGTTGGTGATCTACCTTTCGAGCGCGCACTCGGAGGGATGTGAAACCGGGCATGTTAGAAACGATCACGTGGTATGTCATAGCATGCCACTGCGTCCGCCGTTGTCGGACGAGAATATAGGTGTCACCTATCCATAACGAGGTCGACGCGTATACAGGATGGATTATTGCGCAATGCAGTATATTCACATGGGTAGGATTGCGCGCATAGAGGCAATCAAGAGAATATTCCCACAAAATAGGGTTTTGGCGTAGATCTCCCTGAGGGTTTTAGGCATTTTCACGTCACCGTGCTATTTTATATCACGCATGATGTGTGATTCAGATGCTGGGTAGTCCTCTGGGATGGTGTTCCAAAGGGAAAACGGCGACAAATCGGTCATTTGTTGCCGATTTTGATGGGAGTCGGAGAGGCGAGGTCGGGCTGACGTCGGATTCGGCAGAAAATGCGACATTTATAAATAGACACAATCCGATTGATTGTCGGACAATCGTCCGAAGATCTCAGGGATGGGAATCCACTATGAGAAAGTATCTCAAAGAGAATGAGCTAAAGGCGCTGCTCGAAACCCCGAGGCGCATGCGTGACAGACTCCTAATCAAATTGATGTACGAGACGGGTATACGCGTTGGCGAGCTGTCGGCATTGACAATTGGTGACGTGGATCTCGATGCAGGCGAGATCACGATACAGCACGCCAAGAGACACCGCGAGGGACGCAAGGTCCCCCTCGTGAACTCTTGGACTCGTACGATGCTGCGGGATTACGTGGGCACTCGCAAGAATCGGAAAGACCCACTATTTGTATCTAACAAGAGAGGTCCTCTTTCGCGGCGCCAGATTGAGCGTCTCATGTTCAAATATGGCACCGAAGTCAATCTGGACAAGGACAAGCGCCACCCACATGTGTTGCGCCACACTCACGCGGTCCACGCGTTGAAATCTGGGATCGACCTTAGGACACTTCAGCAAAACCTGGGCCATTCTAGCATCGAGGTCACGGCAATCTATCTAACGATGGATATCGACGACCGGAAGGAGGAGTATTCGAAGCACCCGCTGCCTGGAATGGAGTCTGAAGCGGATTCCGAGGAAGGAGATGCGTCGAGGATATCCGACGGTGGCGGCGCGTCAAGCCACACGAGCTACTACGTCGTCTCGAGTGATGTTTAGGTGTGTGCTAAACAATACAGTGTCGAACATCGTACAGCACTATTTTGCCATGTGTGTACTATTCTCTCTTCGCCCCGCCTGTCTTAGTGTACATTTCCTCCTCACCGTGGAAGCTATAATACGGACAATCGATACTTCATACGGAAATGCGACAAGAATGGACGGAGAAGTATAGGCCCGAATCTCTTTCAGACGTAATTGGCAACGACGACGCGATTCGTGCAATCAGGCGCTGGGCCACAGCCTGGAAGGATGGCCCACCGAAGAAGAGAGCGCTCGTTCTTCGCGGGGAAGCGGGAACTGGCAAAACTAGCTCAGCTCTCGCTCTCGCCCGAGACTTCGGTTGGGACGTCATCGAGATGAATGCCTCGGATCATAGGAATGCTGACTCGATCCGTCGTGTTGCTGGCATTGGCGCTATCAGTGAGACGTTCTCCCCCGATGGAGAATTCCTCACGACTGCCCAAGGAAGAAGAAAACTGATAGTGTTGGATGAGGCCGACAATCTCTTCGGGAGGGAGGATTACGGAGGCGCTAAGGCGATAGTCGAGACGATCAGGGCGACGGGTCAACCCCTGATCCTCATCGTCAACGACTATTATGCGCTCAGCAGGAAAGCCTCTGCCGTGAAAACCCTCGCCGAGAATGTCTGGTTCCACCGGCTTAACGACCACACCGTAGCCTCGGTACTTGAGAGGCTGTCCCGCGAGGAGGGCGTGGACGTCGACCGAGAAGTGCTCGAACGCGTGGCCGGCAACGCTGGAGGTGACTTGAGAGGTGCGATAAACGACCTTCAGATGCTCGTCGAGGGCAGAAAGGTCATCGGCTCTGCAGACGCGGATGCCCTCGGCAAGCGCAATCAGAATGTCGAGCTTGATGCGGCCCTGGGGGATATGTTCGGCGCAAGAACGGCAAAGGATGCGAGAAACGCAATGTTGTGGGTCAACAAGACTCCTGAGGAGCTGATTCTGTGGATAGAGGAGAGCATACCTCTGGAGTTCCGTTCCCCTTCCGAACTGGCGGCAGCGTTTGACGCGCTGTCCAGGGCGGATGTTTATCTTCGACGAACCAGGTCGTTGCATCACTACGGGCTCTGGGCTTACGCCAAGGAGATGATGACATCCGGGGTGGCGATGTCGCGTCGCGAGGGGCGTAGGCACGCTCCGTCGAGATACAACTTCCCGGGCTACTTGATCTTGATGTCACGATCCAGGGGTAGAAGGGCGTCTCGGCAGGCACTGTGCTCGAAACTCGCCCCTATGTTTCATACCTCGTCAAGGCAGTTCGGTAGCTCGATACTGCCGTATCTCCGCTCCCTCGGCAGGCGCGACAGGCAGTTGTTGGTACAGATCGCCGTTGACGCCGACCTGGACGAAGGTGACGTCGCCTTCCTTCTTCAAGAGGACCCTGGTTCGAAGACAGTTGACAGCGTCGTCTCTGAAATGCGTCAGCTAAGTACTCGCGGTCAAGAAACATCAGTCCCAGGCAAGGAGACGGTATCAACCAAGAGGCGCAAGAGTCTCTCGGATTTCTGATGACTGGAGACGCTTCATGACAGATGCTGGTACGGTGGAACATCTCGAGAAGCAGCAGTACCGGATCGTCGGAGGCACAGGGGCAGTCAAGCTCTGCCACTGGATGAGGCAGAAGCTGATCCACGGCAGAGCGTGCTACAAAGAGGAGTTCTACGGGATCAGCTCGCACAGTTGCCTTCAGATGACCCCGGCGGTCAACATATGCAACTTCAGGTGTCTGTTTTGCTGGCGCTTCCATGGGATGACCGGTTTCGAAGGGGTCCGTTATCCTGAGCCGGAGGAGCTTCTTGAGGGCTGCATCCGAGAGCAACGTCTGCTCGTCTCTGGATTCAAGGGGGATGACAGATGTGACCCGGACCTGTGGGAGGAGGCTAGGAACCCTAACCAGGTGGCCATATCTCTGTCCGGCGAACCTACTCTCTACCCTTATCTGGGTGACCTCATCGAATTATGCACGCGGAGGGGCATGACGACATTCCTTGTCACGAACGGCTCCGTTCCCAAAGCGCTAACGTCTCTAGACACCCTGCCGACCCAGTTGTACGTCACTGTCGCCGCTCCCAACAGGGAGATATTCGAAAGGTTGTGTGTGCCGCAGACTCCGAAGGCTTGGGACAATCTCATGGAGACTCTGGAGATACTCCCGTCCCTTGACACAAGGACCGTGATCCGCCATACACTCGTGGCGGACTGGAACCTAGGTTGGGAGGACGAGTACGCCCGGCTCGACGAGCTCGCGGATCCCCTCTTCGTGGAACCGAAGGGGTACGTCTTCGTGGGGGATTCTAGGACTCGGATGAGGATGGACAACATGCCATCCCACGCGACCGTCAGGGAGTTCTCCGACAGGCTTGCGAAAAAGCTCTCGATGGAGATTCTGAAGGAACGAAAGGACAGTCGTGTCGTCCTCCTCGGGAGACCCGCTTCGGAACTGAGAATTGGATAGTCGGACCGCTCACTTCAACCTTATCGTCTCGAGGTTCATGGGCGCGCGGGTCTCGACTCCGAACTTCTTGTACAGCGTGCTAGCGAGGTCGGAGCACTTGTGCTCTTCACCATGGCCGATTATGACCCTCTCGGGACGCGGCTCGATAGTGCTTATGTAGTTCACCAGCTGGCGCCGGTCTGAGTGCCCGGAGAACCCGTCCACGGTCTCCGTGTCCATCTTCATGTGCAGCGTAAGCGGCTTGCCCTTCTGGTTTAGGGTTATGTCGCTCCAACCCCTCTGTATCTTCCTTCCCATGGTCCCTTCAGCATTGAAGCCGACGAAGACTATGGTGTTGTCGGGGTTGTCACACCATGATTTGAAGTACTCCATGACGGGGCCGCCGCTCATCATGCCGCTCGTAGCGAGGACGATGCACGGTTCTGGGTCGTCGCAGATCCGCTCCCTCATGTCCGGGCTGTCGACCCTCTTGAATACCTCCGACAGGAACGGATTCTCTCCCATCTGGAATATCTGAGTCCTCAGCTGGCTGTTCAGATACTCAGGATACGCGGTGTGTATCGCCGTCGCCTCCCAGATCATCCCATCGAGATAGATCGGGACGGTGTGGATCTTGTGGTTCCTCATATGCTCCTCGAGGACGAGCATCACCTCCTGTGAACGCCCGACCGCGAAGACGGGGATCAGCACCTTTCCGCCGCGTCCCAGCGTGGCCCTCACGACCTCCTTGATCTGGTTGGCCGCTTCCTGCCTGCTCGGTTGCATGTCACGGTATCCGCCGTACGTGGACTCGACGACAAGCGTCTCGAGTCGAGGGAACTTGTTCACAGCCGCATTAAAGAGCCATGACCTCTCGAACTTGATGTCTCCAGTAAATGCGATGTTGTACAGGCCGTCGCCTACATGGAAGTGCGCTATGGACGATCCGAGGATGTGACCCGCGTTCTGAAGCGTGAGCCTCATATCCGGAGATATATCCGTGGTCTCGCCGTACTTCAGGGGTATGCAGTGTACGACCGCGTCACGGATGTTCGACGAATCGTACGGAGGTTTCTTGGCCTCCCCGACGGCCACTTTGATGAAATCGAGTTGGAGAAGCGACATCAGGTCCCTGGTCGGTGGGGTGCAGTACACTGGCCCGTCGTAACCGTATTTGTAGAGCACTGGCAGCAGCCCCGAATGGTCCAGGTGTGCGTGCGTTATGACGACCGCGTCGAGTGTATCGAGCGGCATGAGCTCCGGAGCGCTCAGGTAAGGTGTGGATCCGTTATCGCCGGCGCCGACTGCTACCCCGCAGTCGATAAGCACTTTGCTCTCCCTGGTAGACAGAATTGCGGCGCTGCGCCCAACCTCCCTGAATCCGCCGAGCGCAGTTATCCTGAGCCAGGTCTCGTCGTTCATGCGTTGTCTCATCAGCCTGCGGCCGACCTTCCTCAAGAAGTCCTTGCGCTCGTCCTGGACCTTCCTGAGGTAGTTCCGTATCTCGCTGACGGTTTTCGAAGGTATCGGCGGGGTCCTGACGACCTTTGGGGCCCAGCCTATGTCCTTCTTGATCTCGTTCAGGATCGCTCCATGCTTCCCGATGACGAGGCCCGGCGATACGGCCTCGATGGACACCTCGCCGGTGTCGTCCTCGAAGTATATGTTTGTGATCTTCGCTTCGTCTGGGATTATCTTACGTATCCGCTCCTCAGCGCTCTCGGGGTCCGCGAGCATGCTAGGGTCGGGCCTTATGGCTACCCTCCTTCGGAGCGACTGCGCCAGCTGCCGGACGAGGTCGTTGTTCTTAGCGAACTCGTCCAGGTTCTTCGTGTAGATAACTATGACTGGCCCTTCGAAGTCTATGTCGGTGACTTCGACATTGGAGGGGACCGTCTTCTTGATGGTCTCTCTGGCTTCTTCTAGAACTTGCTCTATGCCCATTGGCTTCACTCAACTCGTATGAATGGATTCGCGTGTCCTCGGCGGTTTCGCCTTCATTAGATCAACAATCAGGCCAGCCGTCACGAGGACAGCTTCATCTTGGCCATTCTCTTGTGTATGTCCTTCTCCTCGACCAAGGAGAGGCCCTCAGATGTGATGGCTGCAATAGTCATTCCATCTCCCGAGGCTGAGTCGCGCTTCATCGCAGCGTGCAACGACCTGGCCGCCAGGTCGATCCCGTCATTCACGGTGAGCCCACTCTGATAGTGGTCTTCCAGTACGCCGTAAACGTACGGAGAACCGGAGCCCGTGGTGACGTACTCGTCCGGTATGGCTCCTCCGACCATGTCCAGGGCGTAAACGTGTCCGCCGTCCCTGTCGACCCCTCCGAGTATTAGACCAACCCAGTATGGATAGTATCTGCTGCCCGAAAGTATGTTCGAAGTGAGTGTGGCTGCGGACTTGACGGTCATGAGCTGCCCTCTCTTAAGTCTGTAAAGCTGCACCTCTGCTTTGATGTACCTTGCCAGTGTCTGCGCGTCCCCGACGACTCCAGCAACAGCCAGTCCGAGATTCTCGTCTATCTTGAACAGCTTCTGCGTGGTCTTGTGTGCAATCAAAGTCCCCATGGTGGCCCTCATCTCGGTAGCCATTACGACTCCGTCCTTGCACACCATGCCAATCGTGGTCGTGCCCTTCTTTACTTCCTCGTTCGTGGTCATGAAATGACACCATCGGTGAAAGCCTATAAGTCAAAAGATAATCCAAAGTATGACAATTCCTGTATATAACATTTTGTCCAGCTGGGCCTGGCCATTCGGGCAAGAAGGACAACCTTTAAGCCGTTTGGGCCACAATATTTACGTGAGATGGGTAGCCTGTAGGTCCTTTCCTACCTTAGCACGCAGACCGACAAACGGTCACCGTGCTCCAAAAATGAACCATAAGGAAGGGCATGGCGTCAGGAACACAATCGCCTGCCCATCTCACCTCTCCTCTCCCCGACAGACAAAAAGAATCAATTACCAGATTTGCATTAACGGCCTAATAACGAAGTGTGACCATGAAAATCCTGGTTGTCGACGATTCTAATGTTTTCAGGAAGATATTGACCGAGTTGTTCGCCCGTGCTGGCTTCGATGATGTCGTGGAGGCCGGCGATTTCGACGAGGCTATCGATGTGTTCAGGGCATCCAAGCCGAATTTCACCTTCGTGGATATGATACTCCCCGGTCGGTCCGGCGTGGAGTTAACCAAGGAGCTTCTGTCCATCGATGGGAACGCTGTAGTGATTGCGATGAGTTCGATCATCAACAAGAGGATGATCCAGCAGAGCCTTGAGGCGGGAGCGAAGGATTTCATCCTGAAGCCCACCAACGAGATCGCGTTGAACTCCGTCCTGACCATGTGGAGTGGTTGAATGAGTCTGTTCTTCAGGAAGGGCAAATCAAAAGATCTTGTGAAGGAATCCGGCCTTGGCGTGTCCAGGAAGTACAACATCCGCGCGGGCAGATCGTACGTCGTCAAGGAGGCTCCGCCCAACATCAGCTTCGACGCGTTCGTTAACCTCGTCTCGACCGCTGCTAACGGCGAGGAAAGACTGACCGGTCTGGCGGTCACCAGACAGCATCCAGACCTCGTGCGGGAGAAGTACGCCTTGGAGACGACACCGATCTTCTGGCTCGCGACGCGCGCGGGGGACAAAGTCATATCCCCTACCAACCTTGGCATCCTCACCCACACGCTGGTCAAGTTCACCGAGGACACGACGGACGGCGTCATCCTGCTCGACGGCATGGAGTACCTCGTGAGCAACAACGACTTCACCAAAGTCCTCCGGATGATCGACCAGGTGAACGACAACATCTCCCAGAGCAGGTGCAGGATGATCATCCCGGTCGACCCACGCGCCTTCGACCAGAGGCAGCTGGCCCTTCTCGAGCGGAACATGGAGAAGCTGGTCTGAAGCGGGTTTTAGCCGACAACTAGCACGGTGGCCGAATATAGGAGCTCAGCCACCAGTATACACGAGCCGACGGAGTGCTCTAGCACCCCTCGACTTCTCTTCTCGCCAATCCCCCAAACGAAGTATGCTACAACCGCGTTTATCTCCGCCAAGAACACACCCAGAACCATGAAGAACACACCCGGCTCCAGCTGGCTCCCGCCACCTATCGATGCGAGGGAGAGATAGATTGCGTATGTCACTCCCAACATCACCGGCGCGAGCGCGTGCGTCGTGAACCTCATCATGGATACGGTCGGTCGGAGCCTGCGTCTGAGGGTAAGCTCGAGGTCGGATATGTCTCTGATGTACCGCGAGAGGTCCATGGCTAGCACGCCCGCCTGCACCTCGTCCTTCGACGCCGCGCTCATTACAACCCTAGCCGCTTCGTAGGAGCTTCTATCCGAACCCGTAGGCGCGCCCGTCCTAACGGACTCGCCCGGTGTGTGGTCTGGTATGCGGGCTCCTAGCGACATGCTCGCGGCGTAATCGCACCAGACTGCATCCGATTGATCCATCGTCCTCCGCACGGCCGACTCGAAGTTCTCGCCCTCGACCATTCGCGCGCCTATACTGAAGAGTGCGTCCTCCGTGTGCGCCCCCTTGCCTCTGCCCTGCGGTTCGATGTTCTTCCCGCCCAAGGCGACCAGCAACAGAGCTGGAGGCGTGGTTGCAGATAGTATCAGACCGACCAGTTGTTCGGTGCCGTCGAGCATCGTGTGCGACACGAGCACCCCCAGGATCGCGCAGGCGAGGGCGCCGAGCGGAACGAAGCCAATAGCCGTGGGTAATCTGCTAGAACTGATCTCTCCGTCTGACGAGATGGGGCGTCTTGATGACGCGTCGATCGCTATGAGGAGCGCGACAAAGGGGAAGACGATGTTCATGAGCAGGACGGTCTTCAGTATCACGCCTTCGGATGCCCCGACTGGTGCCGTCATGCCGACTCCCTCGGCCCCGGCCCACATGTCCCATGATAGCATCGGGAGGAACGAACCCACCATGAGTGGCAGGAGCACGCCTATGCTGAAGAGCATCATCGACGGGAACGACAAGCCCAGGGCGTAATCCTCGATGCGCCTTCTCGCGCCGGAGACGAGGCTGCTGCTGGCTCTGTCGAGAGCCATCCTCCTCCCCTCTTCCGTCCCCTCGCAGGATGCTGTGATGAGCGAGAGCGTGGATGATTTCAGCTCTCTGCTGTGCCCTTCCCACTTGGCTCCGAGCCTCTGGAGCGAGTCCTCGAATGTTGAGTGGGCGCCCATCACGACAGACCAGATCGCCGTCCTCAGCTCCTGCCCGAACTCCGAAGGGAGCCTGGCGGCGAACCTCATAGCCTTCGGCAGCGAAGGCTCGTGTCTGAGGCTCATTATCATCATGTTGACGCCTTCGGTCGAAGTTCTCAGCACAGCGGTCGCACGCTTGCTGGCAAGGCTTTTAGGGTAGGACCGGATCGCCTCCCTCGATATCGTCGCGCCGAAGATCCCCGCGAATGCGACAAGGACTGCGAAGTCGACCATCGAGAGCGCTACGAGCAGCCCTACGGTTGGAATGAGAGGGATGATGACGGCAAGCGAGGTTGCTCGCGCCGCTGCTATCACAGTTTCGGGTTTAAGCGACAGCCCCGCCTGCCCGAGACTGATCGATAGCTCACGATATCTTCCGTTCCGCGCCTGCGCTCTGCCGGACTCAGCTCCCCTGAACTTCATCCGATACCATGCGCCTGATGAAGATGGCATGCGTGAGCGTTCCAGGCCCGCGGCCATCGCGCAGAACCGCTCATACCGCCCCTTCACCTCTGCACCACTCTCACAAACCCGAGTCATTTCGTCGGACCCACTCCTTGAGCCCCGCCTCTGGCGTGGACTCGGCGAAGATACATTCGGTGAACACCTCGTTCGACCTAACACGAGCGGCATCGGCGCTCAGCCTCTGAGATCTCGCACTGTTGCCAGGGAGCGCGCTCGAAGATATCTGGTCCGCATGTGCCTTCGCCCTGACGATCTCGATCGCTTTTTCCGGTTTCATGCCAAGCGCCCTCGCGATTCCGACTATCGACCCGGCGCTTGCCGAGAACTCCTCCGTGGGCTTCGCGCACTGGCATGTTTGGTCAGTTTCGAAAAGGGGGACGAGCTCGACCGAGTTGCCGGAGGACCTCACCTCCGCGACCTCCACGACACGTCTTCTGAAGCGCGTGCCGTCCGGGGATCTTATCAGGGCCACGACGACGACGATGTCGGTGGACGAGAACGCGCGCTCGGACACTCCTAGGTCCTCAACCGCTCTGTCCAGGACACCCTTCGCGGAGTTGCCGTGTATCGTCCCGAGGACGCACGAGCCCGCGCTGCCCGCGCGCATGCTCTCATAGAGTACGCGGGTCTCCTCTCCTCTGACTTCTCCGATGACGATCGCGCTCTCCCCCATCCTCAGGCTGACTTTTAGCGCCTCCGCCGCCCGCGTGCGATTGCCGTCCATCCTCCCGGAGGAGAACCGCAGTGTCTGCATGTCGTAGCCGATGCCCTGGAACCGTCTAACGGGTATCTCTGGGGTGTCCTCTATCAGGAGGATGCGTTGGGACAGTGGGAACTCGAGCATCGCTGCGGTCAGGAGGGTCGTCTTTCCAGCTCCCCTGCTTCCCGCGATAAGGGCTGCCCTCCTTCCGATTGCGCACGCCCAGAGGAATCCTGCTAGAAGCGGCGACAGCGTGCCATTGGCAATCAGCTGAGGCATCGTCCATGTTTCCTGCGAATGCCTTCTGATGGCTACGGAAACGCCTCTGTCGCTCAAGGGTGGCGACACCAGGGTGACTCGGGAGGAGATGTGCCGGAGATCCGCCTCCAAGACAGGGATTGCCTCTGAGAACGGGAGCCCGGTGTCGTACTTCACTCTTGAGACGAACGCATGGAGGTCACGCGCGCCCACGAAGACGTTCGTCCGACACTTCTGTCTGACGCCGAGGGCGGCGTCTGATCTCAGCACGACATGCACCGGTACCTGGCTCGAGGGGGCGTCAACGTAGACATCCTGGACTCGGGGGTCCGTGAGCATCGTCTCGAGCACACCGAACCCGGCTGTGTACTTGCAGAGGACGTTCGCAAGGTGCCCGGCCTGCTTCTCAAGCTCGTCTCCAGTCAGCTCCTTGTCATGCTCTGCTAGTGACGAGAATATCATGTCCTTGGCCCTGAGGCCTATTTGTGATCTCATCATGCTCAGCGATGGCACCCCCGTCTCGCCCGGCCCCCGGGTCATCATTCTTCCAAGGACCTCTGTCAGCACCTTCAGCTGTCTGGGGTTCATCCTATATTCCGGTGGGTCGACGAGGTACACTCCACAGCTTGACTCGTCCGGAGAGAGGATTGTCACCCCAACGCCGTCGACGACATACCTTGCGACGACGTCACCCTCTCTGAATCGCTCTGGCGTTATCCACGAGGAGGCGAATGCGGGGCGTGTCTCGAACGCCGTCTGGAGTTCGTGGACGGAGTCGCAAACGATCCGTATCCTTCCTCGGATTGCCGCATCCACCTCGGCGGGAGGTGAAGAATCAAGGATTCTAGGAGGTTCCGCCGTTTCTGCCAATCAGCTCACCTCGGACCCGCGGGTGCTCTGTGAGAGGGATGTCTCGACGCACTCGGGTCCTTTGTCGCAGTTCGCCGGTCCTGCGGTAGCGCGGACACGTCTGGCGATCGCTGAAGCGTCCTTCATATACGTAATCGGGTCGCCCAAGAGCATATAGCGTAGATTGCCTGCTACGTTCGACGTACTGGCGCTGCATGTCTGACACCTTCTGTCTGACGCCGGCTCGAGGAGAGTCTTCGTCCTGGTAAGGACTGCTAGCTCTCGGGCTGCTTCACGTGCGGGCATGAGTGCGGACTCTCTGTACCGTTTGTGGATGTGTCGCTTGAGGATCACGGTCTGGGGCACTGCCTCTGAAGATAGGATCTGAACGATTCCAGACATACATCTCCTGTTCCGCATGTCTTGGTCCCCCGGACAGGCCGAGCAATCTATCTCCAGCCGAAGCTCCTCCTCCTCGCAGTAAGTGTGAGGACACTTGAGCTCACGGTCCATTGCAGGGACCAGCTTCTTCCTTCCTCCTTGCCGTCTTGTTCCTTCCATGATTCCGCAGGAGTCTGGTATGGTGCGAAGTACCCTTCCCGCCTTCGTAGACTACGTGTAAGGGCCAGAAGGAACACTCCGAGTCACCTGCAGGTGCGTTATGCGAGGTGATAGGCGTGGCGTCGGGGGGTTCCTTGAGGATATACCTGTCCTAGTGTTCGTTCTCGCAGGCGTCGTGACACTCATCGGAGCTAGCGTGTGGGCTGCCGGTCTGAGGTCTGACCTCGTCAGAGAGGTTGAGCTGGAGAGCCTCGCGGATGATCTACTCGATCAGGCTCTATGGGGCCTCTCCTACGGCGTGGACGGCTGCGTTAGCGTGGACCGGATGGCACAGCTAGATCTCTCCGAGCTCTCTGGTCGAGTGCCTGACGGAACGGGATGGTTGGTATCGGTCGATGTGATCCATCCATGGGCGGAGCAGCTCCTGGTGGCCCAGGGAGGAGACCAGCATAATGTGGCTTATGTCGGATGCGGAAGCAAACTCATCAACGCTTCTTATGGAACCGATGGAGGCGCTGTAGTGAAGGTGACGGCTGTTGTATGGTGCTCGTGGTAGAACGCGGGCTGGGCAGCTCGCGCTGATGGACGCCATAGTATTCTTCTCCGTTGCAGTCCTGATATCCTCGATTATGCTTTCGCGAACATACCAGGAGTATAGAGATGAGGTCAAGGTTCCAGAGCTCGACGCTGCGTACGATGTATCCTCGTTTCTGGAGGTCCTTCTCAGAGGGTCCATCGGGGAAGGTATGAGCCTCAACGTCACAGGAAACATGACGATTCGTCCAGCAACCACTGTCGGTGAGTGCCTGGCGATGGAGGCGTCAGCGCTGCTAAACGGTGAATCGGCGGATGCGTTCCGGGGGATGAACGATCTCATACTCGTCATTGCGGGGCGAATTGCCGGCCAACTGGTCGTTCCGCACGTGTGGATATTGCACAGCCTGAACGACAGCTGGATTCCAGTTGTCGAAATCGAAAATCATCCACCTATGAGTGAGAACCGGCGCGCCGCATGGTTCGACCTACCCGCCGACGGGGCGGATCGGTGTCGTGTCACACTCGTGCTAGAGCCAGCCCTTCTTCCTGAATTTCGGGACATCTGACTTGGTGGTCTTGATCTTCGCCCTCGCGATGCGTTCACCGCGGGATATCTCGAATGCCTGGATGACGAAAGCACCGATGAGTCCGACAACGCTACCCAGGAGGAATATCATGCTGTCGGACTCCGTGTACATGTACACCAGGGCGAATGTCGCGAGCATGAGCCCGTAGAGGACGTAGGTGTACATGGTCCTTGGAACGGGTATCTCGCGTCCGCCCTCGCGGCATCGCGAACACCATGCCCTCTGAGAGTACCAAGGCTTCACCCTCAATTCCTTGCACTTAGGGCAGTAGACGAACTTCACGTCGCTGCGAAGGGCCAAGGAGGTATATATGACCGCTGGCTAGGAGCGTGCAAAGGTAGACATGTACGGTTGCTGATCCGCACGCGCATGCCTGTCGACAGGTTGCCAGAGTACGAGTACACGCTTCAGGAGCGTGAGATCCTCAGATCCTTCAGGAGCAAGTCCGGCAGGACCTGCATCAAGTGTATATGGTACACGAAGAAGGGGCAGCACCGCGGGTGCTATCCCGATGGCAAGTGGCGCAAGTTTTTGTCGAAGTCCGAGTTCGAGGCGGGCTGTGACTCGTACTCGTCGGGCAAGGAATGATCCTCGGAGGTCGGACATCCCCGCGTCGCATGCCTCGCATACTCCCGTTCCAGGCTCAGACCCATTTGTCAGACGGCAGTGTTTGCTCGGTCCTGTGATATGCCATCAGGAACACGGCTGTCATCACGGTCAAGAATACTATCGGGGCTATGGCCGCCAGCAACCACAATCTTGCGTACGCAAAGATCCCATCGGGTGGCACGGCGTCGAACTTCAAGCCAACTGCTAGTATTGTCACGACTGTGCCCATGATCGCACCCTTCTTCAATCTGGACAGCTTCTCATTTGTCCGGGACAAGATTAGAATGCCCGTTAGGCCCGTGAAGAGAATCACTCCGGCAAGCGCAATCATGACCGATAATGCCTCTTCATTCACGGCGATGAAGGTCATGAGTCAATTGAGCGCAACTCCTGCCACAATGTAGACCCTGGTGACACTGATGCCGCAATCCCTCATGCCGAGCACCATGGCCGTGTATCCAGCCCCGCAGGCAGCGAGTACTGGCAAGTGAAAGGCTAGGGGGTACACCTGATAAGTGACAATGCTGACAGCAACTAAGGTGCCGAACAGGCACAGTAATGCGATTCCGATGGTACGATGCGTCGACTGAGCCTTCTCTTCGAAGTCGCGGTGTGACGAAAACCGCATCCACTGCGGGATGTTTCCAGGCTCCGAACTCATTTCCCCATGTCAAGGATTCATCCAAGGAGCCTTAAGACTTCGGATGGAATTCCACGTCTGACGGCAGTGCTCTCCTCAGAATCACCACCATCGACCTCTTCTACAACTGCAGGTGAAAGGCGTCCGCCGGGAGTGCAGGGGCGCGGATTCGAACCGCGGAACCACTGCTGGACAAGGTCCTAAGCCTTGCGCCGTTGGCCAGACTTGGCTACCCCTGCGGTCTGTAGGCCATGCAGCATCTGTAGCTCGATATAAGAATGAATCGTAATCGAGGTGGCATGTGGTCACCTATTCTCCCTGGTCCAGGCCGCATATGAACTCCGCGGTCTTCTGAACTGCGATATCCTTTTTCGCTGGGTACGCGTTAACTTTCAGCCGGATGAGGATGACGTCGTCCGACTTCGCGAGGACAATCCTTCCGTCGTAGGCAGACTGCTTATCCACGCGTAGGAACAGGTTGCATGAGTCATCAAGCCTCTCTGCGAGCGTGTCAGATAGCTGCTCTCTGTCATTCTTGGGCAGGCTCTCGAAGAGATGCCTCATGGCTCTGGCGTCCGTGATGTGCGCCTCCACCACGATGATCTCGTTGCCATGATGTCCCGCTGTGCGCTTGGTCTCGAGCTCCACCTCGCCGACCGTGTTCAACACGGCCTGCTTCACCCTGTCAAGCACTTCGGTAGCGTGACACAATGCCCTTGCGTGAAGCGACGAGAATGGTCCCCTCATCGACGAATACATGACCGGTTCGGTATGTAAAATGAGTGTGCCGTTGTCCGCCTTCATCGTGATGCGGTCCGCGCCGACATCCACATGGTAGTTCGGTGAATGATTAATACCTCAGAAGTGCTAACACGTGGATAGGGTGCATTCCTTGATCGAGGTCAGGTTCCATGGACGAGGTGGCCAGGGCGTTGTGGTCGCTTCCGAAATACTTGCGAATGCGGCCTTCAATATGGGGTTCGAGGTCGCTTCGTTCCCGTTCTTCGGTGTCGAACGTAGAGGCGCCCCGGTTACCGCGTTCACGCGCATAGACACAAGCCCGATCAGGATTCGGTCGAGCATCTATGAGCCGGACTATGTCGTCGTACTTGACAGCTCATTGCTGAAGGGGGTCGATGTGCTCGAGGGTCTGAAACGCGGCGGAACGGTCTTTATCAATTATCCCGATGGTCGCCGCTTACCCTCCCTCCCCGGAGGTTTCAAGTATTTCACGCTGGACGCCACATCGATCGCCGCGGCTCATGGTATAGGGTCCAAGGTCACCCCGATCGTCAACACTGCGATCATGGGTGGATTCTCGAGGATATGCGACGATGTGTCTCTCGAGGCGATGCTCGAAAGCATTTTGGGGAAGGCCCCCGTGAAGAAGGAGGAGAACGTCGCAGCCGCCCGGGAGGCGTACGAACGCACGCGAGAGGTCTCGATATGAGCAGGTCATACGAGGACATACCACTGACACCGATATCAGACACTCCAAGCACTATGAACATGACTGGTCTATGGAGGGTATTCAGACCCGTTGTGGACCTCGACAAGTGCAAGAAGTGCACGCTCTGTTGGAAGTTCTGCCCGGATGCCGCAATAGTGCTCGTGGACGGCAAACCGAAGATCGACTTGAGATACTGCAAGGGTTGCGGGATCTGCGCGAACGAGTGCCTGGCCGAGTGCATCATCATGGTCAAGGAGGAGGCTGAATGAGGAAGGTTATGACCGGCAACTACGCGTCCGCCTATGGGGCGAAGGCTGCGAGGGCCGAGGTCATCCCAGCCTATCCCATCACGCCGCAGACCTCCATCGTGGAGAAGCTGGCGGAGTTTGTGTCAACGGGAGAGCTCAGAGCCAAGTTCGTGCCAGTCGAGAGCGAGCACAGCGCGATGGCCGCATGCGTGTCAGCTTCGATCCTCGGCGCTCGAACGTATACTGCGACGAGCTCGCACGGACTCGCCCTGATGCACGAGGTTCTCATGTGGGCATCCGGCGCGAGGCTCCCGGTCGTGATGACCAACGTGAGCAGGGCGATGGCCCCGCCATGGAGCGTCTGGGCGGACCACATGGACTCTGTGGCCGAGAGGGATACCGGTTGGATGCAGTTCTTCTGCGAGAGCAACCAGGAGGTCCTTGACACGATAATAATGGCATACAAGGTGTGCGAGAGCCGCGGCATAATGCTCCCCGCGATGATAATAGAAGATGCATTCATCCTATCACACACGTCCGAACCGGTGGACGTCCCGGACCAGGACGCAGTCGACTCGTTCCTGCCCAGCTACGACCCCGAGATGAAGCTGGAGGTCGGGAAACCGATGGGCTTCGGGTCGCTCGTGAGGCCCGACCAGTACATGGAGTTCAGGTACAAATCGATGCTTGCCATGCGTGAGGCAAGGGATCGGATACTGAGTGTGGAGACGGAGTTCAAGCAGGTCTTCGGCCGTAGCTACGGAGGGCTTCTCGACGAGTACATGTGCGACGACGCAGAGGTTGCACTTGTGGCGGCGGGGTCCGTGGCAGGCACCGCGCGGACCGTGGTGGACAGACTCCGCGCGAAGGGGATGAGGGTCGGCCTGGCCAGGATACGTGCGTTCAGGCCGTTCCCGTTCCAGGAGTTCCGGTCGCTTGCCAGCAAGGTCTCGGGCATCGCGGTGCTGGACAGGAGCTACACGCACGGTGCCGCAGGGGCGTTCTTCACGGAGATTCAGGGAGCGCTGTACGATGTGCCGAAGAGACCTGCCATGAAGAACTACATCGCCGGGCTCGGCGGAAGGGACATTACTCCAGATGTGATTGAGAGGATATTCGAAGATATTCTGGTCCGGTGCGAGCGGGGTTCGGATCCGGAGCCGGAATGGATCGATGTGGTTGGTCTCCCGAGGAGGCAGAGCTGATGTCTCCTGTGACAATCCCTGAGGTGGAGCACGCGTACCCTGGAAGCACAGGCTGTCCGGGATGCGGAGCCAACCTCGTCATGCGTTATCTGTTGAAGGGCCTCGGCGAGAGGACCATCTTGACGATCCCCGCCTGCTGTTGGGCGGTGATGCCGGGCTACTGGCCGAGCCATTGCCTCAAGGTTCCCATGGTGTATTGTGCGTTCGAGGCGACCGGCGCATCTCTCTCCGGCATGAGGGCCGCGTTGGACATGAAAGGCGTCGAGGACGTCACAGTTGTCGGGTTCGCCGGAGACGGCGGCACGGTCGACATAGGCCTCCAGGCACTGTCCGGGGCAGCTGAGCGCGAGACGGATGCGCTATACGTGATGTACGACAACGAGGCTTACATGAACACTGGCATCCAGAGGAGCGGGGCCACTCCTTGGGGCGCTTGGACCGCGACCACGCCGGTCGGTCCATCCCGCGACTACAAGCGTGAGCCCAAGAAGGACATCATGTCGATAATGGAGGCTCACGGAATCCCCTATGCGGCGACCGTCTCCGTGGCGCACCCTGAGGACTTCGTCAAGAAGGCGAAGAAGGCGAAGGATGTTCGCGGTTTCAAGTTCATACACGCACTGTCTCCATGCCCTCCAGGCTGGAAGATGAACCCCATGAAGACTGTCGAGGTCGCGAGGCTGGCGGTCGACACGAACGTGTTCCCGCTATACGAGATAGAGAACGGCAGGGTGAGGATCACCAAGAAGGGAAAAGGGCTGCCGATAAAGGACTACCTGTCGATACAGAGGCGGTTCGGGCACCTGACTGAGGAAGAGGTCAAGCGCATGCAGGAGTCCGTTGACAGCTCGTTTAAGGCACTTGAGCAGAGGGAGGCCCGCGAGGGCTAGCCATTCACGCGACCCTCATGAGCTTCCTTCGTCTGTAGCCTGTCAACACCTTAACGGGCTTTCTCATCTCTGAGTCGAGCAGAGGGTCCCCTGTGTCCACCCTGAGGATGGGAGTGTCCCTGACCTTGGTCGGCGTGGCGATCACCACGATGTTGTCGACACCCACACTGCGGACGACTTTCTGGGATATCTGCTGGTTCCCGCGACCGAAGATGAAGCCCTGGGAGCCGATCGGCGTAACGACGATGGTGATCACATCGTGTCCCTGAGACAGCCTCAGGATATCCTGCTCGGAGAGGTCCAGACCGATGACCTTCCGATCGAGGTACGCGTCTACTCCTAGCGGCGTCTTATCTTGGCCTATGGCACGCGCAACATGTGCGGTGGTGCTGCCTGGGCCGAGAAGGTAGACCGTTCCCTCCCGCATCTCCTCAGCCACGAACATAGCCAGTTCTTCAGCCTCGGCTTCGGCGTCTCCACCGGAGTATGACGATTTCGTGGGTTGCACGTGTGCGTTGTCGTCGGGCACGCGCGCAAGCCCGAAGAGCGTCGAGCGGACTACACCGTCCCTGAAATCGTCCTCATCGACATCCATGACCTCCGCGTCTCGCAGCGCTCCGGTCACAATGAAGCTATGGGTCAGGTGTGCCGCGTCCGCCGGGGTCAAGGCGAACACCGACGAGTGCATCTTGACGCCCGAAGGTATCCCGACAACCGGCAATCTTGTGCCTATGATACTCACGATATCCCTCGCCGTTCCGTCTCCGCCGCAGAAGAGGATGAGTTGAGTCTCATCCTCCATCAATGCCTCCGAGGCTTTCCGGGTGTCGTAAGCGGTCGTTGGCTTGCCCGGGACGTGTACCACCTCGGCTTCGAACCCTTCGTCCCTTAGCAGGCTTGCACCCATCTCTCCTGCGCATGTAAGGAAGCGGATGTCAGGGTCCGTCGCACGGAGTGTTTTCAGGGTCTCTCGGGCCCTATCCGCCGCTTTTCTCGTCGCTCCGCGTCTGAGGGCTTCACCGAGCACGTGCTCCCCATCTGTACCCTTGAGACCGACCGCCCCTCCCATGCCGGCGATCGGATTGATGATGAAACCGATGATGCAGTCCGCCACATTCTGTGCTAAGACAATATGCGGATAAAACCGTTTCCGGCTAGGCAACGGAAGACGATGCTTTGAACGAGATCAGAAATGTATCCGGAGAGGGTTTGCAGAAGGCGTTTGACGGCGGACCGTGAAGTTCATGGGGGCCAGCTCCCGTGAGGACCGCAAGGCGTCGTCCAGTCACCCGAACATGCTGGGGTCGAAGCTGTCGAAGGTCGGGGTGAACTCGGCGTGTAACATCCGCTCATGTGCATGTTCGTTCGGGGATGGCATGACCATCGGCTCCTCGAGCGCATCTACGCATCCTGTGATGTCCTGCATGAGTGTGTTGACGTACGAGCTCGTCTGAGCGCTTACCGTATCCACGATCTTCACCACGCTCCTCTCTATCACTTTCATCGCTTCAGACATGGGCAGGTCTCGCGCCGCGTCCATGCTAGTTAGGCGGTTGTTGTCCAGCACGATGGTGAAGTCTGCGGCGTCTCTGAGCTTTTCGACACCAGCAGCGGCGATCCTCATCTTTTCTTTACCCTCGGCCTCAAAGGGGACGATCGGTATCGCAAAGGTGAGCGCGTTCAAACCCTTCGCGACGCTCGTGACGATAGGCGCGACCCCCGTGCCCGTTCCGCCACCCATTCCGGCGACCACGAAAACTATGTCGTAGTTCCTCAGGGCTTCTTTCAGGACATGTCGCGCCTTCTCGGCGCAGTGCTCCCCGATCTCAGGAAACCCGCTCGCGTCCTTCCCGAAGGTGACGTCCTTCCCGATGAGGACTCTTCTGTGCGCATCGGTCTTCCTGAGATGCTTCTCGTCCGTGTTCACGGCGACAGTCTCCAACCTGTTCGAGTCCCAGTATATCCCGTGCACGATGTTGGACCCTGCGCCACCGCAGCCGACAACTGCGATTGACGGCTCTCCCAAGGTCACCCCGAGCGAGGTGATCAAATCTCCAATCTTGCTCCCTTCCTCTGTCATTTCCTGCTGGCCTCCGTGTACCGAGCGCCCGACTGCGAGAGAGTCCCCAGCGCGAGTGTCTCTCAGTCGAACAATGCGTCTCAAAGCGGTGCCTTTTGCACTATACCTTGGGGATTACCTTCATCGCACTTCTCTGTTGGACGGCATCCTTCTTCGCAGCCTCCACGTGCTCCTCGTGGAGGAACTGATGCCTTGCGCAGTCGGCCAAGGCCTCAGACATCGTGCTGTATATTCCCTCGCCCACAAGATATGCGATGGTGTCCAGGACGAGAGGTGGCAGCTGCACCACCACCTCGTTCGGACCTCTCGACGACCCCTCTTCAGCGCCCATCGTCTTCGCTTCGAGATATGCGGAGACGGCGGCGCGGGCTAGTTGCGATCTGTTGGAGAACTCACGGCTTTCGATAACGAACTCGTCCATGAGTCTCAGTATGTCCGAATCGAGCCGAAGCGTTATTCTCTCGTTCTCCAACATCTCAGGCATATGTGCATCCCATCCCGGCTTTTCTAACGCGGTATTGATGATAATGTCATACATTCGTATATATATGTATTGAAAATGTCACATTTTGTCCTAAAGAGTCATATCCATATCCGAGACGCGCTTGACGAGGCAACCCGATCTGACACTGGCTGCGCTGCTCCGAGCCGTCTCCCGCGGACAGCAACGCTTATAGCGGGTAGCCGCGATGGGCCGACTCGGTCCTTTCTACAAGGGAAGATGCGCAGATGTTGGTCGACGATTCAGACGAACTGTCATCAAGCAGGGCAAGAAGACTGATCCTCTCACTTGTTGTCATCATCGGCATAGCGCTCTTCACGATAGGTTTCGTGGTGACTGTCGTATCACTCTCGGATGATTCGGCCGCGAGTGCTCGAAGCGTTGATGATCTTGGTGCCGTCGACGACGGCTCGTTTTTCGGTCACACAGGCGCTCTGATCCTCGGGCTCGTCCTGAGCATGTCCGGAGTCGTGATTGCGACGATGGTGCCTGCCGCGCACTTCTTACGAGGCTCGAAGAGCAGGATCTGAATCTAGCACGTGCCCGCTGCCCTCAATCTTTTTATGCGGAACGGACATTCTGTTGCTAAACTGGCTGGGTCCGATGGTTCTGGATTTCTCATCGATGGAAGGCAAGTGGCAGAAGGCGTGGTACGATGCCCGGATAAACGAGTCCGAACCAGCCCCTGGCACGAAGAAGTTCTTCATGATATTCGCCTACCCAGGAGTGACCGGGTATCTCCATGTCGGTCACATGCGCGGGTATACCGTGTCAGACGCGATAGTCAGGCACAAGATGATGACCGGGCACAGAGTCCTGTTCCCTGTCGGGACCCACGCCACCGGCAACGGGGCTATCAGCTTCGCCCGGAAGGTCGAGCGGGGCGATCCTGCAACGATGGATATCCTGAGGTCGAACGGCTGTCCCGATGAGACTCTGGATCGCCTTACGGACCCGGTGGAGGTCGTCAGATTCTTCAACGAGGTCTATGTGAACGATTACTGGAAGCGTTTCGGGTTCATGTCCGATTGGCGGCGGTTCACGAGCACGATCTACCCGGATTACACTAAGTTCATCGAATGGCAGATGTTGAAGCTCCAGGCTGAGGGGCTGCTGACCCAGAAGCCTTATTACGCGCCCGCGTGCGTGGAGCACGGGCCGGTCGCCATCGACGCTTCTGAGACCGACATTTCGAGAGGCGGGGACGCCGAGATGCTCGAATACACTATCCTCAAGTTCGACTTCGAGGACGGACGCAAGCTCGTTGCCGCCACTCTCCGGCCCGAGACCGTGTTCGGACTAACGAACTTCTGGGTCAACCCAGAGGTCGAGTATGTGGATGCCAGGGTGGGCGACGAGACTTGGGTCGTCTCAAGACCCGCCGCCGAGAAGCTCTCTCTTCAGATGGATTCCGTCGAAATCGTCGGTTCAGCGGACGGCGCATCGTTCATGGGGAAGCGCTGCACGGCGCCGTTGACCGGCAGGGCGATTCCGATCTTTCCATCGCTGCTGTGCGACCCGGATATCGGGACGGGCCTGGTCATGAGCGTCCCATCGGACGCGCCAGTGGACTGGATAGGCCTCGTGGAGCTGAGGCGAGATGTCGAGGAGAGGAAGAAGTACGGCATAACCGAGGCGATGATCGCGGAGGCGTCGCCGATCGCGATAATCGACACCCCGGGATATGGCCCCCTCCCTGCGGTCGAGGTCACCGAGAGGATTGGCATCGACTCCCTCGATGACGAGCGGCTTGACGAAGCTACCAAAGAGGTCTACAAGACTGGGTTTCACAAGGGTGTCATGAACAGCTCGTGCGGCGAGTTCGCTGGATGGCAGGTGGAGCAAGCGAAGGACGCCGTTCGCGGGCAGATGCTTGACAGAGGTCACGCGTCCATGTTCTACGACCTCTCTGAAGTGGTCCTATGCCGTTGTGGGAACCGGGTCTTGGTCAAGAAGATACCCGACCAGTGGTTCATTGACTATTCAAACCCGGCCCTTAAGAAGCGCTCGAAAGAGCACGCGCTCACCATGAGGATTTTTCCAAAGGAGTACTACGACAACATACAGAACGTGCTCGAATGGTACCGCGAGAGGGCCTGCGTCCGGCTGGGCAATTGGTTGGGAACTAGATTCCCCATCGACAGAAGATGGATAGTCGAGGCCATCGCGGACAGCACGCTGTACCCGATACACTATGTGACCTCCAGGTTCGTCAACGAGGGAAAGGTGGCGGCCGAGAACATGACGGAGGAGTTCTTCGACTATGTCCTTCTCGGTCGCGGAACCCCTGCCGATGTGGAGAGGGCCACAGGTGTGGGGCAATCGGTGCTGGACGCGATCCGCTCGGAGTTCGACTACTGGTATCCGCTCGATGTCAACCTCGGCGGCAAGGAGCACATGACCGTGCACTTCCCAGTCTTCCTGATGAATCACGTAGCCATTCTCAGGCCTCAGCACTGGCCGAGAGGCATAATCGTGAACTGGTACATCACCTCTACCGGCGGGAAGATATCGAAATCCAAGGGCGGTGCCCAACCGATACCTGACGCTGCCGAGCGGTTCGGCGTGGACGCTATGCGATTGTTCTACGCCCATATCGCATCGTTGTATGTTGATGTGGCCTGGGAGGATGGGAAGGTCGAGTCCTACAGTGACCGTCTCGAGCGGATATGGTCGTTCATAGGGGACCTCGTGTCCGCCGAGGACAGCGGGCCTACCGATATGGATGCATGGCTCGCGGCGAGGATGCAGTCCCGGCTCGCCGATCTTGAGGGTTACATGGAAGCGTACGACCTCAGGTCATATGCCAACGACGTCTTCTTCGAGATGGCACAGGACTTCAAATGGTATCTCAAGAGGGGCGGCGGCTCGGCCGAAGCCATACTGGGAGCGCTGAGGCTCTGGATACCACTCATGGCGCCGGTGACTCCGCATATGGCTGAGGAGCTATGGGAGCGGATCGGTATGAATCCATTCGTCTCAACTGTCCTTCTCCCGAAGGCGGAGCTGTCTGAGGCTGCGACCGTAGAGGAGAAAGGGGAGCGACTGGTGGCAGCTCTTATGGAGGACATATCCGAGATACTGAAAGTCACCTCGATCAGACCGTCAAAGATCGTCCTCATGGTCGCGCCGAGATGGAAGCATGACATGGTCGGCAGTGCGGTGGCTTCCACCGATAAGAACATCGACATCGGGCAGTTGATAAAGGAGACGATGAAGTCGGCGCCTCAGGAGGCCAGGAGGGAGATACCGGCTTTCGCGAAGGAGATCGCCATGGAGGTGTCCCGTACGCCTGTCGACGAAAGGAGGAAAGCCTATGTCGCGGTGGATGAACTGGAGGCGCTCGGACGCGCGAAGCGGTTCTTCTCGGACCAGTTCGGATGCGAGGTACATGTCTTCTCAGCAGATGACCCTGCCCGAGTCGATCCTAAGGGTCGTGCGAGGCATGCTCGACCCGGAAGACCCGCCGTGTATGTCGAGTGAGACGCGACCGACTGTCCAGTGCCCTTCGCGGATGCCTCCCACCGGACCACCGATGCCCTTTCCAGTATTTTGAAGCGCACCGTCTCAGATGTGATAACCAGAGAGCAAAGCATTAAGACCAGGCTAGCGAAATATCAGAATCACTGGTCGACATAATGCGATTCCCCATTTCCGTGTATGCGTCGAGTCTCTTCTTGTGCCTGATGTTGGCGTTGTCTGCGAACGCCATCGCTCAGGGTGACGACCACGTTCCCGGGATGACTGTCGAAACCACCATGCGCTTGACCAGCATAGGCGACCTTGAGGGAACAGGCACCCTCAAGATATCCTTCAGCGGAGATGCGGCTAGTGAGTTGCGCCATCGCATTCTCTCGGGGTTCGACGCTGACCAAAACCAGCTTATGGATGGTAATGAAGCGAGAGACGTGCTTATCGCCATATCTGACTCATTGAACGGAAGGGCGTACTGGGGCGTCACGATGACGGTTGCGAACGACTTCCCGAACGTTACCTACGCCGAGGTGTCGGACCTGGCGACGGGCCTTGTTTACACCGACTGGGACTCGACGGAGGACCTATCGTTTTCGATGGACCTCGAATGCAGCGGCCAGGGTATCTCCAAGGTCGTTCTCATCACCGACTGTGCAGTCGACGCGTTCGTGGATGCCTTCAACGACACCGTGGATTACTCCTTCAAGGGGTCGATGCACCTGAGCCATAAAGTGTCGGCGTTCGGCATCGGCAGCTTCACGTATCCCGAAGTGACCAACGGCTCGTTCCAGGAAGTAAGGACCCCTGCCGGAGTGCTCCTATGGTATGAGTCGGATTTCGAGGTCGGGGCAACCGGTGCGCTAACCCGCGAGACCATCACCTACGAGAATTTCTCCGTGATGGAGAACCAGCAGATCGCATTCGTCATATTGATCATAGGCACGCTGATGATTGCGCGGATGCCCAGGCGCAGATTCGAGAATTTCAGGAAGCTACATCCGAAGAGATACCGGAAATACGCCAGACCGAAGATGTCAGTGAAGATATCGGCTATTGCACTGCTTGCTGTCGTTTGGTTGTTCTACCTGTTGCCCTTCCTGTTCTCGTTCGTGGTGGACGGGCTCCTGGTGTATTCATATTACTTCATGTTCCTGGTGCCGGCCGCCATCATCGCGGAGTACGGTTTCTCCAGATATATTTACGATAAATCCGCGCTCGACATCCCCGAGGAGGCGATCATCGAGGTCAGGCAGGCGTTCCTCGAGCTGGAGGAGGAGGACGAGATGCTATGCCGCTTCTGCAACAAGCCCATAGAGATGATCGAGGAGCTCCACCGGTGCGAGGCGTGCGGCGTCGAGATGCACATCGAGTGCGCCGACCGCGCGCAGGCGTGCCCCGTATGCGCCGGGATACTCTTCCCGCAGGACACAAGGTCCATCGAGTGCAAGGTCTGCGGTGAATCGTTCCTCCACTCGGGTAAGGACGACCCCTACTCCATCCAGTGCACGAGATGCGGTGCGTTCCAGGAGGAGGTGCAGCCGTCCAAGAACTACCTCGTGATCGACCATGACCCCATGATGGCGTACCGTATGATCCGGGCAATGGGCGTCTCGGGCAGACCTGCCATGGTCATGACCTCAGAGTTCCCAGGAAAAACAAGGGCAGACAACGAGCTCGGGGATGAGGTCGATGTGAGATGGTTCTCGGACAGCAGTACGGATATCGACAACGTCAACCCCAAGGACCTCGATGGGGACGCCATGGAGACTGCCTCCACATTCCTCATGACGACCAAGAGGGCGGGCCTGATGGTCGACGGTCTCGATCATCTTATAGATCTCAACGGGTTCGAGAAGGTCGTCGCGTTCATCAGGAGGTTGAACGACCTCGCCATGATACACGGGTCCAGTGTCCTACTTTTCCTGGACAAGTCCCATGTCGACGATGACCAGCTCAGGCATATCAGCGACGAGTTCGACGAGGTGCACGACTACCTATAGCTGCCCGTACCCGCCATTCCATCTTCGGAATAGGTCGTGTTCCTGGCCCACCATGTCGAGTATCCTACCTACTATGAAATCCACTACATCATCCACGTTCTCCGGTGAGGGGTAGAAGGCCGGGCAGGCCGGCATGATGACTGCTCCCGCCTCCGACAGCCGGAGCATATTCTGAAGGTGTATCGTCGATAGCGGGGTCTCCCTGGGTACGAGCACCAGCTTTCTCCGCTCCTTGAGCGCGACAGAGGCCGTCCGCGTGATGAGGTTGTCCGCCACCCCACACGAGATCTTCGAGAGTGTGGACATGCTGCACGGGACTATCACGAGGGCGTCGAACCTGAAGGACCCAGAGGCTAGCGGTGCCGAGAGGTCGTCGTTCTCGTAGTGATGTTCTGCTTTGTCTTCAATCTCGCGCTTAGAAACGCCGAGCTCGCCCTCAGCAATGGCAGCCGCCTCAGCGGAGACCACCACGGTTGTCTCGTGCTTCAAGCATTCGAGTAGTCTCACGCCGTATCGGAGCCCCGACGCCCCTGTGATGCCTACCACGGTGTGCACGAGCGATGTTATGCGCGGCCACTCAAAAAACCTTTTGACTAGGAAGATTCATTCAGGCATCTCGCAAGAATCCATACCCTGGCTTGCGTCTGAGACGGCGCATTTATATATAGGTAGCCTCTTATCCGCGATTTGTCCCTATTCTGGCAGCAGTCCAGATAGCTGACAATCTGACACGTCATTTGGGGTAATTAGATGCCGACAGCTTACGACGTACCCGCTGGGAAGCTCATACCGAAGATAGCGGAGGAGCTCAAGAAGATTGAGACCATCAAACCGCCTGAGTGGGCCGCGTTCGTCAAAACGGGCAGGCATCGGGAGAAGAGTCCCATCGAGGAGGATTGGTGGTTCGTCAGGTCCGCTGCCGTTCTCAGGAGGATATACGTGGATGGACCGATAGGGACGACGAGGATCGCGGCCTCCTTCGGCGGCAAGGCTGACAAGGGGTCTAAGCCAAGCAAGGCGGTCAGGGGTTCGCGCTCTATCGCAAGGATAACAGCCCAACAGCTGGAGAAGAGCCAGCTGGTCAAGAAGGAGAAGGACGGTGGGCGGACCGTGACCGGAAAAGGAAGGAAGCTCGTAGACAACCTATCCACCCAGATCCTCAAAGAGCTCGCAGCCGAGAACCCAGAGCTCACGAAGTACCTGTGAGTGAATGGCATATGGCGAACGACAACGAGTTGGACACGCTTAGGCAGAAGAAGCTGGTCGAGCTGCAGATGCGGGCACAGCAGGAGGCTGCCGCGCAAGAGCAGACGAAGCAGATGGACGCTCAGAAGGCCGGGGTGATGCGGCAGATACTCACACCCGAGGCGCGCGAGCGGCTCGCCAACATCAGGATGACGAGACCTGACGTGGTTGAGCAGGTCGAGAGCCAGCTGATAATGCTGGTGCAGTCGGGTAGGATAGCCCAGCAGGTAGACGATTACACCCTCCGACAGATACTCCGCAAGGTGATGCCGACGAAGAGGGACATCAAAATAGAGAGGAGATGACCGAATGTCCAGACACAAACCGTACGCCCGGAAGCTCCGGTTGATGAAGGCGCTGAAGAGCAACAGGAGGGTTCCTGCCTGGGTCATGATGAGGACGGACAGGAAGTTTGTGCGCCATCCCAAGCGGAGGCACTGGCGCAGGACGAAGCTTAAGGTATGAGGCGGTAGTCATGGTTGACGAATTAGAGAGGGTTTTCACCATTCCCCTGACGATAACGAAGAAGATACCAAGGACCAAGCGTGCGCCGAGGGCCATCAAGGAGATAAGGGAGTATGTCAAGAGGCACATGGCCGAGAAGCTCTCGCATGGTGAAGAAGACGAAGAGACGAAGAAAGAGATCTGGATCGATTACAGGCTCAACGAGCGCCTTTGGGCGAAGGGCATCGAGAACCCGCCCAGCAAGGTGCGCGTGAAGGCGATCAGATTCGAGGATGGACTTATAGAGGTCTCACTCCCAGAGGACTGATTCTTGCGAGGTATGGCCCTATGCTGAGGCTCGGCAGTCTAGACGGCAATCCATACATCGGCGTGTGCTGCGCAACCAGCGAGGATCACGTCTTGGTGTCGGAGCCTGTCGAGAAGCGCGTAGTGGATGACCTGTCAGAGGTGCTCGGAGTCGAGGTCATACTCACGACGGTGGCAGGCTCATCTGTGGTCGGATCACTCGCCGCGATGAACTCGAACGGGATCGTGCTCTCTAACTTGGCTGAGGAGCACGAGGTTAGTAAGATGCCGCCCTCGCTCAATGTTGGTTTCATGCCCGAGAAGGTGAACGCGGCAGGCAACAACATCCTGGTGAACGACAAGGCGGCTTGCGTACATCCAGGCGCATCACGCGGTACTGTGGGCATGCTCGAGGATGTCCTGGACGTGGAGGTTCAAAAGCGGTCGGTCGCAGGCCTCGACACTGTCGGGTCGGTCTGCATCGTCACGTCGAAGGGCATGCTCTGTCATCCCCGAACGTCAGAGGAAGAGCTCAAGGACCTATCTGAATTCTTCAAGGTTCCGGCGTCCGCGGCCACTCTGAACTATGGCACGGCGTTCATAGGCGCGTGCGTCGTGGCGAACAGCAAGGGTGCGTATGTCGGCTCGCGGTCGACTCCTATCGAGCTCGGCAAGGTGGAAGACGGCCTTGGTCTCTACTAGGATGCCCTACTCGGAGAAGACCCAGAACACTGTCCCCGACTCAGGAAGATCATCCGCGGCGAAGTCTATCTCGTTCCCTACCTTCACGACGCGACTGTCGTCCAGAAGCGCAAGAAAATCCTGAAGAGGGCGAATCGAGAGTGAGAGACCCTGGGTTCTGTAGTGCATCGGCACGGCGATTCTCGGGCGTATCTTGTCGATGACCCGGAGGGCCGCCTCCGGTCCGATGGTGAATACGTCCCCCACTGGTACGAATAATATGTTCACCCCCGCGAGGTGCTCGGCGGTCGAGTCATCGACGACATGTCCAAGGTCGCCGAGGTGACAGAAGGAGATCCCGTCCAACTCGAACTTGAACAGGGTGACTTTCCCTCGCTTCCTGCCACCTTGGTCGTCATGATACGCCTCGAACCCCTCGACTCGGACTCCCTTGTCGAGCGTCATGACCTGCTCAGTTACCACCACGGCGTCTGGACCCTTTACCAATCTCGAGCAGTTGTGGTCGAAGTGGTCGTGCGACACCAGGACGACATCGGCCGTAACCTTTGGGGGCTTGATCCCGATCGACCTACCGTCGTGAGGGTCCGTCACAACTACCGCGCTGCCAGCAATCTCGAAGCAGGCATGACCGTGCCATCGTATGCGCAATCCCCTCGTACCTCCCGGAAATCTGCTAAGAGCGACACCGATACTTAACACAGACGGTGTGCACCTGAATGGAAGATGAATCAAGCAACGCGGTGAGCTAGCAGTGTTCGCGAGTGTGTCGTCTACTGCTTCACCCGTCTTACTGTGCGGGTCTTTCTGGTGGGAGGGGTCTTCTCTTCTGGTTCGGGAGCAGGCGGCGGGGTCGCAACGGTTCTGACCTTCCTCTGCAGGACCGGAGGAGCTGCCTCGGCAGGGGGCGCTCTTGCCTTCCTGACGGGTGCATCCGCGATCTTCCGTTCGGGAACCGGCTCCGGCTGACGAGGCTTCTCTTGGATGGGAGTAGGTGTCTTGACGCTCCGCACCCTCCTGACTTCCGTCGGCTTAGCGGCGGCCTCCACAGGTGCAGGCGTCTTCGAGGGAGTCCTGACCGTTCTCTCAGGGACAGATATTGGCACTTCCTCCTCTCCTATGTCGATGGCCTCTTCCTTCGCAGGGACCGAGCTCTCCACCCGCTCGAGAATCGGACTCCTAAGTGTACTTTCGATCCTGTGATTGACAGTTCCTGGCTCGAACTTCTGTTTCTCAAGCATGAGGTCTCGCTCTAGCTTCTCGATCTGGAGGATCCACTCATCCTCCTCCTGGAAATCCCATCCGCAGAACTCGCAGATGGATAATTCCTCTGTGACTCGAAGTCCACAACTAGGACATTCCTTTTTCGAAACGGCCTTCACGGAATTCTTGGCCATCGTAGTGAGAATTCGATGGTTATTATATAAGGGTTTGTGATGGAATCGAAATGTCTGGTCAGTAGCCAACAGCGATGCTAAAATAGCCCTGTAGGTCATTATCTCGACCCGAGATGAAGATACTAGTATTGTGCGTCGACAGAGACGACGATCTCGGCACGAAGGCGGGGATAGGCGGGCCAGTCATCGGCCGCGAGGAGAACCTTCAGGCGTGCATGGCGCTCGGCCTCGCTGATCCCGAGGAGGTCGATGCGAACACGATACTCGCGGGTCTGCAGCTGTACGACGACCTCGTCAAGAGAGGGATGGATGCGGAAGTCGCAACGATCTCAGGCGATTCACATGTGGGATTCCAGTCAGACCTCGTGCTTACCACGCAGCTAGAGAACGTTCTAGAGGTTGTGAAGCCGGACAGAGCCATCCTCGTGAGCGACGGAGCGGAGGACGAGGCGATATACCCGATCATATCGTCGCGTATCAAGATCGACTCTGTGAAACGAGTGTACGTCAAGCAGAGCAGGAGTATCGAAGGCACGTACTACATGATCGTAAAGACGCTCCAGGACGAGAAGATGCGGAGGAAGTGGGTCGTCCCCCTTTCGCTCGTCCTCGTGATCTGGGGTTTGCTCTCCTTGTATGTCAAGCTCGTCCAGTTCAGGGACGGCGAGTATCGAGATATCGGACTGGTATCGCAGATGGCTTTCGGCGCGATCGGGGTCATGCTAGGGTTCTACCTGCTCGGCTGGTCGTACAGGTGGGCGGAGAGGGTCAGCCAGAAGTGGTCCAGGACGAAGAGGTCGATAAGACAGGGCAGTCTCGTCATACCCTTCGCGCTGGTCGGGCTCGTGATGGGGATCGTCGGCGTTCTGATCGGTTACGACATGGCTCTGGCATACAGGGAGGGCCTTCTGCCTTCGGAGAGGAGTCTCGCGATATCTATACTCATATTCGTCTCCGGCAGCGTCTGGTTCATCGTGTTCGGTGTGTTCGCGTTCGAGTCGGGCAAGTCCGTCACTGCCTTCCTGCGGACTGGCAAGATAAGGTGGTCGTTCATAGTGATGATGGTCTCCGTGCTGGCGACGGGATTCATCATCCAGGGGTCAGTCGACGCCCTCGGATACTTCCTGAAGCACGGAGACTACGACCTCGTGATAATCTTCTCCGAGATGGTTACAGGTATCATGATAGCGGTATTCAGCTCGGTGTTGAACGCGTCCCTGCGCAGGGAGGCCGCACGGAAGAGCGCTACGCCGGGAGCGTGAGACCCTGGACATGGACAGATGGCTGCCCATATACCATGACATATGTATGGACTTCGGCTTCAGCGAAATAGACGACCAGGAGAGCGCACTGTTGCTGTCGTCTCTAGCCGGTTGGAAGAGTCGGCCATCCCTCGAGTCGATCCTACGCCAGGGGGTTCCCTCTTCGGCAGTGCTCTGCGGAGGAGGCGACACGCTCGCGTCGGATATGAAGTCGCTTGCGTGGCATGGATCGGTCATTGCTGCCGACGGAGCAACAAGCACGCTGGTAGCCATGGACATCCGACCTGATATCATCGTTACAGACCTCGACGGAGCCGTCGAGGACCAGATAAGGGTCAACGCGGAGGGTGGTGTGGTCTTCGTGCACGCCCACGGCGACAACAAGGAAGCGATCAGACTGTACGTTCCGCAGTTCATAGGTAAGATTGTGTGCACCTGTCAGTGCCCTCCTGTCGAGGGAGTCTTGAACTTTGGGGGCTTCACCGACGGCGACAGGGCGGCGTGCATCGCGGCTGCCATCGGCGTGAGGACGATCCGGCTCGCAGGGTTCGATTTCAAGAACCCATCGTCGAAGTCAGGGAAGTCTTCAGAGGCCAAGGCGAGGAAGTTGGTGTGGGCGAAGCGCATCCTTTCCATGCTCGCCGATGAGGGTGTCGATATCGAGCCGCCGCTCCCGATTTGAACGTGCGGCTCAGAGGGATGGGAACGACACTTTATAGGGTCGTATATGGTTCTCATTTTCGGGATTGGGATGTCAGTCGTCACGATGCGACAGGTCGAGTTGGCCCTGAAGAGGACTCTCGGCAAGAAGAGCGAGATGTCGGATACCGAGGTCAGGAAGTTGGCGGATTACGTCATGAGCTTCTTCGGGTACACGGATGAGGTCATCGACAACAGGCTCACGCCAGGCGACAGAGACGTCTTCTACATGCTCGAGGAGGAGGGCCTCGTCACAACGACCCACGAGGAAGTCCTTCTCAAGAAAGGCAAGCTATGGAGGATTCATTACTGGATCCTTAAGAAGGACCAGATAATCCGGTTGGCGAGCATGGACGAGAAGGTGGCCCCTAAGGTGGGAAACGTCACGGACGTGTACGAGGAGATATCCGACGAGCAGTGGGCACGTCACCGCGGGCCGTCATCCGACAACGACACTGGCACTCGGTAGTCATCCGTAGTAAACCCATTAATACAGGAAGCTCAATTGGGCCGGTGCGGGAATGTTCTAGATGAATGGTTACCTCATCGCACTCGTCATATTTCTGGCATGGCTTGCCCTCGTGATAATCGCAAAGAAACGAGAATGGCTAGAGAAGAATTCAATGAGCCTCTTCGGCCCGATCATCATGTGGAGGACGAAGAAAGGCAGGGACTTCATCGAGAAGCTAGCTTCCGCGGAGCGCGTATGGGGCGTTTTTGGCAAGGCGTCACTCTGGATCTGCGCAGGCGCGATGGTGACCATGATGGTGCTCCTTCTCTGGCAAGCTGTGGTGATAATCCCGCAGGTCGAGCAGGCTCCTTCTCCAGCGTTGATTGTGGGCATTCCGGGCATAAATCCGGTGATCCCTGTCGGCTACGGCATATTGGGGCTAGCCGTGGCCATGGTGACCCATGAGTTCGCCCACGGCATCATGACCCGCCGCGGGAATATGGAAGTCAAATCGCTGGGACTGCTGTTCCTGGTCTTCCCCATAGGCGCGTTCGTCGAGCCGGACGAGAAGCAGATGGAGGTGACGACGAGGTCCAAGAGGTCAAAGGTGTTCGCGGCCGGTCCGGCGAGCAACATGATCCTCGCAGTCATCACGCTGAGCCTCTTCTCGGGAGTGATGATGTCCGCTGTCGAGCCAGCTCATGACGGGGCGCTTGTAGTCGGCGTCGTGACCGGCTCGCCGGTTGAGATTTCAGGAATCCCCCCCTACAGTGTCATAGAGTCGATCGACGGCGAATCGATAGAGTCAAGGGGAGATCTCGAGGACCGAGTTGCCGATCCTGGCGGATTGATGAGCGTCAGTTACTACTTCGAAGGGGAGCTCAGGACTGCCACCGAAGTCGTGGACGGATTGGTGATGTCCTTCGTGGTCGAAGACTACGCGGCATCCGCGGCTGGACTCGAGTCGGGGATGGTCATGGTATCCATCGACGATGCTCCCATCGTGAACTTCGATGCGTTGAGCGCCATCATGGAAGGGACGACGGCAGGGCAGGTGGTGAACGTCACCGTGATGCGCTTCGACGATGCCTCGGACACGTTCGTCGTGGCGAACGACATCACACAGCTGTCCTTTTCGGACAAAGGCGAGTTCTACGCGGAATACTATCCTGATGACAACGATCCATCGTTCGCTGGAAGGGGTTATCTAGGTGCGGGCTTCCTGATGCTCGGAGTCGATTGCAGGGAACCGGACCACTATGCAAGCATGCTTGCGAATCCTTTCGGCGGGGACAAGACGATCGGCGATTTTTCGATGTCGTGGCTCAGGCTTATCGCATTGCCGTTCCTCGACCTAGCACCCCTTGGGTCCCCGGTGACCGACCTCTATCAGCCTTCCGGCGGCTTCGATTGGATACCCGACAACGCCTTCTGGATGCTGACAAACGCGATATACTGGATATTCTGGTTGAACCTGATGCTGGGCCTGACGAACGTGCTTCCGGCAGTGCCGCTCGATGGAGGGTACCTATTCAGGGATGGGATGGATTTCCTGCTGACGAAGGTGCGACGCAACAGTACCAAGGAGGAAAGAGACAAGATCGTGGGTTCGGTGACGTTGTTCTTGGCCCTGCTGGTTCTATTCCTCATCCTCTGGATGCTGATCGGGCCTCGATTCTGACGAGTGTCAAAGGCATGCACTGGCTAGCCGAGCCAACATTTATTACCTGATTTGTTATCAATCCCGACCACATGTTCTCTCCGGAGAGGGATATGAAGGAAATCATAATCGAGGTCCTGAGAAAGGACGCAGCCTCGATTAGCGGGATATCCAGAGAACTGGAGGCTCGGGGCGTCAAGTTGCACCGGCTCGAGCTCACTGGATACCTGAAGGCCCTCGCGGGCATGGGAGTCCTGAATGCGAAGGACATCAAGCCCGCGAAGGTATTCTCGATATCGCTGGCCGGTCAGAAGTCGTTTCATGAGCTCTTGGGTGACGCCTGCGTCGCGACCGTCGCCTCCACGGACGAGAGGGCGACGTTGGCCGCATTCTGTCTGCAAATGATGTTCAAGCGCGCGATATTCGATATGGAGGTCAGGCGGTGCGGCCTGGAAGGAGCCATCGCCGGGAGGAAGGCGACGGCGGAGGAGCGGTCGGACGCCAAATCAGTCCTTGTGAGACAGGGGTATAAGGTTCCGAACAGCGACATCCCGACGGTGGTCGAGAAGGACCTGGGTCCTGAGTTCAACCGGGTGATCATCCACATCCTGGTGGAGCGATTCGGCCTCAACGCCTTCGTTAAGGAGACGACGCAGATGAGACTCTGACTGAGCCGAGCAAGGAAGAAGGAGGAGCGGCAGAGTGAGTATCGACGAACTTGTGCAGAATCTGAGGACGCACCCGGGCGTCACCAGAAAGGCGGAGGTGTCTGCCGTCGCAAACGAGCTGCTGACCGTTCCGGAAGGAATCATCGTAGCGACGCATGGCGAGGACGCAGCGGCTATTGAGCTCGATGGCAGGATCATCCTACTCGCAGCTGACGGGATTATGGAGGACTTGGTGAAGGCGAATCCTTACTGGGCGGGGTACTGCTCCGTGCTGGTCAACGTCAACGACATCGCCGCCATGGGCGGGTCTCCCCTGGCCATCGTCGACGTATTGTCGTGCGGCGATCCTCATGTGAGGAGTGAGATTGTCAACGGGATGAGGGCTGCTTCCGAGAAGACAGGCGTGCCCATCGTAGGCGGCCACCTTCATCCCGACGCAAGCTATTGCGCGGTAGACGTTGCCGTGCTCGGCGAAACGGACAAGCAGCATCTCATCCTCAGCTCGGGCGCATCCTCCGGAGACACGGTCATATTCGCTATGGACCTCGATGGACATTTCACGCCAGGCATCCCTTATTCGTGGGACACGACATCGGCCAAGGACTCGGACGCGGTGAGGCGAGGCGTGATGTCCATGCATGCTGTCGGTTCGATGGTGTCTGCGGGGAAGGACATAAGCAGCCCTGGCGCACTGGGGACGTTGGGCATGCTCCTCGAGGCGAGCGCTTGCGGGGCGAAGGTCGATGTCGGTGCGATCCCCCGCCCGGACGACGTGGACCTTCTCCAGTGGCTGAAAGCGTATCAGGGTTGTGGCTTCGTTGTGACGAGCGCCGACAACGTTTCCGAGAAGGTCGTCGCGGAGTTGGGCAAGAGAGGGCTCACCGCTGCGATATGCGGGCAGGTCGAAGCTGGGTCGAGACTGGTCGTGGAGATGGGGCGAGAGAGCGCGGAGCTGTTCGACCTTTCAGTCGATACACTCGGATGCCGGCCTCCGCAAAGGATATGAATGTCCACAGACAATTGCCGGAGGTAGGGAGCGAGAAACACGGCAAATCAGCGGTTGGCAACCAATCCGAGAGGGCGCCTAAACGCTCGGGTAGGTTCAGTCAGCAAAAGGGGGCTGTCACGCTGCTGCCTCCACCGTGCTCGACTTTCCTTTCCCGATAAGTCATGAGAGAGATGAGAGGTGCTAGGCCACCGAGGTTGCCGCTCTCGTCCACACAGGCTACCCAAGCATCTCCTCGGCCCCGCTACCCTAGGAGCGTTGAGAGTCCGCGGTAAGGCTGTTCCCGTCAGGGCCTGACCCGATTCCCGCGACCAAGGCATAGGATCCCGCCCTCCAGCGGAATCACAGGACCACCTTCAACCCCCTTGGACAAGGCCTCATTGTCGATGTCTGGACCAGCGCAGACTCGGTTACGACGTCCCCGGCTGTCACCCCCACTGTCGACGATTTTGGTGTATAAGGACACGCCGAACGTCCCGGTCTAGCCTAGCATCACTCGCTATGTATGGCTAGGTATAAAAGAGATTTGCGGCACCTCGTCATGTATTGACAACAAGTCGACCGTTCGTCTGGGAGAGATGATCTGCGCCAGGGCTCGATTCCGCGGCGTTGTGGACACGCCCGGCGCTGGCATGTTATCCCACATACTATGTCTTCCTTGGCCACCCCTTGGGCTCTATTCTCGGCACGAAACCGCGAAGGAGTTGGGCCGAAATCCGACAATCCAAATCGATTGGGATGCCGAACTCCTGACCGCAAACCTTTTGTCCTGTAATCACCCGTTCCAGGGCAATGATTGGCGAGGTCTGGGCAGGGGTTATAGAGAACCTGTGGTTTCAGCTCGCTCTTCTTATCACACTCGCTATGATATCGAGCCTGGTGTTCACGAGGCTCGGGCTGCCAAAGGTGGTAGGCCAGATCGCCCTCGGGATACTCATCGGCCCAAGCGTTCTGAAGATCATTGTCGTGGATGCGGGGTCTGCTACCGGTGAGCTGATCCCGCTCTTCGCCGGCTTCGGAGCGATCATCATGCTCTTCCTGATCGGATTCGAGTGTGATATCAAAGAGATATACACCAGGAAGAACATCGTGATTGCCATCGGAGGGATATCCCTCCCATGGGTTGCGGGTTTTCTTATCGCGTGGTTCATGCTACCTGATGGGGATCCAGCGTACGATCGATTCTTTCAGTCGATCTTCATAGGCACCGCGCTAGTAGCGACGAGTGTGGCTATCACCGCGGGCGTCCTGAAGGAGATGGGGATCATAGGCAGTGGCGTCGCCAAGACGATATTGGGCGCTGCGGTGGTGGATGACGTCCTGGGCATGGTCGTGCTTGCCATCACGGCCGGAGTCGCTACGGGAGAAGGTATCGACCTCATGGGATTCTTGTGGATCGTGATAGCTGCCGTCCTGTTCGTCGGCCTCGGCTCATACATTGGTATGAGGTTCGCGGTTCGTCTGATAGGCAGAGTCGAGAGAATCGGCATTGCTAGGGGTATGAAGGAGAGCGGCTTTCTGCTGGCGCTTGCGTTCGCGTTCCTGTACGCCTTCATATCTGAGCAGGTCGGAATCTCCGCGATAGTCGGTGCCTTCATCGCAGGGACGTGTTTCTCGCGCTGCGAATACAGGAAACAGTTCATGGAGGGGATAGTCTTCCTCGAATGGATCTTCGCACCGATATTCTTCCTGTCGTTGGGCATCATAGTTGACATCAGCAAACTACCGCTCGAGATGTGGCTATTCGCATTGGTGTTGGCGATGGTGGCGGTGCTCTCCAAACTCATCGGTGGAGGACTGCCTGCCAGACTTTATGGGATGAGCCGGGGGGAATCGGTATCTGTCGGCCTCGGCTTGGCTGCGAGGCTGGAAGTCGCGTCAATCATAGCACTGTACGGATGGAACGCTGGCATAATCAGCGACGACGTCTACTCCGCGATAATCATAATGGGTGTGATATCTGTCCTTGTAGCGCCAACGCTTCTCCGTATTGTCGTCAGGAGGCTGGGGAATTCGAACGGTGGTAACGAGTCACCGGTTGCGTGCAAAAGTGATCGCCGATTTTAGCCGGCTTTTGGCCTGTTCGCTCCGCCCACTCCGATCATCCCGTGTGATTGCGATTCCGATGATCAACGCCAGCAGCTCGATCCACCTCACGGTCGTCGGGTCGGGGAACTTGCCGTCTTTGGTTCCTGAAATCTCGATCCAGCCCATCAGTTGTTCGTTCTCGCCGAATATATGCGTGTCGAAATAGTCTCCTTCGATGCATTCATCGACGCTTGTCCGTGTCGCTTTCAGCAGGATGGGGCGTGTGAAGGTATCCAGCTCGTCGTCAGTGAATGGTTTATCCTCTGCTAGGAAGATCTTCGTATGCTTGCTCATCTGTCTACCTTTGTAGTATTTCGGGTCCGAAAACTCTTCTCGCGTGTAGGCCAGATGCTTGTGCGCCGCCCACGCGTCGGGCCTGAGACCGCACATGACCTTGTACCTGTACTTATCGTCGGGGTCTCTCAGGCCTATGGTCACTTCCTTGAGCCAGAACTGTCTGCTTGCCGTGTCTGCCACGTCCTGAAGGAAATCCATAAGCTCGAGGTTCTGCTCCTGCAAGCGGGCAAGGATTGGTCGAAACTTGTCAAGGATCTTCGTTGTCTGGTCCTTCTGACCGTGGAGGTACCCAAGTTTCAGCTTCCTCTCCACCTCATCGCGTAGGATGTAGTTGTCTTGCACCATCGGATCTCCTGCCGAATTGACACTGTATGGCCGCTTTCCTCTCGGAAGAGGGCGCGTTCCGACTGTTAGGCGCATTGTGGGCTATGTACATGATTGTTTTGGCGACCGCTCACTGTCGCTGCCATCGTCAGAACTGTCATCCTATCGATCACCCGTTCCTTCGTAAGCTGAAGAGTTGCGATTGACTTCCATGCAGGCATTCAGACCGCGCGCTCCGGGAGGTCGTACGAATCACAGTAGAAATGCCATGTAAAGGAACAGCAATAGTGTGAACGGGGCCCAGGCCGAGACCCAGCAGGTCGCCCACCAGACCGGTCTATCTCGCAGGTTCTTCTTATTCGTGATGACCAATGAGACGACAACTGCAACAAGCAGAGCCAGTAGACGTGGAGCGGTGCTGAGAAACACTACGGCCATCTTTGAATCCCCAAAGAGGGAACGCGCCCCATCATGATAAATACTGTCGAGGACCGCGTCGGACGGCCACCTTCAACCCCCTTGGATTTGACCAGATTGTGGATGTCTCGACCAGCGCAGACTCGGTTACGACATGCGAGACTGTCGGCTGCTGCGTTCAATGGAGCCTAGTGGCCCGATCCGACTCCGTTATCTGCGGTTCTGTGCACCTCTCCCCTCGCAGACGACTGCGTTGCCGATGATCAATGCCATCAGCTCGATCCATCTGAGGTCGGTAGCCTTCGGGAGCTTCCCGTTTTTCATGCCGGATATCTCCATCCAGCCTATGAGCTCGCCCTTCTCTCCGTAGATGTGGATAACTAGGTAGTCCCCCTCTAAGGCGTCATCCACCGCTGCGCGCTTGGCCGTCAGCAGGATGGGGTGAGTAATGGTGTCCCTGTCCACTTCTGCGTACGGATTGTCTTCAGTCAGGAAGATCGATGTATACTTGCTTATCTGCGTGCCCTTGTAGTGCCGGGAATCGAAGAACTCCTCGTACGTGTAAGACAGTTCACTGTATACCCTCCATGTATCTGGTCTGGAGCCACTCATCACCTTATATCTGTACTTGCCGTCGGAGTCATCCTTCAGGCCAATCGTGACTTCTCTAATCAAGAATACTCTATTTATCGCGTCGGCGATGTCCTGCAGCAGACTCCTTGAGTCCCTTCCCTGCTCGTGAAAACGATTGAGAATCGACAGAATCTTGTCTAGGGTTCTTCTTGTTGGGTCTACAGGGCTGTAGAGGTACTCCCTCTTGAGCTTCCTTTCCACCTCGCCGTGCAGAAGGTCATCTTCTTGCGCCATCATATCCACCGCCCGCTAGCATCTCACTAGCTGCAGAGTTCCCTTGTCAGGATGTGTCCCGGTTATCAACAGCATCGATGGATACATAGATGATTCTTTTGGCGCGTGTCTGATAGACGTCGAGATGATGTCTCTGGCGGGAAGTTCACCGTGCCAGACATTTGAGTGGACCCTGTGGGATTACAGACCACGAAACTGACTGGCTAGAGCCTAAGATTTTCCGAAACCGGAAACCTTCTTGCCGAGGAGACGAGAGATAGAGTACAACCCAAACCCTTTCCCTTTTTCCTGTTAACTTGTTAACCCTTCTATGGCCTTTTCTCACGACGACGATTGTCCGCTATCTGAGGCGGCGGTCTTGTCCGAGTCAACGGGCCTTGTCCATCGCAGCCATTGATAGATGTGCACTGCCAACCGCGCCCACAGTACTATTACTAATCCTACAAAGATGATGCCAACCCCGTCGTCCTCTTTGGCCATAATCGTCAGCATCCATACTAAGAACCCAATTATTATCGGTGTAGCGACCATCACAACGACCCACGCCCACCTGCGCTTCTTGACCGGTCTAGTGCCGCAATTCAAGCAGTACTGGTTTCCTTTTGGAAAGATATCCTTGCACTTCGGACACTTCATGTCATTTCACTCGACCGCTGCCAAATCGTCCTTAATGGCTTATCTGCCTTTCTCTGGAGTCCCGCCCCTATGGCCTTTTCTCTGAGGCCGGAGCTAGACCTAGCTCGATTTCTGGATCTTGGGTTTCGCCCAGAACAGCGCAGCAAGTGCAATTGACGCACCGAGAATGACTACCGCAGCGGACAGCATTACGGTGTATGCCACATCGTGTGCCATTGACTCTAGTTCACGTGAATCCATTCTCGTGATCAACCACGACCTCGCAATGGTGCCCACAGCTCCCAGATAACAAAGGGCCAATCCGATTTTTGTCCATCTTGTGTTCATTGCTGAACCCTTCCTCCTTGCCCAGCGCACGAATCGTCTTCCACGGCTTAAGGGCTTCTCTCCCCCTATGGCCTTTTCTCCCGCGTGTGGGCCTAACCGGGTTTGAACCCACCAAAATGACTGGCTCGGACGATTTAGGTACATGATGCCCGTTTTATCGCGTCTTTGGAAGGCAACCGGAAACTCCAAAACCCTTTATCTCTCTTTCTTCTTGCCATTAAGGTGGTTCAACATGGGGAAGAAGGTCAAGGTTGAACGTGGAGACTGGGTGGAATGGGGCCCTGTTAAGATCGTCTTCTGGAAGAACGGCGGGTTCATCATCCGCCGGCTCCCGAAGCGCAGCTCCAAGAAGTAGCATTCTTTGAAGCGGGTCGGATTGAAGCCGGAGCTAAACCCCTTTCTTCACCTTTCCAGGGCCGAACGACGGCTTTCTACAAGTCAGTACTCGAGAAGCTCCTTGCCACTCTGCCGCAGACATTCTCCGAGGCGCTAAACGAAGTTGTGGAAGGCTTCAAGGAAGAGTGTTCGAAACTTGCGTATCAGGACTATCACCCGAATGATTCCTCGAAGGAGGACTTGTCGTATGGATGAGGACATGGGTGGTAGGCCAAATGGGGGGACCAGATGAGAGTCGCGATATATGCCAGAGTATCCAAAGCTGATGATTCGCAAGACCCACAGAACCAACTAATGCGAATGATTGCCTATGCCAACGAGCGCGGATGGGACATTTCCGGGCGATACGTGGACCGGGCATCTGGTGCGGATACCAATCGTCCTGAACTCAAGCGTATGCTGAGTGATGCCCGAGGTAGACGGTTCAGCTTGGTGCTAACAACCAAGATAGACAGGATCGCGAGGTCATCCCTGGACCTCAAGCAGATAATCGCGGAACTTGAGGGCAGGGGAATCAAGTTCGAGTGCACGGACCAACCGTTCTCAACGAATACTCCTACTGGGAAGCTACTCTTCGGCATCCTGGGAGAGATCGCGGAGTTTGAGAGGTCGTTGATAATCGAGAGGACGAAGGCGGGGTTGCAGAGGGCTAAGGCTCAGGGTAAGAGGCTAGGTCGCCCTAGAGTGGCCGTAGACCGGGCTAGAATCCTCGAATTGAGGGCACAAGGCCTTGGGTATAGGAAGATAGCTGATGAGCTAGGCGTGTCTCACCAAACCATTCTAAACCGTCTAAAAAACGAGGGGGTGAATGGCGAGAGTGAAACCTCTTGAGTTTCACCCGGCCTAAGAAATGTCCGATAGATTTACGTTACCTCCTGCCAATACCCCTACCGAGGGAAACCATGCGACTCGGCAAGGTCGCAATGGTGTCAACCTCAGTGGGAAACGGAAGAAACGCAAGAAACCAGGACGGAAGCGGGGGGCGAGGTCGTTGGGCCGATACCCTCTGAGAACATGGATAGGGAAATACATGACCGTGCATGAAGCATATTACGAACAGACGACGTGCAGAGTCCGACGGTCAACGCTCAGAGTGATTGACCGCGAGTATGCAGAGCTGCGTGAGAGAGACCCAAGCCTGAATGCATCCCCTGAGAACTGGGGAGAACGCGAAGTCCTGGCTATCATGGCCGGCATGAGGGCCAGAGGGTTGTCACATGCGACACAGAAACAACGCCTGAGCATACTCAAGAAGCTACTGGAGTTCGTCGGGAACGGTGTTCTTAGTAAGTTGAAGGCACAACAGCCCCATGTATTCCCCAAGGCAGACTCCGAGCGTAAAGGCTCATTGAGCCCAGAGGACTTGGAGATCGTTCTCGCCGCCGCGAAGGATATCCCGGGCTGGACGGGTGAATGTGCGTCGTTCTGTCTCGGCATGTTCGCCTATACCGGGGTGCGAACATCCGAGCTGGTCAACGCACACTATGAGGACTTGAATGTTCGTAACTGGACCTTCAAGGTACGGCACCCGAAGGGTGAGAAATCGTATGGGAAAAAGCGAATCCTACCCGTCCCGGACGGCATGAGCCCCATCGCCAAGCGATACCTCAGAGAGAGGGAGACCGTGATGGCGAAGAAGGGCGTACTGGAGGCCGTGCCTCTAGTGTTCGCCATGAAGGACCACACCAAACCCGTTGGCGCCACTCTGATAAACTCGTGGACCAAACGGATAATGGAAAAGACAGGCGTGCAGTTCTCCCCGCATGGGCTGAGGAGAACATACGGCCAGATGCTGCTTGACCGAGGGGTGGACATACAGACCGTATCGTTGATGCTAGGACATGGATCGACCAACACCACTGAGAGACACTATTGCCGGAAGAACGAAGACGATGCTAGGACTGAAGTATTAGAGGCGTTTCGTCAGTCCCCGAGCACTAATTCCCCGAAATTGACTCCACGAAATGAACTAGCTGGCTATGCTTGACGTATTATCAGCGTTGATTCTCAGGACAACACCTATATGAATGCTCCAAGCCGGTCTATTGCTCAGAGATTGGAAGAGGGAACACACCTTTTCCGCTTGGAACCCGGTTCAGCCACACCTCCCCCCCATTTCCCCCATATGACGGGTTCCGAGGCCTTCTTTCAGTCTCCGCCCCCTTCTCTTTGTCATTCCTTCAAGACCGAGACGGCCCTTGCCTGGCAGATGTTCGCACAACCACCTGTAGGACGAGCGAAGCGCTCATATACTGACAGACCGATGCTTTCCGGGGCAGCTGGGCATTCCATCGCAGGACTTGAGATGCCCAGTGATCATTCGGCGCGTCGTAGAGAGGGTTGTGACATTGACTCAAGAGCGGAAGAGGAAATCAGCGCTATCTCCTGAGCTTGCGAAGCTGAGGTCTGAGATAGTGAAGGCCTCGAAGGAGACTCAGGGCCAGATGGGGCTCTACATGAAGCACATCGAGTCGGATAAGTCCATCGCGATCGACGCCGACAAGATATTCCCGCTCGGCGGCGTCTTCAAGCTGGCCGTCATGGTCGAGACATACCGGCAGATCGATGCTGGCATGATATCCATGGATGAGAGGATCGAGCTCGAAACTCACCATTACTGCATCGGGGAGGGCCTTCTCCAGTACATGCAGCCCGGTCTGAAGCCGACCGTTCGCGACCTCCTCGCCATGATGATCATAGGAACTGACAACACGGCCTCCGAGATGCTCTGGAAGAGGATAGGTATCCAGCGCGTCAACATGTTGATTCGCGATCTAGGTCTAGCCAGAACGTCGATTTACATGCCCTACCGCGAGAGCTTCCTGATGTCGATGGGATACGGCCCCTACAAGGACCTGTCCATACTGGAGGCCGCGCGGAAATGGAAGGGTCTCTCGGACATCGAGCGGATGAACGCCTTGAACGAGACCGAGAGAGAGGCGGCTAACCTCTCGATCGAGGAGTTCAGGAAGAAGTACGAGAGCATCTACGGTGTCAGGGCCCAGAAGCGAATCAAGACCCAGCGCATCTACGACGAGGTTTTTGACAATTTCGGAACGCCCAGGGAGGTCGGTGTGCTCCTCGAGAAGATTGTGAGGCACGATGTCGTATCTCCCAAAGCGTGTGAGATGATGCTGTCGCTGCTGATGAGGCAGCAGAGTGCTGCGTCGATGTCCTATCTCATCTCGCCAGAAATCCCTGTTGCGTTGAAGTCCGGAGACACCGCTTTCTCCGTCGCCAACGCTGGCGTGATCTACGTCTCCTCGAACTCCCATGTAGTCCTGTGCTGCTTCTTCAGGAACGTGCAGGAGGGCCAGAATGCGGTCCTGGCCGAAGCGAAGATAGCAAGCCTCGTCTACGATTTCTTCTCCAGAATCAAATCATAATGAAGCGGTCACCCTGAATTCCAAGCGCATTCAGGCCTCTCGCGACCATATTATCTCCTTGTCTCTGAGCTCGGCGGCCAGCCCTCCCTTCCTTCCCATGTCTCGGACGGATAAGCATAGCGGCACGATTGTCACATTCGTCTCCCTCCTTATCTCGGAGGCGATCACCTGGGAGGCGGCCTTTGCCTCATATTCCGATATTTTCTGATCGTCGAAGACGACTGCGATGTCAACCTCATCTCCTGGCAGATGTTCTCCCTTGCCTATGGACCCGAAGAGCCGGCACTGGACGCCCCATTCCAGCTCTGAGACGCCTGATGCGAATTCCTTGGCGGCTGCCTTCTGAGGGTCTGTGTCCTCGACCAGCCTCAGAAGTCTCAGCTTTCCCTGGTCGCGGGTAATCTTCACCGCCTTAGCATTCCCGACCTTCCTTACCTTCACGATTCCCATGGCCTTGAACTCGTTCACCGCCCTCCATGTGGTCATCGTGGGAATCCCCGAGACGCGGGATAGCTCGTTTATCGTGAAGTCTCTGTCATGGAACGACTTGAGTGTGCGGATCAGCTCGATCCTTCCTCGTCTAGCCAGCACTGCGAGCAGCTCTTGGTTTATCACCGTTTTCATACCTCCGTTGGTATGATTATACCATCTATGGTATAAAGTCTCGTCGGGTCAGCACATGCCAGCACACGGATTTCTGGAAAACATAAGTTGGCCATTTGGGCGCTTCTCAAGCCATCAAGGCAATGTGGTTCTGCGACGCTGATTCGATGGCCAATCCCGCTCGGACTTCCATGCTCTATGGAAAGCATTATTCGGGGCCAAGGAAATCAGGTGGCCAGCGTGTGAGAAAGGATGAGAAACTCCGAAGTAGCCCTGGTGTTCTACGAGATTGCCGACCTGCTTGAGCTTCAGGGCCTGCCCTTCAAGCCCCAGGCGTACCGAAGGGCCGCCTCGGCCATCGAGCAGATGGATGTAGATATCGAACAGATGGTGGACGAGGGCCGTCACAGGGACATCCCCGGAGTTGGAGTGGCAATCGCGAAGAAGATCGAGGAACTAGTAAGGACGGGCGAGCTGGACTATCTGAAGAAGCTTCGAGTCGAGACGCCTCCTGGTCTGGTCGAGATGCTGAGCATCCCGGATGTCGGCCCCAGGACCGCCATGTTGCTTCATAGGGAGCTGGGCATCGCCTCCGTTGACGAGCTGAAGGAGGCCGCATTGAACCACAGGCTTAGGGGACTGAGAGGCTTCGGCGAGAAGACCGAGGAGAGGATCCTGCAGGGGATAGGCGTGCTGGAGTCCAGAGGAGGGAGAATGCTACTCGGTGAAGCGTTGCCAATCGCCGAAGCGTATGTCGAGCATCTGAGATCCCGTCTTTCGATCGAGGCTATCAGCGTATGTGGCAGCCTCAGGAGAGGCAGGGAAACGATAGGCGATATCGACATCCTCGTGGGTTCTGGGGATTCGGAGGATGTCACAAGCGCGTTCGTAGACTACCCAGCTGTAGAGAATGTCCTCCTGAGCGGCAGCACCAAGTCCAGCGTAGAGATTCAAGGCGGGCTTCAGGTCGATCTACGCGTCGTTGAACTAGAGAGCTACGGTGCCGCCCTGCAGTACTTCACAGGGTCGAAGGAGCACAACGTCAGGGTAAGACGGCTCGGCGTCGAGATGGGGCTCAAGGTGAACGAGTATGGTGTGTTCGAAAGGAGCTCGAACCGCAGAGTCGCCGGTGATTCGGAGCACGGGGTGTACGAGTCCCTCGGCCTGACATTCATCCCACCCGAGCTCAGGGAGGACTCGGGAGAGATCGACGCTTCTCGCAGTCTTGAGCTCCCAGAGCTGGTCGACGCGTCTGATGTGCGGGGTGACCTGCACGTCCACTCGGATTGGAGCGACGGATCCGACCCGATCGAAGCGATCGTGGCGGCTGCCGCACGATTACAGTACTCGTTCATAGCAATCACTGACCACACGGAGAGCCTGACGATAGCGAACGGACTGACTCCTGAGAGGCTCGGGAAGCAGGTGGACGCCATTCGGCGGGTCCAGGAGATCCATGGCGACGGCATTCAGGTGCTTGCAGGCACCGAAGTGGACATAAAGGTTGACGGCTCGCTCGATTTGCCGTCATCGGTGTTGAAGGACCTGGATATCGTGATTGGCTCGGTTCATTCGCGGATGAAGATGGATTCCAAGGAGATGACGGAGCGGGTCACCAATGCGATGGAGTCCGGATTGGTGGACATAATCGGTCACCCGACCGGCCGGATCATCGGACGTCGCGACCCAGTCAAGCTGGACATCCAGAGAATATTCGATGTGGCGCGAGAGACGGACGTCGCGATGGAGATTAACGCGTTCCCCGATAGGCTGGACCTGCGCGCAGTCCACTGTCGGCTGGCGAAGGAACATGGCGTGACCTTCGCGATCGGCACAGACTCTCACTCCATCCGACATCTTGATTACCTCCGACTCGGTATCATCACAGCGAGACGTGGTTGGCTCTCGAAGGATAGAGTCCTGAATGCGATGAGCTCCGATGAGCTGAAGCGAAGGTTGCGCGGAAGAAGACCATGACGACCGAACGCCAGAAGGCCCTGAAGAGGATGAAAGAGCTGGTCGAGACGATATCGTACCATGACCAGAGGTACTACGTCGATGACGACCCGGAGGTATCCGACTTCGAGTATGACATGCTCGTCAAGGAACTGGAGAGGCTCGAGTCCGAACATCCTTCCATGGTGCTCCCTGAGTCCCCCACGCAGAGGGTCTCCGGGGCGCCACTCGACGAATTCCCACAGGTAGAGCACAAGATTTCGATGCTGAGCTTAGACAACTGCTACTCCCCCGAAGAGCTCCGGAACTTCGACCAGCGCGTGAGGAAATGGCTCGAAGATGAGCCGGTCGAATACGTCGTGGAGCTTAAGGTCGATGGACTGAGCATCGCACTGCTGTACGAGGAGGGGATGCTCGTCCGCGGAGCGACTAGGGGGGACGGCCGGACCGGGGAGGATGTGACGTCCAATGTCAAGACGATAAGGAGTATACCTCTGAAGCTCGGTCCGAGCTCCGGGTTGGCGACTGCCGAGATAAGGGGTGAGGTCTACATGCCCGCGGATAGCTTCAGACGCCTCAACAGCGAGCGAGAGGAAGCCGATCAGACCCCTTTCGCCAACCCGAGAAACGCCGCAGCCGGGTCCATACGCCAGCTCGACCCTCGGGTGGCTGCGTCGAGGCCTCTCGAAGCGGTCTTCTACGCCCTGAGTCACAGCGACGGGTCGATGCCGCCCACACATTTCCAATGTCTTGAAGCGTTGAGACAGGCCGGCCTCAGGACCAGTCCTTATGTCGCACGGTTCAGGAGCATCGGCGAAGCTTTGGACCACATCATGACCTGGGAGTCGAAACGGGATACGGCCGGCTTCGAGGTCGACGGCATGGTCGTCAAGGTCGATTCGCTCGACCAGCAGAGGCGGTTGGGCCACACGGCGAAGAACCCGAGGTGGGCTATAGCCTATAAGTTCCCCCCTAAGCAGATGACGACGAAGCTGCTGGAGATCCGTGTGCAGGTCGGAAGGACCGGGGCGCTCACCCCCGTCGCGGTGCTGGAACCCGTGGAGATAGGCGGGGTTTCGGTCTCAAGGTCCACGCTACACAACGAGGGAGAAGTCAAGCGCAAGGGGTTGATGGTCGGCGATTACGTGCTCGTTGAGCGCGCAGGGGACGTCATCCCTCAGGTCGTCAAACCGATCGTGGAGAGGAGGACGGGCGACGAGACCGAGTTCGTCATGCCGACCGACTGCCCTGCCTGCGGCTCAGAGACTGCCCGTGAGGAGGGCGAGGCGGTCAGGAGATGTGTCAACGCGTCTTGTCCTGCACAGGTGAAGGAGCGTCTGCTCCACTTCTGCTCGCGTGACGCTATGGACATCGAGGGGATCGGCCCGTCGCTCATCGACCAGTTGGTCGACTCTGAGCTGGTCGACGACGCCGCTGACTTGTACTCGTTGAGTCCCTCCGACCTCATGGGGCTCGAGGGTGTCGCCGAGAGATCGGCTGCAAACATCGTCGCATCCATCGATTCGAGCCGGGTGATGGGGTTCGAGCGTCTGCTGTTCGCTTTGGGCATAAGACACGTTGGGGGCACAACCGCCCGCGATCTGGCGCGCGCCTTCGGCGACATCGACGCGATCATATCCGCTCCGGAGGAGGAACTATCGAAGGTGCCCGGCATCGGAGCCGTCGTAGCCTCATCGGTGCGCCAGTTCTTCGACCGCTCCGAGAACCTGTCGCTCATAGAACGCCTCCGCGAGCATCGCCTCAGCATGACCGCCACGATGCCGCGCTCGGGCCCACTGGATGGGATGACATTTCTCTTCACCGGGGAGCTCCGCTCAATGAGCAGGCAGGAGGCGGGCTCCCTGGTCGAATCGCTCGGTGGGAATGTGGCCTCGTCTGTCTCGAAGACGGTCGACTTCGTCGTGGCCGGCGAAAGCCCGGGCTCGAAACTGGCAAACGCCAAGAAGCTCAACAAGAAGATACTCTCCGAGGGAGATTTCATTGACATGGCGAAGGCAGGCTAGGACGCAGCCCGTCCCTCATGGATTATTGCATCTCGTGATAGCCATGGACCATCATTCAAATACCCTCGCGTGCCAGTGTATACGTACCGAACATTCAGTGAGAGTGAGAACGAGAGATGCAGGGAAAACCCGTGGGCAGGAACAACAACCAGCGCGACAAGTCGAGGCCTCGCTTCCAGAGAACGCTCCGCTCAATACCATCCGACCCTGCGCACTCCCCGGTTTCAACCCATTCTCCGTCGAGGTCCTATCCAAACACGCCATCGATGTCGGTCGAACCCCAGACGACCTTCGTTCCCAAGAACGGAGGGGCGGGGGCGCCGACGGTCCAGTACCAGTGCACCTCCTGTGACATGATGGTGAACGCGTCGGATGCGTACTGTCCGTTCTGTGGCGCGATATTCTCGGACGTCCCTCTCTCTCCGGACGGAGATGATGCCAGGATCGAAGAGGCTCCGGCAGAGGCGGTCGACGAAAGGGAGCCGTTCGTTACGCCCCAGAGGTTCGACAACCTGTCCATGTTGAAGCCCAGAGCTAGATCCCGCGACCTGCTCTATGCCGAAGCGATGAATGGGTTCACCGGGTCGGCGCGGCTCCTGGAGGAGATCGAGCTTCTGATCACGGATGTGAGCGCGCTCGGAGACGACACGGCACGTATGCGTCGCCTCATGAGCTGTGCATGGGAGGCCTGCAGGGAGGGCGATTGGCCCCTGGTGTCCGCCCTTGCCAAGCAGACGGAGGACATGATGTCCCCGAGCATCCCCCAGCTTGTGCGGAGGGAGCTGGGGAAGGCGCGGAACCTCATCGTAGAGGCGAAAAGCTGGGGTGCCGATACATCGAAGCACATGTTGACGATGAAGAGTGCGATGAGTGCACTCCACAAGGAGGACCTCGACGAGGCGCTCCGGCTGACGAAGGAGCTCCTGGACACCCTGAGGGCAGATTCCTCGACATGGAAGAACGGGGCGGGGCAGGGAATCGAGGGCTCCCGATGACGGCGTTCGTCCCATCTTAGCATAGAATACTTATCGCCAGATGATCCATAAGGGGGAGTGATGGCACCCGACCTGACGACCTTGGACGCTCCGGGCTGGGACGCGTTGAGACATGCCTTGAACCAGAGAGTGGTCCTTGTCAACGAGACGCTCATACCCAGCAAGAGGAACAGGGTCTGGGTCGTCGAGACCGACGTGCGTCCAGTGGTACTCAAGAGGTCCCTGAGCGGGAGAGGGGAGCACGAGTTCGACATCCTATCTGAGGCCAGACGAATTGGGCTGGACGTGCCCTTCCCATTGTACCGTTCGGGGGATTATCTGGTCCTCGAATACATAGCCGGGGAGAGATGCGACTCGCTGATCAATCATATGTTCAGCACCGAGGCCGCGGAGAAACTCGCAGTATGGCTAGCGGAGTTCCACGCGCGACTCTCCAGGAACGGGCAATCGTTGATTATGACGGACGCCGAGCTGGCCAACTTCGTGATGGCCGATGGGAGGGTGTTCGGAGTGGATCTCGAGGACGTTTCCGTCGGGGACCCGCTCGAAGACCTAGGATGCCTCATATCCTCCATGCTCGGCAGCGAGCCGCTCTTCACACCTATCAAGTTCGACCTATGCATGAGGTTGCTGGAGACTTACGAGTCCGAATCCGGGATGGAGGCCATGGAGAGCGTGAGACCTTACGTGGCCCAACAGTTGCGAATGTCCACTGTTACAAAGCCGCTCTTCAGAAGGACCTTCGCGGATGCCGCCAATAGGCTGGAGCAGGCTTGGCCTCGGTTGGCGTGATGATTGTCAGGCTTGTATCATTGACGGTTTTCGCTATCGTCTGAGTCGGGCTTCTCGGAGCCCGCCTCGGCCTTCTGCTCCCCCGTCGTCCTGCGTGAACGCGCCCTGAGCGCCTCTATCCTCTTGGTGATCTCGGAGATGCTGTCGGCCTGGTCGCTCACTACCTGCCTCCGCTTCTCCAGACCGTCGCGCATGGTCTCGACCTTGCCCTTCTCCTGGGCTAGCTTGTCCGTCTCCTCCTCGAGACTGGCCCTCTTCCTGTCCATCTCCTCCAGCTTCCTGGTGAACTCGGACTCGCGCTCCTCGATCTCCGCCTGTTTCCTGACGAGTGACGCTTCGGTCTCCGCCAGCTGCTTCTCCCTCGATTCCAGCTGCAGGTTATTGTCGCCGAAGGCCTTCCTCTCCTGCTCGAACCGCGCCATCTCGCCTTCGACCTGCGCCTTGATGCGCTCGCTCTCCTCCTGGATGGCACTTTCCTTCTCGGCCAGCACCTTGTCCCGCTCGTCCGATTCGACCTGCATCGAGCTGAGCGCCTTCTCGCGCCTTTCAAGATCCTCCTTCGCGGAGCGCAGGCTCTCATCCCTCTCGCTGAGGTTCGTCTCCAGCTCCTGCATCTGCGTCTGCAAGGACGCCGTCGCAGCCTTCGCCGCCTCCAGCTCCGCGGTCTGTCTCGCGAAATCGTCCTCCCTGGACGCCATGCCCGCCTTGAGCTCCTCCAGCTCGGCAGCCGTTGCCTGCATCTCCCTCTCCCTCTGCTCTAAGGCGCCCTGCTTGTCCTGGAGGCTCAGGTTCTCGGCCTGCTCCGAAGCCTCCTTCTCCTCGAGGGCGGATTCCATCTTCACGATCTCCTTCTCCCGCTTGTCGAGATCTCTGAGGAGGGATTCGACGCGCTCTTCGTCGTCGAGAATCTTCGACTCCCGCTCCTTGAGTTGCACATCGAGGTCATCGAGCGCCTTCGTCTTTGACTGGAGGTCTTCGTTCTCCTTCCCTATGTTGGCCAGGAGTGTGGAGAGTTCCGCCTGTTGCGTCTCCGCGTTCGCCTCGACCTGGCCGCGTCTGGTGTCGAGCTCGTGTCGGCCGTTCTCGAGCGCCTTCTCGCGGTCTTCGACATCGGTCCCCTTGTCGGAGAGGTCTTTTGCGCGTCCTTCCAACTCGGCTCTCAGTCTCTCGGATTCCTCATCGCCGGTTCGTATCCTATCCTCGCTCTCGGAGATGCCCTTCTCCCTCTCTTCGAGCTGCCTCTCAAGGTCCTTCAGGTCCACCCGCATCTGCTCGGTCTCCCCGGAGAAGTCCGCCTTCTCATTGTCGAAATCCTTCATCGACACCTCGAGGTCCCTCTTCCTGACATCGAGCTGCGCCTCGAAGCTCCTCAGGGAGCCCTCCTTGGCGTCGAGCTCGCTTTTGGCTGCCTTCAGCTCATTCCTGTCCCGGTCGAGGCTCTTGATGCGGACCTGGACCTCCTCCACCTGCTTCTGCCACTCATCCTTATCGGCAGCGAATCTCGCGAGGTCGTCTTCCAGCTTGACTCTTTCCTCCTGGACGGCCGTACGCTCCTTGGCGAGCTTGCCTAAGCCCGTCTCGTACTCCCCAACTTGATTGGCGATATGCTCCTGCATACTTCGGATCATGTCTCGCTTGGCACCCGTTGCCACATCGAAGGCTTTCTGATTCCTGAGAAGGGCCTGCTCCCTCTCCAGCAGCAGGGTGACCCTCTCGTTGATCTGCATGTGTCTGTCGCTCACTTTGCTCTCGAAGTCCTTGAGCTCCTCCTGCCACTTCGATGTCTCGTTCCTCAGGTTCTCGAGCTCCTCCCTGAGCTTATCGAGTTCGTCAGCCTCGTTCTCGAACTCGCCTCTCTCGGCCTCCATGGCAGCAACTGCGTCTTTCGTCTTCGCCTGCTCGTCCCTCGCCTTCTCCTCTGCTTCTCTGGCTGCTGATATCTTCTCCTCTATCGCAGCATCGAGAGTTTTCTCTACCGAGTTGAGCATCTCGCGGAAGAAGGTCACCTCGTCGTCCCCGGCGACATCCTTGCCGATCACTATGAAATGCATCTTCCCCCCGACCACGACTGTGCCAGCGAACCTGCCCACTTCGAATGCGCCCAGCGCGGCAAGGTCTCCTTTTCCGGAGATCGCCGCCTTGACGTCTTCCCAGGTTCCCTCGGCTTTGGGATTGAAGATGAATTCCTTCAGAAGAGTTCCGTCTCTCTCAACAAGATATCCTTTTAGCAGTTTCTTGCCAAACATAGAGGCCACATCCGACGAGCTTCAACGGGGGGTTAATGCTCTTGATCCGGACCTGCGCTGTGTATTTCGACCCATCATGGTCGCAGGTAACCGCTTCAGACTTCAAACGATGTTATCGGGAAGCTTGAACATAACCTTTTCTACTTCTGGCAGGGCCCGGTAGCTCTATCTCACGGCTTGAAGCGCCTCAACAGCGACGCGTTCGTGACGACCGAGACCGAGCTGAGCGCCATCGCCCCGGCCGCTACCATGGGGCTCAGGAGCCATCCTGTGAGCGGATAGAGCACGCCGGCTGCGATCGGTATCGATGCTGTGTTGTACGCTAGCGCCCAGAATAGGTTCTGCCTTATCTTCTCGTAGGTCCGCTCGCTTAGCTTGACGGCGGTCACGACCCCTCTGAGATCGTCCCCGACTATCACGATGTTGCCCGCGTCCATCGCAATGTCTGAACCTCCGCCAAGGGCGATGCCTATGTCCGCCTCGACCAGCGCTGGTGCGTCGTTCATGCCGTCCCCGACCATCGCGACCACCGAGCCCCCTTCCTTGTAAGACCTCACTACCTCTGCCTTGTCCGCTGGCATCACCTCGGCCTTGAACTCTTCGATTCCGACTGCTGAGGCCACCGCTCGGGCCGTCCTCGCGTTGTCCCCTGTCAACATCACGGTCTTGAGGCCGAGCGCGTCCAGCTGGCCGATGACTTCTTTCGCCTCGGCTTTGATAGTGTCTGCGATCCCTAGCAGCCCCTTCAATTCGCCGTCCGCTATGCATGCCACGACCGTGGCCCCATCGTTCTCCATGTTCCGCATAAGGGCCTCTGCGTCGCCCAGGTCAGTCCCGAGCCTGGCGGCGAGCCTCCTGTTGCCGACATGGACCAAGGCTCCCGCCAGTTCCGATGCGACTCCTTCCCCTGCCAGCACGTCCGAGGACCTGGGAATCTCGAGCTGGATGCCCCTCTCCTCCGCGGATTTCACTATCGCTTTCGACAGGACATGGTCCGAGCCTTTCTCCGCCCCGCCAGCGAGGCGGAGCAACTCCTCCTCGGTGACTCCTTCGGCAGTCCAGAGCCTTGCCACCCGGGCCTCGCCCTTGGTGAGTGTGCCGGTCTTGTCGAGGATGACTACGCTGAGCTTGCGCGCCTTCTCGAGGGTCTCGGCGTCTTTTATCAGCACGCCCAGCTGAGCGCCCCTTCCAGTCCCTGTGACGACCGCCGTTGGTGTCGCCAGCCCGAGCGCGCATGGGCATGCTATCACCAGCACGGCGACGAAGACTGTGAGCGAGAACCTGCCAGCATCGTCGATATCGAACATGCCTGGACCGATGAAGTACCAGAATGCAGCCGAGGCGAGTGATACGACGAGGACCGCAGGGACGAAGTAGCCAGCGACGATATCGGCATACCTCTCGACCGGTGCCTTGGTCGCCTGCGCGTCCTCTACCAGGCGTACGATTTGTGCCAAGGTCGTGTCACTTCCCACCCTGGACGCCCTGACTCTGATCATCCCTGAGAGGTTGAGCGTCCCTCCTGTCACCTCGGATCCGGGGACCTTCTCTACGGGGAGTGATTCACCGGTGACGAGCGACTCGTCGGAGGACGAACGGCCGGAGATGACCTCCCCGTCTGCAGGTATCCTCTCACCTGGTCGGACAACGAGCATATCTCCCTGTCTGAGCATGTCCGCGTCGACGACGGTCTCCTTGTCCCCATCGATTATCGTGGCGGTCGGAGGCTGCAAGTCCATGAGGCTTACGATCGCCTCAGAGGTGGTGCTCCTGGCTCCCAGCTCCAGATATTTCCCCAGGAGGACGAGGGTGATAATGACCGCTGAGGTGTCGAAGTATACCCCCTGGGAACCCAGAACATCCGGCACGAGCGTCACCAGGGCGCTGTACATCCATGCGGATGACGTCCCAAGCACGACGAGGGTGTCCATATTGGCTCTTCTGTTCCTGAGGGCCCTGTAGAATCCTCTGTAGAACCTCAGGCCAGCATGGAACTGCACGGGCAACGAGAGGACGAGCAGCAGCCAGTTGCGGGACGATGCCTGCATGACCTGTCCGTCCCCGAAGGCGGGAACCATGGAGAGTGCGGCGATGGGGATAGCCAGGGCGATCGCGGTGACGAGGACCCTCCTGAGCTCCCGCAGCTCCTCTTTCCTCGCGAGCCTCTCGGCCATCACCCCCTCGACTTCCAGAACCTTGTAGCCCGCGTCCTCGATCGCCTTCGCCAGGACGTGCGGCTTCACCCGCTCTGGGTCGTATGCGGCGGTCGCCTTTCCAAGGGCGAAGTTGACCGAGGCGCGCGTTACACCCCTCGATTCTTCGAGAGCGGTCTTTATCGTCTCTGCGCAGGCTGCGCAATGCATCCCACCCACTGTGAATGTGACCGAATCGCGCAGAACCTCGTATCCCGCGCCGGCTATCGCGTCTTCCAGATCGTTCCTTGACACCTTCGCCGGGTCGAATCTGACCGAGGCCCTCTCGGTGGCGAGATTCACCTGAGAGTCGCTCACCCCCTCCAACGCATCGAGCGCATCGCTGATCGTGGCTGTGCAGGTCGCGCAGTGCATACCCTTGATTCTGATCGATGCTTCAGCCTCAGGTTCAGTTCCCATGTTCGCCGCTCCGGTTCGGGAGTTGAAACCCCATCAGACAATCTACATGATTGGAGATAGCGTTTCTCCCGGTCTTGCGCGAGCACATGGCGGTTCAGGTATGATGAGCCCCCGTTCCTGGGACCGCACCACCCGGCTCCCACAGTTATTACTATGGTCAGCGACGATTCGCATACGGGAACCGCATGGTCTGTGTGTCCGTCAAGATGTACGCTACGGTCAGGGAGGCGTCAGGCATCGAGGAGGTCCAGGTCGACGCCTCGAACCTCGCCGAGCTGCTGGAGGCCCTTGTGAGCTTGGCTGAGCCCGACCTTAAGCGACTCCTAAACACAGGAGCACCCAGGTCGGACGTCCTGGTGGTGCTGCTCAACGGAAGGAACATCACACCCATGGATCCCTCTTCCGTTGAACTATCTGAAGGGGACGAAGTGGCGATATTCCCGCCGGTCTCTGGTGGATGAGCCTCCCACGGGTCCGTCCCATGGTACTGGATGGTCCTCCCCCAGCTCCTGTGAACGGCTGATAAGCTTTATATCAGGTCAGGCCATAACCGCGTTTCAGGATTAGCAATGGCTGGCGGATCCGGATCCGAAGTAGATAAGTCGCCCCGCGATCCCACACGTGTGTTTCTGGCGCTCATCGCGGTCGCCGTGGTATTGTCCGTGGGCGTTGTGGGGTACGTAGTGTACGATAACGCTCAGGAACATACGACGAGTGCATCCGATCCGATCGAGATGGGCGATGTAGTCACGCTCAACTACGTCGGCATGTTCTCGGATGGTCGGGTTTTCGATACGAGTCTGCTGGATGTAGCGTCCGATGACGTGCTGTATCCCAAGTCATTGACCTTCACCCTAAGGGACAACGAGTCCTACGTGCCGTTCGATATGACCGCTGGTAAGTACGGCGTCGAGGGCGGGACTATAAAAGGGTTCGCGCTAGGCGTGCTCGGTCTCACGATGGGGGACACCTATACCATCGAAGTCCCCCCGGAGGACGGTTACACAGTGGACCCGTCGATGGTCGAGACCGTCCAGGTGACCGAGCATCTGAACGCCACCGAGATGATGCCGGAATCGACCTTCACGACACTCTTCAACATCGAGCCAGTAGAGATGGATTTCGTGCCACACTTCAAATGGAAGTGGGATGTCCTGGTGGTCGAAGTCAGCCAGGGATTGGTGACATTCAAACACGCCCCTACCATCGATCAGGTCGTGTATCCGTTCGGCGACCCATCCGATGACGAAGACCCCGCTGGCTGGGCGTGTGTCGTCGAATCCTTCGACCCTGGAGCAAGCAACGGCTCAGGTGAGGTCGTGGTGAGGCACGAGGTGACCGAGACCGACGTCTACGCGATCAAAGGGGTGATGTACACGGGCCAAGTCTTCATCCTTTCAGGATACGATTCTGCGAACGGGACCTTCGAGATACACAGGAGCAACCCCGAGACCGGGTACAACGGGGAGATATCAGGTCGGACGCTCTGCTTCAAGGTCACGATAGTCTTCGTGAGACCTGCGTTGTGAAGTGAGGCCAGGCGGGGGCCGGATCACTTCTCTTTGATGATCTTGCTAGTCAACGCCCGTATGTGCCTGTCGAACGCCATCTGGACGCGCTGGTTGCCCGAGACCATGTACGCGACCACCGCCAGCGCGAATCCGCCGAAGATATCTGCCAGCCAGTGTACCCCTAGGTACAGGACCGAGAACGTGATGCCCACTGCCGCGCATGCGACGAAATAGTAATACCGTCTGTAATCGACCCCGGCATACACGAGTACCAACAGAGCGGTGACTACCAGACTGACGTGGGCGCTCGGGAAATCGTTGTTCAGAGGGTCGATGCTTGTTACCATCCTCCCCCAGTTGGAGTCGATGTAGAGGAGTGGGGTCATCCCGGAGTCCGCGTAGAACCCGGTGACCGTGACCGGGAAGAAGATGTAGAACGGGAGCAGGATGACGTAGTTGAACAGCACGGCCAGCGAGTATCTCCTGAATGTCGCCCTGTCGTCGAGAGTGAGTATGAGTATCGGCGTGAAGTACAACACGAACGCGAAGATCCAGACGTAGATCACTATCGACAGGTCCGCCAGGATCTGGTAGTCGAGCCTGTCCTGGAGTATCGTTATGGCGTTCCCGCCTATGCTGAACAGCCAGTTCGTGTACACGACCTCCTTTGAGTTCAGCTCGACGCTTACGAACGCGTGCTCAAGGAGGACCAGGAGTGGCGCCGTCGCGATTATGACGATGTACAGCAAATTGTACTTCGCCGACTCAAACAACTTATGGAGCGAGATGTTCTTCCTGCCAACTATCACCAGGAGTGCCGCCGCTATTCCAACCACGACGGATAGCGCATACAGACCCACGAAGAGGGTATAAGATACTGGCATCCTCTCCCCCGGGTATCTGATGAGTCTGGAGCCTAGAAAACCTTTCGCCCACCGATGGCCGGTGTCCTATCGTTCAGGCCAGGGACTTCCTCTTGACCTCGAAGGCACGCTCGTAGGCTTCAACGAGTCTATCTGTACAGGCTCCCGTCGAATACTGCCTGGCCGTCTCCATGCAGTTGGGTCGGAGGTCGTCCAGGCTGCTCAGGCATCGCCTTATGCCGTCGGCGCAGGAAGTCTCATCGAACAGGGTGCCGTTGTGCCCATCCGTGACGAATTCCGGTATCGCCCTGCGCCGCATCCCAGCCACAGGCATGCCTGATGCCATCGCCTCCAGGATGACAAGTCCTTGCGTCTCGAACGTGGAAGCGATGGCGAGCATATCGCAAGTCGCATATGCCTTGAGGAGGAAGTCGTCCGGGACGAATCCAGTGTAGATGACCCTGTCTTCGATGTCGAGCCTGCGCGTCAATCTCCTGTACTCCAGCTCAGCCGGGCCAGAGCCGACCACGAGCAGCCTTAGGTCCGGCTCTTCGCCTGCCAGGTCTTTCACGGCCCGGAGCACGATGTCCAGCCGCTTCTCCATAGAGAGCCTGCCGACATGGAGCATGACGCGTCTGCCCTCTAGGCCATGCTCTGAGAGGATGGAGGGGTCTCGGTTGTCCGGCGTGTAGAGTGAGCAATCGACTCCCGTCGGGACCACGGCGTGTGCCTTCGTCCTCACGCCGTGCTCGAGCAGCTCCTTCTCGATCGGTCTCGAGGGGAAGACTACCATCTCAGGTCGTTTCAGCAGGTTGCGCAGGTACACCCAGACGAGAGGGACCACGAGGTCGTCTCTCACCCCGATGAATGAGTAGTACCTCACCGCCTCGCTGGCCATCGTATGGAAAGTGAGTACCGTCGGCGTTCGGAGGGCCTTTCCCGCCGTCAGGCTAAGGATTGCCATCGAGGCCAGGCCGTGGCAGTGGATTATGTCGATCCTCTGTTCCCGAAGATACTCCAGCATATCCGAGGGGGACACGCCGATCCTGTACCCTCGATACGACTTGAACTCCACCGAGGGCAGGTAGTGCACTGGCCAGCGGGTCTCCACGTCGGCCGAAGGCCTGGGAGCGAGCATAACGATCTCGTGACCCTTGGCCTCCAGGCCCACGCACTGCCTCTCCATGGACACGACCGCCCCGTCGACCGTCGGATGGAATGAGTCTGTGAACATGGCTATCTTCAATGCTTCACCTGCTCTCAATCTTCGATGAGATGCTCCTCAGTTTCGACAGCACATCATAGGGGTCGCGACCGAGCAGCCGTATCATGGGTTCCTTGCCCGGTCCACCGCGGTCGAATATGACGTCTGGCACACTCCCGCGCTTCTCGATCGCATGCGTTACGCCCCACGTCATGGACGACGCGTCAGCAGGCTCCTCCGCCCGGTCGAACGATGCGACCGTCAGCTTCGCCTTCCTGCATGCCCGCACGTTGTTCTCAGAGTACTTGAAGTTCAACGCGCAGCGGATGGCCGGGTCGAATGTCGAGGCCGCCAGCACAATCCTCGCGATATGCTTGGACGCTCCGAATCCGGCGCAGCCGATGGTCTTCGCTCGGTCCCCCATACGCACGATCCTCCCGGTGAACGCTGCCACCTCCTCAGGGCCGAGCGCCCCGAAGGCCGCATATCCCATGTTCGAGCCGACCTCCGGCAACAGTTGAGGCGTGAGAAGCGCCTCAAGGTCAAGCGACATCTGCTGAAGCTCCTCGAGCATGCCTGCCTTCTGCGCTCCTCCTCTCAGCACGGCTAACGGGTTGACGCAGGGTATGCCTCGTCCCACGGATTCCCTGGCCAGAATGGCCCTGTATGTCATGCTCTTCGAGACCCTGACCGCCTCCTCGATGGAGTAGCCCTGGGCAAGGTGGGTGGCGATCATGGAAGCCAGAACGCAGCCTGTCCCGTGCACCTCGGCGTCCACTCGAGGCGATGATATCTTGATCACCTCTCCGTCAATAAAGAGCAGATCCAAGGCATCCTTGGAATCTGAGTGCCCACCCTTCAACAACACCGCGTCGGGTCCCTCCTCGAGTATCGCGTTCGCCGCTCTCCTGGCGGTGCGGGTATCCCGTACCTTGATGCCTGAGAGCGCCTCCGCCTCGAGCAGGTTCGGCGTGAGCAGCGTGGCCATCGGTATCAGCCGTCTCTTCAGTTCGTCGACGAACCCCTTCTCGTGCAGGCTAGCCCCCGTCGTCGCGACCATCACCGGGTCCACCACGATGGGTCCGTCGAACCCCTTCAGCCTCGAAGCCACGACCTTCACGGTCTCAGCGCTGTACAGCATACCCGTCTTGACCGCGTCGATCCTGACATCGGACAGCACCGCCTTCAGCTGCTTGTCCACCTCTGCGGGTGGCACTGGATAGATCGAGGCCACCGTCTTCGTGTTCTGGGCAGTTAGGCACGTGACGACCGTGCAGCCGTGGGCCCCCGACGCCTCTATGGCTTTGAGGTCCGCCTGGAGCCCCGCCCCTCCCACCGGGTCGGACCCAGCTATCGTCAGGACATTGGTCATCCTGGAGAGCATGCGATCGTGCCGATAAATCTCTTGTGCCATGTCAGGAGCTACACTATAGTTAAATACGCCATAGCCAATCAGAACGCCTGAGATGAAAGCACAGACGGGCCACATAGTGTTCAAGGGACCGTTCAGGTACCGGAATCTCTGCAAATCCTTCGAGGAGGTAATGAAGGCGTTCCTGGAGGAGACGGACCAGGTGCCGGACGAGGATGAGATCATGCAGATGTTCCTGAGGCTCAACCTCATGGACCTCGAGAAGAACAGGAAGCCGGAAGGATACAACCGGCGTGGCAGGATGAGACTGATCTTCCCGCAGCCGTTCAAGAGGAAGGAGATGTACGTGAGGGCCGACGTGAAGACCGCCCAGGTCTTGCGCGTGACGGAACGTCTGAGCAAGATACTCAAGAAGGCCGGGGTGGCACACTCGATCGAGTACGACCAGCTCAGGACGCTGCAGGAGTCGTAGGGGCGGGGGGTTCGCCCAGATGCCCTCGCGCTACGAGGGGCGGAGCGATCATATGGGTCTGCAGGACAGGGTCCGGAAGGCCGTCGAAGGCACGGCAGAGCTCGAAGGCATGCGCCGTTCGTTCGAGACGATCCTGGACAGGCAACGATCGAACGTTGGCAGGCTGCCGGACCTGGATTCTCGTAGGGAGCGCCTGCGGAAGCTCAAGGAGAGATGTGTCGGTGACGAGAACCTCTTCTCCGAAGCGGTGGCGTCTCTGGAGGGGAACGGTTGTCGCGTGATCCTTACCAAGGATGCAGGGTCGGCCCTCAGGGCCATCCAGTCCGAGGTGTCCGGGAGCGAGCTCGTCGTCAAGTCTAAATCGAACATAACGAAGGAGCTCCACCTGGTCGAACGCCTTGCCGAGCTGGGGGTCGAGGTCATAGAGACCGACCTGGGCGACAGGATTGTGCAGCTTGCGGGATGCGATGCGGTGCATCCGACCGGCCCGGCGTGTCATTTGACGAGGGCCCAGATATCCATCCTGCTCTCGGAGCACTTCGGTCGCGATATATCTGACGACCCCGATGAGCTGACCGCTGCCGTCAAGGAGGAGATCGCCGGGTATCTCGATGCCGCCACCGTCGGTGTGACCGGTGCCAATGCGATCACTGCTTGCGAAGGGGCGGTCGTGATCGCGCACAACGAGGGCAACGCCGCGAGGTGCGCCATGCTCCCGGGGAAGCACATAGTCGTAACGACGCCTGAGAAGATCGTCCCATCGCTCGACGACGCCATGAACCTAGTCAAGCTGCAGACGTTCTTCTCGACCGGTAAGGTCACCACTGCGTACGTGAACGTGATATCCGGCCCGAGCTACACGGCCGACATAGAGAAGAAGATATTCAGGGGGATGCACGGCCCCAAGGAGATGGTCGTGATATTCGTGGACGGCGGCCGGCTGGCTGCGGGTGACCCCGAACCCATGTACTGCATCGGGTGCGGCTCGTGTGTGACCCGATGCCCCGTTTACGACGTCGTCGGCCCTGTGTTCGGCACATCAGGTCACGTCGGAGGACAAGGAGTCTATCTCTCGGCCGCGAGGGACGTGCTGTCCGAGGCAGCCGAGGGCGGCTTGCATCTCTGCACCTCCTGCGGCGAGTGCCGCGAGGCGTGCCCCGTCGATATTGACACAAGAAAGGGCATTTTACATTCCCGACACGAGTGGTTGAAACAAAATGGGGAGATGGTTCCCGAGCACGCGACGGTCACGAAGAGCGTGCGCAACTATGACAATCCGTGGCAGATGCCTAGGGCGCGAAGGTCGAGGTGGGCCAAAGGCCTCGACCTCCCGAGGAAGGGCGAAGTCCTCTATTTCGCCGGATGCTCGACCTCGCTCCTCCACCCCGAGACGGCAAGATGCGCTGTCCGGCTGCTCAGAGCGGCCGGTGAGGTGCCAGCGTATCTCGGGACCTCCGAGAGCTGTTGCGGTTCCACGGCGAAGAAGATCGGGGATGTGAGTCTGGCGAGGGACAAGGTCGAAGCCTGCTTCGACGCCTTCTCGTCCGCGGGCGCGAAGACCGTTGTGGTTTCCTGCCCCGGATGCTACTCCGCTCTGGACTCCTGCGATGACCTAAAGGAGAGGCACGGAGTGCATGTGCTCCACATCACAGAGTTCCTTGACGAGCGCCTGGCCAAGCTCCCACTGGCCAAGCTGGACCTGCCGGGAAAAGTCACCTATCACGACCCGTGCGACCTCGGCCGTGAACGCGGGGTCTTCGAACCCCCCAGGAGGTTGATCGAAGCGGTCCTCGGCGGGCCGGTAGTCGAAATGGGGCGCTCTCGACTCGAAAGCCGCTGCTGTGGAGCCGGGTCCGGCGTGAAGAGCGGCTTCCCGGAGCTGTCGGTCGCGATCGCACGAACCCGCGTCGGCCATGCGGAGTCCGTCGGTGCCGACACGATCCTCACGGCCTGTCCATGGTGCGTGCAGAACCTGAGAGACTGCCAGTCTGGCAGTGAGTCCGTGAAGGTCATCGACCTGCTGGAACTGCTGGACCGTGCCCTCGACTCGACCCCGAGAGAATAGAAAGGCGGGCTCGTGCCGTTTCAGCCCTGGGCTAGCATGACCTCGCTGATGTTCGAGTACCGAGGCCCCTGCGGGGTGAGGGTGCTCTTCTTAAGCACTATCTTGTCGATGGAGTAACCGCCGAAATCAGTAGCCGCGTTTGCCACGATCAGTCCCTGAACGATGTCCAGTCCTCTACTGCTTCTGGCCCGAGCCACCGTCAGATGGGGTTTGAACCCCTTGCGGTCGCGTTCCAACCCAATCTCTTCCAGTGACGAATCAAGTCGGGCTGCAAGCCCTGTTAGGTGTCTGCCGTCTTCGATTCCTATCCATATCACCCGTATGTTCGACATGGAAGGAAAGGCTCCGATCCCTTTGAGCTTGATCGTGAATGCCTGGGTCCCCCCCACGGACTCGCGCATCCTGTCCGTGATCACGTCGACCAGCTCTTCCTCCGTGTCGCCGAGGAACTTCAGGGTGAAGTGCAGGTTGGTGGGCCTCACCACCTTGATGTCCGCTCGAGACTCTCTGAGCTGGTCCAGCAGTGCGGCGAGTGAATCGCTCGGCGAGATATCGGCGGATATGAATGCTCTGAACCTCAACGATGGGAAATCGCAACCTCTCCCTCTTATTTCTTTCCCGGGGGCGGGGTTCCTCCTCTCAGACGATCTTCCTCGCCTTTCTCACATGTCCTCGGTCCAGGGCCCTGATCTTCGACCGCATGGCAGAGACGCCTACGAACACGATCATGAGGGCAGCGGCGAGGCCTATGGTGTACGCGATCTCTCCGACCTCTCCCTCGTAGAGGACGCCGAAGGATGCAGCGAAATTGAACAGGCTGTGCATCGCGACGGCGGCAAGGTAGTACATCCCCCAACCGCCCATTCTGAGGGTCTTCCTGGCGATCCCAAGGCCCATGACCGCCGAGGATGTGGCATGCAGCAGCGCGGATGATATGCTCCTTATCACGGCCGTGGCTATGAACGCCTGTGCTCCTCCCTCTATCAGAGCAGCGTTCTCGTAGAGGAGGTTCTCGGTCGCGGCGAAGCCGAGCCCGACCGCTGCCCCGTAGACTATGCCGTTCTCCAGTTCCGTCAGGAATTTTCTGGCTTTTAGAGCCCCCAAGCCCTTCGCGGCCTCCTCCACGAAGGGCGCGATTACGCAGGCGAGCACTATCGTCGGCAGGCTGGGGTTCTCGCCGAGGTACTGGTACACCCTCTCGATGTTCTGGCTGAATGCTATGGTGAGGATGAGCTCGAACACGATTGCGATGAACACGGAGACGATGGCTCCGAAGAAGAACACCCTAAGCAGCCTCCCGTACGGCTCGCGCGAGAACCTCTCGGTGTTGCGTATCCATATGAGGTAGAGTATGGAAGGTACGAAAGCGACAAGCACGATGATGACTGCCATTACCAGCCAGGATGTCGTCAGCTCACCGGCCGTAGGCAGCAGACTGAACCTATTTCAAGCTTGGCAGAAGGCGATCACGGAGAATCACGGAATGAAGGGGTTTCAGGGGGGTCTCCGTCCGTCAGACCCCGTCGCCAGCCACGCGATATTACGAGCGTCTACTCCATCGTTATCGCATCGCTCGGGCACTCGTCCACGCACGCACCGCAGTCAAGACACTTCTCCTCGTTGACAACGGCCACGTCGTCGCAGGTAATCGCATCCTCTGGGCAGACATCGACGCAAGCGCCGCAAGCGACGCACTCGTCCTTGTTAATCTTGGCAACCATCAGAATAACCTCCATCGTACTGTTGATTCGGGGATTGTCTCCTTCCATATAAATTCTCTTGACCAAATCAGAAGTCTCTGAATCAATTTTCGAAACACATGCCACTCGCCGTGTTCTCCGGCGGCATTCCTCTTGATGGGCAACTATTTAGATGCCGGCTCGCCATCTTGCCTGGGAATCATGGCCGAGGAGTACCTGGGCAATTGGGTGTTCACGCAAGACGGCCTCGTCCCTGGATGCGTGAGGTCGAGGGATGGCCTCGCCGAGGAGTTACTGTTGGAGGACCCTCCGCCGGAATCCACGCGCTCCATCGTGCTCCCCGCCTTCGTGAACGCGCACACCCACCTGGGAGACGCCTTCGCATATCCCGCACCCAAGGGGTCCGTCGAGGAGATAGTCGGCCCTGGTGGTTACAAGCACCGCGCCCTGGCTTCCGCGACCGACGAGGAGAAGCGTTCCGGAATGAGAGCGTCCCTGGACCTGATGTGGAGGACGGGGACGACCAGTTTCATCGACTTCCGCGAGGAGGGCTTGCAGGGGGTATCCTGTCTGAGGGACGTGACCATCGACGCCGATATCGGAGGGGTCGTGCTGGGTCGTCCGGCAGGCCCGTCCTCCACAGATGACGACCTTCGCGCGTTGATCGGGCAGTGCGACGGCCTAGCCTTCAGCTCGATATCCGATTGGCCTCTGGATCTGCTAGAGAAGGCTTCCGGCATGTGCAAGCGTTTCGACAAGGTGTTCGCGCTGCACGCGAGCGAGTCTCGGAGGGAGGACATCGAAGCGATTCTTCGCCTGGAGCCCGATTTCCTGGTGCATATGACTGCGGCATCGGAGGATGACATCGCAGCATGCGCCGACAAACGGGTCCCGATAGTCGTGTGTCCCAGGTCCAACAAGGCGTTCGGGTTGTCGCCGGACATCCCCATGCTCCTCAGGCTCGGCGTCTCCGTCGCCCTCGGGACCGACAACGCGATGATATGCGAACCCGACATGATGTCCGAGATACGCGCCGCATATCATCTGGGTGCTTCCGCAGGTGGCCTGTCCGAGTTCGACGCGGTACGTCTGGCAACGTATTCTGGGCACAAAGTATTAAATCCGAAGCGCAAGATAACTACGGAATTGAGTACATCCGATGACCTCGTGGTGATAGACGTCCAGGGCGAGGACCCACTTCTCGAATTGGTGTCTTCGGACGGGTCTGCGGAAGTCTCAGCTGTGATACAGAACGGCATGGTGAGGAGGATGAAGGTATGGACGGCATGAAGAGGGTCCTTATCGCGACCGACGGCTCCGACTACACGAAGGAGGCCGTCTCACGTGGTCTTCATCTCGCCAAGGTGCTTGGAGCGGAGGTGACTGCTCTCTATGTCGTGGACCAGACATCGTTCGTGAGCTTTCCGATGGATTCCTCGATCGTCAGCGTCTACTCGTTGCTTGAGAACGAGGGCAAGCGGGCGGTGGAGGATGTCGTCAAGGAGGGCGAGGCGATGGGCCTGAAGGTCACGCCATTGATCATCGAAGGCTCTCCGACAAGGAAGATCGTCGAGACGTCCGCGGACTTCGACCTAGTCGTCCTCGGGACGCTTGGGCGTTCCGCCCTCTCGAAGCTGTTCATGGGAAGCGTGGCTGAGAGGGTGACGCGATACGCTCCGTGCCCAGTGCTCGTGGTCAGGAGCAAGAGGAGGTGACTTTCGGATGAAGGTTAAGGACATAATGACAGAGAATCCAATAATTGCCGAGCTCCCGGGCACCAGGACCGAGGTGCTCAAGAAGCTCGTGAAGAGCAATAAGACCGGAATGCCCGTCGTCAAATCGTCCGATGGAACCCTCGCTGGCTTCGTCACACGCCAGGATATCTTCTCCAAGCCCGAAGAGGAGCAGCTCGCGCTCGTGATGAAGCGGGACTACCCGACGATATCCCCGAAGGCGGACGTCAAGGACGCCGCCAAGGTCATGGTCGAGCAGAACCTGAGCCATCTGCCCGTCGTGGAGAACGGTAAGCTGGTGGGCATCATAACTCCTACCGACCTGTTGATTGTTGTCGAGAGGGAGAACCCCGAGGTCACCGTCGAGAACATCGTGCGCTCACCCTGCATACCCGTCTACACGGGCGCCCCTCTGGTCGTCGCACTTGCGACGTTCCGGGCTGCGAAGGTCAACGCGCTCCCAGTCATGGACGACGATGCGAAGCTTGTCGGGATAATCACGGACAGGGACATCTTCAACCAGAGCGTCGTGGACAACACGGTCGTGATGAGCGACCTGGGGTTGAACAGCGGCGCTGACAACTGGAACTGGGAGGGCGTCAGGAACGTCATGAAGCTCTGGTACGAGGTCTCAAAGGTGAACCTTCCCAAGCTCACCGTGAAGGACATAATGATCCATAGTCCGGTCACCGTGTTCAAGAAGACGCTCGTGGCCGATGCTGCCAAGATCATGCGCAAGCACGACTTCGGGCAGCTCCCTGTTAGGGATTCCAAGGACAACCTTGTAGCGATGATTTATGATACAGACGTCATATCTACGCTCATCAAGTGATTTGAGATGGACGATCCCCAGGAGTTGCTGTCTCTCTGCAAGCGCAGAGGTTTCCTATGGCCCGCGTACGATATCTACGGTGGGGCGGCGGGATTCTTCGACTACGGTCCTCTCGGTGCCGCCATGAAGGTCAACATCGAGTCGCACTGGAGGCGGTTGCACGTCCTGGAGGAGGGCCTTCAGGAGCTCGTATGTCCGATGATCGCCCCCGAGCCCGTGTTCGAAGCCTCTGGCCACCTGGACACGTTCGCTGACATGTACGTCGAGTGTACTGGGTGCGGGGAGACATACCGTGCAGACCATCTCGCGGAGGGCCTCCACGACAACCCGGCCGCGCTCAAGGATAAGGAGCTGGGAGACCTTCTGAGGAAGAACGATGTGAGCTGCCCCGCGTGCAAGGGAGAGCTCACGGCTCCGAAGCGCTTCAATCTCATGTTCAGGACATCGGTGGGCGCGGGCTCCGCCAAAGTCGGATACCTGCGACCGGAGACCGCCCAAGGCATGTTCGTGAACTTCTCGCAGATATACCGGTTCGGCAGGGAGAGGCTCCCGGTAGGCGCGGTCCAGATTGGCCGCTCATTCAGGAACGAGATATCCCCGAGGCAGGGGCTGCTGAGACTCAGAGAGTTCAACCAGATGGAAGCCGAGGTGTTCTTCCATCCCGAGAGGAAGACATGGCCTAGGTATGGGAATGTCAAGGCCGAGATGCTCTCGCTCATGCCCAACAACGGCCCGCCCACCTCCATGAGCCTCGCGGACGCGGTCTCCTCTGGGACGATCGCGAACGAGGCGCTCGCCTACTTCATGTGGCTGACACAGAGGTTCGCGGTGGATGTTGGCGTGGACCCGGCTCGGATGCGCTTCCGCCAGCACGAGAAGGACGAGATGGCGCACTATGCTACGGACTGTTGGGACCTCGAGGCGGAGACCGGCTACGGCTGGGTCGAGCTCGTCGGTGTCGCCGATCGCGGGTGCTACGACTTGGAGGCGCATCTAACGCACTCGGGCGCCGACCTGACGGCCTTCGAGCGGTTCGACGAGCCGAAGGAGATCACGAAGGAGGTCGTCCGACCAAAGTACGATGTGATGGGTAAGCTGTTCAGAGGCGACACGAAAGCCCTTGCAGGGATCGTCGCCCAGCTCCCTCCTGACGCGGTCCGTGACAGGGATTCCGTGCAGGTCGATATGGATGGGCGCAAGGTCGAGGTGCCCTCGACGTGCTACGAGCTCGCAGTCACGACCGAGAAGATATCCGGCGACAAGTTCGTGCCCCACGTGATCGAGCCCGCGTACGGGGTGGACAGGATACTCTACACGCTGCTCGAACACGCCTACCGCGTAAGAGACGATTATGTCACCCTCTCCTTGAAGGGGTTGGTGGCTCCGGTCAAGGTCGGCGTCTTCCCTCTCATGGCCCGCGACGGCCTGGACGATATCGCCCGTCGGCTGTACGATTCGCTCGTGGGCGAAGGCTTGGCGGCGTACTACGACGACTCGGGCTCGATAGGCCGCAGATATGCTAGGATGGACGAGGTCGGCACTCCCTGTTGCGTGACGGTGGACTACGAGACCAAGGAGGACGGGCAGGTCACGATACGGGACCGGGACAGTGCGGACCAGGTCCGGGTCAAGCTGGACGACGTCATCTGCGCAGTGCGCAACATGATCGAAGGCCGCTCGCCGCAGTCGCCCGCGAATATGTAGAGTAGGCGGAACAGAGGAGATCACGAAACAAAATGTCCTTGTCATCGTCGAGGGATTCAGGGGACCTGAGCTGGCTGCCCAGGCCCACCGACCTATCCGAGGAGCTGGGCAAGTACATAGGCAAGCAGGTCAGCTACGCCACGCACGGGATCCACCGATACCCTGCCAAGTTCATACCGCAGATACCCCGGTTCTGTCTCGAATCGTACTCGCGGGTAGGCGACGACGTGCTCGACCCGTTCATGGGTTCCGGGACGACCCTCCTCGAGTCCTACATCCTCGGACGCAACTCCTACGGCGTGGACATCCATCCGCTCGCTCGGATGATCGCGAAGGTCAAGATAACGCCCTTGGACCCTGGCCACCTCGATTCCATGGCGAGCCGTCTTTTCGCCAGCATAGATGCGGACGAGGACGACAACAGCGAGTGGATACCCGAGATTCCGAACAGGGACCACTGGTTCAGGCCGGCGGTCCTGGCCGACCTCGCTACGATAAAGAAGCACGTGTGGAAGATACGGAAGGGCGACTGCCAGGACTTCTTCAAGATATGCTTCTCGTCGATCATCCGCAAGATGTCGAACTCTGACGCCGATTCCCTCATACCCGAGGTCACGAGCTTCCGAAAGAAGCTGGACGAGCAGGGCAAGACCTCGTTCGACTCCATAGGCAAGTTCGAGAACACCGTGCGTAACAAGCTCATCGACGCGGAGGGGCTTTGGCGCATATCGCGGGACGTCGAAGAGAACTACCGGACCGTACCCGTCGTGAAGATAATCGGCAAGGATGCCAGGGAGATACAGCTGGGTGATTCGGAGATGGACCTGGCGATAACGTCCCCTCCGTACGCGAGCGCCGTACATTATGTCAGTGTGCACAAGCTGGAGATGCACTGGCTCGGCCTGATTGACGACATGGCCAAGCTGGACGGACAGATCGTCGGGACGTCGAGAGCATACGTGAACGAGTACCGTCCGTGGGAGCCGAAGACCAGCATCCCGGAGCTTGGGCGGGTGCTTAACGGGCTCGTGGAGAAGGAGAAGAAGAGCGCCTACCTCGTGTACAAGTACTTCGACGACATGAGGCGCAACTTCGCCGAGATGAACAGGGTGCTCAAGCGCAACGGCAAGTACTGCATGGTCGCAGGTGAGAACACTCTGAGGAAGGTGAGGGTCCCGACATATGCGATCCTCGCGAGGATAGCTGTTAGGTCCGGCTTCGAGGTGAAGGCGGTCTACGTATACGACGTGATCAACAGGCATCTGGACATCCCGAGGTGGAACAACAGCCGCATCGAGAAGGACCACATCCTGGTGTTCCAGAGGAAGAAGGCGCCGACGCATCGCACCTTATAGAGTTCCGTGGTGCAGTTACATTTAACTCACTGGTCCGAGATTATGACATCGCATCGGGGATGGGATATCGATGAACGAGGAAGTATCGCTTGAACTGAGGCTTTCGCGGCTGACCGTCCAGAGCCTCAGGAACTTATGCGAGGCCCAGGACATCGAAGGGTATTCCGGCCTTCTCAAGGACGACCTGGTCCAGCATCTCCTGGACATGGCGGACGCGCGGGCCCTGGGGGAGTTCTGCAAGCTGCAGGAGGATATCTACTTCATTGAGAACATGGCCAAGGCCATCAAGTGGTCTGCGAGCAAGAGCATAGTCCAGATCGATCCTGAGTGCGACGATGCGATCGTGAACGCCACATTCACGCTCAGACGGTCCGACGGCTACGAGGTCTACAATGTCAGGTTCGTGAACCAGACGACGGAGGACGTCGCCACAACGTGCGAGTGCCTCGAGTGCAGGGAGAAGGGGTATTTCTGCCCGCATCAGATGGCCGTGCTCGTGAAGTGCGTCGGCCAGGGCGTTTTCGACCTGGAGGATTGGACTGGCCCGATGACACGCGAGGCGGAAGATCTGATCGTAGCGAACGTCCTCAGGAAGCGGCGCAAAGTCTGAACACCCGGTCCGCCGCCCGCTGGGAAAGAAGTTTTATCTACGCCAACCCGTTCTTGGAGGAAGTCATGCCCCAATACGACTGGAGAGAGAGCGAGCCAAAGTGGCAGGCCAAGTGGAAGGAGTGGGAGATACACCGGTTCGACCCCTCCTCCGACAAGGAGATATTCAGCATAGACACTCCTCCCAGGTTCGCCTCCGGCAACCTCCACCTCGGCCATGCCTATGGATACACCGCCATAGACTTCGCCGCGCGATACAAGCGGATCAGGGGATACAACGTGTTCTTCCCGCTCTGCTTCGACGTCAACGGCACGCCGGTCGAGGTTCGCGTGGAACGCGTGAAGGGGATCAAGGCGTCCGATGTGCCCAGACAGGATTTCATCAAGATGTGCCACGAGTTCGCGGAGAACTACATCGGCGAGATGACCCGACAGTTCGAGATGCTCGGCGAGAGCATGGACCCGAGCTTATACTATCAGACGGATGCCGAGTACTACAGAAGGCTCACGCAGGTCTCGTTCGTAAGGATGTACGAGAAGGGATTGGTGTACAAGGGCCATTTCCCGGTGAACTGGTGCACCCGGTGCGGAACCGCGCTGGCGGACGCCGAGGTGGACTACGAACACAGGATGACCAAGCTGAACTACATCCGGTTCAGGGACGCTGAGACCGGCGCGGAGGTTCCCATAGCCACGACCCGTCCGGAGCTTCTCTGCACGTGCTTGCTCGTCGCCGTCCACCCAGATGACCGTGCGAAGTCATCCCTGGTCGGCAGAGAGCTCGTGACCCCTGTGTTCGACCGGAGGGTGAAGGTCATATCCGACCCCAAGGTGGACCCGGACTTCGGCACGGGCGTCGTGATGATATGTTCGATCGGCGACAAGGACGACCTCGAGTGGATCATGAAGTACGGCCTGCCGCTCGAGAAGGGGATCGACGAATCGGGCCGGATGACTTCGGTGGCGGGCGAGTTCGAAGGGATGACAGTGATGGATGCCAGGGACCGTGTCATCGAGAACATGAAGACGGCTGACCTGCTGACGAAGCAGGAGGACATCGATCAGAACGTGGGGATGTGCTGGAGATGTCACACACCGATCGAGTTCCTGAAGGTCCCGCAGTGGTTCATCAAGACGATCGAGTTCAAGGACCGCATCCACAAGATGGTCGACCAGATCGACTGGCATCCTGAGTTCATGAAGATCCGCATCCGGAACTGGATCGACTCGCTCGCATGGGATTGGGTCGTGTCACGGCAGCGCTACTTCGCGACGGCGATACCTCTCTGGGAGTGCGAGGATTGCCGGAGTGTCCTGATCGCGGAGGAAAGCGAGTGCTATGTCGACCCCACAGCGACCCCCGCTCGGCTGGATAAGTGCGGAACGTGCGGAGGCAGATATGTCGGCTCGACGGACGTGTTCGACACATGGATGGACTCGAGCATCTCCCCGTTATACAACTCGTTCTGGGATAGGGACCCTGAGTTGTTCGGGAGGCTCTATCCGATGACGCTCAGACCTCAGAGCCATGACATCATACGCACATGGGCGTTCTACACGATACTCCGCGAGATGCTCCTGGTCGATGAGAAGCCGTGGAAGGATGTGATGATACATGGGTTCATCATGGCCCCGGACGGGCGCCCGATGCACACATCCTCAGGCAATGTCATCGACCCCATGCCTCTTCTGGAAAAGTACGGCGGGGATGCGATGAGGTACTACGCGTCGACCTGCTCGCTCGGCATGGACCACGCGTTCAAGGCGCAGGAACTCGTAAGGGGGAACCGTCTGGCGGTGAAGGTGTGGAATGTCATGCGTATGGTCGACACGGCATGCGCCTCGAAACCCGAGCCACCTCCGAATATGCACCCGATCGACTCGTGGGTGTTGAGCCGGTTCGGGAACCTCGTCCGCGATGTGGAGGCCAGGAACGACGAGTATCAGTTCGACAGGTCCATGGCGCTCATCCAGGAATTCCTGTGGCACGAGTTCGCCGATCATTACGTCGAACTCGTCAAGCATAGGGCGTACTCCGAGAAGGACGAAGGGGCCAGATACGCCCTCTACACGGTCGGGCTCGGTCTGCTCAAGATGGTCTCGGTGTTCCTTCCGCACGTCGCCGAAGACGCATACCAGTTGTCGTTCAAGAAGTTCGAGGAGCCGGTGAGTATCCATGTGTCGGAGTGGCCTGAAGCTCCGGAGGCAGACGAGGCTGCCGAGCGCAACGGCGACCGTGTCAAGGCGATAGTCGCTGGGATTCGGTCGTGGAAATCCTCCAAGGGCATCTCGCTCAACTCAGAGATCTCAAGGGTCGAGATCGTCGGAGAGTCCGCGTCCGAGTTCATGTCAGGATCGGAGGAGGATGTCAGGGCCACCGTCAAGGCGAGCGAGCTCGAGGTGAGGGCCGAGGTGCCGCTGAAGGAGATCATCGTGAAGTTCCGGCCCGTCCACAGTCGCCTGGGCCCCGCGTTCAGGTCGGATGCGAAGGAGATATCCAGCCTGCTGGCGTCGGCCGACCCCTCAGAGGTCGAGATCAGAGACGGCGTCATCGAGCTCGGGCTCGCGGACGGTCGCAGGGTCGAGCTCCAGCCTGAACACTATACGCTCGAGAAGCGACTCGAATCAGACAAGGGCGCTCTTGAGCACATATCCGTCGACGGGATGTCCGTGCTCATCTACCTGTAGAACCGGGTCTTTCGAAACGCGAGCTCGGCAGCTTATAATACTGCGACGTTGATGCCATTCTGGACATGGACCAGAAGGACGCAATCATCTCCGCCCTCAGGACCGTTATCGACCCGCACACAGGGATGAGTGTCTATGATATGGGGCTCATATCCGAGCTGGAGGCCGGAGGCGAATCTGTGAGACTCACCTTCATACCCACGAGCCCGTTCTGCCCTGTCGGGGTGGAACTCGCGAAATCCATACGCGAGGCCGTGCTTATGGTCGAGGGCGTCAAGAACTGTCATGTGAAGGTCGCGGGCCACATCAAAGCAGAGGAGATAAACCGCGCGGTCAACGTCTAGACCGGTCTCTTACGGGGCGGATGTCCACCCGTTTGTTGTTCACCCTGAGCCGGGGTAAATCCCTAATCGCACGGAACGCCACGCTCATGTGGATCTCCAGCTTCGTCGACTCTTTGTCTATGTCGATCCTGCCCACGAGGTCCTCTCTGATACCGGCCTTCCTCTCTATGAAACGCAGCAGTCCGGCCATGTCGATCCCGTCGTTCTTCCCGAGGTTCAGGTCGAACATGACCATTCCGAAATGGTCTGCGAACTCGTCGAAATCCACCTGTTTCCTGACAGTGTCCCTTCCACCGTCTTCAGGGACGTCGTCCTCCTCGATGTGCGTCCTGCCGAAGTTCTCGATCGCCTTCACGAGGTGCTGCTCCTCCTTCGCTACGAAAGTGATCGCCCGCCCCTCCTTGCCCGCACGGGCGGTGCGGCCGATCCTGTGCACATAGTCCTCGGGGTTATCTGGTATGTCGTAGTTCACGACGTGCGTTACATCATCGATGTCGAGGCCTCTGGCGGCCACGTCCGTGGCTATCAGTACGTTCATTTTGGCGGAACGGAACCCGTTCATGACCCTGTCTCTCGCCGCCTGGGTGAGGTCGCCATGGATGCCCTCAGCCTTGTATCCGTAGCCTCTGAGCTTCCCTGACAGAATATCCACCATCCTTTTGGTGGAGCAGAATACCATCATCCTGGTCGGCTTCTCGATGTCCATGATCCTGCACAGCGCCCAGAGCTTGTTCCTCCTACCCACGTTGATGTACACCTGCTCTGCATTGGGCACGGTGAGCGTGTCCTGGCTCACTATGATCTCGCGCGGGTTCCGCATGTAGCGCTTGGCCAGGTCCCTGATCTGCTCCGGGAGGGTCGCGGAGAACAGCATCGTCTGCCTGTCCTTCGGAACCCTCCGCAGGATCCACTCGATGTCGTCTATGAACCCCATGTCCAACATCCTGTCCGCTTCGTCCAGGACTAAGTGATTCACCTTATCGAAGGAGAGCTCGCCTCTCCTCATGAGGTCCATGATCCTTCCAGGTGTGCCTACAACACAGTCGACGCCCTTTCTGAGCTTGTTTATCTGGATGTTTATCGACTGGCCCCCGTATATCGCCACCGCGACATGCTTGGTGAACTTCGCGAGTTCTTGGAAATCTTCGGCCACCTGCATTGCCAGCTCACGCGTCGGGACGAGTATCAGGCACTGGATCTTCCCGAGCTTCTGTAGCCTTCCTATGATCGGTATGGCGAATGCGCCTGTCTTGCCGGTCCCCGTCTGGGCCTGGGCCATGAGATCCGTACCCTCGCTCGCAAGGGGTATTGCCTGAGCTTGCACCGGGGTGGGTTCCTCCCATCCCAATTCGGATATCGCTCTGAGTATCTCCGTGTCCTTCACTATGTTAATGAACTGCATATGCCTCAGTCTTCCGTCTTAACAACGCTTTCCGACGAGTTAATCCCTTGTAGTATTTTAATCCATGTGATGCTATCTTGGTCTGCAGAAGCGTGCGGGAGCGGGAGTGTCAGATGGTCAGTAGGATCGCGGTTGCCAGGCAGTCATGGCAGAGGCTATATTCCAAGAGGGGGTTGCAGTATGGCGGCTCGGGCGAGATCTCCAAGCTGAGGCATCTGCTCAGGAAGGACTCCTTGGTCCTGGATGCAGGATGCGGCGACGGCAAGATGACGGAGGCGTTGGCACGTCTGAGCGATGTCGTGGGCTGCGATTTCTCGCGTGAGGCTCTTCTGAAGCTGCGCGACCAGAGGGGTCGGGACATTGATGTGAATTTGGTAGAATGTGATATCACACATCTTCCTTTTGCCGAAGAAAAGTTCGACCTTATCTCGTGCGTGCACACGCTCTCGCACCTCCACAGCGAGGAACGGAAGCGGGCCGCTGGGCTGATATCGCACTCAGTCAAACGGGGCGGCCACGTGTTCGTCGAAGTCTTCGGCCGGGGGGACCTCCGCTTCGGGGAGGGAGAGGAGGTGGAGGCCTTCTCCTTCAGGAGAGGTGATGGCATCACCACCCACTACTTCCAGGAGGAGGAGGTGCACTCTCTCTTTAGCGATCTTCAGCTCGTCTCGGAACTGGGTTCGCTGAGGCGCGTGACCTACGGGGCCGTTGCTGGCAAACGAGATGTCCTGCGAGTCCTCATGCGAAAGGAGTGAGCACGGTCAGCGCTCGTCCTTGGCTCCGTATTCCTCGACGCTGACGATCTCCTCCACAGGTCTACGGCTGCCCGATTTGACGACCATCGCTGCGAGATCGAGCTTCTTTCTCGGGTAGCCGACCGCCAATAGTGCGACGATCGCAAGGTGTTCCGGGATCTTCAGCAGCTTCCTGATCATGTTCTCGTCGAAACTACCTATCCAGCAGGTGCCCAGGCCTTCGCTCGTCGCGGTCAGTACCATGTTCTGCAGAGCGATGGTGGTGTCTATCACGAACCACTTGGGGGACGACTTCTTGTCACCGCAGCCCACTATCACCACTGGCGATTCCTTAAGGAACTTCGCATACCGTGCCTTCGACATCTCCTCTCGCTTCCCTGCATCCTGGACGATTATGAAATGCCAGGGTTGAAGGTTCATGGCCGAAGGCGCAAGCCTTCCCGACTCGAGAATCCTATCGAGCTTATCCGTCGGGACCGGGGTCGATGAATAGCCTCTCACGGACCTTCTCGCTCTTACCGCATCGAACACTTCCATTCCTGATTCACCCCGGTATATCAATCCAGTTGCGAGTATATATGCTCCTGGGAAGCTCTCGACCGATGGATACATAAGGCAAGTCTTATCTATCGCTGAAAGCGCCTATGCATGGGGGGCTTGCAGCGAAACGGAACTTCAAAGGAATCAGTTGCTCGAAATGTGGGAAGCCTTCTGCAATCGACTCTCCCACGCCAGCCTGCCGCAAATGTGGGGGACGGCTGGAGGTCTCCATGGATATGGAGACGATGAGGGTCGCTGTGACCCGTCCGCACCTAAGGGACTCCAGACAGAGGGGGATGTGGAAGTACCGGGACATGCTCCCAGTGATGAGCCCGAAGAGCATGCTCTCACTCGGAGAGGGATATACTAACCTTCTTAGGTCGGAATCCCTGGCACAGATCCTGGGAATGAGGAAGCTCTTCATAAAGGATGAGACAACGAATCCATCAGGATCGTTCCTCGACAGGGGGATGGCGGTCGAGGTATCCCGGGCCAGGGCGTTAGGCTGCAGGGCGGCGGCGTGCGCGTGGTCCGGGAATCTCGCCTCAAGTCTCGCAGCGTACTGCGCGAGAGGCGGTCTACGATCCAGAGCATACCTCCCAGGCGAGATAGATCTGGGGAAACTGTACCAGGTCGTGGCCTACGGAGCAGAGATAGTACCGAGCTCCGACAAGACGAAGTCCCTTGACTGCCTCCTTGAATCCGAGGGAGAATATTACCCGGTGACTGGCACAAACCCGTTCTTCCTTGAGGGGATGAAGACCACCGTTGTGGAGACCGTGGACCAGCTGGACTGGAATGCGCCCGACTGGATCGTGCTTCCAGTTGGGAACGGAGTCCATCTTTCGATGTTGGCAAAAGGTCTGCGCGAGATTGAGGATTTGGGGTTGGTGGATGACGTGCACACAAGGTTCCTCGCGGTCCAGGTTGACGGTTGTTCGCCGATCGTGGACGCCGTCAATGGTGTTTCTAGGCGCACAAAGACGGCTTCAAGCTCGTTCGCCCGCGATATTGCCGTCGAGAGCCCGAGCATGGGTGCGGAGGCGGTCGAAGCTATACGGGCGACGGGCGGGGATGCCGTCGCCGTCACGGAGAATGAGATACTGGACTCCGTGAAACTGCTGGCCAGGAACGAGGGCATATTCGCGGAACCGGCGTCTGCGTCCACGATCGCGGGCCTTCGGAGGCTGGTGGATTCCGGCGTCGTGAGTCGCTCCGACACGGTTGTCACCCTGATAACCGGGATAGGCCTGAAAGATCCCGTGATGGCGCGGAAGATCGCGACAAAGAATCGTGTCGCGCGAAACATGATATCCAAGTTCGACGGCCAGCCCGTAAGGAGACGGATCGGCGAGTCGAAGGTGGCGATACTAGCCATACTGTCTGAGGGAACCGACTACGCCTACAGCATGAGGAAGAAACTGGGCGATGAATGGGGCAGGAGGATGAGCCTCGTTAGCGTGTACCAGCACTTGAGTGAGCTGGAAGGGTTCGGTCTCATCGCGGTTGAGAAGCACGAACGGTCGCCGGAACGCAGGATTCGTGTCTACTACTCTCTTACCGAGAGCGGCCTGGAGTTCTTGAAGAAACAGCAGCTAGGATGACCCGTTCGGACCGGAGGAAACCCCCCGATCCTGTATTCCTTAGAGCGTTCCGCCAACCTCATATCTCTTACTTGATTCGTGAACGATAGACATCATGCTTCGGACACGGGTGATCGCACGCTCACCAATCGAAACCACTTCGGGACCCCGTCGTTGACATTATATATCATGCCTTACTTGCTCTACTCGGGTGGCATTCGATTTCAGACTGACCATCCGTAAATGGAGGAAACAGGATGAAAGGCAATCATTCGGAATCTGTGAAGAGAGTAGCGGCTTTCTCTATTATTGCTGCGTTCCTTTGCGTCTCGTTTGTTGGAATTGTCAATCAGGATTGTCTGGTTGGCAACGCAGCGGCCGAAGGCGTCGACGTGGATCGGCAGTTCAGACTCGGCGTTGTGGATATGACGGTTTCGACTTTGAATCCGAACACCTACACGACCGCTGCGGAAATGATGACCATCTTCCCATGCTACAGCTCGTTGCTGCAATATGATGTAGACGGCGAGGTCATCGGCGACCTTGCAGAGTCATGGACCTCATCTCCTGATGGTCTGGTCTGGGAGTTCAACATCGTTGACAACGCTTACTTCGTCGACCCTGAAGACCCGTTGGCCGCAGCCCACCCAGTCACTGCCGAGGACATCATATTCACCTTTGACAGCATAATCCTGGAGCCTCGAAGCGCTTTGAATCCCTACCTGAATGGCTTCATCGCGGAAATGTGGGTCGAAAACCCTTGGCACTTCGGCCTTAGACTGACCGAGCCTTATGCTCCATTACTGAACGCGCTCATCAACATCCCAGTCCTCCCGAAGTACTACTGGGAGGGCGAGGACTTGGTCAACTTCGGTAACAGTCCTCCGATCGGATCAGGGCCCTTCTACTACGCAACGTTGGGACTTCCCGACGCGGGTGTCGCGCAATTGGAGAGGAACCCAATATGGCATATGATCGACCTCCATGGTTGGAGTCCTAGAGTCGATACCTGGTCTCTGGTGAGAATGCCAGATGTGACAACCGCATATGTTGAGCTTCGTTTTGGCAATCTGGACATGATGCTGAACGTGCCAGCGGGAATCTACGTCCAGGACCTTCCGAACGAGCTAGACTTGATTGGGATATCGCAAGACTCCGGTTTCGTCTACGAATTCAATCTCAATCAGATGACCGATGAACTGCGGACCTCCCTTGGCGGAGCGTTCAGCAGCGGTGAGAACAGCCAGCTGCTCCTCGACCCTGATATCAAGGCCGCGTTCTCCATGTGCGTCGACAAGGAGGCGTTCGTCAACGATGTGCTCTACGGCTTGGGGTCTTCCGCGGATTCGTTGGTCCCGTCCGCGAGTCCGTGGCACTACACATACCCAAGCCCGATTGAATACAATACGGAAGCCGCGCGGGAGCTTCTGTGGGATGCAGGGTGGAGATATGACGAGATGGGGAGTTATTACGACCTCCTGGATGCGGCCTTCTGGGATATCTGCCCGCTCTATAATTCCGCTGACCCCACATCGAGAGAAGCACTGTCGTTCAGATTCTACACTCTGGACACGATGTACGAGTGGGCACAAGGCGCCCTCATGATCCGTTCATCGTGTGCGGAAGCGGGGATAGAGTTGGACCTCGAGATTAAGAGCGTGAACGAGATGAACTCTGTTTGGTACGCAGCCGACTACGATGTGTGGCTCTGGGATTGGATGTTCGACCCGCTTGGAGACCCTTCCGTGGACATCCTCTCCGTCATGACGACTTCGGCGATCGGCGGCTGGAGCGACTGCTTCTGGAGCAATGCAGAGTACGACCAGCTGTATGCGGACTCACTGGTCGAGATTGACGTTGACGCGAGGGGACTCATACTCGACGATATGCAGAGCATGTTGTATGAGGACCGTTCGTGCCAGTGTGTCGCTTACCGCGATTGTCTTAATGCTATGTACACCGGCCGTTGGGCGAGTTCTACCGATCTCAGTTCCAAGTATATGCTGCTACCAGACGTGAGCAACACGTGGCTATCCATTGACATGTATCCCATCGACAATCACGCACCCGTCATTGAATCGGTGTCGGAGGGAGTGACCGGAGAGGTCGGGGAATGGGTATCTCTGTCTGCCTCGGCTATAGACGACGATATCAGCACCCTTCTTGAGTACAGATTCTTCTGGGGAGATGGGGGCTCATCTGAATGGAGTAGCAGCGCGCCAGCCGCATCTCATCAATATGCTGAGTCCGGCGTGTACGCCGTGGATGTTGCGGTTCGTGAGGCTTCATCATCGAACGGATTCCTGGACTACTTCATCACCAGCGTGCAGGCGGAGGTCGTGATCAGCCCATCGTCGAACCTGCCTCCCTACGATCTGTCGATTCAACACATTCCTGTCGAGCCAAACACGGGCAACATCATCACATTCGAGGGGTTTGCGTTTGATCCCGAAGGGGACCAGTTGGATTACTCTTGGAGCTTCGGCGACGGAACCTATGCGGCCGGACAAATCGTCAACCACCAGTATACTGTCGGAGGCGAGTACACAGTCACAATGTCCGTAACCGACAACATGTTGGGATTAGGTACTCGACCTGTCGAGCTTCAGACTTTGGTGCTCGTGGTTGAGAACCACATTCCATGGCTGACAATACCGGACCGTCTGATAACCGCGAAGACGTTGACGGAGTTCACGGTGTCCGTTATGGATCCTGATTCGGGGGACGAACTCATGCTGACCTGGGACTGGGGAGACGGAACGGTCACCTTCACGGGGATACCCGTCGCTTCTCACACGTATGACCACAGGGGAACATACATTCTGACGGTGATAGTGACGGATGGTACGGGCCTTCCGGGCCATATCGTCTCAGCATCGGCCTTAGTGGTCGTGCTGAGTCCCGGCGAAGGAAACCAGCATGGTGGGGCCCGAGGCTAGAGTTCCCCTGAGAAGTGGAGTGCAGCTGCACTAGCGCAGCCTTCATCTGCTCGTCAATGTAGCGGTGGATTACCTGTCCCTGCGCTCGGATTCCGGTCGGTCCAGTGGCGATTTGCGCGCGATACCACCGAATCAGCCGTCAACATTTAAGTAGCAAGGCATGCATGGATGCGCAATCGGAGATGTGCCATTGGCAAGGCGGAGCGGGAAATTCAAGAAGCGTGGTAGGAAAGATTTTAGGAAACGCCCTCCGACCAGTTGCGAAAGAACACCGATGTTGAACCTCAACAGGGTGACGACCTTCAGATACGACATCAGGGAGATAATGAGCCATTACGATATCGACGAGGCCGTCGCATCCACCGTGATTGCGAGCGTGATAGCCAAGGCCTCGAGGATTTCGATCGTCTCCGCGATATCCTATGTCCGCGAACAAGAGAAAGCTGAGATTGTGAATAAGGATGTTTCGGCAGAGATCTGCGACCTCCTTGACCGGTGGGCCCGATATCGGTAGACCGCTGGAACGCCCGCTCGGTCGACCGCATCGGATTACTCTGTTGCGAGAGTCGTGTGGTCGAGGCGGTGAATGGGCTAGTTCTTCTTTCCTGTGACTGATTCGTGCGGGGAATCCACCCGAAAACGACACCATTCGGAATTCTTATATCTCTGATTGGGTTGTTGAGGACCTTATCCCCTCTTTGAGACGAGCGTGAGACTTGATACTTGGAGACGCTGGATATGATATTCGAGAGGATAGCTGGAGCGGTCGTTCGTCATCACTTGAAGATACTTGCCATCTGGCTGGTCGTCCTGTTCTACGCTGTCCCTGCGGTTCTGAAGGTCGACGATGTCCTGGTCTACCAGGAATCCGAGATGGTCGAAGGCGATGTCGAGTCACTAATAGCCCAGACCATCATCGACGAGCAGTTCCCCACCTCTCTGGCCAACAGCACCATCATGGTCGTGGCCGTCGGGCCCGATATGGTATCTGAACAGGCGAGGGACTTCTGTTTCGGCGTCGAAGACAGGATTGCAGGCACGGAAGCGCTCTCCTATCTGTCCGATATCTCTTCCGTGTACTCGGTCTACAGAGACGTGACAAATGGAGCGGTCCTAGAGATAGGTCCCATACTCCATGAGACCGAGTATCTGGTCAACTCCACTACGTATCTCCTTTACGGCGTGCCGTCGATTCACATGAGCAGCTGGGTTTACCTCACGAACGCGTCCTCGACTGTATCTGAGAGAGACGCGGAGGCTTACTCTCTGACTCTCGGAGAGTTGGATGGCCTCATGTCGACAGAGGATGCCTCTACGGCTGAGGCTACCTATCATTTCTACTCGTTGTTCGCAGACGCATGGAACTCCACCTCTGGCAACGCCACCCTGACCGCGGACCCGCAGGCGAGGGCGAATCATGCGATCCTGACGGCAGCACCGATGTTCATCAACGGTCTTCCGTATCCGGACGACCAGAAGGCGGTGATGTACGCCGTTGTCGAATGGTTCGATCTGGCGACATTCTCCAATGAGACGTTGGTGCATGCATTCACCTTGACGACGGTCGCCTCGTTCGCTGGAATCGAGGACATGTCCTTCCTAGAGGAAGTGTACACACTTGGTCCGGATTATTCGCTCGTTGAGAGCGCGAACCTGGCCGACGAGATCGTCAGGACGAGGACAATTCCAGAATACCCTGTAGGACTTCCAGAGGAGTATCTTGCCAGCTTCATCAGCCCTGATAACAGCGCCATGCTCATAGTGTTGAGCTTCTCGAAGGACTCTGGGTTCGCTATCGGCGAAATCAAACCCATAGTCGACAACGTCGAAACGCTCAGAGCCATCGTCGTCGACGCGGAGGCCACGTACCTGTCTGATTCATACGATCTCTTCGTCACAGGGGACGCGGCTATCACCGCTGACATGGAATCCGCTATGAACGACGACCTGATGCTCATCGAACCGATCACGATCGCTCTGATAATCATCCTCATGGGATTCTTCTTCAGGTCCGTCGTAGCCCAGTTCCTTCCGCTTGGAAGCGTGATGGTCGCTCTCGGCGTTAGCCAGGCGGTCGTGTTCCTGGTCGGTTCGCTGGTGGCGGACATCCACTACACCGTCGTCACGATGCTGTTCAGCATCCTGATGGGTGTGGGAACGGATTACGCGATCTTCATCGTGGCACGGTACCGTGAAGAGCGTATCAAGGGGATGTCGAAGGTCGAAGCCGTCCGGATCTCCGTCACCTGGGCCGGAGAAAGCATAACGACCAGCGGCGCCACCGTCATGATATCCTTCCTCGCGTTGGGGATTTCCGATTTCTCTATGATACGCACAATGGGTCTTGTGATTGGGATGGCCGTCGGCGTCTCGATTCTGGTCGCGCTCACCCTCGTTCCTTCCCTCCTGATGATCTTCGGGAACCGCATATTCTGGCCCACCACCAAGGAGCGCTGGAAGAAATTCGCGAGGAACGTCATGGAGAAGAAGGTGAGAGGAGAGCACGGCTACTTCTACAAGGCCGCAGACTACTCCATAAGGCACGCGAAGGCGGTAATCGTGGTCGCGATGCTCGTCTCGATACCGACGACTTACGTGTTCATCAGCGCGGAGACGAGCTTCGATTTCATCGAGGGGATGGGCTCCGACTCAGAGAGCAACGAAGGCGTCATAGCCATGACCGACGCCTTCGGCGCTGGCAGGATCATGCCGACCCAGATTGTCGTCAGGATGCCCGGCGCGATATATGCTGATGGCAACTTCAGTACAGACGCCCTCGATGCGATAGGAGGCTTGGAGGCCGCGATCACTTCGCTCGACAACATCAAGCAGGTCGTCGGTCCGACGAACCCGAACGGTGCCCCCATAGACTACAGGAACCTGAGCGCTCTCTCTCCTGAAGCCCGGGCCAGCCAGGAGTTCCTGATGCACCAGAGCATAGGGATCGACAATCGGACTGCCCTGATAACCGTCGTCCTCGAGGATGGGCCGATGGCCTCACGATCCCTCGACACGGTGGCCGAGTTGAGGACCCTGCTGGCCGATACGATGACACAGTACCCTCTGCTTTCCTCCGCTGAGATGTACGTCGGTGGATCGACAGCGGTCATCTACGACCTCAAGATCGACCTGGACGAGCAGTTCAGAACCATGGAGCTATTGGTCGTGATCGGCATATTCATCGTGCTGTTGATAGTCCTGGGAGCCGTTCTGCTATCGCTCTTCGCGATACTCTCGATCCTGTTGAGCATTTCGTGGGCGTTCGCCGCCACCGTGCTCTTGTTCGGGTACGGTCTTGGCGAGCCTATCCTATGGCTCATCCCGCTGATCCTCTTCGTCATGCTCATGGGCATCGGGATGGACTACAACATATTCATCCTCACGAGGATAAGGGAAGAGATACACAAGGGTCGGTCGGACAAGGACGCCATTCGGGAATCGCTCGACTGGACGGGCGGTATCATCACTGCCTTGGCTGTCATAATGGGCTCGGCGTTCAGCGCGATGATGATCTCGAGCACCATGATGCTGAAGCAGATGGGGTTCGCGCTGGCGTTCGCCATTATGCTCGACGCGATGGTCGTGAGGACGTACTTCGTTCCCGCGATGATGACCGTTCTCGGTAGATGGGCATGGTGGGCTCCGGGCAGGTTGCAGAGGGAACGGAGAGACTGACAGCCATTCCTTCAGCTGAGGATGAGATTCGATTTCTTGGCCAACGTATGTGGGTTCGATGATTGGACCATACGATAGCTAGACTTCTTTCCTCTAATCTCAATGAATCGCAATGGAGTGGACCGAAGGGGATTTGAACCCACATTTTCGACTGGCTCGGCTGAAAAAGGTACATAGCTCTTCCAGAATGGCATCTCGGGAAGGGTATCGAAAACGGGGGTTTACCACCCCCACCAAACCTTTTTCATTTCTCTGACTTCAATCAAAGATGGAATCAGAACATCTTGTTGAGATACATATCTCTGAGATATTCAAAGAGATAATCCATGTTAATCTTCCGATATTCATCATCGAATACCTCTCCCAGCTTGCGAGAATAGATGTGCGATGTTGACAGATAGATGCAAACCTCATCAACGGAGATCGGGATTGTCTCCATTCTTTTGTATTCTTGACGGAGTGTTCTAATCATTCCCTGAGTGTTACCACTGCGCTCTATTTGCCTCAGAAATTGGTCATCCGCAATTCCATTATTGTGGACGATGGCATTCCTTTTCGCCATCAGCAGTATGAGTTCACCGATCTTGTCCTTAGGCATGACCGAAGCGAGATCAATTCCAAGATCAGTTTTGAATCGGTCTCTTGCTCTGTCAATGTTGGTGAATTCATTCCTGCTATCCTTCAAGAATTTCTGAATTAGTGTCTGATTAATCTTGACATACCTAAGATTCATTATTGTTGAATAAGCATCACGAAGGAATATCTCAATCGCAGTTGCTATAACGACTATGCACTGCTCCAGCAATACCCTTCTCTTTGTTTCATCCGTTGTCTTGTCGGCAATGTCCTCAAGAGTTCGTGCCTTGTCCAGAGCGTTCTTTATCTTGTCATAGGGATTTGTCTCTGTACAATTGGGACAGGACACATGCCCATTCGATTCGACGCTATCTCCTTTTGACAGTAGTCTCCAGGACTGCTGATTGCAGTACGGACAGACACAATAGTAGAAGTCTCGGTCTCCCTTGGCCAGGAGTTCTTCATCTGAGACTCCAATCATCTCACTATGATTCACAGTTGCATCACCCAAGGTTCTCAAGAACCTGGTGAGAACATCGGCAAGGTGCTTCTGTTCTGACGGGATGCTAGAGATGAACTGATTGTCCAATTTGATGTATGTTCTGATCATTCTATCCTCGGCCGTACTCCCGATTCCCGTCCGCCCCTATGGCCTTTTCTCAACGGCGCAAGAGGTGGCATTCCCCTCCAATTCATCAGGCACAGTCGCTCGGGACAACCGAAAGCGGTTGGCAAATTCGTAGCCCAATAAGACAACCAACAGAGCGACGAGAACGGCTAAGACCCAGTTCTTGAGGATGACATTACCTGTTAGCAAGATTGCCAGCAGAACGCCCCTTATTAGAACCGTAATAAGGAAGGTTCGACTCATGGGTTCGAATCCACAGTTGGAGCAGAACCTCCCCCCCTTTGGAAAGTCATCCTTGCACTTCGGACACTTCTTCGCCATTCTCCTCGACCGCCCCCCCATTGCTCTCAATGGCTTAAGGATCCTTCCGCCCCTATGGCCTTTTCCTCAGAAAGATGAAAGTGCGGCCGCCGGGATTTGAACCCGCGTTCTGAGCTTGGCAAGCTCAAGTGATAACCAGCTACACTACAGCCGCATCTTGCAGATTGGTCGAATACCGGCTATCCATTTATACCTTGCGTGCGCCCACTTCATCGACATTATCGAGATCTGGCGTTCCCAGCCACCGCATCACATCTCCGACCAAGTAGAACGAGCCAATCGCGCACACCCCCTCTCCGGTAGCATTCGAGAGCGCACTTGTCATCGCATCTTGCACATTCTCTTCGACTGAGACTTCGCCGTCGAACGACTGCCTCGCGAGAATCGCCAGTTGAGCTGCCTTTATCGACCGCCCGGTCTTTACTTCAGTGATGACCATCCTGCTCGCGTATGGGGCTAGTCCCGCGATTATCCCGAGTCCGTCCTTGTCGTCCATGCATGCCACAACGAAGGTCAAGGGTGTCAGACCGAGCGAGTCAAGTACGGAGACCGTGGTGCGTACTCCTTCGGGGTTATGGCTTCCATCGAGAATCACGAGTGGGTCTTTAGACCAAATGTCCAAACGCCCCGACAACTTCGTCTTTGCCACGCCTTCCCTCATTGAGGACTCGGATATCGCGTACCCTGCAGCATTCATCTGCTCAGTCACCGCAATCGCCGTCGCAGCGTTCTCGGCCTGGTGCACACCGATCAGGCGTGTGCTGAGTCCGAGGATTCTCGTCCGCCCATCATAGTCGAACGAGGTGCCATCAGCTCGTGCTATCACATTCCCGGCTCCGAAGTCCTTTCCTACGAGGCTGAGCTTCGACTTCTTCCGTGCGCAAGCACTTCTGATCACACTCAGCGACTCGGAGTTGCGGTCCGAGCAGACGACAGGAACCCCTGTCTTCACTATACCTGCCTTCTCTCGAGCGACCTGCTCCATTGTATTGCCGAGATAGGCGGTATGTTCCAGACCGATGCGGGTGATCGCTGAGACCTCCGGAGAGATGACGTTCGTCGCATCGAGCCGTCCTCCCATCCCCACCTCTACCACTGCGATGTCTACGCACTGTTCGCTGAAGTACTTGAATGCCAGCCCGGTTGTGAACTCGAAGAATGTGAGCTGCTGCTCACCGCTCTCCTTGGCCATGCCCTCCATCGTCACCCTCAGCTCGTTGCCGAGTCTGACGACGTCCTTCTCGGAGATCATCCGGCCGTTTATCCGTATGCGCTCACGGAAGTCGACAAGGTGCGGTGAGGTGTACAATCCGACCTTCAGCCCGCTCTCCTCTAGTATTGACGCTAGGAAGGCGCAGACGGCGCCCTTGCCGTTCGTTCCGGTGACATGGACCGATCTGAAGCTCTTGTGCGGATCCTCGATCCTCGACAGATACTCGGTCATGTTCTCAAGACCGAGCTTTATGCCGAACCTCTCCAGATTGAACATCCACTGCACGAGTTCTGAGTAGCCCATCGTCAGGCACACCAGCCGCCGGATATTATATGGTTGCGAATGCACGGCCGGCATCAGAGGCCGAGAACCCACTCGCTGACCGTTTTCCCCTCCGCCTTCGCAAGCCTCTTCATTGCCTTCGAAACACCTGAGCTGTATTGAGCTGCTTTCTTCGGCCGAGCACTTGCCTCGAGCCCCATTATGTCGGCACATTCCCTCAGGATCAGCTTCCGTCCTTCAGGTCCGAGCATGTCCTCAAGGGCGACCTGCGAGGACGCCTCGATTACGGCCGTATCGGCATAGGGCGCCAGCAGAATCGTGTGTCGTTTTTCTGCATATTGTGACAGTAACCCTATCTCGTCAAGCGCCTTTTTCAAGTCAAGAGCCATCAGTTCGACCACGTTGTCGACCGATTCGTATTTCGCATACCCCGCAAAGATCTCATCGGCGATGCTCCCGACGAGAACCGCAGGCTCGACCGCGCCCTCGATCACCCGGAGTGAAGGTATCGTATATGAGATTCTGACCGGGTCAGTCGTGAGAAGCACGGATCTGGCCAGACGTGCCAACTCCGGTATGTCGTCGTCAGTCAGCTCCAGGATCCTTACATCGAAGCCATCCGCGCGCGCGAAAGCATGCACATGCTCTGCGTCATGCGATCCCTTGACACATGCCGAATAGCAGGTCGCCTCAGTATGCCTGCTAGCGAGCGCAGCTATTACTGAGCTATCCAGTCCTCCTGAGTATGCGACACCCACGGTCCTATGCGGACGAACAAGGTGTTCCACAGCCCTTTCGATAGTTTTCAGGAGGGTAGTCGAGTCGAGCACGGCACAGTGAGCGAGCCTGTGCGATAAAATAACGTCGCTGACTCCAGCGGTTGCATATGTCCCTCGTCCGTCAGTAGCCGGTTGTTGACCTCTGATTTGTCGAGTCTTTCGAAACTGGCACCATCGTTTTGCGGGCCAGACAAGTACCAAAGGCTTAAAAAGTGCATAGCATATTCACCTGATAGAAGGAGCTCCGACACGCCCTAGGGATGGAGGATTGTTTGATGACTGACGACGACCTGATGAAAGTCAAGGTATGCTTCATTGGAGACGCTGGGGTCGGCAAGACCAGCCTGATTAAGAGATTCGTTCTGGACGTGTTCGATGACCGGTACATCGCGACTATAGGCACAAAGGTGACGAAGAAGATAATCGAGGTGGACAGCGGCGGAAGCCAGACTAAGGTCATGATGCTCGTATGGGATATCATGGGCCAGAAGGGCTTCAGGGAACTCCTCCGGGAGGCGTATTTCTTCGGAGCTCACGGGGCTATCGCGGTATGCGACCTCACCAACAAGGAGACGCTCGAGGAGCTTCGCTACTGGATCAAGGCTCTCACCGATGTGGCAGGCGACGTCCCGATCGTGTTTGCAGGGAACAAGGCGGACCTTGAGAACGAAGGCGTCGTGAAGGAGGCGGACCTCGAGGAGCTGGCTTCCAAGTACAACTCCAAGGCGTTCCTCACCAGTGCCAAGACCGGGCAGAACGTCGAGAACATGTTCGAAGCCCTCGGCGCCGCCATGTCTGCCAAGCTGGGTTCGCAATAGCCAGGCCAGCACCCGTTCCCAGATTTGATAACAGCTTGAGAATGCTTATATCCCCAGCGTTGGCTATAAAAGACCGTTAACTGATGCCTCAGGGGTTGTTCACTTGAGAGAGGGGCAGATGGTAATCACCAACCAGAGATCCCGCGTGCGGACGAGGGTCGTAGCAACGGCGCTAGTATTCGTCCTCGCATCATCCGTGTTCCTGTTCCCTTACGGGATGGTTGAGATCACTTCTGCCGATTCGGTTCCGTCCTACGAACGCTTGTTCCACCTTCACGACGGCGACCCCTTTGGATCCACCGACTACGATTGGATGAATTCGTCTGACCCCTACAATCCCGGTACCCTCGATTATGATGAGGACGGGCTTCTCGGAATCACCATCAGGAAGAACCTACCATCCGAGCGCTGGAGACACTTCTGGGTCCTGGACCCCGCAGTGAATTCGGACGTGCACATCGACGGGGACCTCGCCGCCCATATCTGGGCGAAGTCAAGGGACAATGAGTCAGCTACATTGATGACCGTCACCTTCTCGGACATGGATCCTACCGACTGGAATGATCCCGATGCCTGGATTGAAGTGGCAAGCGTCATGATTCCGCTGACCGGGCCGATCTTCTCCAACTGGAGGGCTTATGACCTTGTGGCGCCTGATGTCGATTACATCCTTTCGGCAGGCCATCGTCTCGTAATCACCATAATACGTGGCGACCCCGTCAACGACGGGTTGTTGGTGCTCTACGACCAGGACAGCTTCAACTCGTACATAACCTTGGAGACATCGGACTTCGTCATGGTCGACAGCCTCTCAACAATCGACACCCTGGGGTCGCCCCGGACTCTGTTCTCTGATACAGAGGATGTAGTCGTCAGAGCGAACATTTCGAACCCTTTCGGGGCGTACGAGATACTTCCCCCTCTGGTATTGGCTAACTATACTGGAAACAGTACAGTGATTGAACCGCTCGCTCCCATGACATTGGAGGACGAAGATACCTCCGCTAATCATTCCTGGAAGGTGTTCACGCATACCTTCGAATCGCTCCCGAACGGTACCATCACGTTGACGGTGTATGCAGTCGACCCTCAGGGGTCACCCTCTTGGCTTGATGCAGTCATCAGCGTTGTTACGGTCGACCACTTCGGTCTCGTTGCTTCGTCCGCAGCCACCGTGAACGAGTCATTCTCACTCGCTCTGTCCGCGCTCGATGCGTTCGATTCCGTTATATCTGAATGGATCGGTACAGTTCAGCTGGAAGCCTATCTGGAAGATATGGCGACTCCCGCTTCCGGCTCGCTGGGCATTGCCTCGGTCACGCTGTACTCTTCAGACGCAGGCCAGCTGGTGGTCAGCGGGCAGACGTATGACTTCTCCGAGGAGACCATCGTCATCAGGGCCATATCGGGGCCTCATGATGGCTGGAGCTCTCCGATCGTTGTCAGCAGTGGCCCGGTAACAAGCATAGCGATTTCACCTCCTGATCCGAGCGTGGAGCTGGGTGCTGGTGAGTTCATGGAGTTCTCCGTGGTCGGCACGGATGAATACGGACACGTCAACACGACATGGGCTCCGGATTGGTCTCTGGATGGCGACATTGGATCGCTGGTTACCGACGGCTTCACCGCAACACTCGAGGCCTCGTTCTCCGGTTCTGGGTTAGTCAGCTGCACAAACGCACCGACTGGTGCCTTCGTATCGGTATCCGTTACCGTCGACCCCTCCGCTCTGAGCACGATAGTCACGTCCCCTAGCGACTCAATAACGATTCCGGAGGGCGTCATTCAGGTCATCACTGCTGTTGGATACGACAGCTACGGGAACGTGGTCGACATCTCCGGCGCTGTGTGGAGCACGAACACTTCCGGTACGCTCATCGGAGGAGGTTCTTCAGCTACTTACACTGCCGGATACATCCCCGAGACAGGCGCGATCGAGGTATCAGTAGGCGGCATCAAGGCGACCATCGCTGTAATCGTGATAAACGCCCTCAACGGTCCCTCATGGCTCAACACTATCCCGGTTCTGATTGCCAGCGAGGACAGCAACTGGACCCTGAACATGGATTCGTATTGGCAGCATCCGGATGGGACGGATGATCTAAGCTGGTATGCAGAAGGCGTGAACACATCGCTATACATCGTCATCCATGATTCGGTGTTCGTGGAATACGTGAAGTTCCTCACTCAGCCCGACAAGTGGGGCGATGACATATTCCGTCTCTGGGTGAGAGACCCTGATGGTTTCTCAACATATCAGGACGTAACGGTCAGTATTCTGCCCGTGAACGACCGCCCCAGGTTCGTGAACGAACTACCGACCGAGCTCTATGTGAAATTCGAAAAATCGTACTCTTTCGACTACACCTACTACGTCAAGGACGTTGACACGGCCAAGAGCTCCCTCAGGATGACATCGAGCCTGCCGACCAACATCTACTTCGACGGAGTGATCGGTACATTCCTGTTTCCGGAGAAGGGTGGGACGGACAGCTATTTCGAGATTGCCACTCTCACCGTGACTGATGCTTTGGAGGGCGTGGGCTGCGACTCGACGAACTCCGACAGCATGGATGTTGTCGTGAGAGTGACAGATGACAATCCACCGTCGTTGAATCAGTCTCTCCCGGATATCACGTTTAATGAGGGTGATGTCGATTACTTGGCGTTCGACCTGGACGACTACTTCTTCGACATCGACAACGACTATCTGGTGTACACCTACGGTTTCCAGAACTTGGATATTACGATCGACATCTACACACACGAAGTCTACTTCTCCGCGACCAGCGAGTGGTCCGGGACGACGGAAGGCACGTTCACCGCGATTGACCCGATTGGCGCGCTCAAAGTCGACACGATCTCCGTGACGGTCATTCCCGTCAACGATCCACCGACTATAATTGACCCTGGCACGGTCCATGTGCGGTACGAGCAGACTTACTACCTCGATGCGACCATGTACGTGACGGATCCTGATCACTCGTTCGAGGAGCTGGTGTTCGCTTTCAACACACCCAATGTGGCTTATTCCGCGAAGAAGTTCGAGCTCACGTTCCCTGGGAGTCTACCGGATGGCCCGTTCACCGACCCGTACATCGCCCCTGTCAGGATCGATGTGACCGACCCTGAGGGCAGCAGCACATCGTGCAGCTTCGAAGTCGTCGTCAGCGACAACATCCCGCCCGAGGTTAGATCGCCAGCTCCTTACTATGACTATATCTCGTTTCTAGAGGACGGCTACCTCAACAACACGATCCGCCTGGATGTGTTGTTCGTCGACGCTGATGACGGCGAGCAGAACCTGAATTTCATGGTTGAGGGGAACAGCAAAGTCAACGTGCACATCTATCCCGATTCCGCGGTCAACTTCACGGCGGCCAAGAACTGGTCCGGAACCGAGACCCTGGAGTTCCGAGCGGTCGATGAGCACGGAGGATGGACCTCATGGCGCCTGACTGTGACGATAATCCCGGTCAACGACGCTCCCGTGATCATTCCTCTTCCGGACTTCGTTGTCCAGAGTGCGGACGGCAGCCGCAGCTTCGACATATCTGGATACTTCTACGACAGCGAGACATCGTTCTCCGAACTCAAGGTGATCGCATCACCAGATACGATGGTCTTCGTGGTGGGTAAGTACCTTTACGTGACCCTGCCAAAGGACACGCCCGAAGTCACCGTGACCCTGGTCGCGACGGATCCCGAGGGTGCGGAGTCGAACGTGGTCACATTCACGGTCAGCGTCCTCAGGGATTGGGCGGAGATGATAGGATACCCGTACACGTTCCCGCTCGTGCTCATGGTCGCCGGACTAGGCGGATACTTCCTGGCTAGGAGGTTGCCAAGACCGTTCGCGCTTCAGGACCTCTTCCTCATCCACAACGACGGCAGGCTGATATCCATCGTGACGAAGGAGGAGAGCACCGACATAGACAAGGATGTGGTCAGCGCCATGTTCACTGCCGTCCAGGAGTTCGTACGCGACTCATTCCAGGCTGGTGAGATCGGACTCAAGAAGCTGGAGATAGGCGAGAAGAACGTATTGATCGAGAAGGGCAGTTTCGTCTACCTCGCGATGATATACTCCGGCTGGCCTCCCAAGGACCTGTTCGACGCTCTGAGAATGCTTCTCAGCGATGTGGAGGAGCGGTTCAAAGGAAGAATAGAACGATGGAACGGCACGAAGAAGGCGCTGAAAGGTGTCGACGAGATGCTACAGAGTTACATGGAGCTCGGGTATGAGCCCGGAGCATGGCTGCCCGAGGAAGCTGGTATCGGCGAGGAAGAGTGGGTCGACATCATAAGCGAGGAGAACTAGAACGGTTCCGGTGTCGATGTCAGTCTCTTGGTGAAATCCAGCAACGATTCCGAAGGATCCATCAGGTCCACGCCGTGATCACGCTTGAGCCTGCCCCTCTCCACCCTCCGCATGAAGTGCATCGGAAGACAGCCCGCGTTCAGAAGGGAATCATGGAATTCCCTGAGGTCGAATCTGTCGCCCAGTGCTTTCTCGACATCCTCTTTGAGCTGGATTATCTGTAGCATCCCGATGAAGTACGACAGGTAGGATGTCATGATGTATGTCGAGGACTTCGCATCGTCCAGCGCCCCCTGTCTATCCATGCCTGTCTGGGCGACGAGCATGTCTGCGACATCATCCGGAGTCATGGTCCCTCTTGCCATGTTCACGTCCGCTGTCACGCGGACAATCCTGAAGACCAGATCGTTGAGCTGGGCGAGCTTTCCCATGGGGTTGTTCTGGAACCCCTCTGAGATCATCAGCCGCTCGCAGTAGAGCGCCCACCCCTCACCGAAACACGCAGCAGACGAAAGGGTCCGTATGTGTGATGGGTTGGAGTTACTACATATGCCTTGGAGGTGATGACCGGGGTATCCTTCATGAACCGCAGTGTTGGCGGTCGTGGCAGAACAATGCTCTTTCAGTCGCTCGGGGTTCCCTTCGTCCGGAGTGACGAGGAACAGCCCCTTCTTGTCGTTACTATATTTGCCCGGTTCGTACTGAGCCGCGAATGGAGCCAAGTGTCTCATGAAATGGGGTGTTTCGAGCACCAGGAGTTTCTCTCCTTCAGGGATGGTCGCCAACTGCTTCTCGGTGACGAAATCCCTTGCCTTCTCGATCCACTCTCTGTAGGCTTTCATCACCCCCTCGAACGAAGGCGGATGATCTTCTTTCATCATCGTGAGCGCGTTTTTCAGAAGGCCAGATTGCGCGATCGTCTTGGCTAGCGTCCCTCGATGTCTGTTTGCTGCGGCCAGTCCGAGTTCAGCGATCTCAAGCGCGTCGTCCGGAGAAATCCCAAACTCCTTGATACGCATGTAATCGTCGAAGTCCTGAACGCTGACGGCACTCGTTTCATGCGATCTTGGGAGAACATCGTTGGAGAGCCAGTCCTCGTATGATTTGATGGCCTCGGTCGCCACCTCTATCGACCTGCCGAGGCGTATGATCTGGTCCGCGTCCTCGAGTATGGCTGCTCCCGTCTCCCTGATCGTTTCTAGGAAATTTATGAGTCGTTTTCCGCTCTCCAGCGAGACTTCGTTCCAGACACGGCATGGATTGACCAGGGTGGTTTTCGCCTTTTCCAGGAATTCCGGCGTTTTCTCCAACCGGGAAGTGATGGCTTCGATCCTCGTCTCGAACGGGAGGTAGTCACGGGCGAAGAGGAAGAACAGAGACCTGCCGATTTCATCCTCGGCGATCGACATCTGCTCGTGGATACGGAGTATCGATATCTCGAAGATTCTGAGTCTGAACAGGTAGATGGCGAGGTCCCGGTCTATCTTCTGATCCTCAGAGAGAGAGTCTGTGTCGAAATCCTCCATCACGCGGACGAAATCTGAGAAACGTTCACACTGCCGCTCGTAGGCTTCCGTTCTTGGATCCATCACTCCGTGATCGTACTTGTGCCAGCCCAGCTGCGTGGCGACCGACGGGTCCCAACCGAGGATTTCATCCATTATGGATTTTGAAAGTTCTTCGAAATCCTGGCTCGTCATCGGAGCCGAATGTGCATCTGGTCATATATGTTTATATTTAACGCCGCAAAAGTCTCAACGCGCCCGCCAGGCCCCCCTCGAGCTGGGAATCGGATCGCACTCTCAGGGTTCAGGTTGGCGCGAACGGTATCTATTAACATTTTCGCAAAGACTTATACCCTCCACTTCTAATCACACAGACCCAGACATGTCTTCCTCAGGCAATCAGCCTGTCAAAGTCACTCTCAGGCGCGATCTGGGCCTTTTCGATGTGACTATGATCGGTGTTGGGGCCATGATTGGCACGAGTATCTTCGTGCTCATAGGGATAACCATCAATGAAGTAGGGCCTGCGATTCTCCTCGTCTTCGCTCTGAACGTCGTCGTGACGTTGTTCTCCGCAGGGGTCTATGCTGAGCTCGGATCCTCATTTCCAGAAGCCGGTGGCGGTTATCTATGGGCCAAGAGGGCTCTGAGACATCCGGGCGCTTTCCTGACCGGATGGATGACATGGTTCGCGCACACGGTTGCCTGCAGCTTTTACGGCCTCGGGTTCGGTTACGCGATGGTCGCGTTCTCCCATTCCTTCGGAATCGACTTCCTGGGGATGTCCGATGAGATGATCGTGAAGGTCTTCGCGGTTATTGCGATCCTGTTCTTCGTCTTCGTGAACTATTCCGGCGTTGGGGCGACCGGAAAGATGGGGGACGTCCTCACCATCGTTCAGATACTCATCGTCTCCTTCTTCGTCGCCTTCATGGTCATCTACGCCTTCGATATGAATGGCATTCATCTGATGGACAATTTCGATCCGTTCTTTCCCGAGGGCACAAACACGGGAAAGATATTGATGATGATGGGATTCACGTTCATAGCGTTCGAAGGGTACGACATCATTGTCCAGTGTGGCGAGGAGGTCAAGAACCCCAAGAAGAACATACCCCGGGCCATATTCATCTCCGTTGGGGTCGTAGCCGTGCTCTACCTGAGCGTGGCCTTCGCCTGTCTGGCCAACCCTGAAGTGGACTGGATATGGGTTGGAGGCGAGGGAGAGAACGCAGTCATCTCGTCCGCGCGCATGGTGATACCCATAGTTGGAGCGCCTCTGCTCATCTTCGGGTCGCTGCTGTCTGCGATGGCTGCGCTGAACGCCACCGTGTTCTCTTCCTCGAGAATAAGTTTCGCGATGGGAAGGGATAGGTCACTTCCGAGGATATTCGGTTCGGTCCACAAGACAAGAAAGGTCCCGCACTACGCCATCCTGCTCACTTCGTCGCTCATGTTGTTCATGGCACTGTTCTTCCCGCTGGACGTCGTCATTGCCGCCACCTCGATAATGTTTCTCTTACTGTTCTCAATCGCGAACGTCGCGTCGATCAAGCTCAGAAGACGGCTGACGCAGATCGACATCGGTTTCAAGACACCTCTATTCCCGCTCTTCCCAGTCGTGGGAATCATCTCTACAATCTGTATCGCGGCATACCTCTGGTGGTTCATACCGGAGGCATGGTACGTTGCGTCGATATGGATCGTGATCGGACTTGCCTTGTCCATCGTCGCAAGGCCGGAGGAGAAACCGGTCTCGATCGTGGAGTCGAAGAGGATCCAACGACAGCCGTTGCCGAAGGAGCAGGCACAGCGTTACAGAGTATTCCTGGCTTTGGAGAACCTCGGCGACTTGCGCCTACTGAACTTCGCAGGTATCCTGGCGAGATATTTCAAGGGCGATTTGACCGTCACCAAGATTGTCGAGGTACCTCGTGCCATGCCTCTGGATGCGATCAGCAGGGACTACGTCACGGAAATCGCAGACGGACTCCAGAAGGCAGTCAAGGTCACGCCGTCGACCGTGACTGTCCGTCCAGTCGTTTCCGTTTCATACGACGTGGCCGGTGCGATACTCGACCAGACGAGGTACGATGCCGCCAACCTGCTTGTTCTCGGATGGAAGGGGACTCGGAGGCGAGGTAGGACAATACTCGGGCGCAACCTCGACGTCATGGTGAGGCGCGCACCCTGTGACATAGCGATCGTGAAAACCAAGAGAATGCTGAAGAACCCCGAGCGCATCGTGCTTGTTTCCGGAAAGTATTTCGAGACGAGGAAGGCGCTCCTTCTAACCCTGCCCATAGCGAAGGAGTACGGTGCAGAGATAGAGATTTTGGCCGTGACGACGGAGGATAGACAGACGGAGCTCGTGAAGGGGAACGCGGAGCGGTTGAGGAAGATGTGCGAACGTGTCCATGTGCCAGCGGTGATCAAGTCGGTTCGTTCCAAGTCTTTTGTCAGCAGCGTGTTGGAGCACTCACAGGACTGCGATCTATTGGTGATGGGATCGGGGCAGCAGAGCGCACTCGAGAGAACCATGTTCGGGGCAGTATACGACCGGATAATCCGGTCGGTCGATGTACCCGTCATGGTGCTCAGAACATCCAAGGACGAGAGAGGCTCGGCAATCCCCCTCGCGCCACACCATGTCAGTCTTAGGCACCAGGCGAAATCTAGGTGAGTGCTCCACCGAACAGCTCCGATAGCGCTTTCCTAGTCGTTTCGGTGAGGTCCATGCCCTTCGCCTCTTCGTACGCAACCCATCTCATATCCGTCACTTCGGGGCTGGGCTTCTCGATCCCGTCTGTGGGACGGGCTAGGAAATCGACCAGGACATAGTGGTACTTCACCTTGCCATCGTCATCGACATCTATCACGTCGAACGCGTTTATCATCTCGAGAATTTGTACCGTTATCCCAGTCTCCTCCTCGGTCTCTCTTATCCCGGCCTCCGCGAGCTTCTCACCGACTTCGACAATCCCTCCTGGTATGCTCCATTTCCCAGCACCTGGTTCGAAGGCCCTCTTCACGAGGAGTATCTTGCCGTCTCTGATCGTCACCACGCCAACGCCAACCAACGGTCGGGTCGGGTACTCTCTATTGACTAGTTCGTCTGTCATGCTCAGCTCACTCTTCTCTTCCTTCTGGCGATCGCGACCACAACAAGCGCCAACCCACTCACACCCGCTACCGCCAGCACAGTAGAGTACGGGAAGGAGTATGAATCCTCTCCCGGGCCTGTAAGGTCGAGCACCGCTCCGATGAGGGCGGACGCGATTTCTTCCATCTGTTTGATCGAGAGCTTGTTGGCAGTGTCGGATTCCGTATGGTAGTATGGGTTGACGGGAGCACCCGTGGATGGGTCGAGCTCCTCGATCATCAGAATGCTTGGGTATCCGTGGTCCCAGAACGAAGCGTGGTCACTGTATCGGAGTGATTCGTCGGAGACGATGTCGACAAGTAGATCGATATCGTACGCGACTACCGCATCGGTCACCGATTGTGCGATGTTGGCGGATTCATTGTTGGTGACTATGGTCATGCGGCTATCGTTCTCGGTCTGAAACCCTATCATGTCCATGACGAATGTCGCCCCGTACCCGATCCCACCATCCGCCTCGGCTTGGGCAAACGCGGAGCTTCCTGCAAGCCCGCTCTTGTTCACAAACCCTCTCTCCTCCGCTCCGAAGGCGACGAACCGTGTAGTTGCTTCGAACCTCTCACAACTGGCCAGGACATAGGCGATCTCGAGCATCGCAGCCACGCCGGATGCGTTGTCATCAGCCCCTGGCGCAGATTCGTTCTCCGCCTCGGTGATGCTGGTGACGTACCTGTTCCGGGAATCGTAGTGCGCCCCGATGAGGTGAAGATCGGAAGAGACGCTCTGTGGATTCAGAGTCCCGATCACATTCACGACGATCAAGCCATCGGCCTCGAACTCTTGAAGCTGTGTTTCGAGCCCGATGTCTTCCATCCATTGCTGGATAAGAAGAGCAGAAGCCGCAGACTCTTCCGTGTGGAAATCTCGCGTCTCGAACGTCTGCAGCTCTAGAATCGTCTGGAGGATCCTGTATCCGGATGCCTCGTTGACCGTGACTGCCTTCCACTCCGTGTCGCTGGTTGCGGACTCGGCCTGGGCGTGTGAGACGTGTACAGTTAATGCGAGGAAGACTACCAGCGCCACAGCCCGTTTCATCCGAAGCTCACCCCTTCCTGTATCGGCAGTTCGTCCAAGGATACGTGACGAGTGAAAGGGATTCTGACAACGGTATTAATAGCTATAGCCAATTCCGCTGCGTGAGTCTCACAGATGCTTTCAGAACGGTGAATAGCCGGCTCTCGAAAGAGAGAGTCCGCGCCTCGTTCTATCCATACAAAGAGCTGAAGCATACCTGGCGCGCCAGTGATGGCGTGTTGTCCTTCAAGGTGAGCGACTATGTGAAGGGCGTTCCGGACGAGATCATGACGTCACTGGCGTGGTATTTGCTTTGTCGGGCAAGAAGGAAAGAGTGCCCAGAGGGTATGAGTCAGGAATACAGAAACCACGTCCGGACGCAGCAGTTCTGGGAGGCTAGACGCCAACTGTATCTTAGCCGGGCCAAGAACCTCTCATTTCGGCCGAGAGGGAGTGCGAGGAATCTCGAAGATGTGTTTTCCTACGTCAACTCATACTACTTCGGAGGCGTGCTCGAGAAGCCCGAGCTTGCATGGGTTCGCGAATCTCCCAGGTCTAGGGTTGGATTCTATCACGCACCGTTGAGGATTCTTGCGGTGAACAGGATACTCGATTCGGACAAGATACCTCGCTTCGTCCTCGAGTTCGTTGTGTATCACGAGCTGCTGCACGATACGGTGAATCACGTCGACGGGGTTTCGAGGAGGACCTACCATACGAGGGAGTTCAGACTCCGGGAGCGCGAGTTCTCGAATCACGATGAAGCTCAGGAGTGGTTGACACGTGTCGTTGGCGATCAGAACAGACCGGGCCGGGCGAAAGGAATTGTCCCCCAGGTGTAACAGCGCGGTTCATGGCATGCGTCCGCAATCTCACCGCCCTGACCCTCCTGGGGGTTGGTGTAGTACGCCGACTTGTCCCCTGCACACGTTCCGATGGCACACCGAAATTCGCAGGGGGGCCCATGCAGCGCACTTCGCCCAAGCAGAGCATCACGAGGATGTCTCTGATGGACGGCTACTTCTAAGTGGCCGGAGGGTTATATCCTTTTTCATCGTCCGGCATCTGCAATGATTTTTATAGCCAGACTGTATTATAATCGGCCATGGCAGCGTTGATCGGCTGCTCTGGGTGGTCGTACGACGATTGGGTGGGCAGGTTCTACCCGACCGACCTTACAAACAGGAAGAGCGAATGGTTCGCGTTCTACTCCAAGTACTTCTCGACAGTCGAAATCAACTCCACGTTCTACAGAGTTCCCAACGAGTTCGTCGTCAAGTCGTGGATCGAGAAGGGCGGACAGAAGCCCGGATTCGAGTTCTCCGTCAAACTGCCGCAGATGATTACCCACGAATCCCTGCTGCGCGACTCTCCGGAGAAGGCTGCTTCCCTAGCCTCGAGCTTCGAGCACATCTGCTTGAGACCCCTCGCCGAAGTGGACCTACTTGGCGGGGTTCTGGTTCAGTTGTCGCCTTACTTCCGCTTTGAGAAGCCGCGTAGCCTCGGCAAGCTCCGGTCGTTCTTTCAGTTGCTCGACACCGAGGCACACGAATATGCTGTCGAGTTCAGGCACAGGAGTTGGCTGAACGAGAAGGGCAACGAAGTGATTTCCGATGCTCTTGAAGTGCTTCAGGAGTTCGATGTCGCGAACGTTATCATCGATGGCCCCGGATTCCCTATCACGCGATCGCAGACTTCGAAGCATGCGTATGTCCGTTTTCATGGCAGGAACTACGATATCTGGTTCAAGGACGAAGACGAGGACGATTACAGAATTAACCGCTACGATTATCTCTACTCGGTCAATCAGCTCGAAGCCTGGAAACCAAGGCTTGACGAGCTCCTATCCAACTGCGATAAGGCACGGATATACTTCAACAACCACGGAAGGGCGAAGGCGGCGAAGAACGCATTCCAGATGATGGACCTCTTCGGAATCCCACACGATCACAAAGATATCGATATACAGGATCAGATGACCCTAGGCGGTTTCAGCTGATTATCTTGGCCGTGCTCGACCCGTCCGGGAGCTCCTCAACCCTGACCACCGTCATCATGAGGTCTTTGATATCCTCCACGTGTGTGATGAGCATCACCTGCCTGAACTGGCTCGAAAGACCGGAGAGGGCTGCCATGACGCTCCTCATCCGTGTGGGGTCAAGGGACCCGAATATCTCGTCCAGTATCAGGAAGTTCATCTGGCTGGTGCCCGCTCTGTCCGCTATGATCCGCGAGATTGCCAGTCTGAGGCTCAGGTTCGCCAGGTCTGCCTCCCCGCCAGAGAACCGGTCTATCGGGTGCAGCGCGCCTCCGTCGTCAACGCTTATCTGGTAGTCATCATCCAATTCTATCCTGTCGTACTTCCCCTCTGTCATGAGACCGAGGATGTCCGAGGTCATCTCACCGAGTGCCGGAGCAACCTTCCCGATCAGATGGTCCTTGAAATTGACGAGGGTCTCCTCCAGCGAGCCGAGCTCGTTGACCTTGGTTTTCTCCGATGCTATGACTTTCTTCTGCTCACGGATCAAGTCGAGGTCTCTCTCCCCTGATTCCGATTCGGCCTTCGACCTGTCCAGTGTGATCTTGAGCCTGTTGGTGGAGTCTTTCGCCGAAGTCAACACATCGAAGCTCTCGTCGAATTCCCTGATCGAATCATCGTAGAGTCGTCTTTTGGGTTCGAGGACCGTCACTCGGCTTTCCAGTTTCTTACCATCTTGCTCGTTCGTGAGCATGGCTGTTCGCAGTGAGCCCAGATCGTCCTTCATCGTCGCAAGCTGCTTCTGCCGTTCTCCCAGTTGGATGAATTCGTCGTGGGCCTTGCGTAGTCTCTCGGTGGATGTTTTTACCGCTTCGTGTTCCTTGGCGGAGTATCTGATCTCTCCGAGTCCTTCGACTTCGCGCGTTCTGTCTGCTCGGCGCTTCTCAAGCCGCTCGAGCTCAGTAATTCGCGTAGTGATGGAGGCTATGGTCCGTCTTGCGGAAGCTAACTCATCTTCCTGATGCTGCACTTTCTTCTCCAGAGCTTTCATCCTGTTGTTCTGTGCTGTCAAACAGGACATCGTTTCTGCGACGGCCTTCTCGTCCTTCGAGATTGCTTCCTCCGCTTCAGTAGTTCCTCTGTGTAGTTTCGTGACGATGAGGTCGTACGTGTCTTCCAGGGCCCTCTCGCAGGTCGGGCAAATCCCTTCCTCTCCAGCCTTCTCGATGTCCGCCAGCTTCTTCCGGTCCTTCGACAGGCTGGCTTTCTTCTCCGATATCCTAGCGGTCAACTCAGCGCTTCTGGTGGTCAGCCGATTCTTCTCGGCTTCGGACTCCGTCCTGTCCTTCTTCGCCGATTCTATCTCTAACTGGGCTTCCTTCTCATGCAGTCTGCATGCTTCCAGTCTAGGCGCATCCTTTCGGATCGCTTCGATGTCTTCCTCGATGACCTGGATTTCCCTTTGTAGGTGTTCTCTCTTTTCGTGTCGGGATTTCTCGCGCTCGATGGTTTCCTTCGCTTTCACAGTCTTCTGCCATTCTACTTCGGCGTTCTCAAGCTCTGGCATTCTTGACAGGCATCGCTCCGTCTCCTCGATCTTCCGGACGAGCCCTTGCTCGGAGGTTTTCTGTTCGCCTATCGCGCTCCGTTTGGCTCGCAGCTCTGCGGATACGGAGTTGTGTTCGTCGACATCTTTCTTCAGCCCGTCTCTTCGTTTCCTGGTGTCTTCAAGTTTGAGTACGAGTTGATGCTCGGTCTCGTTGGCGCGCTTGAGCTCCTTTTCGGTGATCTCCAGGCTCTTCGAGACTTCCTTGAGCCGGGCCTGCACGGCCTTCTCTCGGTCGTTCCCCTCTGGGTCGAGGAGCACTGTCTCGGCACCCTTGATTCTCTCGCCTGCGTCTCTGCGGTGTTCTCTGACCGCTTGGATGACCGAGTCGACGCCGTCGATTCTGAGCATCCTAAGCACCACCTTCTTCCTCTCTGCAGGCGCGAAGTTCTGTAGCTCATTGAGTTCCTTCTGTCTCGCGAAGACCGAGGTGAAGAACGATTTGTGGTCCATGCCGATGAGGTCCTGAACCTTCGACTTCACAGCCCGGTCTCCCTCGGCTATGATGTCCCCTCTTGACCTTAGCAGCGCCTTCATCGAAAGGTTCCTGCCGCCCATCTCGCGCTCTAGCCTGTACTCTGTCCCGTCGAGGTCGAACTCTAGCACGACGGAGACCTTGTCCGAGCGACTGGCTCCGAGCCGTCGTACGCTCTCCCTGTTCGTCCTGACGACCTCTTCGACATTGCCGAACAGGGACCACGCGACCGCTTCGATTATGGTGGTCTTACCAGCGCCGTTCAGACCGAGGATGCCGATAACCCCGTCCGGGAGCTGAAGCTTGAGATCTCTGAACTTCCTGTAGTTCTTCAGCTCCAGGTAAGATATCTTCATCGTCACTCCTCTTCCGCGAAGTAGGGCGATCCCAGAGCGAGCAGTCTCTGTCTCTTCTCATCGGTCACATCCATTCCTTCCACGAACCGCCTGTACTCGTTCGCTAGGGTGCCTATCGTTGCCGAGTCTGTGCCGATATGCCTTGTCGCTTCTGCGCGCTCGACCTTCAGCTCGAAGTGAAGGGCGGCCGCTCCATATCGTCTCATTGCCGGGACGTCGAGCGAACGAAGTGCCTCTGTTGCCACGTTGCTAACGATGAGTCTCGCAATTTTCCCTGAGAGGCCATCCTCTTCAATCCTCCGTCTCACGTCCGCCGTGATCTCCGTGGCGGTGAGGCTCTTCGCGTCTACCGGTGATAGGTCGATCATGTCTCTCGTCTTGAGCTCATGGAATTTCACCAACTCGCGTTCGAGGTCGACCTCCACGAACCCTTTCTGCTGCCCCACTTCTCCGAACCCATTCCTCTCAGTCGACCCGGAGTAATACATCATCTTCCGGACCTCGGAGAATCTGTGGAAGTGGCCAAGCGCTACGTAGTCCATCTCCTCCGGGATCATCTTCGGGGTGACTATTTGTTCGTTGAACTCGTCCATCTTGTACCTGCTGGATCCGTCTATGCCTGCGTGGAGGGCCAGCAAGTTGTACTTCGTTTCCCGCGACGGCCGTAGTTGAGCGAGGGCTGCACTCATCGGTGGGTTGGCAGAGTGCGGCACCGCATGAACGGTCGTGTCTCCGGAGACGACGGTTGTTACTCCCGGTTCATGAATCGGGTGTATATTGTCAAGGTGCTCGAAGATTCTGAATATGTTGCCCGTCTCCAGTAGCCTCGGTGTCGAGTGGTTTCCGCTTATCAACACCACATCGATTCCCGCCTCCGAGAGTTTGATGAGTTGCTTGAGAGCGACATCGATGGCACGGTTCTGGGGACGAACCGTGTCGAACAGGTCGCCTGAGTGCACCACTAGGTCTGGTCTGAGCTCGATGGCTCGGTCCACTCCTTGTACGAACGCGGCGTAGAAATCTGCCTCTCGCTGGTTCATCCCCGATGCAGGGTCTGTCTTGGTGTACGCCGAAAGACCAAGATGCGTATCCGAGATGTGGATTAATCTCATCTGCTCGTACCTTCCATTGCCTCGATGGCTTCGGAAGTCATTCTCAGTTCGCCTGGAAATTCCACAGACTCCCGAACGAACTTGAGGAGACGTGCGGGGGTGGCGTCCGCGGTCATGTATCCCAGGTTGTGCGGCTGCCTGCGTCGGCGGAACGGTAGTATGATGAATGCCATGGCTACGACCACTGCGGCAATACTCATCTCGAAATCGAGCTGAAGATCCGCCATATGCTCACAGGTCTCCGCAGGCCCCTTTCTTCACTCCTCAACTCCCGCCGACTGGCTCGTCGCCAACGCGGGCTTTCTTTGGCCTCTCAAGGCGGCATGCTCCTACGGTTACTTAAGGCTGGTTCCTGACCTTCAGAGCCGTGTATGACAAACCTTCTGAAAGGTTAAATCGACGGACTCGCATGAACGTGTAGATGGCAGGCAGGGATGTAACCTTCTCCCAGTTCCGGGGCGATGAGCCGTGGAGGGCCAAGGTGGCCGGGATCGGGAGTGCGGGGTGCAACATGATCGAGCGCTCGCCCGTACCGCCCGTAGCATTCTCATCGTCGCAGGCAGACCTCGACAGGTCGGATGCGGATGAGAAGGTGCTGATATCGCCGCAGAAGCTCGTGGGACTGGCACAGACCGATGTTTCAGTCATAAAGCAGATGCCATCAGTGATTGCCGAGGAGGTCGGGATATCCGTCAAAGGGCTCGATATCATGTTCATGATGGCCGGGTTGGGCGGTCTAACTGGCAGTGTTGGAACCGCCGTAGTCTCCTCATTTGCCAGGGCGAACGGGGTCTTGTCGGTGGCGCTGACTGCTGGTCCGTTCTCCGCAGAAAGTGAGAGGAGGCGCACACTCGCGGACATCTACACCGAGCGGATAATGACTGATGTCGACATGATGATCGAGTTCAGCAACGATGCGCTATCTAGCATGGCTCCCAATCTGCCACTCTCGAGGGCCTTCGCCATAATGAACGGGATAATGCATCGCCCAATCATCGATCTGCTGGCGGCCGGAACCAGGAAGGACGCGAAGGTCCTGAGGGGAACGGTTGGCGGCGCTGTAAGAGGAAGGCTGGGCCTCGGCATTGCCCGAGGCGATGAGCGAGTGGTCAAAGTCGTGGACGAAGCGCTATCCTCCCCATGGTTCGACTTCGGGCTGGAGCAGACTGAGGCGGCGATAGTCGTCTATTCCGCCGCCGACCCGTGGGACAGAGAATTCGGTGAGATCGTCGAGCTCCTTCATGCGAGGCTGGGAGAGGTGAGGATGATCCACGGGAGCTACTCCGACGGCACCCTCGGCGACAAGATACGCCTGAGCCTCGTACTATGTAGGCCACCCTAGACCGAGAGATATGGCTCCTGATTGTAACAAGTCTTCATTTACAATTATCAAGCAGTTGATTGCGCTCCCGCAACACACGCGGGTCGACGCCCCATAATTTTGAATCACGAGGCCGCTCCACTTCCTGAAAAGGTTATGTCCTTAGTGCTATCGTCGACGCACAGGTGGGAAGCAAGTGCAATCGCGGACGAATCTCAGAGTCGTGGACGTTTCAGGATCGCCCCGGTCTATGGGGGCGAAGTCAGGTGAGGAATGCCGAGACCTCGCCAAGGGCATGATGAGGATGCTCAGAGTGCGGCTCAAGCTGATGGGTATGGACATGAGAAAAGGGAAAGCTCTGGCCTCGAAGTACCTGCCGTACGCCGAGGATTATGACTCAGACTATATTGATTTCCTCAAGGGATACGCTGAAGCTGCAGGCTTGAGCTTCGACGAGCTTTTCGTTCACTTCTGCCTTGACGAGAAAGGTTTCTGCACGGACATTGCAGTCAACGCGGACGTGACTGCCGACGGATCAGTGTTCTCTGCCCACACAGAAGACTGGATGCCGGACTATGCTGGCCACGCAGTGCTCATCAGGGGAAGGCCGAGGAGCGGCCCGAGCTTCCTTGCAATGTCCCTCTCCGGTGCCGAGATCGATTGCGGAATGAACAGCGAGGGAATAAGCTTCTCGGGCAACTCACTCTACCCAGACGATGACCGAATAGGAATACCGAAGATGTTCACCGCCCGACGAATACTTGCCTCCACGTCAGTCGGTGATGCGATTGCCGCAGCGTTTCCCGACAGACGAGCGTCCAGCTACAATTACAATATCTGTCACGGTTCGGGGGAGATGTTCAGCATAGAAGGATCGGCCACCGATTTCTCGGTCATACATGCCGAGGATGGTTGGTTAGTGCATACCAACCATTACCTCACGGAAAGGATGACGAAGCATGAGACCGCGTTCACATCTCCTTCTGGATGCTCACCTGGAAACGCCCCTTCGACCCTTCTTAGATATTACAGGGCGCGAAGGCTTCTCAGAGATAGCCTCGGAGAAGTTACGGTGGAAACCCTCAAATCCATTACAAAGGACCACTTCAATCATCCGGGGTCCATATGCTGTCACGCGGACGAGTCCCAGGGCCCGAAGGATAGAAGCGCAACGATTTTCGCCGTGATATTCGACCTATCTAGGCTTGAAGCGCACATCTGCCCGACGAACCCGTGCTCAGGGGCCTATCGCAAGTATTCTCTGGATGCCGACGTCTGAACTTCAACTCTCCAAGTCGCGGCGTGTCCGCCCTGGAACGCTTTAAGCTTTTAGAGATACAATTCGAACATGGAGGTTCCTGATTGGATCAAATGGGTTGGCTGTCATCTTTATCGGCCGAGAATTTTCGAGCTCCAGCAAATGTCTGAAGTGCCTCTTCCTCCATGAAGTGGAGGTGTCCTGGGACTACGATCGTATGCAGGGGCTGGCCGAAGTCACGGAGTCCCATGTCCTCGAGCCTTCCTGCGGCCACAATACAATCTGGAGCACCAGCCCTGGCGACGACGCACACGAGCGTCTCCGATGAGATGGCTTCCGCCCTCTCCAGCTTGCTTGACATCTCCAGGAGGAATCGCATTCCCTCGTTGGCAGTCATATAACGGTCGTTCTCGGAATCGATGTCAAGCAACACCAAGGAGTGAAGGCCTCTCTCGAGGTTGTCAATGATCATCTCGCACGGGCTGGTCGGAAGATGCCCTTCATGGGGGAAAGGCAGCGTGGTGACGCGCCCGAACTTGTAGTGCTGGAGCCCAAGAAGACCTGGGACGGCCGTGAGCACCGACGGGGCATGGACAACCGCGGTCTCGATCGAATCCTTCTCCGCCCTCAACCTCAGATCTATGTGTGTCGTCGCGGTGAGCGGGTCGCCGACGACGAGCATGGCGGCTCGCTTTCGCTTGCAGGCTTCGAGTATCACAGAGGCATCCTCTACATCCTCCCTGGTCAGCATCTGAATTTCTCTTCCAGTAGTCTCCGAGAGCCTTGAGATTGCGCCCTCGCACAGCCTCGAGGTGTAACGCTCTGAGAAGACGACATCTGCACTCCTGATCTCCTCCAGCCCACGGACCGTCACGTCCTTCTCGTCATGCAACCCCAGTCCCACGAGGACGAGCCTTCCTTTGAACCGATCGGGCATGGATATCGAGAAGTGATTGCTGGCAGGGGTAATTGTACTCTTCTGTGGGCATGCGCCACCCCATGTCTTATCTATCTCGGAAGCCGATTTGCGTGCGGATGAAGTCCCTCTGTGTCGTGGTTCCTAAGAAGAAGGCTGAGCCCGTAAGGCAGAAGCTGATGTCAAAGGGACTCCTGAAGAAGGAGCTCCAGATACGTTCCGATTCGCACAACGTCTACCTTCCTATCACCCAGAGAGTGGACCTCTGCTACCCTGTCGAGACCATGAACTTCCAAGAGACCAAAGAACAGATCAAGGACTACAGGCTGCTCGTTGACCTTCCGGACGACCTGCGCAGGTATCTGCCCTCATCATACGATGTGCTGGGCTCGATCGCCATCGTGAAGATCTCCGACGAAGTGCTTACTCATGCTTCCAAGATCGGCAAGGCCATAATCGCGGCCCAGAAGGCGGTCAGCACGGTGTGCATCGATGTGGGAGTGACGGACGAGTTCAGGACACGCGGGGTCAAGGTGGTTGCAGGGGAGAAGGACCTCGAGACCGTACACAAGGAATATGGCCTTGTTTTCAAGATGGATGTCTCCAAAGTGTTCTTCTCGCCTCGCCTCGCGACGGAGAGGGAGACGGTGGCGAACCAGGTATGCCCGGACGAGACGGTCATAGACATGTTCGCAGGCGTAGGGCCATTCTCCATAATGATCGCGAAGACGCGTGCCCCACGTATCGTATATGCCATCGACTCAAACCCCGATGCGATTAGATATCTGGAGGAGAACATAGAGTTGAACAAGGTCAAGACCGTCAAACCGGTTCTGGGGGACGCGCGGGAGAGGATAGGCGACCTTGAGGCTGCCGACAGGATAATCATGAACCTCCCTCACAGCGCTAACGACTTCCTCCCTGATGCGATCCGTGCGCTGAAGCCGGGTGGCACGATCCACTTCTACGAGATAATGGAAGATACGGAGCTCGATAACAGGATGGACGAGATGCGGTCGCTGGCAGTGAAGGAGGGCAGGGTGATGAAGCTGCTCGCTCGCAGGAATGTCAAGAGCTACTCGCCGTCCCTCAACTTCTATGCTTTCGACCTGTCATTTCTCTGAGGGTCGTTCGGCTTCAGGGTGATCCCCCTCTGCCCTTGGTAGTTGCCCGACCTGTCGTGGTACCCTTTCGAGGCCGCCGACCTGAGCTCTTCGAACACGACCTGAGCGAATCTCTCGCCAATCGGGATCTCGACCGGCGCTGCGGACGCGTTATAGGCAGAAAAGGTAAGATTGCCGTGGAATCCAGCATCAATTCGTCCAAAAGAGGACAATATGCCCTTTCTCACCCATGTGGTCCGGATCCATATCCCGCCTATGATGTCCAACGGCAGCTCGAGGAACTCCTTTGTTCCGATGACGAACCACTCGCGAGGTGGTATCTCCGCCACTCCCTCCCTGATCCTCATATCCGTCCCTGGCAGCCAGACCTCGTCGATGGTCACATCGTATCCGTTTGGGGTCAGGTTCCTCTCGGCGAACCCCTCTATCTTCAGCGTTTGGTTCTCAATCAGGCTGAGAATGTCAGAATCAGACAGGACTGCCATCCAGTGGTCACCTCTTCTTGCTTGACCTGGTCCGCTTCTTCGGAGGGGCCTTCTTTGTCGGCGGGGTCTTGGTGGGGGGAACTGCGAACTTCTTCGCCGCATCCCTCGCGAGGTCTTTGAACCGACCGAAAGCGACTGGCCACTTCTCGTTCAACTCAAGGGCGAACGCATCCGATAACGCCTCGGCACCCGACAAGTGGATCTCGTCGAATCCTGCCTTGACCAGCCTTCTGTTCACTGGGTCGATGGCTTTGGAGACCCGTTTCCATGTGAAGAGTGTGTTGATGCCGTCCAGCTCCTTCACGAGGTCTTCCACATGCTCCGTGCCCAGCTGGGCCAGGAGTCGGGTGTGTAGTCTGACGAGGTCCTTGGATGATTTCATCGCTGCCTTTCTAAGGCCCTCCATCAACTTGTCGAACTCGTCCTCGTCCATCTCCCTCAGGACTCCGGGCGAGGATGATATCGAGTTCTTAACCTCGGTCATCATGGCAGGTTCCAGGTCGGTCTCCACATAGCGTATGATCACTATGCCATGTCTGGCAAGCGCTGCCTTCGCTTCCGCCAGATCCTTGGTAAGGATTGGATCTAGTATCTCCGCCATTTGGATGCCCTTCGACTCAGATGGCCGTGAATCCGTCGGCCTTCTTCTTGTCCAGTTTCTTCACTACCTCGATGAGTAGCTTGATCGCGTTCTCCGCGTCCGATAAGCTCAGAATGCCTGCATGGGAATGTATGTGTCTCGTAGGCACTCCCACCACCAGACTCGGACATCCCGCGTTCGATATGTGTATGATGCCCGCGTCGGTCCCTCCTCTGGACATCTGTGAAAGCTGATACGGTATCTTGGCCTTCTTGGCAGTGTCCAGCACGAAGTCCAGTAGTTCTTGGTTCGGTATCATCGATGAATCGTATGTCGAGATCGAAGGTCCCAGCCCAATCTTCGTGGGGGCTTCGTTCGGCTCTATACCCGGGACATCGCCCGCAATGTCCACCTCTATAGTCAGGCAGACATCCGGTTTGACGACATACGCCGCCGTCCTTGCTCCTCGAAGGCCGACTTCCTCCTGGGTAGTCGCTGCGCCTACGACGGTGTTCGGATGGGGGATATTCTTCTCTTTCAGCGCCCGCACGACCTCCGCCGCGACGAAAGTCCCGATCCTGTCGTCAAACGCTTTGCCGATCGCGATCACGTCGGACCCCTTTCTCTTTCCATCCCGGTAGACCTTCTTCTCCAGTGTCGAGAAGCAAGAGTCCGGCATGACCGGGTTGCCTATCCGGACGCCCATCGCCTTCGCCTCTTCCTCGTTGGAGGCACCGATGTCTATGAACATCTTCTCCTTCACGACTACCTTCGACCTTTCATCCGCCGGTAGCAGGTGGGGTGGTTTGGCCGCGATTATTCCCAGGACTATTCCCTTGGAGGTTCTGATCTTCACTCTCTGCCCGAGAAGCACCTGGTCGAACCAGCCGCCAAGTGGATTGAATGTTAGGAATCCGAGCTTGTTCACGGAGGACACTATGAATCCGACCTCGTCGATGTGTCCGGGCAGAAGGACGACCGGCTTGTCAGACTTGCCCTTCTTCGTGAAGAGCAACGAACCCAGCTTGTCGGTGGATATCCTATCCGAGTACTTGGTCACGTAGTTCTTCACGATTCGCGCAGGCTCCTTCTCGAATCCCGTAGGTCCGAAGCTGTTCACCAACTCCTCAAGGAACGCCAGACTCTTCTTATCTAACACACCAATCTCCCCTTGTTCGAGCAATCAGGATTGAAATAGATAACTCTTCCTATCCGCTCCGCTGAAGCTGGACAAACTTCATTATGGCTATACTCGATTGCTGCGGTGACAACGAGCGTTCTACGGGGTGCATTCACACGAGGCGAACTACACATCTTCTCTCAGGTATGGCAGCTGGAGCCGCCGTCTCGGCCCTCGCGGGATTCGGTCATTTGGAGATGATTCTCGTAGGCGGCCTGTTCGGTGTGCTTCCCGACTTCGATGTCATGCTCACTCCGTTGTGGCCTCGGGCCCACAGGTCTGCAGGATCGCACAGTCTGTTGGCGGCGGTCTGCATGGCTGCCACCTGGTACGTCGTCGCTCTGATGGTGCTATCCAAGTTCGGTCTCTTCGAGGGTCAGGACTTTGTCGTGGCATCCTCGGTCACGGCCTTCGCGGCGTCCTTCCTTCACGCAGCGGAGGATTCACTGACGAAGCAGGGTTGCAGGCTCCTCTTCCCGTTGTCCATGCGGAGGTTGAGGGGGCCGGTGAGGTATGATGACCCCGTCACTAACGCGGCGCTTTCGCTTCTGGCCCTTGCAGCGATCCTGTGCTGTTCCTGGCCATATTTGAGCCCACTGTAGTTGTTCATATGCGGCCGTCCTGACGAGTACTGATGCAGCCAATTGAGACAAAATATATACCCTGTATGCGTGATTCAAGAACCGCTCCGAGGAGGTTGCATATCTTGGCTCAGATTGACCGCAGTCGTATAAAGGAACTCATGGCTGACGAGACCGCAAGGTTCCTTAAGACGCACAAGAAGTCAAAGAATTTGTTCGAGAGGGCCAAGGGCTCCCTACTCGCCGGGGTCCCCATGAACTGGATGGTCCGATGGGCGGGACCGTGCCCTGTCTTCGTTGCCGAGGCGCGGGGCGCCTTCATACGGGACGTGGACGGTAACAGATACCTCGACTTATGTCTCGGCGATACCGGTTCTATGTTCGGCCATTCACCGAAGCCGGTGGTCGATGCGGTGCGTAGGCAGGTATCTCGAGGGATCACGATGATGCTTCCGACCGAGGATTCGGTCTGGGTCGGTGAGGAGCTGTCTCGGAGGTTTGGACTGCCGTACTGGCAGGTAGCTATGACCGCCACCGACGCGAACAGGTTCTCAATCAGGCTCGCGAGGGAGGTTACGAAGAGGAAGTATGTCCTCGTGGTGCACGGCTGCTACCACGGCACAGTGGATGAGACCCTCATCGACCTGGAGCGCGGAGTGGTCGTTCCACGAGGAGGGAACATAGGCCCGCCTGTGCCTCCGTCGACGACAACAAAGGCCGTACAGTTCAACGACGTAGATTCGCTGGAGAGGGCGCTCTTGCCTGAGGATGTCGCATGCGTCCTGATGGAGCCGGCGATGACGAATCGGGGAATCATACTCCCGGACCCAGGATATCACGATGAGCTTAGGAGGCTGACGAATGAGACCGGAACTCTCCTGATCATAGACGAGACACATACTCTATGCTGTGGCGTGGGAGGTTACACAGGGGCCCATGGCCTCAAGCCCGATATGATTACTTTGGGCAAGCCGCTCGCGAGCGGGGTGCCGGTCGCTGCGTTCGGCGTGAGTCAGCACGTATCTGACAGGGTGATGGAACGGATATTGAGTGACGGCACGGATGAGAGCGGGCTCGGAGGAACGTTGACAGGCAACGCGCTCGCAGTCGCCGCTATGAGGGCGACTCTGGAGAAGGTTATCACCCGGCAGGTTTTCGAAAGGATGATGCCGTTGGCCGAACGGTTCGAGAAGGGTGTCGGCGATGTTATCAGGAGCAGGGAAGTCCCGTGGCATGTCGCTCGTCTGGGGGTACGTATCGAGTATCACTTCTGCCCGGACGCGCCAAGGAACGGGGCTGAGGCCGATGCGGCGAAGGATGCCGAACTCGAGAAGTTGCTGCACCTAATGTTGCTCAACAGGAACATTCTAATGACGCCGTTCCACAACATGGCCCTGATCTCGCCCTCTACGGTAGTGAGGGATGTCGATAGGCACACAGCCGTGTTCGCCGAGTGCGTGGACGCCTTGTTGAGTTGATTACCCTTCATGGTTGAATCTAGAAGGGGATGTGGACCCTGTGGAGTCTTCACCTTCAGTAGTTAGCGTCCCGAGTTCAGTAACTTGCGCTGTGTCGGGCGTAGAGACCATTTCAATTGTCACAGGGCGGGTCGCAAGTCAGTCATGGCAAAAGCATAAGCCACAGTCGTTCCTCAGCGTGGACGATGGAGAGCGCTCCCAACGGCACACAATCATTCAAGCGAACACAGGATTATGAAGCAGTGAAAGAACTCGCCATCCGAGCTGGCATGGATTCGAAGGAGAAGTCCACAGAGGATATTGTCGCCGCTTTCGGGTACTATCTTGACGGGCGATTGATGGGCTCTGCAGCGCTAGAGTATGAGGATGGACAGCACTTTCTCGAATGGGTCGCGGTCGATTCCAGCGTGAGAATGAGAGGGGTGGGAACCTCGCTCGTGGCGCTTGTGGAGGACGAAGCAAGAGCTCGGGGGATGACCGAGCTATGGGCAAAGGCCAGAGCTCCCGAGTTCTACAGGAGTATCGGCTTCAGAGTTCTTGGAGAGAAGGAGAAAGGGCCGAAGACGCTCGACGGATGCATCGGATGCCCCGAATTCAACAAGAGCTGCTACCCCGCGATTGTCGTTAAGGATATTCGCGAGAAGACACGCTGATCCTGAGCCCTCCGTCGGGATCCTCTTCCGCCCCTAATGGCCTTTTCTCAATTGTATGCAGGGCCATGCTCCGGGGGGCGCTCTGAATGATGTTACGAGCGAGAATCCCTTCAAATCGACACCAGTGAAGCATCCGCCTGGCTACGCGTAGCAACTTATAAATTCGGCTAAACTCATGCATCGACCATAGGGGGAATCAGGAGATGTCCGAGGTTCTGCCGGGTGTCAGATACACGAAGAATCACGAGTATGTCAAGGTTGATGGTAAGCTCGCGAGGATTGGACTGACTGATCATGCGCAGCACGAGCTCACTGAGATCGTCTTTGTTGATTTGCCGACTATCGGCCAGGAGATTGGCGCCGGTGAAGTGGTCGCCAACGTGGAGTCGGTGAAGACGGTGTCGGAGGTGCTCGCACCTGTGTCCGGAGTCGTTCGAGAGGTCAACGACAAGTTGGTGGATTCGCCCGAGCTGCTGAACACAGACCCCTACGGCGGCGGATGGATAGCGGTAATCGAGATGGCCGACGTCTCAGGCCTTGCGTCGCTGATGTCCGCCGAGGATTACGGAAAGTTCCTTGGTGAGTGAGGTAGTCCATTGCTGGTGAGGATATGACAAAACAGGAGCTGTCGCCATCCGACGCGCAGGACGAATTCTCTGGGTTCCCCGTCGTGCTCGGCACGGTCGGCGGCGAGAAGGACAACATCATCACCTTAGCCCTATGCCATCTGTTCTCGTTCTCCCCTCCGCTGATCGGGGTTGGAATCGCTCCGGAGCGGTTCAGCTATGGCCTGTTCCACGCAAGCAAGGATTTCGCACTCAACATTCCTGACAAGTCGATGTTGCGTGCGGTCAAGGTCTGTGGCGCCAAGTCCGGGCGCAAGGTCGACAAGTTCGAGGCTGCTGGCCTGACCAGGGAACGAGCCGAGAAGGTGTCCGCACCGTTGATAGCGGAGTGCCCGGTTAATATCGAGTGCGTCAAGACCGATGTGTTCGAAACCGGGGATCATACATGGTTCATCGGAGAGATCGTCGCGGCTAGACGGCGCGAAGACTATCACAAGCGTGACATGATACTGTACTGGGGAGACTACAGGACGATAGGCGAGTTGGTGAAGTAGGAGTTGGTTGCATGGACGTTATTGAGGCGATAGGAGCGAGAAGGAGTATCAGGAAGTACGAACAGAAGGAGATCCCGTCAGACGTTCTGGAGCAGCTACTCGATTCGGCGCGGCTTTCGCCATCGGCGAACAACAGCCAGGACTGGAACATCGTGGTCGTCACGGATAAGGAACTGCTTCGGAGCTTGGTCCCTGTGACCGGTAACCAGACGTTCGTGGGCGAGTGCTCGGCGTTCCTTGTCGGCGTTGAGGTGCCTGGAGCGTCGCTCTCTCCGATCGATGTGACCATAGCCCTCGACCATCTCTCTCTACGAGCGGTCGAGCTCGGGCTGGGCACCTGTTGGATAGGCGATTTCGACCCAGACGGTTTGAAGGGGATCCTGGACATACCTCTGGACAGGGAGGTCCCGATCTGCATGACGCTGGGATACCCGGAGCAGACTCCCCCCGCCCAGGAGAGGAAGACATCGTCCGAACTGTTCATGTCGGACCGTTGGCCCCATCCTCGGTCGTGACCTGACGGCTTGCCGCTGATGAACCGTGGCTGACGATGAGAATATCTGTGGCCGCCTTGGACTGGCCAAGATATAAATTCAAGTACGAACCTCTATACGCTTGAGCGACCCGCGCCCGCTACCTCGAGGACCTGTCATGTACATCTTCAACAGTTGTCCCAGGGATTGTTACGATACCTGCTCGATGGTCACACGCGTTCGAATGGGCAAACTCCATTCCATCGAACCCAACGGCAAGCACCCTTTCACGAAGAAGATGCTTTGTCCGAAGATGAAAGATCTCATCAGCCGTCACGTCTACTCCAAGGAGAGAGTCCTGCATCCGTTGAGGCGCGTTGGAAAGAAGGGCGAAGGTGAGTTCGAGAGGATATCCTGGAAGGAGGCCCTCAGAACCGTGACCGACGAGATCAAGAGTAGGTCGTCCGAGTTCGGAACAGGTTCGGTCGTCCAGTATGGGTACGCTGGGAACAAGGGTTTGATACAGCGCCACTTCCCGAGCCGGTTCTTCAACGCGATCGGGGCCGGGAAGGTCGATGATACGATCTGCTCCAGCGCTGGCGCGAAAGCCTTGGAGGTCATGTACGGCTCGTCCCTCGCGATGCTCCCGGATGAGATAGAGAAGTGCAGGTTGATCATCGTCTGGGGCATGAACCCTGCATGGTCGAGTCCTCACGGCTATAAGATGCTCAAGAGGGCCAGTAAGGCGGGGGCCAAGATATACGTCATCGACCCGATCAAGACTGAGACTGCCGAGCTGGGGACTCATCTCCAGCTACGACCGACTACGGATGCGGTACTCGCTCTCGGATGCATCAACCACCTCGTCGAGAACAGGCTTCACAACGAGGAGTTCCTCGAGCTCAACACGACCGGGTTCGACAGGTTGGCGGAGATTGCGAAAAAATTCGACATGAAGAGCATCTCGAGCACCACAGGCTTGAAGATAGGGGCTATCGAGGACTTCATAGCCGACTACGTGTCGATGCGCCCGAGCTGCATCATGATGGGCTATGGGATGCAGCGCAACAGGAACGGCGGGGACATGGTCCGGGCGATAAGCGCCATGCCCGCGCTGATCGGCGAGAAGAGGGGTTTCTTCTACTCCACAGACTTGGATTGGTATGATGTCGACTACCTTGAGGGGACGCACCTCACTTCGAGGATGAAGGAGCATTACGGGATGACGGACTTCGGGAGGACTCTGGAGTCCGGCAAGGTGAAGCTCTTGTTCGTCTACAACTCCAACCCGCTCGCCACGCTGCCCAACCAGCAGCTCGTGAGAAAGGGATTCATGCGCGACGATGTGTTCGTCGTCGTGCACGACCTGTTCATGACAGACACCGCTGACTGCGCCGACCTGGTACTGCCTGCTACGACCTGCTTCGAGCACTTCGACATAAACGATTCCTACTTCCATCAGTACCTGGGCCTCAACGAGAAGGCGATCGAGCCGCTCGGTGATTGCAGGTGCAACACCGACCTGTTCCGTGCGCTCGCCTCTGAGATGGGGCTAACGGCGAAGGCACTCTTCGAAGAGGACGAGAAGATCGCCGAGAAGTTGATCTCGAAGAGCAAGCAGGTAGACGGCCGTTACGAGTCGTTCAAGAAGAAAGGCTTCCTAAAGATCAAAGTGCCCAGCCGGGACATCTATCAGACCCCGACGAAGAAGATCGAGCTTTACTCGGCATCGGCCGAGGCGGAGGGCCTCGGCGGGCTGCCTATGCACGTCGAGGTCAAGGGTGAGCTTCCCTATCAATTGATCACCCCCGTGCACATGCTCCTTTGCCGGTCGCAGTACCACGACAGGCATCCTGAGCTGGAGCCTGTGGTCTACATCTCACCGAAGGACATGAAGAACGAACGGCTAGATCCCGGGACGATGGTGACCCTTAGGAACGAGTTCGGTGAGACGCCTGTCAAAGTAGAGATGTCGGATGCTGTCCTGGACGGGGTGTTGCTCTCATACTCCGCCCTGTGGCCCAAATTATCAGGCGGCTCCAGCGTGAACGTGCTGGCAACGGATTTCGTGCAGCGCTATGACCGTTGCTCGGCCATGAACTCAACATTCGTAGAGATCCTCTGAACCCGGGCGTGCAGAACATACATGCTTCTCCGTGGTATGCTTACGCGTACCCGAAGAATTCCCTATGGATCTCGACTACGGTCCTCTTCATGTCATTCTGGCTGACGGTGAAGTGGTACGCGACCGTGGAAGCACCTGCTGATATCAGCTCGACGTTGACGTCTTTGGACGCGACGGCCTTGAACACCCTCGCGGCGACCCCCTTCGCGTTTCCGAGCCCTTCCCCGACCGCACAGATGAGGGCCTTTCCGGTCTCGATCTCGTAGCTCTCTCCGACGCCTCCCATGATCGATTTGACCGCCCTGTTGGCGGCATAGATGTCTTCCTCGTCGATTATCACAGCGACGCATGTCTGAGAGGTCGTGGCCGAGAACACGTTGACACCCTCCTTTGCGAGGCAGGTCGATATGTCCGAGAGGAATCCTGATTTGTATCCTGCCCCTGTGTCGTACACCTTCAGCGTTGCCACCTTGGGGACGCTCGAGACGCTCTTGATCACGTCTTTCCTCGCGGCCCTGCTGTTGCCGATGATCGTGCCGGGGGATTTCACATCGTACAGGTTCTTGATGACGACGTTTATCCCGCGCAGTCTCGCAGGCTGCACCGCTCGCGGATGGAGCACCTGAGCGCCGAAATACGCCAACTCAGCGGCCTCCTCGTACGAGAGGCGGTCGATCACAAATGCCTTCTTCACCACCCTGGGGTCGGCGCTCATGAATCCGTCGACCTCCTTCCAGATCTCCACTGGTCCGGATTTGACGGAGTATGCGATGACGGCGGCGGTGTAGTCCGTTCCGCTCCTGCCGAATGTCGAGACGTGGCCGTTCTGGGTTATGCCGAAGAAGCCCGTGACGACCGGAATCATGCCCTTGTCCACGGTATTCTTGAGGGTCGGCCCGAGGTTCTTCTCGCACTCCCCAAGGATCGCGACGGCATTGAAGTGCTCGTTGTTCGTCACGAGCCCGAGGGCGTCCGTCTCCATCGGGATGGCGTCCATTCCAGCGTGGGACAGACGGGCTGCTACGACGACTGCTGAGAGCCTCTCGCCCGCGCTCAGGATGAGGTCGTGAGTCCGAGGTGTGAGCTCCTCCGTGTAGGTGACGCCGTAGAGAAGCCGGTCGAGCTTTGTGATCTTCTTCTCCATCATCTCGAGCGCTTCTCTTCTGGCACCTCCGTTGCGCTTGGGCAGGAGCTCCACATGCCTCAGCTTGAGTTTGAGTAGGATGTCATCGATCTCTTTCTCCTGTCTAGGTGCAGACACGAACTCCTTCAGTGAGTTGGTGACTCCGGACGCTGCCGAGACCGTGACCACCTTCTTCTCCTTCTCGCCCTTCACGACTCTCGATACTCTACGAAGGGCGTCCTCCGTTCCGAGGCATGTGCCTCCAAACTTCATGACTTTCAGGATATCACCTCTTGACCTGTTTCTACGATCCGCAGCCCATTCCCTGTGTACGAGGATGATGACATCCTGCTATGAGCTGTGACCTTGTCAGGGTTGTGCTCCAGGTCGATGATCCTGGGCACGCGCCCTCCCGTGGCGACATCTCCGTCGAGCACCACGAGACCGCCGATGAATCCGTCTATGTGGGTGAACGATTCGAAACAAGTGGACAGGTCCGCCCATGTCCTGACGGCGTTGCACATAGAGGTCGCAAGCGCGTCCGCAAGTATCGCGGACTCCGCGATGGCCACTGCCACATCCGCTCTGCCCAGGCTTATCGAGTGCCCGAGCCTGCCGCTGGACGAGCATACTCCGATGATGCCATCCGTGGGGCCGATCTCGAATCCGAAGGCATCGGTCGAACCAGGCTCGCAGAAGACCTCGACCACGGTCGGCTTGTGAAGGGAGAGTGCGATGTCCCCGCCGTTGTCGACCCAGCCGTGCTCGCAGCCGTCCTCCACCATCGCCTCCAGGGCCAGCTGTGCGATCGTTCCCGCCACGGTCGCCATGGGCCCGACCCCTGCTGAGAACGACGCCTCGCACATCCGTCTTGTGACCTCGCTGTTCGCGTACCTGCGGTCGTACGGCTCGAATGTGGTCAGGAAGAAGGGGTCCCCGGCTATCTGGCGCTCGATGTCGTCTCTGGTCCTGGCTATCGCTTCCGTGGCCCTCGGGATGTGCGTCGAGTCACCCGCGATCGTCGCTGCGGTCTCCCCGATCTCGAACCTGGAGCTCACGAACCCGCTCATATCAATATCTCCATCGCGCGGGGAGGGCATGCGTCGATGCAGACTCCGCAAGCGACGCACTTCTCCTCCTTGAATATCACCTTGTGCGTCTTACTGTCGAGGATCAGAGCCTTGGTGGGGCAGATGGATATGCACACGCCACAGTGGGTGCATGCCTCGTCGTCCCTTCTAACGCCCTCCTTTATCGGCCGGACCCCTACCCCCGCCTCCTTGAGGTAGCTGATGCCCGTCTTGATGCTGTCGGCTTTCCCCGATACCTCTATGACCATCTTCCCGCCCACCTCATCTATCTCCGCGCGGAGGATGTTGACCAGGAGGCCATACTTCGCGGTGAGGTTGTGTGTGATCGGTAGGTTGGATGCCTCAGGGTTGAAGTTCAACACGAGCTTGGTCTTCACTTCATCGCCTCCTTCTCACTTCTCGTGTCGAGAGGTTTGAACGACCTATCGAGCGGCAGCCGCTGGACAGGCTCCGTCAGGACGAAATCCCCCTTCGCGACGCTCTTCTTCAGTAGCTCGGCGATCTTCCTCGCCTTGTATATGCTGGAGAGTGGGGATGTCGGCACTCGCCTTCCCTTGATATCGACCTCTCCGGAACCGAGCTGCGCGTATGTCACCTCGGCCAAGACCGGTCGGGCCCTCGTCTGCTGGGCGTAATCGAATATCGCTGTGGAGATGTCCTTGTCCGTGACGGCACACGCCTTGGCCATGTCCTCGTCCAGGATCGGTATGGGCACACCGATGCCCAACCCGAGGGTCGCTCCGTACCTAGTGAACGTCAGTCCCTTCACGAATTCCGGCGTCATCTGCTTGAGGTCTCCGAGGACCGCGAGGGACCCTGCCGGCCTCTTGGGTACGCCGTTCGGTGTGCGTTCCACACCTGTGTTGAACTGGGTGCCCTCCCAGATCACGAACCCCTCGCCGCCGCCGAGGAATATGCGGCTTCCGATGCCGATGGTGCGGTAGAGCGGGTCGTTGAGCAGCGGTGAGAGTTCACCTGAACTGCAGTAGGTTGCGTTCCCAAGCTCAGGGAGGAGCTTGCCCATGTAGGTGTACATGGTCCGCCCGGAGGTGTTCGACGCGGCCGCGTAGTTCTGATAGCAGTTCCTCACGTTCATGAGCACCGCCTGATTGATGGTCTTGAGGCTGACATAGGTGTCTATCTCTTTCAACGGGTAGCAGTCCGTCGCATGGGCCGTGGCCTTCAGTCTGACGGCTCTGCCCCTTACGAGATCCTCTATCACGTGGGCCCCGCCATGCATCATGTTGTTCGAGTCGTCCAGCTCGGTCGCTCCGAGGTACACGTCCACCGCCGCCAGGCCGCCGTATGCGGGGATGCCGTCGAGCCAAGCCCTCTGCATCTTGATGGGGGGGTCGGAATGCCCGAAGTTGAAGTACGCCCCTGAGGAGCACATCGCGCCGAAGGTTCCCGTCGTGACGATATCGACCTCCTTCGCCGCCTTCTTGACACCATTGGTCTTGACGAACTCCTTGAACTCCATGGCGGTCATGACCACAGCATCGCCGTCACGTGCCCTCGTGCTGATGTCAGTGAAAGTCTTTGGCCCGGAGGGTCTCTTGTTCTTCTTCAAAGGACTCCCTCCCTGTGCGCAAGCTCCGCGTTCAGGACAGAGCCACCGGCGCCTCCGCGTATCGTGTTGTGCACCAGCAGGAAGAATCTGAGGCTGTCCGCCTCCGCCCGTATCCTGCCGATGGTCACAGCCATGCCTCTCGCCCTCTCCGGCGTTCCGGCGAAGGAATCCAGAAGGGGCTGAGGCCTGTCCGGCTCGGCCCTGACGACGATAGGTTTGACGGGTGCGCTGGGAAGCGCCAGCTCCTGAGGCTTCGAGACGAACCCGTTCAAGGCCGAGGCGATCTCCTCTGCGTCGGGCATGTTCTTGTCCCTGATGAACACCGCCTCCAGGTGGCCGTCCCGCACGTTCACCCTTGTGCAGCTGGCCAGTATGTTGACCGCGGAGTCCACGAACCCACCGTTCTCGTACGACCCTAGTATCTTCCTTCCCTCGCTGTTCATCTTCTCCTCTTCTTTGGATATGTGGGGGAGGATGTTCCCCAGGACGTCTACAGAGGGGACGCCTGGATATCCTGCTCCGGATAGCGCCTGATATGTGGCGACATGGACGTCGGCGAAGCCGAAGGAATCGATGAGGGGCTTCAGCCCCAGAGCTAGTCCGGTCACAGAGCAGTTGGCGTTCGTGACGATGAATCCACCCTTCCTCCTCCGCTTCTTCTGCGCATCAAGAGCTTCCAGATGTCCGTAGTTGATCTCCGGTATCAATATCGGTGTGTCCTGGTCCGTCCTATGGGCCGATGCGTTCGAGAACACGGCCGTGCCCTGCTCCGCCAATTCGTCCTCTATGCTTCCTGCCACATCGGACGGAAGGCCGCTGAACACGACCTCCACGCCATCTCCGACCAGGCTGCCCACATCGGTTGCCCGGATGACCTGCTGTCCGATGTCATCGTCGAGCTGTGTTTCCGTGAGTTTCCACACCTCCGATAGCCGCTTTCCCTCCGACCTGTCCGAGGCGCAGTATGCGACGACTTCGAAATAGGGATGTCCGTGTAGCATGTGCGCGAACCGTTGTCCGATCATTCCGCTTGAGCCAAGTATCGCTGCTTTTCGCTTCGTCATCACAACCAGCCTCCGAAGAAGTCTCTTTCATCATCCATGATCCTCGCGAATCCCGCAGGGTCCTCGTCCAGTGAGGCGTTCCTGAGCTCGTCCAGCGCTTGCTCGATGGATCTGATCGCCTCCGCCGTGTGCGGGTTCAGCCTCTGGATATCGTGATACACGCGCCTGCTCTCTTTCGATATGCTCTCAGCGAGTGTGCATAGCGCTGCGAACGACGGTCCATGGGTCTTGGCAATGTCCTTGGACGACAGCCCCGACTTCGAGACGGCTCTGCCGAATACCAGAGCGCACATGTGGGGCGCGCCGAGGACGTGGGCGATGAGCCTGTCGTGGTCGTCCATGGGGACATCCGTGACAATAGCGCCTTCGTTCTCGAACAACAGCCTAGCAGCAGCATCCGCCTCCTCACAGCCGCAGCTGCAGACAAGCACGTTCTTCCCTTTCGGTGTGACGGCACCGGGCCCGAACATCGGATGTACGCTGGTGACCTTGAAGCCGTTCGCCACTCCCTCACGGAGGACGTCTTTCAGGTAGGACTTCACGCTGCAGAGGTCGAAGACGATACCCGAGGGCTTTGCCGAGAACAGTGCCCGCAAGTCCTCCTTCGCAGTCCCGAGAGGACTGGCGACTATGACGAAATCCGCGTCTCCAGCTCCTTGTTCGGGCGATCGCAGGTTGTCGTAGCCATCGAGGGTCCCTCTCGGGTCGTGCACTGAGACTGCAGCGCCCCGGTTCGAGGTGAGACGTGCGGTCCACGCACCCATCCGTCCGGCCCCGATGACGACGACCTTCTTCCCCTGTAGGTGCCTTAAATCCTGCTCGAGCTGGGCCCGGACCGCCTCCTCGATGATGGTGTTGGCTACGGTCTTCACCATCTCCTCGTCAAGGCCGAGGGTTCTCGCCCTCTCCGCGAAGTCCCTCACCACCGTCTCCTCGCGGGGCGCGTCCCTGACCTCCGCGCCATCCTTCATCTTGGTGAGGCCGATCTCCTTGGCGACCTCCATGCGTCTGGCTATGAGCGACAGGATGGAGCTGTCCACCTGTGTGATCTCTTCGCGCAGCGATTCGAGTTCGATCTTCGTCAGATGAACCCCCCCTGAAGCATCAGATCCAGCATGACCGCCGCTGCGGAGTTCTCGACCACAGGCACTGCCCTTGGCACTATGCACGGGTCGTGCCTACCGCTGACGACGAGTTCGATGGGCTTCTTCGCTTCGATGTCCACGCTCATCTGTGGCTTAGCGATCGACGACGTCGGTTTGAACGCCACCTTGAATTCGATGGGCATGCCTGTGGAGAGTCCGCCCAGTATGCCTCCGGCGTTGTTCGATTTCGTGACTATCTTCTTGTTACGGATTATGAACGGGTCGTTGTTCTCGCTCCCTCGCAACGCCCCGGATGCGAATCCGGCCCCGAAATCTACGCCCTTCACGCCCGGTATCGAGAACATCATGGCTGAGAGAGAACTCTCTATCGACCCGAAGAACGGTTCGCCCACTCCGACTGGAACTCCGAGCACAGTACAGCGCACAATGCCGCCGACGCTGTCTTTTTCCTCGTGCGCTTTTACGATCTCGTCCTTCATCCGTTCGGCGACTGCCCTGTCAGCGCAGCATACGGCATTGGTTCGGGTTAGCTTCTCAGCCGCACTGAAAGGCACCTGCTTCTCGAGCCTGACCTTCCCGACCTGTATCGTCTGGGCGAGGACTCTCACCTTGCGCCTCTCCAGCACCTGTCTTGCCACCGCACCTGCGAAGACGAGCCCCGCGGTCATCCGGCCAGAGAATTGCCCTCCCCCGCGATGATCGTTGTTGCCGCCGTACTTGACGAGCGCTGGATAGTCTGCGTGTCCGGGCCTCGGGACCCTTCTGAAAGCGTCGTAAGCCGATGAGTCGCAGTCGCGGTTCTTCACGAGTCCCACTATGGGGGCTCCCGTGGCTCTTCCGTCGTGCAGTCCCGAGACGATCTCTATCCTGTCCCTCTCGCTCCTGGGAGTCGACACCGGCCCCTTGCCGGGCGCTCTCCGGTCCAGCTCGATCTGAATGGCGGTTGTGGAGATCTTCTCCCCGTGCGGACAACCCTGGACGCTGCCCCCTATGAATGGACCGTGGCTCGAGCCGAATATGCATACCTTGTAGGCCGATCCGATGATATTCATTTCCTCACCTCCACACGACATCCCAGCTGGTGCAGGTCCCTGATGAAGCCGGGATACGACACCTTGAAGGACTCCTCATCCTTGATGACTGTCTCGGTGCCAGATACCAAGCCAGCAACAGTTGCTGCCATAAGAATCCTGTGGTCTCCCTGGGTGTTCACCGTGGCCCCTGTCAGCTTAGGCACGCCGATGATCTCGCATCCGTCCTCCCTGGGCCTTATTCTCGCGCCCATGTCCTGGAGGAACTTGGTGGTCGTTGCGATCCGGTCGCTCTCCTTCGCCTTCAGGTTCACACCACCGCTGAGCACAGTCTTCCCTTCTGCCACAGCCCCCACTACAGCAAGCACCGGGAACAGATCGGGGGTGTCGCCGACATCGATCTCGGTGCCCACGAGCCTGCCACCGCTCACGGTCGCTGTGTGTGCAGTGCGCGAGACCTCCGCGCCGAAACGGCTGAGATGTTCAAGTATCGCCTTGTCTCCCTGCGCCGTTTCGGCATCCAGCTGCCTGACGGTCACAGCTCCTTCGGTGACCGCCCCGGCGGCCAGCATGAACGCCGCCGACGAGTAGTCCCCGGGGACCGTGTAATCGTCTCTCCGTAGCCTCTGTCTGCCTGGCACGTCGAAGCCCGATGGTCCTTCATCGACCCTCGCGCCGAACTGCGCGAGCATCTCGAGGGTTATTTCCACGTAAGGCCTGGAAGTGATGGGCCCATTCACTCTCAGCTCAGTCGAGGTCTTTTTCTGGGTGCATGCTACGAGGAGCGAGGATATGAACTGCGAGCTGACGCCTCCGTCGATATCCGCCTCGGCCTTGGTTATGGGTCCCTCGATCCTGAGGGGCGGGCTTCCGAGCTGGCCGATGTAAGTGCAGCTAGCACCGAGTTGGTCGAGGGCGTCCACGAGCGGCGCCATCGGCCGTTTTATGAGGCTGGCATCGCCGGTCAAGGTGATCGGCGTGTCCAACAGAGAGGCTATCCCGCTCATCAGCCGGATGGTCGTCCCCGAGTTTCTGACATCGATCACCCCTCTCGGTGCCTTGAGCTTTTGGCACTTCAGTCTTATCTGCCCTCCTGAACGGACATCGACATCTGTCCCGACGGAGGACAGCGCCTCCAGTGTGGCCTTCGTGTCGTCGGACAACAACGGGTTCTTCAGCGTGAACCGGTCCTTCGTCAACGCTCCGAGGACCATCGCTCTGTGAGTGTAAGATTTCGAGGGTGGCGCTGTGACCGTGCCCCTTGCCGTCGATGACCGGACTACTATAGTCGTGGAACCACCTCCCGGGACGGCGTCGAGTTCAGGCTGGCATTGATGACGCGGCCGTCGAAGACGGACAACGCCTTCTCGACATCTTTGACCCTATCGCGCCTGCACAGGGCGACGCTCGCTGGCCCCGTACCTGTGATGCCGGCGGCAAAGGCTCCCGCCTTCCTTGCGGCAGCCGACGCTTCGTCGGATAGGTCGAGCGCCCTAGCCGTGGCTCTCGAGTTCAGAACCATCGCCTCGGGGTATTCTCCCTTCACGGCGAGTCTGAGCGCGTTCTCGAAATCCTCGCCTTGCTCGGCGAAGCGGGCCGGTTCAACGCTGCTCTTCGCTATCCTGTCTTCAGGCACCTGGATCAGGACAGCGAGTTCCGGGTCAAACGCCCCTCTCTTGATGATGCTCCTGGATACGTTGTCGGTCACGACAAGCCCTCCGAAGTGGCACGCCGCAGCATCGTCGTACGCTCCCGTGACCGTCACCCCTGCCCGGATGGACTCGTCGATCGCGATGTTCAGCAGCGCATCGTCGTCCAGATCCTTCCCGACCGCTCTGAGCGTAGCAAGGACGACAACGTTGGAGACCGAGCTGCTGCTCTTGAGTCCTCTGGATATCGGTATGTTGGACCTAATCACGGCTCTTCCTCGGACGGGACCAGTCTTTGTCACAGACGCGGTAGCTCTGATGCAGTCCGTAACCAGGTTCTCCCCCTCCTTCGGACCGTCGACGTCTATGGGGCCGTCGCCGGTTTCGAGCTGGATGCGAGCATCGACCTCGAGGCTGATGCCGAAGGCGACGCCCTTCCCGGAGGCGATGGCGTTCACTACCGTCGCTGCTCCCCTGCTCGCCGCCTCTCCCGTCATCATCTCAAAGCCCTCCTGGCGGCCGTTCTCATCACGCTGGGGTCCGGAGTGCAGCCTGTCCATATCCTGAACGACTCCGCCCCTTGGCCGACGAGCATCTCAAGTCCTCCGTGTGCAATGCAGCCTCTGTCTCGCGCCAGCTTCATGCTTCTCGTCACAGGGGGATTGTAGACCAAATCGATAAACACTGGTCTTCCTTCCAGCACGCCTTCAGGGATGTTGACTTCCTCCGATCGTGTCCCGCGCGTCCCCACGGGGGTGGCGTTGACCACGATCCCATAGCTACTCGTTCCGGCCGACGTGGAAGAGAATGACTCGGCGTTGACCCCGCAAGACCTGGCGAGCGCCCGTGCCCTGCCGTCTCTCCTCGCTGCGACCGTCACGACCGACCCGCCGTCTAGGAGGACCCGGCAAGCTGCGCGAGCTGCTCCTCCGGCTCCTATCACGAGTGAATCGACCCCTTTCGTGAATACCTTTTTCGCGTCAAGCAGCTTCATTAGCCCGAACACATCGGTGTTTTCTCCAACAATCTTGCCCTTCGTCCACCTGAGCGTGTTGACGGCACCTGTGGACGCCGCGGACGGACGGTGCGTATCGCATATGTCAAAGGCCTTCTTCTTGTGCGGGATGGTCACGTTCAGCCCGGAGAAACCGACCTTGAAGAGCGTCGTGACCGCCCCTCGACTCATACCTCCGAGAGGCACATCGAGGGGCATGTACACGCCTTTGAGGCCGACGCTGCGAAGGGCCGCCTCCTGCATGGGCTTGGAGACAGAGTGCGTCACAGGGTGCCCGACGAGCCCGAGGACAACGGCTCCCTTGCGTAGCAGATCGGATTGAAGGGCGACATCGAGTTGACCTGGCGCCGCAGGGTTGCCGGGAAGACTCGCGTACACGAGCTCCGAACCGATTCCGGCGGCGCACGCGCGCGTCAGCTGCCCCTGGGTACCCATTCCCATGACGGCAAATCTGCGCTTCTTCTTCGAGAACTCCAGCCCTATGTCCGCGATCGCAACCGCATGGCTCGCATGATTGCAGGGTGCGGCCACTTTCCCTATGTCCACCGATTCGCAGGCCCGTTCGAGCTGTCCTCGTATCTCGGATCTCGTCGCCGGGCGTCGGAAGTGGTATGATCCGATGACCTTCGGTCCGCTCGATATGCCGCTACGACTCTCTAGGAGCTTCCTGTCTGCGACCAGCTCAAGGTCCACGTACTCGAACTCGGAGTCGAGGACCGTGGTCAGCAACCGTGCTCTACTGGCGCCTGTGCATCGTGAGAGCCCTCCCTCTCGCGCTGAGCGAAGGGTAGCGATAGCCGGTCCGTCGACCGCTGAGCGTGCCGCCTCCAGCAGCCCCGCCTTTCGCTCAAGGCCATGTATGTGATCGAGGCGAACCTCGACCACGTCCGCTCCCGCTGCAAAGGCTTCCTTTGACGAGCGCGCGACTCCGGCAATGCCTCTCTCGACAAGAGAAGCGACAACGAGGGTCATCATCACCTCTCCTGTATGGTTTCCTCCACGTACATGCCGAAGTGGCGTCCACCCTTCTCCAACCTCAGCAGGATGGGATCTCCGATCTTCAGTTTCGAGACAGACACGACTTTTCCCTTCGAGTACACGCGTATGGTCTCGGCGTTCTGGACGATGGTGGAATATTGGGTGCCGTCTACATCGGCCTCTATCAGGAGCAGCGGTCTTCTCTCGACCTTTGTCCTCCCCACGATCGCCCTTCTGGTGTGCCCTTCGGAGTCGACCACCAGCACCTCCTCTCCTCCACGAAGCTCTGACAGATATCTCGTGGTTCCGTCAGGCATCAATATGTATGCGTGGACTGGCCCGGCGTTCACCCTGAACGGCCTCGAAGCTGCGTACTCGGACTCGAGAGTCTCAGAATGGATGAGAAACATGCACGACGACTGGTTGCCTATCAGCATGCCCTCGCCGATGCGCAGTACCGAACACGTGTCGATGCAGACCCGGTCCCCGAGCCCCAGCTGTCTGAGGACCGTTATCTTGCCTTCCTTCAGGTCGAGCTTCGGCGACTCCTCCTCGATCAGCTTGCGCAGCCTGCCCAGATCCTCCGTCCTCGTGGGCGCGAAGAGGACGCCGTCCGCGCCGCGCTCCATGGTCTCGAAGAACAGCTTCACCTCTTCTATCGTCCTTGCGACCATGAGCAGCTTCGTACGACTACCCTGGAAATGGACTATGAGATTCTCGAGAGGGATGACCTTCCAGTCCTTTGCGGAGATTATCACGTGGTCCTCCCTGCCAGTCAGCTTCTTCGCCTTGAGCTCATCCTCTTTCTTGACTATCTCCACAAGCTTCCCGACGGTCTTGCCGTCCTCGGTGAAGCTGCCCCCAGAAAGAGTGATGGCTCTGAACATCCCGAGCTGGGTGAACGCTGAGTCCCTCTTGTCGAGGACGATTGTGTCGAATCCCACTTCCAATGCGGATAGGACGATCTTCTTCCTGCTCTCTCTGTTGGGCTGGAAGATCGCCCCGATCCAGACCTGACGGCCGACCAGGGAATCACCGCCTATAAGCATCCTCGGGGACGGCTCCCTCGAAAACAACCTTTCCGATAGCTTTCGTGATCATGGCCACGTCGTCGTGCTGGAAGACGTTCCGGCCGATGGAGACGCCGCGGGCGCCGGCTGTCATTGCATCGCTCACCATCTTGAGGAGGTCCATGTCGGAGTCCATTTTCGGGCCGCCAGCGATGACCACCGGTACCGGTGTTCCGTTAGCGACCTCCTTGAAAGTGTCAATCGAACCCGTGTAGTTCGTTTTCACTACGTCGGCGCCGAGCTCGGCGGACAACCTCGCAACGTGTTTGACCGCGTCCACATCGAACTGGTCCTTGATGTTCTTGCCCCTGGGGTAGCACATCGCCAAGAGTGGCATGCCCAGTTCGCTGCATCTGTCCGAAACCATGCCGAAGTCGGAAACCATGATGTCCTCGGTGTCGCTCCCGATGTTGCAGTGGATCGAGATCGCGTCCGCCCCGAGGACGGCCGCCGCGTCAACGCTTGCCACCAGCACCTTCGCATCGGGATCGGGGGACATGGACGTGCTGGCGGATATGTGTATGATCAGACCCAGTGGGGCGCCTACGGCAGAGCCGATATACGGGACCATGCCTTTGTGAACCACTACCGCAGAGGCTCGGCCTTCTGCGAGTTTGTCGACAGTGCTCCTAATGTCTGCGATACCTTTGACCGGACCGAGGGAGATGCCATGATCCATCGGCACGATCACGGTATTCCCGCTCTTCTGGTCGAAGATGCGTCTTAGTCTGATTGTCTTTCCAAGCATTCTATCACCAAATTCGTACCGTGCTAATCCGTGTCAATGTCGTGGCAATCGTGCAGGACCTATATGGCTCTTGCTATTGAATGGCGGTGCGAAGTCGTACAATATGTGGCAATATTAATCTGTTTTGGTCGAAGTTGGCTGGCTATGTCGTCATCTGTACGCCGGGGCGTACATAACGGCTCGGAATCGCGTTGATCGCGTCCTTCATCTCGTCCATCGGCGCACCAATGTACCGCAGCGTCATCTCGGAACTCGAGTGTCCTGCAATCGCCGAGATCGTCGGCAGCGGGACGCCCTTGCTGTTGAGGAACCTCAGGAAGCTCCTCCGTAGAACGTGCGATGCGCATGGCACGCCCGTTCGCACTTCGAGCTTCTTCAAGATCAGGCTGTAGTGGTCCTCGTGGAACTGCAGAGCCTTCTCGCCGGGGCCATAGTCCACGCTTCCGAGATATGTCTCGATGGCGAGTCGAAAGTCCGGATGGACTGGCACGGTTCGCACCTTGCCCTTCGCCCAGACGGATAGAGCTCCCGTCTGCCATCCGAGGTAGAGATCGGCAACCGTCAACCTCAGCAATTCGATCCGGCGAAGGCCTGCGTACAGGCCAGCACAGACGAGCAGCCCCTCTCTCGGCGTTAGCTTCTGACTCAGCAGGAACTCCATCTGTTCCGGAGTCATCCACTTCACCTGTCGATCGCGACCTGTCGGTGAGTAGTGGTACTTGTGGCCGAGTTCGTGCTGATGGAACCTCAAGAACGCCTTGAGGACGTTCAAACAGTAGGCCTGATAGCTCGCAGCCTTGCCCTTGAAGGTCTCCGCGATAAACTCGTTGAGGTCCTTGTAGTCGACCTTCGATAGGCAGGTGGCTCCATGTTGCTCCATCCAGGTCGCGAAGTGGTCGAGTCGCCCCTTGGTCATCGCGATGTAGCCTGGGCTTCGATTCCGTTCTCTCATGTCCCGTATATACTGGCTGACACTTCTCCTCATTCGAGTGTCGTGCATACCCCCGCCCCCCGATGCGTTTGCGAGCTATTTTAGAGTGCAACCCCACCCTCCTTGTGTTTGTGATAGAAGTCTAGGAGTGCCTGGATTCCTACTCCCTGGCTCACCCCCTCGGTTTCGCAGAACTCTGCCAGCTGGCCCTTGACTCCCGACCTCAGCCGTAGGGACGTCCAAGACCCTTCATGGTGCTCCTCCATGTGGTGCATACATCGAAGTGCATGCACATATAGCTTTTCTATGTGCGGGATAACTTTAATTCCTGTGAGGCAGATATAATATTGATGGTAATACGGCAGGGCGGATACTCGTGCCTCTCACATCATTCTTGGCCGGGCAACGGCGACTGATCGAGATGCTCCAGGTCATAGGCGACCGAGGTAGAGTTTACCAGGGCCAGCTTATTGACGAGGACCATTGGAATAGGACAACGACGACGCAGATCCTTCGTAAGCTCGACGCGAAAGGGCTAGTCGTTTTCGAGATTGAGTTCTGTGGTGCTGCTGGAACCAAGAAATGGATCATGTTGACACCGAAGGGTGAGAGGCTGCTGAAGCACCTGACAGAGGCTGAAGAGGTTTTGAGAGGCGATTAGCCCCCCTCCTCTAGCAGCGCCATAACTTCGTCACGTCTGCATTGCGAGATCAGATTCCGGACATGGGCGATTTCCACAGCATATCTCTCCCAAAACTTGCTGGTGTTCCCTGTGTTCCCTAGTACATTGCGAACGACCCCGTCGACCAGGATCGCTCCGTCTATGACCCCCGATAGATAGTCCATGTTTCCAGTTCCCCCATTCCTCGCCAGTGCGAGGACGGCATGAAACAACGACTGGCATTATAACTGTCCGTATTACAGTGTGAAGGAAACACCGACGGTTGAGTCCGCGACCATGGTTGCATCCTTGCTGTCTGACCCTCCGGCCCAGATTATCGAGACGGATAGCGTTGAATCTCCTCTCCATGTGTACTGGAACGTGTGTGTGACCTGCATTCCCGCTTCGAGCGTCGTGTCCCTCACGAGCTCCCCGTCGACCAGCAACATATAGTCCCTGTCAGATTGGAAACTCGAGTTGACCACTGTAACGGTCAGAATCCCTGTCTTCTCCTCCAACCCTCCGAGACCACCATACGCCCAGCTCAGCCAAGCCAGCCCCCCGACAACGGCGATGACGACAATAAGCACGACCGCCACGATGATCGGCGCGTGGCTGCTGGGCTT
>JAEHCM010000059.1 GCA_020696365.1 Thermoplasmata archaeon | reverse complement strand
AGATAATTCCAAAAATCATGCTCACCGAGACTGGCAGGGCTATGACAAATAGGCGTGTCCAAGTCATGGTTCTGCCATCTGAACGCTCACCGCTCATGGACGACCTCCAGACAGATTGCGATTCTGGTCTAATAACATGCCGACGACCCTCGGGATACTTTATGCCGTCTGTGATTGTTGTGCCCCGTCCTCGCGCTCGCGAGAAATGGAGGGATTAGAAACACGGACTACCTATCGGGAGTCATAGATGGCGCGACCCTGGTCGACGGGGAAGCCGCTAGGGACACGACGCTCGAGGCGGGAATGCAGGTCACACACGTTCCAGTATGCATGGAGGGGTGATTCGACGGTCGATGTCTCTGTTATTTGGGCTGGCGGCTCCGAAACCAAAGCGGTGACGATGGTCGCGGATTCTGTCGTCGGCGTCACATTCCAAGATGAGACTCTTTTCAATATCAATGTCGTCGCTTGGTATTGGGATTTCGGTGATGGGACTAACATATATGAACAGAATCCAACTCATGAATATCCAGGTGGCTGCAGGCGAGGAGGTCGAGAGGGAGCTGAAGAGG
>JAEHCM010000058.1 GCA_020696365.1 Thermoplasmata archaeon | reverse complement strand
CTCTTCAAAATGGGGGACGTTCCGTACAGGACAGTTGTTTATGCAGGTCCCACAGCCGGTGCACTTCTCCTCATCTATATAGCGGGGCCGCTTGTTGAGAGTTACCGCGAAATTACCTGCCGGGCCGTCCACTTTCTGCAAATCGGTATTCGTAATGATTTCGATATTAGGATGCCTGGCCGTGTCCACCAGTTTGGGTGACAAAAGGCACATAGCACAATCGTTGGTGGGGAAAGTCTTGTCGAGCTGGGCCATTGCCCCGCCAATGCTCGGCCCCTTCTCCACGAGATACACCTTGTAGCCCATGTCGGCCAGGTCCAAAGAAGCCTGTATCCCGGCAACGCCGGCACCCAGCACCATTACAGCCCCTACCTTGCCATCGCCACTTTTACTGCTGTTATTCTGTATCATCCGACTTTCTCACTGAAGTTCCGCAATAACTAATGCTATGTGATAGCGTCCACCATCGAAATAAATTGCTCAGTCCGGAAGTTCTTCAGTTCGCACGCCCCGCTCGGGCAGGCGGCCCGGCAGGCGCCGCAGCCCTGACAGAGGACATCTTCCACGACCACCACGTG
>JAEHCM010000057.1 GCA_020696365.1 Thermoplasmata archaeon | reverse complement strand
CTTCCCAAGGCAAAGGTGCGAAGACAGAGGGAGCACGAGTGCGCACGACAGAAGACGGAAGCACCGAGGGCTGCCCCAATGCCACGTGATCCGTCTATACAGACGTATTAGGATCGCGTGAACATCAGAGAGGCACCCGATGGGGGAACAGCGCCTTGCCGAGACAACAGGCGGAGTGTTAGAAAGAGCGGAAACACGGCAGGGATCCGCAGGCGTCGAAGCGGAGTTCGAATCCTCTTGGGGGTACCAGTTTGCAGTACGCACTCCTTCGGCTACCAGGTCAAAGGGTTTTTTGTAGTCAGGCTCTATATTCTCCCCTCTAAGCGTGCAGTTTGAAACCAGGATTCTCAGCGCGAGGGCTTGTTCTTGGGGGGATTGCTCAGAGTAGAGATGGGATGCTCTTTCCAGGAGTTTGAAAGCTTCTTGGGCATCATCAGCCCCAGACCGCTGAAGTGATTCCTTCAGTTCTTCTTGCTGGGCAGCAATGGCCTGTGCTCGTTTGCTCCATCTACCCTCCAGCTCTCGCCATCGGTCTTGCCCCAACACGCTGTCAAGCTTGTCGATGTAAGCCTTGTC
>JAEHCM010000056.1 GCA_020696365.1 Thermoplasmata archaeon | reverse complement strand
CTTCACATTGAAATCATCGATGCAATGCATCACGAAAGTGATGTATGAAGGATGTAGTGGGCCACTTACCGGTGGCTTGCAATGATCGTCGTGCATAGTCGTGTAATATGTGGCTGAATATACCGGTGTAAAGACGGTAATAGGTGGATTGCTAGGCTTGAGGAGAGATGAAGGACGTGGCAAGCTGCGATAAGCTCGGGGTAGGCGCACGCATCCTATGATCCCGAGATGTCCGAATGAGAATCTTGTGCTTATGCACATTCCAGTACATTAGTATTGGAAGTCGAACCGTGGGAATTGAAGCATCTTAGTACCACGAGGAAAAGAAATCAATTGAGATTTCCCAAGTAGTGGCGAACGAAAAGGAATGAGCCCAAACTGAATCCTTCGGGAGATGTGGTGTTTTGGTATGATAATATGGAATCTTGGAACACAGCTGAAATGATCTGAAAAGTTCTGGCGAAGAGGGTGATACCCCCTTAGGCGAAGTGGGAAGAGTCCTATTCATACCCGAGTAGTTGTCCTTGGTAGTGGGCAATGAATATGGGTGAAAGTAGCATCCGAGGCTAAATATTTCTCAAGACCGATAGTGGACTAGTA
>JAEHCM010000055.1:272-603 GCA_020696365.1 Thermoplasmata archaeon | reverse complement strand
GACTAAGAACCGTTAGAGGCTGGGTCAGCTCATGGGCCAGAGAAGCGCTTAAGGTCCCCACCGAGGCAAGTTCTTCAGCTCGAACCATATTCTCCCTGTAAATATTAAGCTCCTCTGTTCTACGCTTGAGCTCGGTGATGTCCCAGAAAATGCCTAACACTCCAATAGTGTTACCTTGTTCATCTTTGACAGGCGTTTTAACCGTATGGACAATTCTTTCCTTGCCTTCCTGGATATACTTCTCCTCGATAGCTTCTGTTTGGCCCGATTCGATAATTCTTTTATCGTCTGCTCTGTATTTGTTGGCCAGTGCCTTAGGAAAGAAATCGTA
>JAEHCM010000055.1:0-262 GCA_020696365.1 Thermoplasmata archaeon | reverse complement strand
TCTGTTTTTCCAGTAATTTCCTCGGATCTAATCTTTAGATCCTTGGCGAAATTGTCATTACAGGACACAAAAACTGAGTTCTTATCTTTAAGGAATATCTTTTGAGGAAGATTTTCGACAAGAGTTCTATATTTACTCTCACTGTCCCGCAGCGCTTCCTCCGCCTTCTTGCGCTCGGTGATGTCCACGTAGGCCACCTGGATAGAGGGTTTTCCCTGGAACTCAATCCGGCTGGCGTGGATCTCCAGCCAGCATATCGATC
>JAEHCM010000054.1 GCA_020696365.1 Thermoplasmata archaeon | reverse complement strand
CTACTGTGGTAGGGATCATCGGAATCGGGATAATTACCTCTTCCAACAAAGCTGCCTTTGCAGAGAAAAATGGAGAGGGAATGTAGAGTAGGAGGATGATGACATGGCTAATCTGCCTTGGACTGGGATGAGTATGGGGATACTCGCCACAATAGTAATTCTCGGCGTATACGTAATCTGGAAAATACAGAAGGAACTGAGATCCGGTTTCCCCCTCAAGGACGAGCGTTCACAGAGAGTCAGCGGGAACGCTGCATTCTACGCATTCCACCTCGGATCGTACTTCATGATAGCCCTGATGCTGGGAAACATTCTCAGCAGAGAATTGAGAGGGGTATATCTTCTCGACGGATGGTACGCACTCATATTCTCAATCATCGTGCAGGGCCTGATGTACATAGGATTCCGACTCTACTACGAGAAAAAAGAGGACTTCCAGTGACCTTCAAAACGAGAATCAAGGAATTCAGGGCGAGATACGACATGACCCAGGATGACCTGGCCAGGAAGGTGGGGGTGAGGAGGGAGACCATCAGCTTCCTGGAGAGGGGCAGGTACAATCCATCCCTCAAGCTGGCCCACGAAGTTTCCAAAGCCCTGAACACATCCATA
>JAEHCM010000053.1 GCA_020696365.1 Thermoplasmata archaeon | reverse complement strand
CCAGGCGAATATGAACGTCAACTACAAGTTAGATCGGTTTTATGCTTAGAGGCAGTCAGCATAAAACCTCCTATCGTACCTACGAGACCTGGCTTGTCGGCCAATCTCTTGAGCATTGGATATGTGTGACAGTTCCTCTCGTACTGGGCCACACTACTAACTTGAATCACACGACAGACGGATAAAACTAACCTGTCTCACGACGGTCTGAACCCAGCTCACGATCCCTTTTTATAGGTGAACAATCTAACACTTGAAGCCTTCTACAACTTCATGATAGGAAGAGCCGACATCGAAGGATCAAAAAGCAACGTCGCTATGAACGCTTGGCTGCCACAAATCAGTTATCCCTGTGGTAAGTTTTCAGACACCCCTCGGCGCAACTTCTGCTTCGCGAAGGGATCGATAGGCCATGCTTTCACAATTCACTCAGCTTGTAAACGAGTAAATAAAACTATCCTTTCTCCTTTTAGTCTACATAAGATTTCTGTTCTTATTGAGATAGCCTTTGGACACCTGTGGTGGCTTTTAACAGATGTACCGCCCCAGCCAAACTCCCTACCAGTGAATGTCCTCCTTAATACTAATGTTTACATGATAGCATTACTAGACAGTAAGGAGTAAGTTCA
>JAEHCM010000051.1:420-710 GCA_020696365.1 Thermoplasmata archaeon | reverse complement strand
GTGTCTAATAATCTTAACTGGTAGATATCATACATATTACCTATTTCCGGAGTAATACCTTCAGCTAATAGGTAATTTTGTCAGTGTCCACGTTATTACCTGTGCACCGACTATCATGTGTTCAATCCGCAGTGTAACCGCCAATGTTCGAGGTTCCGAAGCGGCTCACTTTGGACGGGAATCAAGTATGCTTCCGTTCAGTGGTTATGGATTCTGTGGAGCATGAGGGGCTGATTCTTGCCCCCTCCTTCGCTACGCTAGAAATACAATGAAATCATTACTCGTTTCGT
>JAEHCM010000051.1:0-397 GCA_020696365.1 Thermoplasmata archaeon | reverse complement strand
AGGCACGAGCACTTTGTAAGGCCACTCGCCATTGCGTTCGTTATCTCAGTTGCTGTGTCAGCGATTTCGACCAATGTCGCTGCCAGCGAGATTCCCCACGAGAACTATGAGTACGTCAGCTCCGACTTGGGAGTCCTAGTCTCTCTTCTGAACACTTCGATACTGTATTTCGAGGCATCATTCACCGCTCTCTACCACGAGGATATATCGGGTGGCAGTGAGAACCTGTCCGCTGTCAATTCGCTTCTCGGCCCGGCGGAGAATGTGCTGGACGACCTTGCCAACGTTGCAGAGAGTTATGATGATCTTAGCGCCACTATCCCGGCCTTCGTCGCTCTCGCGGATGAGGAATCGAAATTCATCGGATTTGAGGATGGATTGATTGACGCGCGAGAAG
>JAEHCM010000050.1 GCA_020696365.1 Thermoplasmata archaeon | reverse complement strand
CTTACGGCTTAGCATAGACCTGTGGTTTTGTTAACCAGTCACCAGAGCCATTTCACTGCGACCTTCCAACGCTCCAGCAGTTATTTACTTTCACGTCGAAAGGCACCCCTTCTCCCGAAGTTACGGGGCTAATTTGCCGAGTTCCTTAACGAAGGTTCTCCCGATCGCCTTGGTATACTCTACCCGTCTACCTGTGTCGGTTTGCGGTACGGTCACCATGAAATCAACGTTTAGAAGCTTTTCTTGGCAGCAAGGCTCAACCACTTCTGCCTCAGGGGCTCGCATTCGTGCCTCAGCTCAGTCCACGGATTTACCTATGGACGTCATCACCTACACACTTACACCTGCACTACCAATCGCAGGCTGGCCTACCTCGCTGCGTCCCTCCATCACTCATTCATGGTGGTTCCGGAATGTTGACCGGATGTCCATCGCCTACGCCTTTCGGCCTCGGCTTAGGGGCCGACTTACCCTGAGCGGATTAGCCTTCCCCAGGAAACCTTAGGCTTTCGGCGGACAGGATTTTCACCTGTCTTATCGTTACTCACACCGGCATTATCACCTGGTAACGCTCCACCGCTCCTCACGGTACGGCTTCGACGCGGTTACCAGCGCTCCCCTACCACTCGCGAGCCCGAAGGCTCACGAATCCGCGGCTTCGGTGCCATGCTTAGTCCCGTTCCTTCTCGGCGCCCAAGGGCTCGACCAGTAAGCTG
>JAEHCM010000004.1 GCA_020696365.1 Thermoplasmata archaeon | reverse complement strand
CGTTGATCGGCCTGATCCTGATTGCGATATCCAAGGAAGAGTTCGAATAGGCGCTCGACAATAGACTCTTCTCAAACCCCTTAAGTCGTTTTCATTTCTCTGTCAAGGCGCAGCTCTCGAACTGCTGTTCCCACCAGCAGATGTAGTTCCTCAACCCTCTCCTTCTCTTCGTGAGTGCCTCGATGGCGAGTCTGTGGGCCAGCTTCGCATGTTCCTCATCCCAACAGTCTCGGATACTTCTCGGTATGATGAGATAGCTGGGGGAATCGTCGATGAATCTGGGAGGAAGCCGTGCGAGGGCGTGCAGGTCACAGGCCCTCTCACCGCTCGGAACCATCTTGTTGTTGAACTGGTCGAGGTGCATCAACTCGTGTGCCATCGTCCAGTATGTCGGCGCCTTGTAGTCGCCGTTCCGGGCTTTCTGGATATCGAGCATCAGCTTGACGTGGCCCTCATCCGTCTGGATGGCCATACCATCGTAGGACCGTGTCAGACCTATTGTGATCTTCGTCTTCATCTCTGGGAAGTACGGACGAAGCTGCCTGATTCTCTTCTCGACCTCTTCCAAGAGGTGAGGGCTGACGGTGCGCGCCCTGCGCGTCAAGCTTATCTGAATCGGCATATGCCCTCGGTGATGCGCCTTCACCATTTTATCGTGTGCGGTTCGAAACCAAACCAGAGCTCCGCGTCATCTCTTTCCGTCTATGCCTATCACATGTGACTCCAGGGGGACCTCCCGTCCGGATTTGCTGATCGCCTCCTGGACCATCCTGATGAGCCCGGAACAGCATGGAACCTCCATGATGACCACCGTGACGGATCTTGGGGTGGCGTCCTTGAACAGGCGTGAGAGCTTGTCCTGGAAGGCTTCCTGTTCATCCAGCTTCGGACAGCCGATCACAAGTGGTTTCCCCTTCAGAAACGACTGGTGGAAATCCGCCAGTGCGAACGGGACGCAGTCGGCTGCGATCAGCAGGTCGGCGTTCTTGAAGAACGGGGACGCAGGCTGGACCAGCTTCCACTGCACTGGCCAGTTGACCAGCTCGGAGTCCATTCCCACAGCTTCCGCGCTAGGAATCGAGGACGCTTGCGGGCCGGGCCGTCTGAGGAGCATCGGGCTGGCTGACGGGCACCCGCAGGGTTCGGCATCCCCGTGGGAACTGTGACACTCTTCTGCCGATCGGTCTACCAGGTGTTTCCTGACTGCTTCCTCGTCGAATTCGGGCACATCCCTCTCTATGATCCTGAGAGCATCCTCTGGGCAATCGCCGATGCACGCACCCAGCCCATCGCAGAACACTTCGTTGACGACCTTCGCCTTTCCGTCCACGATCGCCAATGCCCCCTCGTCGCACGAGGTCACACACTGGCCGCATCCATTACACTTTTCCTCGTCGATTTCAATGATCTTCCGCATCACCATATACTCACGCCCAAAGTGTCTTTCGACGATGTGTATGGTCTGCATGGGTGTATCTATCATCCCTTACCTGTCAGGGCCCGCCAACTCGAGCCATCTCACCTTCGACCGCGACCTGTGGAGCTTGTCCGCCGCCACGCCCGCCAGGAAATTGATCGGTGGCGTCAGGAAGACCATGGTGCCCGCCAGGCTTATGATGCGACTTATGATGCGAGCCTCGTAGACCTCGCGCGTGGCGCGTGTGTCGTCCGGCCTGTTCGCCCCGAGCAGGGAGAGGGTTATCGTACTCTGTAGCTTCAACATGATGAGCGTAGTCAGCCACACGAGGTTCTTGAAGCTCGTGTACTCGCCGCCGAACCATGTCTTCTTCTGCAGGATCGCCTTCCTCAACTCTTCCGCCGTGGATCCATCGAAGGTCGTGTAGGCATCCCCGACCATCATCGGAGCATGGGCGTCGCTCCCGCCGGTCTTCGCCACCGCAAGGTTCTCACACAGTCTCTGGGCTATGTCGTTCGTGTATCCGTCCCGGTGGAACGCGTTGAACAACTCCACACCGTCGAGCTTGAGTTCGAACAACAGGTTGGCCAGTGAGCTGCAGTGTGCGCTGAAAGGATGTGGGGCTATTGCCAAACCTCCCATGGCGTGTATGCGGTCGATAGTCTCCTCCGCGGACAGCCCCCTCGGTATCTCCTCGTTCACGAAAAGGCCTATCACCTCTCCGTCCGCCGTCGAGACCTCCTCCCCGACGACCACCTCGACATTCCCCGCGACTTTCTCGGCCATCTTCGCGCCTCGGATAGTGTCATGGTCCGTGACGCAGACGACGTCGAGTCCTCTCTTCTCCGCGGCCCTCACGACCTCCACGGGGTCGCTGACAGCGTCGGGAAACCGTATGAAGCGCAGTTTGGACATGCCCGAGTATTTCGTGTGCGTGTGAAGGTCCGCCTTGCCATCCATCTGCGGCGTAATCTGGGTGGACGTAGAAATCCCTTGCGCATGATTCGGGGGCAGGAGTCACCCGGATCACGGCGTCCGGTGCCTGATCACCTCACCGGCTAGCGTCTTTGTCTGCTTGCCCCTGTCGACCGCCATCGCCCCGTTCACGACCACGTATGGGATTCCTTCAGGATATCTGTGTGGGTAGTTCTCGAAGGGATAGGTGTGCGGCCATTTGTTGGTCGCCCTGTCGTGTAGCCTGGCCATGTCGATGATTGTTATGTCCGCTTTCATGCCCTGCCTGATGAGGCCTCTGTCCCACAGGCCTATCTTCTGTGCCGGGAAGCTCGTCATCTTGCGAATGGCCTCCTGGAGCGTGAGGACTGGCTCGTCCCGAACATATCTCTCCAGTATGCCCGGGTATTCCCCGAACGCGCATGGCATGTAGGTTGGCGGGTCATTGAGTGGTCCCTTCTCGGACCAGGTCGCCCCGTCGGACGAGAACATCATGTTCGGGTCTCTCATGAGAGCCTTGATGTCGTCCTCGCTCATGTAATCGAAGATAGCGACTATGCCGTCCTCCTCCTCGACGATGAGGTCGAAGTAGGTGTCGAACGGGTCCTTACCCCGGTCTTCTGCCACCTGCTGGACGGTCTTCCCTATCAGCTCCTTCCGCTCAGGGGCGTGCAGGATGAACATCCTGTCGAACCTCTTGTGCTTGAGCAGACCGCTGGGCCCGAATGCAGGCAGCTTGTCCTCGATGATCTCGCGCCTGATCCGCTTCCTGTTGGATATCGACCTCAGATGTTCGACCACCTCGTCCTTGGGCAGCTCGCCCAGATACTGCGGCAGTCCATGGCTCAGCTGCGGGGCGAGGTCAGTGTGAACGTCGTTGTCTATCGTGACATCCAATCCTCGTTTCCTCGCTTCAGCGACGAGCCCGAGGGTCTCCTCCGTCCGTCCCCATGCCCCGTACTTTGGACAGTTGTGGGATATCTGCACCCGCACACCCGCCTTCTCACCTATCAGGATCGCCTCCCTTATCGCGTCGAGGATGGTCTCCCTCTCCCCTCTGATGTGCGATGTGTACATCCCGTCGTACCTGGCGACTACCTTGCAGAGCTCCACGATCTCTTCGGTATCCGCAAAGCATCCCGGCGGGTAGACGAGCCCCGTCGACATCCCGAACGCCCCGGCCTCCATCGCCTCTTTGACGTGTTCCTTGAGCCTCCTCAGCTCTCCGGGAGAGGGTTTCCGACGTTCGGCACCCATTACCGCGGTTCTGACGGCTCCGTGCCCGACCAACGCTGCGATGTTGTGTCCGAGCCCGCCCTTGGCTAGAGCTCTCAAGTACTCGCGGAATGTCCGCCAGTTGAGCTCGGTCGCCTTCCCTGCCCACTCGCCCCAATATGTCTTCGCGAGCTCGATGGTAGACTCAGCGAGAGGGGCAGCGGACAAACCGCAGTTGCCTATGAGGTGGGTCGTGACACCCTGACGGAGTGTGCTGTCGCATCCTCGGAATGCCATCGCGGTGACGTCAGAATGAGTGTGGATATCGATGAATCCGGGACATACGAATAGCCCCTTTGCGTTTATAGTACGCTCGCATTCTCGACGCGATATCCTGCCGATCTTCGAGATCCGCTTGCCCGATATCCCTATGTCAGCTCTGTACCATGGGTTACCGGAGCCATCTACGACATACCCGCCAAGTATGCCTGTGTCGAGCTTCATGTCCACATCGCGCCGGTATCGACACATCCGCCTATTTACTGTTGTTTTGTCCACGCTCGTCAAACAGGTACAGAAGCGTCCCGGACCAGATCTTGGGGAAGAAGTAAGTCGATTTATGCGGCATCTTCAGACCCGCCTTGGCGACCGCCATGACCTGCTCCACGGTGGGTGCTTTCACGAAGAAGCATATCGTGTGCTCTCCGGATGACACCTTCGAGACAGCGCTATCCCGCTCCTTCACGTAATCGATGTTCGTCTTTCTGTCCAACATCTCCGTCGTGAAGCCGAGCATGTCCTGGAGAACCCTCTCCTGCAGGACGTACACCGAAAGTCCAGCGAGCGGGTCCGGCCCGACGACCTCGTCCTTCAGCTCTGCCAGGACTGTCATCCCAGCGGAAGGGCACCAGACACCGAACGCGGTTGACGACGCCTCATCGAGGGCTGCTAAAATGTCGTCGGGCGATTCGAAGCCGGTCACGCGGAACCGCTCCCTCAGGCGGTCCTGCAGTCGGCCAAGGACTTCATCCTCGACTCTGCCGACGAGCCTGTGGGTCGGGTTGATTGCTAGGCCAGGGTTCTTGAAACTGACCAGCGTGGCGAGGACATAGTCGAAAGGCCGACTCCCCTGACCCGCCTTCGAAGGGTCCTTCCTGTTCCGGTACTCGAGGGCAGTCTCGTACCTGTGGTGGCCGTCGGCGATTAGCACCGTCTGAGGAGCGAGCAGGTCGCACAGTCTCCGGACGGTGTCCTCATCCGCGATCCTCACCACCCTGTGATGCACTCCCTGGCCGTCTATGAACCTGAGCATCTCCTCCGACTTGCGGCATGCTCCCATCGTCAGCTCGATGTCGCCCGTCGGGTCGTCGTAGAGCATGAAGATCTGCTCGGCGTTCCCGCGGATGGCCTCCATTAAGGCCATCCGGTCCGCCTTGTGCCCGGGGATGGTGTGCTCGTGCGGCAGTACCACGCCATCTGAGAACTCCTCTAGGCGGACCAGCGCAATCATACCTGTCCTGACCCGGACATCACCGCCCTTTCCCTGGAAGGTTTGCTCATACAGGTACAGGCATCTCTCTGGGTCGACGGTCACGACATCGTCGTTCAGCCAGTGGCGCAACCGCTTGGCCACGGTGGCATATGCGTCCCCCTCGTCGCCGAGGGTGAGATGCGTTATGTTCAGCCTGTCTTCCTTCAGCTTCCGCTCCATCCCTCTGTCTATGACATCATACGGCGGCGCGACGAATCTGCTTACCTCGTTCCCGAACCTGAGGTTGTTGTAGTGCGCGGCGTTGAACGGAGCTATCTGGACCAAGTAATCTTCCCTGCCAAGGAGCTTCATCTAGTACTCGTTTATAAAGAATTAGGTCCTGCCATGCATCTCAACGCTCCGCGTCAACCTTCGAGGATCGGCACATAGCCGTACCACACGCCGTCGTCCCGCAGATGCTCGAGGTTCTCCTGCAGGAGTTGCAGGTGCTCCCTCTCCATCTTCTCGAGCTTCGCGAACATCTCCTTCAGTTCGCCGGATGAGGACTCCGCGTGTTGTGCGTAGAAGTCGATCGACCGCTGCTCGGTCTCTATGCCCAGCTTGATGGCTGATATGGCGTCCCTTGTCTCTATGGAGTCCTTCAGTATCCTATGTGGGAATATCTTCTCGAGTCCGCTCTCAACGACCTGTGTAGAATGCCCCGCCACAGCACCTCCCAACGTCTCGAGATGTTTCGTCAGCAGCTCGGCGTGCTCTTCCTCGTCGTTTGCAAGCCCCTTCATGAGTGCCTTGGCCTTCGAATCCTTCGCCAGCTCGTGGAAGCGCATGTAGTACTCCTTCCCGAACCGCTCGAACTCTATGGCCGCAGCGAGGATGTCTCCCACTTCTGTCATATCCAATCACCCACGTGTCTAGCCCTCCCAACGGACAACACTGTTAATTAATGGTTGCGATGGGATGCACCGCGAAGCTGCGCAGAAAGACGGCGTCTGACTGGCCGTGATACTTCTGCCCCACCACGTTATTATAATCATTAAGTACATGATGGCGCAAGACAGCTCTGGGGGTCGACAACGCATCCGTTCGAGGGGGGGTCCGACCGTGCAGAATTCTGAGGGTAGGTTGAATTGAGTCCCGAACATCCTGATGATTCAACTCAGCCGTTGCACACTTCCCGGGCAGCCGTCGACGAAATCTTCAGTCGCGAGATGTCTTCAGCCATGGATCTTGCCGTCCGAAGCGGCGACCTCAAATCGGTTCTAGTCGAGATTGTCCAATCCGTGAGACGTGTCAGCCGGGCGGAGGAAGTTTGGATCGCCCTCCATTCCGACGCGGTTTGGGGGGAGTCCTTGGACTTCGGGGACGACGAATGCCCTGTAAAGATCGAGGGAGACGGGTTTGACAGGGATTGGAGGACTCCCTCTTACATGATCACGTCGGAATGCTACTTCTCGCGGCCAGACATATGGATGAGCCGGGGCTCTACGAGTTCGCCGAGCGTTCTGACGTGGATGGAGGGCGATTGGTTCAAGTTCCCTCTCTGGGACGAGGCCAGAAGATCGACCGCCTGTCTTGTGGTCGGCGGCACTTCCGACGGTCTTCTCCTCGACGAGACCGACATCATACACATCGGTTTGCTGGCGAAGGCAGCCTCCATCATCATCGCGAGAAAGCGGGAGCGCATTCATTTCGAGCGCCTATCGGACAGCATGAGGCAGAGGACGTATCTGCTGGAGGATATTCTTACGATCGCTTCGTCCATCGTATCGGAGAGGAGCCTCGATAATCTGTGCAAGATGGTTCTCACATCCGTTTCCACGCTGTTCGGTTTCGACCGGGCCACGCTGATCTTCTACGATGATGAGGCGGACGTTTTCAGATGGAGGGCGCTATTCGGCTATCCAGAGGAAGTCGCACAGCGCGCCCTCACGAAGGCAATCCCCCCCGAGGCCATCCTCGACGAGTTGGTGCCTGCACACAGAATCTCCCGGTCGGCTTACCACGTACCATTCGAGAAGATGTCGGAGACCACTAAGACGTACTTCGTGACGGATGCTACTCTCGAATTCGCTTTGACCGCGGGACCAAGGCGCCCGGACGAGCATCGGGAGGGGGACACCCTGGCATTTGCATTGCATGATTCAAGGGGGAGACTCGCGGGAGTCGTCTACCCATCCGTTCCGAGGAACGGCCTCCTCCCTTCCAAGGAGTCGATTGAAACGATTGAGATATTCACATCGCTCGTCGAGGTCGCCATGGAGGAGGCCCGCCTGTCGGCGGAGAGGGAGCGCGCGCTGCGCCTAAGCAGCCAGAGGGCTGAGCAACTCTCCCGCATACTCGAGCTCATATCGGAGCTGATGTATGTCCGCGACCTGGACCTCCTCCTCGAAGACGTCCTCAGAACCTTGGCACAGCTGCTCGGGATGAAGCGTATGACGATCGGCGTTCGCGACGAGGAACGCGGGACGTTCGTCGTGCAGGCGGTACACGGCTACGCGAAGGCCGATGCCGAGGCGATAAAGCGTTTGGAGTTCCCGATCGAATGCGTGGACTTCATACTTGACCCGCACTCGAACGAGGAAGTTTCGTCTCCCGTCAGGTGGCGAAAGAAGGTCGGTCGACGAACCTACTACATGCCAGCTGAGGGCGTAGATGTCGAGATGACGGAAGTCGCCGCCTATCATTCTGACATGGATCACGCCAAGCACCCCAGGAAGAGCAAGGACCACTGGCACGAGCTTGACTACATCGACACGTACATCTTCAACAGGGAAGGCGTCGTGACGGCATACCTAGAGATTCTGAAACCGAGGGACGACCGCATACCCGACCAGGAGGCCGTCGAGGTAATCGAGATATTCGCGAGCATTGTCGGCATCGCGATCGAGAACTCGAGGTTGTTTCAGAACCAGGTCGACGACCGACAGACCGCCGAATTCTATACCGACCTCCTCTCGCACGACATCAAGAACTTCCACCAAGCCATCATGGGATATCTCGATATCCTTCGTGCGCACCTTCCGCAGCAGGAGCAACAGGTCCAGGTCGACAAGATCGCCGACCAGGTGATGAACGTCAGCCGTCTGGCGAACGATGTGCGCACGCTCTCCCGGCTCACATGGGGCGGAGTCAGTCTTGCTAGGATTGACCTCGGGTCCGTGCTCATCGACTGCATGGACAGCGTGAGTGTGTACTATCTCTCGAGGAAGATAGAGATCGAGCACGACCTTCAACCCGGTCGGTACTTCGTGAGGGCGGACGAGCTGCTTAGGGAGCTGTTCGTGAACATCCTCACGAACGCCGTCAAGTACGACAGCCACAAGACAGTGAAGATCGAGATCGCTGTCGAGCGGGAGACCGAAGGCACGGAAGGATGGTTCGTTGTGTCAGTATCCGACCACGGCCGTGGGATACCGGACGAGATCAAGGGGGACATATTCGGGAGGTTCTCAACAGCGCCGAAAGCAAAGGGTTCCTCTGGGCTGGGTCTTCACATCGTTCAAACCCTCACGAGACGATACGGCGGAAAAGTCTGGGTCGAAGACCTGGTCAAGGGAAGCACGGAGAAGGGGTCCGTCTTCCATGTCAGGCTCCCGGAGAACTGACGCCGTTCTTCAGAAGGTCGCGGTCCCTCTCATCACTTCGACCACGGAGCCACCAACTCTTACTGACTCTATCGATCCGCCCTTCGTGGTGCGCACCTCGATACCTATCCTGCTCGGCCGTCCGATGGCGAACCCCTGCTCGTTCACAATCTTGGTCGAGGCTCTAACGTCTATCAATCGTTTGTTCACGAGGTATGCGCCGAGGCAGCCGCTCGCGCTACCCGTGGCGGGATCCTCAACGACACCGCCGGCCACTAGAGAGAATGCTCTTGAGTGCGAGGTCGCCCTTCGATCGACGGGGTCTAGCGAGGTCGTATAGACATCGACCACCCCATCAGGGAGTGCGCTTACGACCTTCGCGAAGGCCTGTGCGTTGATCGATATCCCCTCGACGGCCTTTCTGCTCTTCAGGGGGACTATCAACCAGGGGAGCCCGGTGGACACCAGCTGCGGCGGGGCAGCGGACTCGTCGAGGGCCGCTCGCTTGATGGACAACGCTTCGGCCAACAGCCCGGTCTTCCTGAATACGGGGCCGAACACGGGCCTGCTCTGAACTGTCACGACCTTCGTCACTTTGCCGCCGTTGCTGAATATTTCCACGGGAAGGATGCCCGCCTTGGCCTCCATCATGGCTACATTGACGCCGTCCTTCAAGGGTATCCTGCCGTCCTTGGCAAGGACGAAGAATGTCCCGATTGTCGGATGACCTGCGTACGGGATCTCCGCGTCCGGGGTGAATATCCTGACTCGCGCGTCTGCACGTGCTTTGCGGCTCGCGGGCAGGACGAAGGTCGTCTCTGAGAGGTTCATCTCCTTCGCAAGAGACTGCATCTCCCTCGTTGTAAGGCCCCTGGCATCCGGGAAGACCGCAAGGGGGTTTCCCTGGAAAGGCCGCTTCGCGAATACATCGACTTTGACGTAGTCACATCGCTTAGTCATCGAACCGTGATTTCACTCTCCGCATTTAACAGCATTGCGACCGGGCTCGAAATTATTCAGGTTTTACTCGAGCGGTCTCGAGGCATCCGTGATAATCGTCTCGTTGCACGCATGAACGCTATCGCAGAGCCGTTCTCGGGGATATCGCGAACCGCCAATTCACATCTACTCTATTCTCCCTGACATCCTTCCGGTCCAGTAATCTCTCGTCTAGTGATTCATCCACGTGTCTGACGATAAATGATATATACGTGTGGGCAACCTACTGTCCTTATCCAGTACACCCATCCCCCGGGTTAGGCTGGATTGAATTGCTCGACGGAGAGACTTCTATGGTCTTTGGAGATAGTCTTTTGAGGAAAAGCTTCGCAGTGCTGATCGCCGTATCGATGTTGGCGGGTCTGCTTGTCATGGTTTCAGACAAAGCGACCGCCCTCACTTCAGATGCGTTGATCATTGGTAATGTGACCGACGGCGTTGACCCGGTTCCCAACTCGTACGTGAAGGTGATGATGTTCGTGGCAGATGGCCTGGGTATCAACTACACGTTCACGGACGTTGATGGAGACTACGAGATTGGTGTGCCCGGAGGGTTCGACTACATGATGTTCGTCGCGAACAGCAGTCACTACATGAGCATGCAGCCAGTGACGGTCATGCCCGGCGAGACCCTGGAGGTCAACTTCACGCTCGAGGAAATCACCGAACCGACCGACGTCACCATAAAGGGCTACGCGAAGGACGAGTTCGGAGCGGCCATCACGGAGGGCCATGTTCTGGGTATAGTCAACGATCCGCTGGGTGGCGACACTCCACACTATGCTAACGTAACCACCCTTGCAGGTGATGGATACTTCGAGGTCGATGTCATCGCGGGTCCTAGGGGCGGCGGAGCCGTCCTGATGGATTACCCCGGATACTCCATGATCGAGAATGATACGGATGACCCTCTGGTCGGCGGCGGGACGTATTGGTTCAACATAATGGTTGAGCCGGAGCCTTCGGTAGATGATGCCAGGCTCTTCGGCTATGTCACCGATTTCGACACGGGCCTGCCGTTGGAAAACGTCATGGTATCGGTCGAGATTGAGAATTCCTACTTGAGCGACCGCTACTCGAACTACACGTTCACGGACTCTGATGGCAACTACGAGATGAATGTCACAAACGGCTCCGCGAGGCTGACGTTCACGAAGGGCGGGTACATGATGAAGATGTACGAAGACCTGGAAGTGCTCCCGAGCGACGTCCTGCAGTACGACGAGGCGCTCGTCGCCGCGACGTGCTTCATCAAGGGGAATGTGACGGACCTGGCGTCCGGCGACCCGCTCGTGTTCGCGAACCTGATCATGATGGATGGCGAGGGGAACTACTCGTCGACAATCACGAACTCGACCGGTTATTTCGAGCTCAGGTGCATTGACAGCATCGACATCATGGTTGCAGCGCAGATGGAGGGATACTCCATGAACTGGACCGAAGCCAACCTCGCTCCAGGCGAGGTGTTGTGGCACGACTTCGGCCTTTGGCCCGCATCGTCTTGGATTGAGGGCTATGTGACCGATGGTTTCTCAGCTGCCCTGATCGAGGATGCCTGGGTCGAAGTCGACTCGTCGCTGTTCAATGACGGTACGGAAACCGACGCAACCGGATACTACAACATATCGGTCGTCCCGGGCGACTACACCGTTCGTGTAAACGCAGACGGCTACAGAACGAACGAGTCCTCGGTTGATGTCCCGGACGAGACCGCTGTCACGCACAGCGTGGGACTCCTTCCTTGGGATCTTCCAGAGACCTGCAGACTGTACGGCTGGGTCAATGAGACTCTAGGGTCAGGGATCGACGGCGCACGTGTCGAGATCCAATTGAGCGACCGTTCCTACTACAACGGGACCCCGACGGACTCGGACGGTTATTACGAGATGTACGTGCCTCCGCTCGAGCTGATGTACGGTGTGACCGCAGGGCAACACTCCGCTGACTACGGGACATACGACTTCGATGGCCTGTCGGAGGTGAGGCTGGACTTCCTGTTGGATCAGGACCTCTACGGTCCGAACCTGACTTACTCGCAGGACCCGGTGGACAACATAACCTGGTTCAATCCGACCGTGATCGACGCTGAGATGGAGGACCAGAACCTCGAGAGCTTCTCACTGACCCAGTATATGTTCTGGAAAGTCGAGGGAACATGGGAGTACTACTACGCGGTCGATTCAATGACGACCTCGTTCAATCCGTTCAATCCTTCCGACGGCATCGCGTATACTCAGATAGGCGACAACTACACGATCCACGAGGAGTGGGACGCGACTGCCGGTGCGGGTTGGCTGAGCGATGGAGTCGAGGATTTGTACCTCTTGGTTTACGAGCAGTGGTGGGGTCCTGAGATGATGTACGCTCTCAGGGGCAACTACACCAGCAGCACGATAATCGACCCGGTTGAATGCACGGCCATCTTCGACTCTGATTCCGGCGAGATCGACATGTTCTGGCTGGATGAAGGCTATGACGATGTCTACCCCGATGACGACCCTGCGGCATTGTTCGAACCGCTTGTCATGCCGATCAAGCTCGACGTCGACGACTGGACTATCACGGACCACAGCGCCTGGATATTGGGCGCGGGAGAGATGAGCGCCGCGACCCTTACCTTCCAGGCGGACCCGATCGTTCCCAGCGGGGACTACAAGACCGTGTTCAGCGTGGGCGACTTCGGTTGGCAGGGCAACGGCCGGATAACCAACTTCACTGTGGACAACGACCCGCCGGTCGTTGATGCAGGAGTGGATCGGTCCTCGGCCGTGAACACGACCGTGGAACTCAACGGGACTGCCTCTTCCGACAACGTGGGCATCGTCAGTTTCGTATGGGACTTCGTCTATGACGGAACGCCTGTTCAATACACGACTGAGGTCGCCGAGCACGAGTTCACCGAGCTGGGAACTTATGTTATTACGTTGACCGTGACCGATGGCGCAGGCCATGTTAGCACGGCCACGGTGAACCTGACGATCTCCCCGGACGCGCCCCCTGTGGCAGACCCTGGGCCTGATTTGATCGTAGATGAGGATACTGTCGCGGTGTTCGACGGCTCTGCTTCGACGGACGATGTCGGAATCGAAAACTACACTTGGACGATAGTCGAGTTGTCGGTGGAGATGTACGGAATCTCCCCGGAGTTCACATTCGACACACCTGATGTGTATACCGTGGAGCTCGTCGTGAACGATACGATTGGTCAGCTGTCGTCCCCGGGGTCCATGACCGTCACCGTTGAGGATGTGACCGCTCCCGATGCCATCGCCGGGCTGGACATGGAAGTGCCATCCGACTCGACAGTGACCCTGAACGGATCATTGTCCAGTGACAACGTCGGTGTCGTCATCTACAATTGGACGTTCACGGATGACGGCGCGCTGGTTGGACTCAGCGGTGTGGCGGTGGATTACGTCTTCAGTAATGTCGGCGACATCGTCGTGACCCTCACGGTTTATGACGCCGCAGGCAACAGTGACACCGACGAGTTGATGGTGACCGTGCTCGATGCGACCGATCCAGTGGCTGACGCGGGACCTGATCAGATCGTGGAAGCGGGCGACGAGGTGACCTTTGACGGGACCGAATCCTCTGACAATGTGGATGTTGTCAGCTGGACCTGGACGTTCGTGGACGATGGCAAAGATGTCACCCGCACGGGCGAATCCGCGACATACACCTTCGACAACTCAGGGGAATTCGTCGTCACGCTGACCGTAGAGGACGCCGCAGGCAACTCGGATGAGGACGAAGTGACCATAAGGGTCAACTCGCCACCAGTCGCCGATGCGGGCGTTGCGATCGCAGCCACGGCGGGCGACGAGGTGACCTTCGACGGCGACAACTCCAGTGACGACATCGGGGTCGAGAACTACACCTGGACGTTCGCATACGACGGCGAAGTCGAGACGCTGTACGGCGTCGCTCCATCGTTCATCTTCGAGATCGCGGACAACTACACGGTCACCCTGACCGTGGAGGATGCATCCGGCCTCACGGACACGGATACCGTCGTGGTCAATGTCGAAGAGGACGATGGCATAGCTGAGGACGAGAGCTTCCTAGAGGAGTACTGGTGGCTGCTCTTGGTGATCGGAGTGGTCGTCGCGGGAGCCGCTGCGGCTGCCGCCGTGATGAAGTCAAAGAAGGGCGCCAAGGGCGAATCGTCGACACCGCCTCCTGAGGAGCCTGAAGAGCTCCCGCCGCCGCCGGAAGACGGGGAACTGTAGAGTCCCCGAGCCGGCCAGCAAACCCGAACAAACCTCTTATCTCGTTTTCATCACATCGGTTCAGGCCTTTCGCTGCGCCGACGGGCCATGCATGATCCGCGTCAGGTCATCGATCGTCAGCGGTCGCTCCTCGGTGGCCGACTCCAAGTCCATGTTCTTGAATATCCTCGCCACGGTCGGCAGCTGCAGACCCGCCGATGTCAGGAGTGCCTCGTTGTACAGCACGTCCTCTGGCGTTCCCTCGGCGATTATCCCGCCGTCTTTGACGATGCATACCCTGTCCGCGAGGCGAGCCGCCATGTCGATGTCGTGAAGCGCTATCACCACGCTGATCCCGTGCTCTGCTCTGAGCGATCTCAGCAGATGCTCTATCTTCCGCGCATTCGTTGGGTCTAGGTCTCCCGTGGGTTCGTCGACGACGAGTATCTTCGGCTTCATGGCCAGAACTCCTGCGATGGCCACTAGCCGTTTCTGCCCGCCGCTTAGGTTGTGCGGTATCTTCTCCGTGTCGGAGATGCCCACCACCCCGAGCGCCCACTCCGCACGCTCCTTCGCCTCTTCTACGCTGAGACCGAGGTTGAGCGGCCCGAACATGACGTCGTCCATGACCGTCGGCGAGAACAGCTGAGAATCTGCATCCTGGAAGACCAGGCCGACCACTTTCCTCACTGAAGACATGTTGTGCTTGTCGACATCCTTGCCGAAGACCTTGATCCTCCCGACATCGGGGACCATCAGGCCGTTCAGGTGTTCGAGGAGGGTGGACTTGCCTGAGCCATTGGGTCCGCACAAAGCGACGATCTCCTTGGGATACACGCTGAAGCACATGTTATGGATGCCCTTGGTCCCATCGGGGTACGTGTGCGTGGCGCAGTCCACGTGGATGATCGCATTCCCGTCGTCGTGACATACTTCGCAACGTTCCTTCGCCGTCACCTTATCACCACCCCGCCATCCCGGAATACCGCGAGACGAGAGCCAATGCGAGGAAGACGGCGAAAGCGCCGACGACCGCGATTTCCCGCGCTCGCGGAGCCGAGACCCGCTCGACGATAGGGAAGTCGCCTGTGAAGCCACGCGCCTCCATCGCCCTCGATACGCGGTCCGCTCTGTCGAACGCGTGTATGAACGCGTGGGCGAAAATGCCGGCGAACATCTTCGTCTGCTTGAGCACTCCCCTCACCATGTTGCCGTTCTTGGAATGGACCGCGTCGAGCAGGTCCGTTATCTCGTCGCTCGTTACGTAGAGGAACCTGTAAGTGAGTAGGAACATGGTGGCGAGTGGCCCGGGCATCGACCGACGGACGATGTACACGACGTGTTTGTGGCTGATGGTCATGAACACCGCCAGCGAGAAGGTTACAACCGCGAGGGCTCGGACGACCAGCTTGGCCATCAGCACGAGGCCGTTGTCCGTCACTGCGATGACCAGAGTGCCAAGCGTCATGCGCGCGATCTCCGTGCCGGGCTCGGTGAACACGAACATGATGACGAGCGTGAGCACGAAGACCAGCGGGAGGAAGTACCATCCGACGAGGAGCTTCAGCGGGAGTCTGGCAGCCGTGTAGAACCCTAGCGCGAACATGTAGATAGCGGCCAGGACCAGGAAGTCCATGACGACGGTTACTAGTGCGACGATGAAGAACAACATAGCAGCCTTCGTCCACGGGTTCGCTCTGTGGATGATGCTGTCGGTCCTCTCAGCGTAGTGAGTGATCAACCGAATGTCAGGGACGTGCTTCGTGTACGATCTCCTAGACGTGTCCGTCAACCCCTTTCTCGTGCGCACCCTCGTCCGGCGGCCGTTTCTCCCGGCTGCGTTCGGTCTCTTCGAGCAGGTCGGGTTTGATGCGTCCTATGAACGATACGACGTATCCTGTCAAGACTCCCTCTATCAACCCGACTCCGATGTTCATAGCTGCTATGAGCCAGAGGTTGTGCGCTGTCTCCTCTTCGTCGAGGTGCGAATCCTGGATTCCGGCGACGGCGATGATGGCGACTACCATGAGCGCGCTCAGCGTGAGCGCGAGGGCGGAGGCGGTGAACCCCGAGACGAACCTGTTCAGGTTGACTCGCGTTCTGAAAGCCCTGTAGACGTAATACCCGACGAGCACCTCGGATAGGTTGACCACCGTGTTGACGCCTATGACGCCCCAACCGCCATGGCCTACAGCTGCGCTGAACAGGTTGATTATCAGAACGGCGAGTGACCCGAGGGCGGGCCCTGCGAGAATGCCTATGAGTGGCGTGAGGTTCAGATGCAGCCCGCCGAACACTGGTATGGTCACGAGGAAGGCGGCGATGCCAACCGACGCGCACATGGCTGCGACCGTCATCTTCCTGGTGGACACACGCTCCCGTCTGAGGGACAACATCGCGACACCTATCAAGGTCGCAGCTACAGCCCACCAGAAGATAACCCAGATCGGTGAGAGCGCACCATCCTCCAGATGTATGTGTGCCATCTATCTCAGGCAGTCACCGATACCACATTTAATAAGAATTTCGAGAGGTTTAATAACACTCGGGCCGTCAGCGAGCGTGTTTAATAACGCTTGTCCGTGCCCCAGATTCCGCAATGTCACGGCCCTGTCTCGAGGCCATTTCGCGATGGAGTGGATTCGCGGCATAGAGGCCGAGCGGGCATCCGAACGAGGTGAGCGTATGGTGGACAGGCGCTCTCCTCATGCCAGGGCGCAACTAGTCCGGGACCTTCGGATAATACTTCGTCATGGTGATGATCCATATCACCTCGAACATGATGCATATCGTCGCGGGGACCGCGACTATCGGCTCGAACAGGGCGATCGCCAGGGTGGCGGTCAGCCCTAGGTTCTTGTACCCAGAGAACAAAACCCAGTGTATGCGGTCCTGCTTCGGTACCCGCGCCTTCCGCAAGATTACCTCCGCCAGGAAACCGGTCCCGAAAGTCCTGATTAGGCAAGCTGCCGATACGGCCAGCACCATGACCGAGTCGTCGAGGAACGCGTCCCTGTTCGACCCGGCCACGGCGAATATCAGGACGAAGAAGGATAGATTGGTGACGAGAGTCCTTGTCCGTTTCTGCGTGCCGATCCTCTTGACTCCGCGCGAGAGTATCATGGGAAGGACGATGAGCAGCAAGAGTGACGTGACCAGGCTGATCACGGAGACGGCAGAGCCTATGAAGGCCAAGCATATCAGGGGCATGAGGACAAGGGCCGCGAGATAGTTGACGGATGTCGAGAACAGCGCCTTCGGGACAGAGCCGCCGAGTATGTTCGTGAAGGGCACGATGGATATGGCGGACGGAGCGGCCGCCATGAGCACCCATCCCCACCACAGCTTCTCCGAGAACAAGCCCCCGAGCAGCAGGATCACAATGGTCAGGAAACCGTAGTTCAGCAGGAGGGTGACCGCGGCCTCCCGGGGCAAACCTCTGCTTTTCGTCTCCGCCAGCTTGACGTTGGCCAGCGAGACCGTCATCAGCAGCGCCAGGGACGCCATCGATATCTCCCTGGTCATCGCGGGGAACCCGCCGACGACGATTCCCAGGACCAGCCCAAGCACCATCATGATGCCGTGGCTTTGGAGGATATCGGACGGCTTCATCGCGGGTCGAAGGCGTCCGTCCGTACAAATATGTTCGCGGAATCCCTCCTGCCAACGTATTTTAAACCGTCTGCGTTTACCCACCCCCATGGGCCTGATTGAATGGGGCACGAACCTCATTCTGGACTGGATATCGACCTATGGCTACGTTGGGGTGATGTTCCTCATGGCCCTGGAGAGCGCCTGCATGCCGGTCCCCAGCGAGATAGTCATGCCTTTCGCCGGATACCTGGTCTACGCTGCGGGGCAACCGGGCTACGACGGGACGGTCATGACTCTGCTAGGGGTCGGACTCGCGGGCGCCATTGGCTGCACCATCGGGTCGATCGCTGCCTACTGGGTTGGCATGTACGCAGGAAGGCCGCTCATCGTCAGGTACGGCAAGTACTTCTTGATTCAAGAGAAGCATCTGCTCACGGCCGAGCGGTGGTTCGAGAAGTATGGCGACGCGGCCACGTTCATCAGCCGTCTGCTCCCGATCATCCGCACATTCATCTCTCTCCCTGCAGGCATCGGAAAGATGAACTTCAAGAAGTTCGTCTTCTACAGCTTCGTCGGGTCGCTCCCCTGGACATTAATGCTAGCATATGTCGGATACGCTCTTGGACCGAGCTGGGAGGACATCATGGATACGTTCGAGAAGTTCGACATCCTCGTCGTCGCAGGCCTGGTAGTCATCGCCGTGTGGTACTTCAAGAAGTTCAGGGACAACAACCGGAAGCAGACCGACGAGAACGCCGCGGGAACCGATCAACCGTAGTAGTGTTCCCCCTTCGACTTCTGTTCCCGGTCCAGTCTTGAATCCTTCTTGTTTATCCTCGGACGATTCGTCTCATGGTCCCTTCTGAAGGTGATGTCGACATCCCTGAGGAACCTGTTCATGCCGTCGCGCATCTCCATCGGCCCCTCTCCGACGCCGCGCTTTGAGGCCTCACCACTGAACACCATCAGCGAATCCGATATGAGGTCGATCATGTAGACGTCATGATCGACTATGACAGCTGACTTGCCCGACTTCTCCACGACCCTCCTTATCGTCTTGGAGGCGGTCATCCTCTGGGCCGAGTCGAGGTATGCGGACGGCTCATCCAACAGATATATGTCGGCCTGTTTCCCGAGGCATACCGCGATAGCCACTCTCTGCAGTTCACCCCCGGACAGCTTCTTCACCTCGTTGTCCATGAGGTACTTCAGGCTGAGCGGGCGCTCCACCTCCGCCTGGAAGAACCCAGCATCGATGTCCCTTCCGACGGTCTGGTACAGCAGTTCCTTCACGGTGCCGTCGAACTCAGGCTTGATGTACTGGGGTTTGTAGCTGACGGTGACCTCTCCCTTGACGGACCCGGCCGTCGGAGAGACCTCTCCGGCCAGCATCTTGACGAAGGTCGTCTTGCCCGTCGCATTCGGGCCGACAGCTCCCACGACCTCTCCCTTCCTTATGACTCCACCTGAGACCCGGAGGCTGAAATTCCTGAAACGCTTCTTCAGCTCCGTGAACTCTATTAGCGGTTCAGACTGCCAATCGCCTCGGGGTGGGCGTTTCTCGAACTTGATCGCGGTATCTCGGAAGCGGATGTTCTCCTCGCGCATGTACCCGTCGAGGTAGACGTTGACTGCCGACCTCACAGACCTAGGCTGAGAGATTATGCCGTAAGCTCCTTCAGAACCGTACATGATGTGGACGAGATCCGCGAGGAAGTCCATGACAGCGAGGTCGTGCTCTATCACGACCACCTGCTTGCGCGTGCTGAGTTCCTGGATCACCTTGGCCACTTCGAGCCTCTGGAATATGTCGAGATAAGACGATGGTTCGTCGAAGAAGTACACATCTGCGTCTCTAAGGAGGGTCGCGGCCAGCGCGACCCGCTGCAGCTCTCCCCCTGACAGCTTGGCGAGGTCTCTTGAGAGCACGCTGGTAATCATCAGCCTCTCGGATATCTCGTCTAGCCCCCCTTCGTCGTCAACCTTCTCCAGCAGCTCCCTGACCTTCCCCTTATGGACGGCGGGGAGCTTGTCCACGTACTGCGGTTTGATGGCCGTCTTGATGCTGCCCTCGGCCAGCGGCTCGAGGTAGTCGTGCAGCTCGGTCCCGGAGTACTTGTCCAACACCTTGTCCCAGGTGGCATCGGAGCTGTAGTCGCCGAGGTTGGGAACGACCTGGCCTGAGAGGATCGAGGTGGCGGTGGATTTGCCTATCCCGTTCGGTCCCAGCAGGCCTATGACCTGCCCCTTCCTAGGCACGGGGAGCCTGTAGAGCCTGAAGGAGTTCTTGCCGAACTGGTGGACGGTCTCGCCCTCGAGCTCCTGTGGTAGGCCGATGATCTTGACCGCCTCGAAAGGACACTTGTGTACGCATATCCCGCATCCGACGCAGAGCTCTTCAGATATCACAGGCTTGCCTCTGTCGCCCATGACTATGGTCTCCGTGCCCGTCCTGACGGGCGGGCAGTAGTGCATGCACTCGGAGCTGCATCGTTTTGGCTGGCATCTGTCCCTCAGGAGTACGGCTATCCTCATCGATGTGGGTTAAGGTGGGCGCCGTTTAAAAATATATCATGGGCGATTTGGTGACGCCAGTCCTCCCTGAAGGAGGTTTTAAGTGCAGTCCTTGCGATTGAGGCGCCGCTGAACATGTCGAGGGTGTTGGTTTGCGTCGCTTGGCCATATGCCAACGGCCCGATTCACGTGGGCCATGTCACAGGTTCCCTCCTGCCCGCCGACATATTCGCTAGGTTCAATCGGCTCGTGGGGAACGAGATCATCATGGTCTCGGGTTCCGACATGCACGGCGCTCCCATAACCGTGAGCGCAGACAAGGAGAAGGTCTCCCCCGAGGAGATCGCGAACAGGTATCACGAGATCAATCTCAAAGCGATCAACGACCTGGGCATCACCTTCGATCTGTACACGCACACGCACACGGCGAACCACGAGGAGGAGGTTCGTAAGGTCTTCGTCAAGCTGATGGAAGATGGATACCTGAAGCGCATGACCACTCCTCAATATCACTGCTCCGACTGTGGGCGTTTCCTCCCAGACCGGTACGTCGAGGGCAGGTGCCCCCATTGTGGCTACGACCACGCGCGAGGAGATCAGTGCGACTCCTGCGGCATGGACTTGAACGCAGAGGATCTGATCGATGCACGGTGTCAGCTGTGCGGCGCCAAGCCGAAGCTGCGCGATACGGAGCACTTCTTCCTGAAGCTCTCAGGATTCACCGACGAGCTGCTGAAGTATGTCGAAGGCAGCAGCCATTGGCGCCCTCATGTGCGGGCGTTCACCCTCAACGTGCTCAAGGGAGGACTCATCGACCGACCGATAACCAGAGACATATCCTGGGGTGTGCCCGTGCCCGTCCAGGGCTTCGAGAGCAAGCGCATATATGTCTGGTTCGAGGCCGTGATAGGATATCTCTCCGCCACGAAGGAATGGGCTAAGACGAAGGCGTCCGAGGATGACTGGGGCCGCTACTGGAGGGACGAGGACTGCCGGAGCTATTACTTCCTCGGGAAGGACAACATCGTCTTTCACACGATCATATGGCCCGCCATCCTCCTCGGGAACGGCGGACTGAACCTGCCGTACGACGTCGTCGCGAATCAGTTCATGAATCTCGGCGGTCAGAAGTTCTCGAAGAGCATGGGCGTCAGCATAGACATCCCGGACCTGCTCACGAAGTTCAGCCCGGATGTCGTCAGGTATTATCTTATCGCGAACATGCCCGAGTTCAAGGACAGTGAGTTCTCGTGGGAGGACTTCGCCCAGAGGACCAACGGCGAGCTCGTCGCGACGTACGGCAACTTCATCCACAGAACGCTGTCCTTCACATACAAGAACTACGGCGCCGTGCCCACGAGAGGGGCGTTGGACGAGGGCGACAGAGCGGCTCTGGAGCGGATATCACGAGCGGAGATAGATTTGCGCGAATCATTGTCCGCGTGCCGGTTCAGGGACGCCATGAAATCGGTCATGGACCTCGCTCAGTTCGGCAACCAGTACTTCGACGCGGTCGCTCCGTGGACACTCATACGTTCCGACAAGGAGCGCTGCGGGACGGTGCTCAGCGTCAGCCTCGAGATATGCAGGGCGCTTGCTGTGCTCGGTAGCCCGTTCATGCCTTTCTCATCCGAGAAGATATGGCACGATATCGGGATGGGGGGATCGATCGAGGATTCTGGATGGAACGGCACGAAGGCTCCGCTGAAGGAGGGGAATAAGATGGAGAAGCCAGTACCGTTGTTCGCGAAGGTGGAAGTACCTCTGTCGGGGGGGTTCGCCAAGTATTCCGCGCTCGACCTCAGGATAGGGACGGTCATCGAGGTTGAGCGGCACCCGAACGCCGACAAGCTGTACGTCATGAAGGTGGACATAGGTCGACCTATCACTATCGTGACCGGGTTGAAGGACTTCTACTCAGCTGAAGAGCTGAGCTCGAAGACCCTGGTGATCGTTTCGAACCTTGAGCCGGCGAAGCTCCGAGGCGTCAAGTCAGAGGGGATGTTGCTGGCCGCCGAGGAGGCGGGCGGGCTCGCCCTGCTCACTCCCGAGTCGGACCTCCCCCCTGGAACCCCGGTTACCAGCGGGTTGGAGGTCGAGAGCAAGACCATCTCATTCAAGGAGTTCCAGGAGCTCGATATCCGCGTCGGTTCGCTATCCGGCGGAAGCCCGCCCAAGCTGGACATTGGTTCGCGGACCGTTTCGTGCGCGATCGAGAGTGGAGAGGTAGGTAGGAAGTACGCCGCCTTGGTTCAGGAGGAGAGTGCCGTCGTGATGCACGCCAAGGGCGGTATCAAGATTGTGTTCGACAGAGATATCCCGGTCGGTGCGAGAGTACGATGAAGCTCGATCTCCATATCCATTCGAAGTTCTCGCGCGACGGCGCGGCCACCATCGAGGGGATACTCGAACGGTGCAGATCATCGGGTCTGGACGGCTGCGCGGTCACCGACCACAACTCGGTCGAGGGCTCATTGAGAGCGTTCGAACTCGCGAGCTCGTTCGGACTTCTGGTGGTCAGGGGGACCGAGATATCGACCGCCGAAGGACACGTGCTCGCGTACGGGTTATCGTCGACCGTGCCGAGGGGACTGTCAATCGACAAGACCATCGAGGGCATCCATGAATCCGGAGGGATGGCAGTCGCCGCTCACCCAAGGAGATTCCCGTCAGGGATGGGTATCAGACGAGCATCCCAGAATCACTTTGACGCCATCGAGGTCCTGAACGGAGGCAGCTCCAGAGGGTCGAACAAGGCTGCGTTTAGGATGGCGGAGAGAAGGGGCCTGCCCGCAGTGGGTGGAAGCGACGCTCACAAGCTCGAGGAGATAGGCCGGGCGTTCACCGTTCTCCCGGATGTCCGTTCCGAGGAAGAAGCGATCAAGGCGATCCTTGCGAACAGGTCGACGGTCGGAGGCAGGAGTCGGAACGTCAAGGAGACGGTCGTCTACGCGATAGAAACAAACCAAGAATGGGTTCGAGGCGGGTTCAGGAGGATGTGACTTCAGATCTTGTCGGCGATCCGCGTCGCGAACTCGGTCGCCTTGTCTGCCAACTCCCCGGTCTCGACATCATTGGATGCGGTCAGTACCAGCAGCGCTCTGTTCCCAGCTGCTGTCAGCACCATCCTGCTCCTCGACAGCTCGACCGACACATACCGGAGCTTGTCCTTGAGCTCGCCAGTCGCTGTCTCCGCTGCGCCCAGGAGGATTGCAGACATGGCGACGAAAGTCTCCAGGTGTACCCCCTTCGGGGAATCGCCCGCAATGTGCATGCCGCTCCGGGATACGACGGTCGCCTCGTACACGGACGTCATCTCCTTGTGCAGGTCGTCGAGAATCTCATCGATAGCCAAGTACTGTGCCATGTGCGAGCCGTCCCTGTGACTTGGTTACAAATGACCTGATGAGAATATAAACCTTCGTGGTTGTGGATGGAACTGGTCTGTCAACTTCGACCGCTCTGCGTCGCTCGATGCCTTGATATCCGGCCACCGACATCTACGCGTGAGAGCGGGCATGAAGATAGTCCATCAGGATTCGAGGGCCAACAAGGTCAAACTCCGTCCCGAGAGCATCGACGATCTATGGCATCTCTACAACCTACTAGACGTCGATGATCAGGTGTACGCCACCGCCTACAGACGCAAGGAGGAAAAGGCGGACAAGTTGCGTCCCGAGCGGACCGAGAAGGTGCGGATGCTCCTCGGCATAAGGGTCGGGAAGGTCGAGTTCCACGAGTCGGAGGACCGTCTCCGCATACTCGGTTCGATCGAGTCCGGGCCACAGGACATCGGCCAGCATCACACGCTCATGGTGGGCCCAGGAGATGCGGTGGCCATCGTCAAGCCTGAGTGGAAGGACGTCCACTTCGAGCGTATCAAGCGGGCCGTGGAGGCGAGCGACCGTCCGACAGTCATGTTCGTGGCCGTCGAGGACACCGAGGCCGTGATTGCCGCTGCCAGGGATTACGGGCTCAAGGAGGTCGCGACCATAACGAGGAACCCGGATGGGAAAATGTACGATTCAAAGCCGAGCGAGGACGCCTTCGTAGAGGAGATTGTTGGCAAGGTCGCGCCGTTGCTGAAGGCTCAACCCTTGGTCGTGCTCGGGCCTGGCTTCACAAAGGAGTCGCTCGCGAGGAAGATGCGCGACAGGCATCCCGAGCTCGCCGACCAGGTGATCGTACTCTCGACTGGCCAGGCTGGCATGGCGGGCATACATGAAGCGATGAAACGCGGGCTGGGAGGCAAGGTCGTCGAGGAGTCACGGGTCGCGAGGGAGACCAAGGCCGTCGAGAGGCTGTTCGCGGCGATCGGCGCGGACGGTCTGTTCTCGTACGGCAAGCAGCATGTGGTCACGGCAGCTGAGTCCGGAGCGGTCGACCTCCTGCTCGTGCTCGACTCTTCCGTGAGGGACGTCGAGGTGGAGAAGCTCCTGAAAACCGTGGAGCGTTCGCGGGGCGAGTTCATGATCGTGAGCTCTCTTCACGAAGCGGGTCGGAGGCTGGAATCACTGGGCGGCGTGGCGGCTCTGCTGAGGTACAGGATCGAATGACCCGGTCACATCTTACGTGCTCGTACGAGGTCCATGGTCGCGTCTATGAGCATCCCCACTGGGAACGGTTTCGCCCAGAACGACACCGCACCCGCTTCGATCGCCTCGGCCCTGACCTCCTCGTCCGCGCTTGAGAATATGATTGGTATCGACGGGTCCATGCCCAAGATCTCCTTCGTCGTTTGGATGCCGTCCTTTCCTGGCATCCTATGGTCCATTATGATGGCATCCGGCTTCGCCTTCATTCTACGGAAACACTCGACTGCCTCTTCTCCGTCCTTCGCGGAGAATACGGTGTGCCCCCTCGACTCGAACATATCCCTGTAGAGATCCCTGATGAAGTCCTGGTCGTCGACCACGAAGATCCGAGCCGCTGCGTCCGGCTTTCTATCGCCCTTGCTGGAAGTACGCCCTCCTGACATAGTGGTCATCGCCCTGAGATCGATCCCGTAGTGACTCATCTACGAGCCCCGTTCGAACTACCGCGAAAGAGTGGTCTACCGGTGCAACCCGAGCAGAACCACTGGTGCATCCCATCTGTTTTTCGCTGGTGCCGAATCCTCGCAAGATTAATTAAGTCTTTCGTGGCGGAAACGAGCAGTCGGTAGACGCGCGGGAATAAAAAGGGTTGATAGAACAGGAGGGAGCAAGCTCTCCTGCCTATCCGGGATGGCACTTTCAGCACTCGACAGGAGGCTCGAGTTCTGCATCGCAGCCGAGAAGGTCGTAGACCTCCTCCCAGCTGTAGTGATTTGCATCGTTCATTCATTCACCTTCCGCTTGTGGTACGGTCTATGGCGGAAGGGGGTCAATAGCCTTGCACCAGGAGTAATGCGAAAATAGTCTGGGCATACGAAAATGCTCACTTCACAGAGTGTCGTGTGTGGACCGCTTCGCCCCTGCTTGCCAGCCGCATCTCGACGGTGGACATGCGGGCCACTCCGACGGCTCTCACATCCGAGCTGTGCCTTACGACGACGTCGTCTCCGATCCTGATGGCGTCATGCGCGTCTTGAACTCCTACGGCGAACAGGTTGCCCTTCACGGCGAAGTCGTCTATCTCCACGCAGTATGCGCCCTTCGAGGAGAGCAGCGAACCCCCTGCCAATGTCAGCGAGATCATGCCTCTGCTGCCGGTGAGCATGCCTAGTTGTGTCTGTCCCTTCACGATCCTCACGTTCGGCCATCTGCCGTCCACGTGCGCACCGTCTGTGAGACACACACCCTCGGCGCCGAACTGGAATCGTGCGATCGCTTTCGTATCCTCCAGAGCCCTCTCGCGCCTGTTCACGCGCCTAGCCTCCCCATCCGTGGTCTCTCTCAGGAGTTCCTCGAGACGCGAGAGGCTGTTCCTCGATCCGGGCTCTCCGCCGGAGGTGTCCACACAGTCATCGAGCACTGCGTTGACCATATCCCTCTCGTTCCCGAGGTGCGAGATGACCCTGTCATAGTCCTGCGTTTCCGTCAACCAGCGGACCATATCCTCGACCATCTTTCCCTCGTCCCTGTCCCAGTGCCCTGTGACGGGGATGTCGTAATCCTTCGCGGGATAGAAGAGCTCGAGTTCCCGGGGGACCAGCCCGAGTGGGGACGTCACGATCATCTCGTGCACGAGGTTCGCCGCCCCTGACGCGTGGACCGCTTTGCGGAACCTTCTGTGCGACGCGGAGAGCGAGTAGGGTTTCCTCGCAGAACACGGAAGGAGAAGAAGCGTGCTTGCGGATTCAGGCCGCCTGTATCTCTCCATGATCCTGGAGCGCCACCTCAGGACGTCAGGTCGGTGGAGCGATTCCTTCGAGCCAGCAACGAACGGTGTTCCTTTCACGGGCGCGTGCATCTCCTGCACGCGGTGGTGCTCCAGGTCGAGCAGGCGGATGCCTTGTATCTGCCACGGCTCCGCCCTGATCCTGCTCTCGACGAGCTCTCTCAGCCTTCCCTGGGCTATGTAGTGCCGCACGAGCCTCAGCTCCGCCTCAGCCGCCGCCATGTTGTGTCTCAGCAGGTCCTCCCCTGAGGGGACTCCGTCTTCGCATAGCTGGCAGGAGCACGGTGGCTCGTCGACCCCGTCGGCCGGGAGCGCGCTGGAACTCGTCAGGTAGAGTCCGTTCTCCGATGCCATGATGAGAGGTATCGAGTCGAACAGGTCGAAGCCGCAGTATGCTAGGAACGCCAGTCTGTGGACCAGCGCGGTTGACGAGCAGTACGCGGGCGCGAGCAGGTCGCTCCCGCTCTTGATGCCGTCGACCGCGTCCGCGAACGCCCGCGAATCGAGCATCCTGCCCCCCACGTCGTCAAGGACGACGAAGCATCCGTCGGGCTGCTTGTCGGCGAACGGAGACCCTCTGAACCAAGGCCCCACATGACAACTCTCGTCACGGTCCGATCGGGAGAACCCGGACGGTGCGACCCGGACATCCCCCTCCTTCGCTAGACTAGATCGTCTAAGCTTCAGCCCCTTCGGAGGCGCAGGATGCTTGCATGTGTCGACGAACGCGATCGTAGGAGTCCTGTGTACGACGCCGTCTATCTCCAGCGCGCCGACCCTGGCGAGACCGTCCCTGCACAGCACTTCGAATTTCACGATGAAGGCATTGCATGAAGAGGTATAAAATGGATGGACGGCCGACCGGTCGTTGCCATCCAGTGCTCTGTCAGAAGGTCGTCACGACATCGTGGGTCGAAACCATCTCGACGAGCGCCGCCCGGTCTACGGGTTTCAGCCCTTCGAACATCGCCGCATCGGAGAGGCCGCGCTTCGCGAGGTCCTCCCTCACGACATAGACCGGGACGTCGAAATCGTACAGCTCAGTCGTCGCGTCGACGTTGGACGGCATGCCCACGGCGTCCGGCTTCTGCGTTGCGACCGCGTTGTAGACGCCGTCCTCCAACATGACCACCGAGACGCTCATGCCGTTCACGGCCATGGCTAGCGCCAGCCTCAACCCGGCGAAGGCGTCCTCCAGGCCGTACGGGGGTTTCGTGACCAGTACGAGCATCGATTCCGCCATGACATCACCTCGCGACCGTGATGAGCCTGTCTGATTCGGCCACGAACCCGAACAGGTCGTTCGTCAGGCTGCCCACCTTCGCGCCCTCGATCTCCTCTCCTCTCTGGAAACCTCTCGCCGTGTAGCAGGTCTCACAGAGCGCGATCGCCACGCCCTGCTTGGCGAGCGCCTCGAGATCGGCACCGACGTTCGGGAACCTCTTGGGCGTCTGCCCCTTCTTCACGGCGGTTATCCCCTCGCCATATCCGAACATGTTCACTTTGTAGCCCTTCCTGACCGCGGCGCTCGCCAGCTTGGTCGCCACGTTCGGGTCCATCGCCATCATGGAGCCAGTCCTCCATATTATCGTCATCGTCTTTGTCATGATGTCACCTCAGAGCGTGACCGTCCTCTCGGTCTCTTCCATGATGAGCTCCACGATGCCCTCGTAGTCCGCGACCCTGCCCGCCTTGAGGTCCGCCTCGGAGAATCCTTTGGCCGCGAGGTCGTCCTTCGCGACATAGATCTCGTGGGCCACCTCCTTCAGGCTCTCAGCGCGCCTCGGGTCGAGGGCGTTGTACACCGCGTCCTCCACCAGGACCAGGTGTGCTTCCTCCCGGCTCGCAAGCCCGCGGATCATCTCGCTGGGATCCTGCTCCTGTGGGGACCTCAGCGCCAGGAAAGCCGTTCTGACCATGATATCCCTCAGCCGATGAAGAACGATGCCTTCGAGCCGGCAGCGATGTCCACGAACGCGGAAGCTCCGAGCACCTTCACCCCGTCGGCTAGGTCGCTCTCCTTGACGCCCAGGAGCGCCATGGACGTGCTGCACGCGTAGAAGTTGACCCCGAGCTCCTTCGACTGCTGCATCATCTCGTCGAACCCGGGGACCTTCAGCTTCTTCATTTTACTCTGGATCATCCCGGTGAACGGTCTCATCAAGCCCTTCAGCTTGGGCCGTACGCCCTTCTTCAGCAGCTTGAGCCCGAAGAACGTGTAGAACACGTGTACCTCCATGCCCATACTCGCCGCCGTGGTGCCGATTATGAGCGGCATCAGGGCCTTGTCGAAGCTGCCCTCGCTGACTACCATCACAATTTTGTCTGCCATGCTGTTCCCTCCTTGAATCCGTCCTGATCCTGCTACCTCACTTGATCTTGATATAGAACTTGAAGACCTTGCCCTCATCCTCCATCCCGAGCAGCTGATGCCCGGTCCGACGGGTCCAGGCAGGTATGTCGTCCTTGGAGCCGATGTCGTCCGCTAGCAGCTCAAGCACCTGGCCCGAGCTCATCTCCTTCACCTTCTTCGCCAGGTGGACTATAGGCATCGGACACATCAGGCCCCTTGCATCGAGTGTCATATCCTTCTCCACGGATATCGCTCCTACGGTATTGTCATTACCGTGCATAGACGATTGGCCTTTGCCCTAATAAACATTGTCACGTTGCGGTTCTGGTGTACTGGTCGGTCCGTTCGCCAAAACGGTTAAGTGTAAAGATGGCAATAGCGTGCAATATGGTCGAACCTCAGAAGATACTGTCCGGCCAGGCGACCTGTCGCGACATCGTGAAGTGCATGTACGGGCTCTCGGATTTCGAGCTCGCGATATACAAGAGGCTCGTCAAGCAGGGCCCTCTGAGGGCGGACGACTTGGCCCCCGTCGTGAAGAGGGACCGCAGTACGGTCTACAGGGCGCTGCAGGGCCTCGTCGGCGCCGGACTCGCCTTCCGTGATACCAAGACCATCGACCGCGGAGGATACTATCACATCTACTCCGCCGTCCGGCCGAAGCAGCTCAGGGAGAAGCTTCACCGCTGCGCGGACGACTGGTTCGAGAACATGAATTCTGCGATAGAGGACTTCGACCTGGTCTGACGGCGCTTCCCGTGAAAGGCTTATATCTCGCCAATTGATTAGGAACCTGATGTCAGGGAGTCTGAAGGGATTGGACATCGTGTCGATCCGGGATTTTTCTAGGGAGCAGATCGAGCAGATTCTGAACGTCGCCGATAAGATGGTGCCTGTCGCCAAGGGGGAGGGGAAGAGCACCGAGCTCGAGGGTAAGGTGCTTGGGTCGCTGTTCTACGAGCCGTCCACCAGGACGAGGCTGTCGTTCGAGGCGGCTATGGCCCGTCTCGGCGGACGCACACTCGGATTCGACGAGCCGAAGGGGTCGTCGGTCGCGAAGGGTGAGACTCTGGCCGACACGATCCGGATGGTCGACGCGTACTCAGATGTGATAGTGCTGCGGCACCCGCAGGAGGGGGCCGCGAGATTGGCAGGGCACTTCGCGGAGAAGCCGGTCATCAACGCCGGTGACGGCGCGGGACAGCATCCGACTCAGACCCTTCTCGACCTGTTCACCATAAGGAACGAGAAGGGTGGGATCGACGGCAACCATGTCGTGATAGTCGGTGACCTGAAGTACGGAAGGACGGTGCACTCCCTGACCGAGGCGCTCAGCATGTTCGGCGCCAAGCTGACCTTCGTCGCGCCGCCGACGCTGCAGATGCCGAAGGAGCACATCAGACACATCGAGTCCAAAGGTCTGAAACCGAGGATCAGCAGCTCCCTGGACGAGGTCATCGGAGATGCCGACGTGCTCTATGTCACCAGGATACAGAAGGAACGTTTCCCCGACCCGGCGGAATATCAGAAGGTCGCGGGGGCGTTCACTATCAACAGGACGATGCTGAGAGAGGCGAAGAAGGACCTGATCGTCATGCACCCTCTGCCGAGGGTGAACGAGATCGACCCGGATGTGGACGATACGGAGCACGCGCGGTACTTCGTGCAGGCGTTCAACGGCGTGCCGGTGAGGATGGCGCTCCTCTCCATGGTGCTTGGGGGGATGGAATGAAGGAGTTCAAGGTCACGCCGATAAGGAACGGTACGGTTATCGACCACATCGATGTCGGCATGTCCCTCAAGGTCCTGAGGATAATCGGCGTGAGGGGGGACGTGAGCTCGACGGTGAGCGTCCTCATGCATGTCCCGAGCAAGAAAGGCGCGTGGAAGGACATCGTGAAGATAGAGGACCGCGAGCTTGACCCGAAGGAACTGGACAAGGTCGCCCTGATCTCCCCCGACGCCACGATCAACATCATCCGCGATTACAACGTGGCCGAGAAGTTCGTCGTTCAGGTCCCTGAGCGCGTGAAGGGCATAATGAGATGCTCCAACCCGAGCTGCATCACGAACAAGAACGAGCCCGTCGAGCCGGAGTTCGTTGTTGAGACGAAGAAACCTTTGGCGCTGAAATGCACATACTGCGACAGGCTGACGACCGACATCGCCGAGAACATCGTCTGACCGTTTCGGGAGGCTGGTGTCCTGCGGCTGCGCTTCGAACCGCTGGAATGCGTTTCTTGCGGCCTCTGTGAGATGGCGTGCAGCCTCAGGCGCGACGGCGTGTTGACTTCCATGTCCTCGAGCATAATACTCCACTCCGAGGACAAGGCGAACTACTTCGGGCTCGTCCTCAAGAGCGGCTCCGAAGGACTCATATTGGCCAGGCCCGAGGGGGTCGTCTCCGGGCAGCAGTCCTCCGACTCCGGAGGAGGTCCGGGTGCGAAGCCCATACTCCTCAGGGAACCGTGCGACCTCTGCGGCGGCGAGCCGAGATGCGCGACGATCTGCCCGACGGGCGCCATCATAGAGGAGGAGTGATATGCAACTCGTGAACGGCCGATATGCGGTGGTGGACCTCGCATCCGGAGATGTTTCCGAGGAGGGCCTTCCTGAAGACTACGCTCTCTCGGGGCCGAAGGTCCTCGACCGTATCGACGATATCCTCCGAGGGCGGGACGACGCGATCGCGATCGGCTCAGGCGTGCTGACCGCGAGCTTCATCCCAGCCGCCTGCGCGGGCTTCTTGAGGCGCCTCGGGGATTCCCCTTCCGCGGAGAGGATATGTCCGCTCACGGGGAACCTCGGTGTGGAGATGAAGCTCTCAGGCTTCGACTTCATCGTTCTCGAGAACGCCGCTGAAGAACCTGGTTACCTATGGGTCCGGGACGGGATAGCTGAGTTCGTGCCCTCTCCCGGCATGTCGGAGCGAGATTCTTGGGGACGAACGGACGCGGTACGGTCCGAGCAGGGCGACAGGAGGATCCAGGTGATATCGACTGGACCATGGGCGGACGAGGCCCTCCCAACATCACAGCTCGTGATGAACTATTGGGGCGGCGAGGACAAGAACGGCTTCGCTGCCGAGTTCGGCAGGAGGAACCTGCTGGCGGCCGCATTCAGGGGCATGGGAGAGCTCGAGCTCGACGACCCTGAAGGACATTTCGCCTCCTCCAACGAGTTGCAGAAGGCGCACATCTCCCTGCTGGGAAGGAGCAGTGGATTGGCTGCGTTCTCAGATGCAGCGTCGGGAGATGCCCTTGTCCAACTACGGCACAGGGACGTGGCGTGCTTCGGGTGTCCGTTCCCGTGCAGGACATTCTACAAAACCGCCGAGGATCCAAAGACCATGAAGCTCGAGAATAAGGAGCCCGGCTACCTCGCATACGACATACCCGCGATGGATAGGATGACCGCCCTGGGGTTGTCTTCGCGCGACCTGATATCCGTGATGACCAAGTGTGCGAGGCACGGGGCAGAGCCCGTCTCTGTCGTGGATTCCATAGCATCGCGTGGTTCCGGGGTCGATGTGGCGACGGTCGAATCCCTGCTGGAATCGAGAGGGCCGGCATCAGCCGTCGGGCGGACACTTCCCGGAGCGTTCAGCGCATCCTTCGCCGACCCTGAGTCCTTCGTCCACTGCCTGTCACTAGGGCTCTGCCCGAGATACTGGGCCCGGGTCGGGTTCGACCTCGGGCCTTTATCGGTAGCCGTGGAACGCGCGTTGGGTGCGGCGTGCCAGCTATGATTGATTATATTATGGCGAACCACCGCCTCTGAGGGATCAGGTGTTACTTGTCCTCTGCCACCTGAGAATCCTCTTTCGGTGTCTTGTCGGTCGATGTGCCGTTCTTGCCGGTCCCCTTGTCGAACAATGGCTTCCGGACTCTCTTGCAGCCTCTGCGTTCGTCCTCGTCGCCAGATCCGATAGGATGGTCCATCCTCATTCCATATCCTCCGCCTAGACCCCGCTGATTCCCCGGGAGATAGATAAGTCTTTTTAATCAGGGCTCAGCCGTTCCCGGAGTTCATCCCACTGCAAAGTTATTTTGGCCAGTTCCTGCATTTGTCGTCAAGGTGTGACGCTTGAAGATACTTATTACCACGGGTATGCCAGGCTCCGGAAAGGAGGAGTTCCTGAGATGTTGCGTGACCAGAGGCGCCCATGTCGTCCGCATGGGGGACATGGTCCGAGAGAAGGCGGTGGAGTTCGGCCTCAACCTCTCCGATATGAGTGTGGGCAACCTGGCAGACGAGGAGAGGAAGCGGTTTGGCATGGACATCTGGGCCAAACGCACCATACCGTTCGTTGGTGGCGACCTCGTCGCCATCGACGGCACGAGAGGTCCAGAGGAGATCCGAGCGTTCAAGAACGCCTTCGGCGAGGCCTTGAAGGTCGTGGCGATACACGCGTCCCCGAAAGCCAGGTTCGAAAGGCTCAAGAGCCGCGCCCGACCTGACTCGCCATCCAACTTCTCCGAGTTCGACCTGCGGGACAAGCGGGAGCTCGAGTGGGGGCTGGGGAACGCAATCGCCCTCGCCGACTGTATGGTGGTCAACGAAGGGTCGCTCGACGAGCTGAAACTGCAGGTCGACCGGCTCCTGGACGGACTGCTCGGAAAAAGGTGATCCCCTGGAGTTCCTCGCGATAAAGCCATGCAAGGCGGACGCCTTCGAGGTTGTACCCAAACGCAGGCTCACCCTCGACCTGGAGGAGTGCGCGAAGCTCCTGCGGGAGGGCGGTTACGAGATAGTCTCGAACCCTGGGGTCATGCTCGTCGTGAAGAGGGATATCGAGCTCACCCTGTATCCGCACGGCAGGATACTCATGCACCCAGTGAGCACCAAGGAGGACGCCCACCGATACGCGTCCGATCTGTACAGTGCCGTAGGACTGTGATCCGTCTCGGGTACAACCGGCTGGGGTTCCACGGTTTCCATAATATACCTGCTCGTTATTCGAATCACGCGGAGCTCGGAGGGCTTACCATGATAGAGCTTGAGCATCTCACGAAGGATTTCAAAGAGATCAAGGCGGTCGACGACCTGACACTCGAGGTGCCGAGGAGTCGTACCGTCGGATTCCTCGGCCCCAACGGGGCCGGCAAGACCACCACGATTAAGATACTCACCAACCTGATCTCTTCCAGCAGTGGAAGGGCGGTGCTGAACGGGGTGGATGTCGTGACCAGCCCGAAGAGGGCGCTTGCTAATGTCGGCGCGGTCGTCGAGACTCCCGAGTTCTATCCGTACCTGACCCCTATGGAGACTCTGCACTACCTCGGAAGGCTGAGGGGCATGAGCCCGAACGACATCACTCGGAGGGGAAAGGACGTGCTGGACGAGGTCAAGATGACCGAGTGGAAGGGAACCAGGATCGGCAAGTTCTCCAAGGGGATGAAGCAGAGGCTGGCGATTGCTCAGGCTCTCCTGCACGAACCCGAGATACTGATACTCGACGAGCCCACCAGTGGCCTCGACCCGAGAGGCATGGTCGAGGTCAGGGAGACCATCAAATCTCTCAAGAAGCAGGATTACACGATCTTCATGAGCTCCCACCTCCTGGGTGAGGTGCAGGAGATCTGCGACAGTGCTGCACTGATCAACCGTGGCAAGCTCCTGATCTACGATACGATAGAACATCTCAAGACGGTGACGAAGGTTGCGAAGCTCGAGGTCACGACTGACCTCGATGTCCCGCCGCAGATCATGAGCGCCGTCAACAGTATGCCCAATGTGAGGTCGGCGGAGGCGGTGAACCCGCGGACTTTCGTCGTCACCTTTGACGGGTCGCCCGACCAGCGGGCCGACCTGCTCCTAGCGATCCAGAAGCAGGGCCTCAGGGTCACGGGTTTCAGCCCCGTGGGGCTGCCGCTCGAGATGATGTACATGGAACTGATCAAGGAGTCGAGGTGATCAAGCATGGCGGAAGAGCGCGAGGCAACCTACGAAATCCCGTCCGACTTGGCCCAGATACCGACCGTCTGGAGATACGAGATACTCAGATACTTCAGATCTCGGAGGCTGCTAGCCGCACTTGCGGTCGTAGGCGTGATCCTCTCAGTCATCTACCTCCTTCCTCCGCTGTACGACTCGCCGTACAGCGGGACGGACACGGAGGTGTCCCTGCACATCGAGTTCGACGACCTTGGTTCGGGGATTCCGGAGTATGTCGGCTCCATCAACAGAACCGCGATAGATGGAGGCACGTTGGAAGTCTTCGTCGACGGCGAGCCGTACCCCTCTCTCGATGGAGTCAACTGGGTATTCAGCAGCCGGGAGGCCGGTGGTCTAGGGTTCAACGCGATACTCTTCATGCCGAACGTAATCATGCAGAACGTAAGCGAGGTGACCGCCACATACGAGTGGTACACACCCCCGGAGAGCTTCGCCTCGAACTTCATCGGGTTCGTTAGCATTCTGGTCATAATCTGTGTGACGGCCTTCGCAGCTGATTCGTTGGTAGGCGAGTTCCAGAACAAGACGGGGTATCTGCTATTCCCCAATGCGGTGAAGCGTGGGACGCTGTTCGCCGGCAAGTTCGCCGCCAGCGTCACGATGGGCGTCGTTGTCGTCGGCCTGTACTACGGCGTCGTCGCGGCGCTGTCGATAGTCAGCGCCAGGGGAGTAGATGACGATTATATGCTTTCGTTCCTTCTGGCAATCGAGTACCTCATCGCTGCGACGGCCATCGCGTACTTCATCAGCTCGTTGCTGAAGGGAACCACGGGCGCGCTCGTGCTGACGTTCTTCCTGTTGTTCATGATACTCCCGATCGTGGATGGGGTGTCGATGTTCTCCGGGGTCAAGATCGAGGGGTCGGTGACGTTCGCCGCGGGTGCGATCTCCTATATCTTGCAGGATCCGTATCCTGCGGATTCCATGATGGATGTCGGGATGGGAATGGAAATACACAGCTTCTATCCGTCGCCTGAGACCGCAGCCATCGTCATGCTGCTGTACGCCGTCATAGGGTGTATGCTCAGCATGGTCCTGTTCAAGAGGAAGCAGCTCGCAGGCTAGACCTGCGGAGGTGGTGGGGGCGGCGGTCTCTGCTGGTACTGGAACTGGTCCCAGCCTGGCTGCCCCCAGACGGGGACCACCTTCCGGGCCTCGATTATCTGGACCATCTTGAGGAAGTCCTTCTTGGTCACTATGCCTACGAGCCTGCCGGAGAAATCGACGACCGGGAGTCTGCTGATGCTCCTCTGACCCATGATCTTGACGGCATCCGTTGCAGGCAGCTCGGGAGTGATTGTCACGACATCCACCGTCATTATGTCGCGTACTCTTCGCAGATGCGTTTCGTTCTTCGGCACTTTCTTAGTATCCGAGAGCGTGACTATCCCGACTAGGCCGTTGTCGACGACGGGGTAACCCATCATTCTGGTGGCGAGCATCACATCCATGAGCTGCTGTACCGACGTGTCGGGGTGAACGACCTGCACGGCATCCGTCATGACCTGCCTCACAGTGACCCCCTCGAGGTTCGCGGAGATGACGGTTGCCCGCTCCTCATCCTTCGCCATGATATAGACGAAAATCGCGATGATGATCAGGATTGGGTTGAAACCGACAAGAATTCCGAAGGCGACCATGGCGATCGCCATAACCTTCGCCACCGCGACCGCCTTCTTCGTCGCCTCGACATGCGACATCCGAGTCGAAAGGAATGATCTTAGGACCCTTCCTCCGTCCATCGGGAACGCCGGCAGCATGTTGAACCCTGCAAGCAGGATGTTGTAGAACCCGATTATCCCCAGGAGGATCTCGATTCCTTCGACCCCGACAGAACTGGAACCAAGGCCGCCGACAACGATCATCATGAGATAAGAGATGATGCCGATAACGAGGCTCGTCAATGGTCCTGCGGCCGCCATCCTCAGCTCCTGTCCGGGCTTGCTGGGGATCTCCTCCATTGAGGCGACGCCTCCGAATATCATGAGCGTGATGTGGCGTATCTTGACGCCGTACTTGATTGCGACGTACGAGTGCGCGAGCTCATGAGCAAGGATTGTGGCGAAGAATATGACGGCGGTTGCGCCCCCGAAGAGGTATTTCACCTCAGCGCTGGCGTCGAGGTTCAGGAACCCTATCCTGACGCCAAAGATCTCGTCGCCTTGGGAGAACACCCACACGAATAACAGGAGTATGAAGAGGAACGACAGGTTAATGTAGATCGGTATCCCGAATATTCTCCCGATTCGGATGGAACCGTTCATCGCTTTGAATGTAGGCTCTGTTTCTATATAATTGTTGGACACGAGGTTTCCAGGCTCTGGCGCTCATTTTTCCGAAAGTATCATATGAAGGTAATCCTCTGCATATTCCTGGGATGGGTCACACGTGCATCGATTCTCGGCGACGACGCTGGTCGTTGTCATCGTTGCAATTCTCATAGTGCCTCTCGCAGTTTCGCAGGCATATCGTGAGGATAATCCTTCGATTTCTGATGCCAACGATTATGGTACCGGGCAACTGGCACTCGAAACCGTTCAGTTCACTCCGCCAATCGATACATCGACCACCGTTCCTGAGTATCCGATGATTTCGAGGGCGCTGATGCTGCAAGGGGGATCCGCCGACGTTGCCCTTGGAGATGTGACCAAGGATGGAATAGATGACTTAGTGGTCGCGGTGACTGGAGATAACTGCGCAATCTCGGTTTTTGTAGGTCAAGTTTCGGGTGAATTCCTGTCCTTTTCGTCGCATAATATTTCGGTGGACAGAATGCCAATTAGCCTGTCTTTGTTGGATGTTCAGGGAACAGGCGATCTGCAAATTGCTGTTCTGGAGCAGAGAATGAATGCTCTTGAAGTCGACAGATTCGAGATTCTCGACTTCAATTCAACGTCCTCTTCATTCGAACGTTTGCTAAACGAGCCCAGGTACATCTCATATGAGAATGCGACAATGATTGTTGCTGGTAACTTGTCCGGAGACTCGCTAGATGACATTGCTGTTGTGTGTAGGGGTGGCTCCCCTTCGACTTCACCAGGATTCGTCGAGTTGTTCTTTGCTCCAAATTACTTGTCTCCATATGTATTCGAAGCCGGTTTTGGTTGTGATTCGATTTGCACCGCCGACTTCGATGATGATGGTGATTTGGATATCGCCGTGGCGAACAATTACGAATCGTCTGTGACGATTTACCATCAGCCGTTTTCGATTGGCATGAGTCCGGATCTTACCCTCCGCATCGATGGCCTACCGAGTTCTCTTGCATCGGGCAGATTGAATTCGGATGATGCCGACGATCTCGTAGTCATAACATCAGAACCAGCGGCCGCTCGTTTCTTCATGCAGAGCCTTGGTCAGATTCCAACGAGTGAAGACTACAACCGGTCACTGGACTGTGTTCCAAGTAGCATCGAAGTGGGAGATCTAGATGGAGACGGACGAGACGACTTGCTCATCCTCAGCGAAGATGATAACTTAGCACTTGGAATGTTCCAGCGCACGACATCTCCGATATGGCATTCATCACCTGACTTCCTGTTCCCAACAGGGGAGGTCCCGCGAAATTCCCTCATAGCCGACCCGGACGGAAACGCTGTCGCAGACATAGCGATCGCATCTGCGCGGAGCGATTGGAGCGGATCGAGCTTGGCACTGTACACATCAGACTCTCCGTACTTCAGCAACAGCAATCTGACCATGTGGTCGTACTCGTACTATGCTGCTAGCGCCCTTTCGGTTGGCGATCTCGATGGTGATGATTGGGATGATGCTGTCCTGCTCTACCCCGACCTCAACGCCTTCGGATACTCTCTCTCATTCTCAGGTTCAACGACGACCATAGCCCTCGGATACGAACCCCGACTGATGCTAGTCGCGGACTTCGATGGCGATGGTTGGGATGACGTGGTGACTACGAGCAACGATACCAGCGATTTCACCATGCATTGCGGTGATTCCCTGCTTCCTGACGGTTTCACCGTCATTCAGTACCAATGCGACAATAACGCAACGGATGCCTGCTACGGCGATTTGAACGATGACGGTATGCTCGACCTCGTCTTCGCCACCGATGCCGGAGAGATAGAAGTGTATTTCAACACCGGAGATGAGGTTCTGTTCGATGAGGCAACGGTTCTGTCTGTGTCACCCGGTGTTCCGATCGGCTCTGTCACGATTGGAGACTTCGATTCCGACGGCGTTGCCGATCTCGCATTCCCCAAGGGGATTAGGACGATCGGCATCGTTCTTCAAGATCCCTCTTCTCCGAACCCGATCTCGTTGCCTACAGACCGGAATCTGACGGCCAGCTTCGATGATGTTTTCAGCGGAGTCCTGAGCGGCGATATCACAGGCGACGGACTTGATGACATCGTGGGCGTTCGTGATGGGGACAGCAGCCTGTATCTCTTCGACCAAACCGGCTTCGCGAGCCACGTGCCCTTCGGCACTCTCGCACTTCCCGAGAGCCCGGGTTTCGTCGGGTTGTTTGACGCGACCGATGATGGCTATGATGACATAGTGGCCATCTTCGACTCGGCTGACCTTCTGTTCCTGTACAAACAAGATGGCGGTTCATTCCCATCTTCTCCGTCCATGACCTTCGTCACCGGAGCGTCTCCGTGTTGGGCGGTGCTGGGAGACGCGACCCAGGACCACAGAGGGGATCTCATCGTATGCGACGCAGAGTCCCATTCGCTTTCAGCCTGGGAGCAGATCAACTTCCCACCGGTCGCTGATGCAGGCGGCCCGTACACCGCGCATCAGGGTGACCCATTCACATTCAATGGGTCAGCCGTCACTGGCTCATCCGAGGTTCCATATATGGAGTACAGATGGGACTTCGACGGAGACGGGGCATGGGATACCGGATGGGAAAGGGAACCCAACCCGGTCCATACTTACATGACCCTGGAAGAATTCGATGTCGCGATGGAGGTCAGGGACCCATGGGGACTGAACGACACGGACTACACGACTGTCTCGGTTGTCGACAGCTACCCCCACGCCAGCTTCACGATCGAACCGTATCCGCCCGTGGAGGGTGTGACTATCTACTTCAATGACACGACGACTTCCCACGATGAAGTCGTGCTGATGAATTGGAGCGTCGATGATGTTCTCGTTTCGAGCGGCCTCGTCCGGACGATTGACGCCGTTTTCGACGACGGTCTTCACAGCGTGTCGCTCGAGGTCACCGACTCGGATGGGTCCGTCACGAACCACACGGAGATCTTCGCCGTTCTCGCTGTGGCGCCTGAGGTCGTCATATCAGCGCCCCTCGTCGTCGATGAGGGCAGCGAGGTGGTCTTCGAGGCGCTGGTGGATTCGTCAGCGGACGAACCTTGGGACCCTATCGTAAGCTACGAGTGGAATTTCTCCTATGACGGCGAGCCTTTCGTAGCGAACGAGACGACCTATGTCAACACGACTTCCCATGTCTTCTCCGCGGATGGAGACTCTGAGGTGTACTCCATCGCTGTCAAGGTGACAGACATCGACGGAAACAGCAGCATGGCCTTCCACGACCTCACAGTCCTTGACATCGGCCCGGACGCCACTCTGGCTCTCTCGACCCCCACTCCTGGCGAGGGTCTGCCCTTCCACTTCGTCGCGTCAGACTCACCGGATGGAATCATATCGTGGAGCTGGAGCATCACGGGGCCTGACGGCTACACAGGCGCGTACTCGTTGACCGCGGAAGAGATGCTGGCCGTAGAGTTCGTTCTGCCGGACGGGGACTACACGATGACCCTCATCGTGTCCGAGACGGATGGAGATGAGGACGAGTTCGATCTTGATTTCTCAGTCGCGGAGCTTCCTCCCGTGGTCTCTATGTCCACATCGCCGTTGCAGGCGTGGTACTATGAGTTCGATATCGTGACTCTGTCTGCCTCGATAGAGTCATACGATGAAGCGATCCTCTACGAATGGGACTTTATGGCGTCGGGCGGGGAGTTCATGGCGGATTCCTCAAGCACCGTCAACAGCACGGAGCACTCGTACCTGTGGGAGGGCAGCTACACGGCCAAGGTGAATGTGACGGATTCCGACGGGTCGTATGCGGTAGCCTTCGTCAATGTCGAGATAAGGGACCGCGACCTCGAGGGGACATTCGACGATGTGACCGTTACCCGGGGAGACTCTCCTGCTTCGTCGACGATTACATTCAACGCATCGTATTTCGCCGAGACCTATCCCGACCTTTCGAATGTCCTGTGGGAGTTCGGAGACGGGAGTGAGTTGCTTCGGACCGGCCCCCCGTCGACTCCGGTGGTGCACGAGTACGCCCCCGTCAGGGATTACCAGATCAACATCACGATGACGGACGACGACGGGAACGTGCTGGTCGTCACGAGGGTCCTGCCGCTCGTCCAGCCAGCGATCGAGTTGATATCGCCGTCCGGCAACGCCGTCGTGGCGCCGGGCACATCCATAAGGTTCTCGGTCAGTGACGACACCATCCCTCTCGAGTACGTGAGGTACTCGCTGAACGGAGGCGCTCCCGTCAACTTCACAACGCTGTATGAGATCGACACCAGCGGCTGGACCGACGGAGCCTACACAATCAGCGTCGTTGCGGAGGACCGGGACGGGAACGTCGCGGTCCTCGACGATATCGTGATCATCATAGACTGCGTCGCCCCGATGGTGACGCTGCTTGGCGAATCGAACATCACTTACGCAGGCGACAAGCTCAACATCACCATGCGTGTCGACGACGCCAACGCAAACCCTCAGGGCATCGTGCTGCTCATCAGGTTCCCCGGGGACGACTCATCCACCTCTTTTCTGATGAGGCCGTATTACGACGACAGCTACTATGCCGTCGTGGAAGTGCCCATGCGGACCGGGACGATGTCGTTCTGGTTCGAGGTGGACGACCTGGCCGGAAACTCGGTCACGAGTGAGACGTACTCCATAACCGTCAAGATGCATTTCATCGATGCCGCATGGCCGTACCTCCTGGCGATGGCCGTCATCGCGGCGTTCGGGACCGCGGCCTACTTCGCGCGCGAATCCAAGATAGCGGTCGACGAGACGTTCGTCATATACAACGACGGCAGGTTGATGGCGCACAGCACCAGGAGGCTGAAGCCAGGGATGGACGACCAGGTGCTCGGAAGCATGTTCGTCGCCATCCAGGATTTCGTCCGGGACTCGTTCAAGGACGATTCGTCGTTCACCCTGCGCAAGCTCGACTTCGGCAGCAAATCGGTCCTGATCGAGAGAGGGGAGAACATATTCCTGGCGGTCGTGCTCCACGGCAAGGTGTCCAAGAAGGCCACGCACCGGATGAAGAGGGTCGTGACCGAGATAGAGCATGAGTTCTCCCTGGAGTTGGTCGGGTGGGACGGCGACCTAGAGAAGGTGAGGGGCGTAAACGACATAATGAAGAAGCTGTATTCCAGGGCGCCCGCGTTCCCGGGGAACCTCGAATGAGGGCTAGGTGAGCAGTTGGGAGTACCTGTACCGGATCTAGTCACGTTCGTAGGCGTGACCATCTTCTGCCTGATCATGGCAGGCGCCTCGTATCACAGAAAGATATTCGACCTGTCGGGTTCGCTATCGGCCTTTGTCGTCGGCATGATCATCGGCCTTTTCGGGAGCGTGCTGTGGCTCATACTCCTTCTTGTGTTCCTCGTCTCCAGCTTCGGAGCGACGAAGTATAGGTTCGAGTGGAAGCGATCCAAGGGTTTCCAGGAGGGCGGCCGTGGTGAGCGGACATGGAGGAACATCGTCGCCAACGGCGGAATACCGACGGCGATAGCATTGGCCAGCTTCGTCGGTGAGATGCTCGCGAACGGCGATGCGGGCTCGAACCCCTTCCCCAAGGACGTCGCCAGCTTCATGTTCGTGACGGCGATCGCAGTGGCGGCGTCAGATACTGCCGCGAGCGAGATCGGTATCGTAGACCCGCGGGTGTTCATGATCACCACGTTCAAACGGACGAAACGGGGTGTGGACGGAGGTGTGTCCCTCACTGGCATGATCGTGGCGTTCGTCGCGGCGGCGTACACTTCGGTCGTCGCATACGTCGTGTTCGCGACCCTCGACACCGGCCTGCTCGCAGGGCCGAGGACGCTGCTCATCCCGATGCTCTGCGGGTTCTTCGGATGTCAGATCGACAGCGTGATCGGCGCCACTTGGGAGCGGAAAGGCAAGATCGGGAAGCTGGGAAACAACTTCGTGTCGATAGCGATAGGCACTCTTCTCGCGTTGCTGTTCGCGCTCGGTTCGCTCTAGAACACTGTTTGGCCGTCGCGATCGGTCGATGATCACGCTTCATGGCTTTATGAGCGAATCGATTGCATCGACAACCTCATCGAGGCTGTCCACGCACGCACCTGCGCGCTCGTTGTCCTCGAACCTATCGGACCGTATCTGGATCGCCCTCATGCCGAAGTCCGTCGCCCCGTCTATGTCCGACCTCGGGTCGTCGCCGATGTGCAGCGCCGATTCCGTTCGGGCCCCTAGCCCCTCCAGGGAGGCGCTGAATATAGCCGGCGCGGGTTTCCTCGCCAAGATCTCGTTCGAGAAGGTCGTGACGCTGAAACACTGCAGTATGCCGAGGTCCTCCATGATGGTCCTGAGGACCGCCCCTGGAGTGCGGCCAGTGTTCGATATCAACCCCATCCGCATGCCCATGTCATGCACGTCCTGGAGAGCCTCCTTCGCACCCGGCAGCAGGGCGGGTCTGTGATCGAGCATGCTGACGGAGTATGTTTCCTCTATCTCGGCGATAGCCTCGGCTCCGAGCCTCGAGGGCAGCTTCCGCTCGATGCTGTCCATCATGAAGATGACCTGGTCTCTGACGGACACGTCCTTGGATTCATTCCAGACCCGGTACAGGAAACCGCCGGTCTCGACATATGCGCCCTCGATCTCCTCGAGGGTGTGCGGTCGGCCGAATGTCTCGAGTGTGGTCGCTATCCGCTCTATCCTGGCCTTAGCCACCCTGGACGAGCCCCCTGGCACCTCCTGGATGAGCGTATCCCACAGGTCGAAAGTCACAGCGTCTATCCGTTTCATGTCCAGCCATGCGACGAACGCAGGCATGAGTATTCAACATGCCTGTCCACGGTGGCGTAGCTGCGGGCGGCATCGCGGGCCAAACCCTCAAGCGTCACGATTGGCAAATCTTAAATACGGAATCGTTATTAGTCAGCCCGAAGAGCGGTTTGACGGCCAAAGTGGCGGGGCCACACCTGGTCCCATCTCGAACCCAGAAGTTAAGCCCGCCCACGTTCTTTGCGGTACTGAGGTGCGCGAGCCCTCGGGAAGCTTAAGGTCCTTGTGGCCTCGTGATTGCAGCGGCTAGATGTCCTAGCCAGGTACCTTCGGGTGCAGGGTGAAATGCATCGTTTGAACCCGTTGTGAGCGTGGAACGCTGTCAGCCACTCTTTCTTTTCACTCTCCCCCGTCGCTTCCTGGTACATGGTACCTACAGGAAAGGGTTTATAAGAACTCGAATAGGTAATCGGGGCGAGGTGCTGGCCGTCATAGCTCTTACGACCGATGAGAAGTTGCTTCTGTCAGTTGTCCTGGTCATCCTAATGACCCTCGTCGTGTACTATGAGGTCAGGGTTATGCGCGGCAAGACGAAGGAGGTCCGAATCGCCCGCCAGCGCAAGGACGAGGCGCACAACGCGGTCCTCACCACCCGCTCGGTGATGGATGTCGTCGAGAGGGAGGGGGCGGACGTCAGCAGCGCCCGGGCAATCCTGAACAGGGCAAGGGATGCGATGGCCAGGGGCGACTTCGGCCGCGCGACGGACCATTGCGAGAACGCCCGGGCCGAGCTGATGAAATGCCGTCGGCCCAGGCAGAGGCAGGTCAGGAGGTCGGCGGTCGCCGAGGACGAGGCGGACGACCTGGAGACGCTCGCAGATAAGATAGTTGGCTCGGACGCGCGTCCGAGCCATTCCCACACGTACAAGGGCACCAAGCTCGCTGTCGACGAGAGTTCCGGACACCTCAGCGCGCGGTTCGAGCTGACCGCCGCGAAGGACGAGATCGGCAAGGCAACCTTGCCCAGGGAGGATTTCATGAAGGTGAAATCGCTCCTGGAGAGGGCCGAGTCCGAGTTCGAGTCGGCCAACTACCCCAAGGCCCTGTCCCTCGCGGTCAGGATCAGAAAGGAGCTGGGCGGGACTGGTGCGGCCGACACGATCCCGCTGAAGGGTACATCCAAGACACCTCTAGCAGGCGAGTGTATCGAGGACATCGCCTCGATGTCCGAGGAGCAGGCTGCCAAATTGAAGTGCGATTCGTGTAGCAGCATGGTCCTTCCTGACGACGTGTTCTGCGGACACTGCGGAGCACCGGCTACCGTGGAACGCACCTGTCCGAAATGTGGTATGCGCTCGGACGGCAGGGACCGGTTCTGCAGGAAATGCGGCACCGAGCTGTGACCTTTTACATCTGTAAAGGACGCGAGCCATTGGCCAGAAGGAATGCCTACACGTGGCGTCGAGGGCTCGCCCACCTTGACACCCTGTGGAACTGTTTATATATCTGGAAATGGACTAAGACGCCTGGGGTGGGTCTCAGGAGGAGTAGATGGCCGAGGAGAACACCATATACATTGGAAAGAAGCCGACGATGAACTACGTCCTGGCCGTCGTCTCACAGTTCAACGACGGATGCGACGATGTATGCATAAAGGCCAGAGGACGCGCCATAAGCCGGGCAGTGGATGTCTCGGAGATTGTCAGGAACCGCTTCGTACGCGAGGTGGACTACAAGGACGTGAAGATAGAGACTGAAAAACTGCCTGGACTGGACGGTTCGGAAGCCAACGTGTCGTCGATCGAGATATATCTCGCCAGGTAGGCACATCAGAACTTTGCGGAACGGCCGAAGCTCATGCGCTGCTAGGCTGGCCCTTAAGCTCGACGGGTTTATCATGGGCGAAGCGCATCGGCAGTCAGCATATGGCCGACGAGGTGCAATCTGTGGCACGTGGCGAGATGCTTCTGGTCAAGCTGGGCGGCAGTGTGATTACCGACAAGGGCAGCCTGCGCACTTTCAGGGACGAAGCATGCCGCCGGCTCGCGAGCGAGATGCAGGGACGGGACGGCTCGCTGACCGTCGTGCACGGAGCCGGTTCATACGGGCATATACTCGCGAAGGAGCACCGGCTCGACGAGGGCTTCCTTGACGAATCGCAGCTGCACCCGGTGGCGATAGTCCAGAGGGACGTCCGCGAGCTGAACACACGGGTTCTGGAAGCGATGATCGACAGTGGGGTCCGTGGCGTATCGATACCTCCGGCGGCAAGCGCGTCCTTTGACAGAGCGGCCGTGACGGCGTTCGACCCATCGTTGTTCGAGAAGATGATCGGCCTGGGGCTCGTGCCGGTCACGTTCGGCGATGTCGTCCCCGACAAGTCTCTTAGGTTCTCGGTCTGTTCGGGTGACCTCATGATGGCGGAGCTGGCCCGTCATTTCAAACCGCGACTGGTGGTGTTCTGTGCTGACGTAGACGGGGTCTTCACGGGCGACCCGAAGACTGACCCAGGGGCGAAGCTGATACATGAGCTCGGCCGCGAAACCCTTGACAGCCTCCGCAGGACCGAGTCACTGAACGCTGATGTGACGGGCAGCATATTCGGCAAGTTGGACCGGATGCTGGACATCGCTGCCCATTGCGAAAAATGTATCATACTGAACGGTGATGTTCCAGGCAGGTTGAAGAAGGCTCTGGAGGGCGAGAGCGTGCCCTCGACGGTCGTATTGCCGAAATAGGTGTGCGGATGACGGAAGGCGAGGAGCAGCCCGAGAGGCTGATCGAGAAGAGAAAGATCGACCACGTCGAGATATGCGCGAGGGAGGACCTGACGACCGGCTATTCCTACTGGGACGATGTGAAGCTGCTGCACGCTTCCATGCCGGAGATCGACCTCAGGGACATCGACACATCGGTCACGTTGTTCGGGCGCGAGATGTCGGCGCCGATAATCATATCCGCGATGACGGGCGGCTTCGGTAAAGCGAAGGAGATAAACGAAAATCTGGCGCGCGTGGCGGAGAAGTACGGGATCGGCCTCGGAGTGGGCAGCCAGAGGGCAGCTCTGGAGAATCCGGAGGTCGCTGAGACGTACTCTGTGATCGCTGGGTACGACGTGCCCCTTAGGATCGGCAACCTAGGTCTTCCGCAGCTCGTCCGACAGGGTTCCAAGGCTCCGCTGGACGTCGAGGACGGGAAGGCCGCGATGGAGATGGTCGACGCTCATGTCCTTGCCATCCATCTCAACTATCTCCAGGAGGTCGTGCAGCCCGAGGGCGATACGTGCGCGAAAGGAGGGCTCGCAGCGATCGAGAAGGTCTCTTCACAGTTTCCGGTCATGGCGAAGGAGACCGGGGCGGGCATCTCACGCGAATCCGCGCTTCGGTTGAAGAAGGCCGGCGTCAGAGGCCTCGACATCGGCGGATTGGGAGGCACTAGCTTCTCGGCGGTCGAGTACTTCAGGGCGCGCTCGGCGAAGGACGCCTCCAGGGAGAACATCGGTAAGGCGTTCTGGGACTGGGGCATACCGTCCCCGGTATCCGTCGTCCTCGCCAATGTGGGCCTCCCGATCGTGGCGACAGGTGGCCTGCGGACCGGCCTGGACGTCGCGAGGGCGCTGTGCATAGGCGCCTCGTGCGGCGGCATGGCCGGGAGGTTGCTGCCGTCGACCCTGAAGGGAATGGACGCTGTCGACCAGGAGGTCCGTACGATTATCGATGAGCTCAAGGCGGCGATGTTCCTCGTAGGTGCCTCCGACGTGGGGGAGCTCGCGGCAGCTCATGCGCTCATCGTAGGTCAGTCGAGGGACTGGCTGGACCATGTGATGGAGTGATCGACTTGGTGTTTCCGGATGAGTTCAAGGATCGCGTAGCGACGATAAACGGTCAGCTGATGGCGTCGTTCGAGGTGATGGATAACGAGAACCTTCGCGCAGCGATGGCCCACTATCCGTCTGCCGGCGGGAAGAGGCTTCGCCCCCTCCTGGCGACGATGGTCTGCGAAGCTTTCGGGGGCAAGCCGGAAATGGCTGTACCGTTCGGGGTCGCTCTCGAGATGGTTCACAACTTCACTCTGGTACACGACGACGTGATGGACGAGGATGACACGAGACGCGGCCTCAAGACCGTTCACTGCGAGTACGACCTGCCGATGGCCATCCTGGCGGGGGACGCCATGTTCGCGAGGGCGTTCGAGATCGTCCTGGAGAGCAGCCTCCCGGACGCCAGTGTGGTGCGATTGGTGGAGATCTTGGCCAGGTCAGTCAGGCTCCTAGCGGACGGTCAGCAGATGGACCTGGACTTTGAGGATAGGGCGGTTGTGAGCCCGGGGGAGTACCTCGAGATGGTGGAGCGGAAGACCGCCGTCCTGTACTCCGCCGCCGCCCAGGGCGGCGCCATAGCGGGCGACGCGTCCGAGCCGGCGCAGAAAGCGCTCTTCGAGTACGGGCGCCTCATAGGTCTGGGATTCCAGATATGGGACGATGTGTTGGATCTCAGGTCCGACCAGGAGACCTTCGGCAAGCCGGTGCTGAACGATATCAGGAACGGCAAGAAGACACTGATAGTCGTCCACGCGCTCGACATTATGAAGGCGGCGCAGAGGGACGAGCTGATGTCCGTCCTTGGCAAGAAGGACGCCACTGACGCCGAGCTGACCCTGGCCAGAGACATCCTCGAGGATGTCGGCTCGATAGACTACGCTAGTAGGGTAGCTAGCGAGTTCATTGCGAAGGCGAAGGACGAACTCAAGGTCGTCAAGAGCGATACGCACAGAGCGGTCCTCGCGGAGTTCGCCGATTTCATGCTATCAAGGAAGTCCTAGGCGACGCCCGACTTCGTGAGCTTGAAGTCCGCCCTGCGCCCCTCCTCGAGGTGGCGGTGCTTGATGATCACGGCCCTTCTGGAGCTGGCGCCGACCTTGTCGAGGCGTACTATCGCTTTCGCGTTGTGCAGGAGGACATGCCCGCCGAGCGGCTCGAATGTCCCCTTCTCGATGTCCGTGTAGACCTGCGACGTCAGCAGTACGGGTATCTGCATGTTCCTCGCAACGACCAACAGTCTGGCCAGCTGTGGGCTCAGGGACTTCCTGATGCCCTTCTCATCGTCCTTCCTCGTCAACCGGTAGTGTATGGTCGCAGAGTCGAGGATTATCACGCCTACACCCGCCGGACTCTCCGCGAGCTTGGCGGCCTTGTCGACGATCTTCTCCTGCTCGTCAAAGGAGTGCGGCTCGAAGAAAAGAATGCTCTTCATCACTTTCTCGTAGTCGTCGCCTGAGACTTGCTTGAGCCGCTCCATCGACACCCCCTCTGTGTCGATGTATACCACCTTCTTGCCGTCGAGAGCGACGTTCCTTGCCACTTGAAGGCAGATGTTGGTCTTTCCCGTTCCCGCTTCGCCGAACAAGAGCGTGATGGCGCCCGCCTCCAAACCTCCTCCAAGGAGCTCGTCGAGCGCTTTGGCACCCACGGGAACCCGGGTCACGCGCCGCCATCGGGCTGGTCCATGATAAGGGTTGCGAATGCATGCTGACGAGCTATCAGACAATCTTATTACGCCGAAGTCCGTTCATCGGCGTCGTGGCAGTGCACAGGGTCGGCGCCGAGGCTAGACTGGACTCGGCGCGTTGGTTCGACCGTGACGTGGTGGTCAAGCAGCGAGTGGTCAAGGGATACCGACATCCAACGCTTGACAGGTCTCTGCAGAGCTTCCGGATAAAGAACGAGGCCCGGCTGATGATGGAGGCGAGGAAGGCCGGGATCGCGGTCCCCATAATCTACTCAATCGATACTTCGAACGGCAGGATCGTGATGGAGGAAATCCCCGGTGTGAGGGTGAAGGACGCCCTCCAGGACGATTCCGTCGACGGGACCGAGATATGCCGGAGGATCGGGGAGATCGCCGCGAGGCTGCATTCGAACGATATCGTCCACGGGGACCTTACCACGAGCAACATGCTGCTCGACGGCGATAGGATCGTCCTCATAGATTTCTCGCTCGGCCAGAAGACCTCGGAGGTCGAGGACAAAGGGGTCGACATGCACCTGCTCGAGGAGGCGTTCCGCTCCGCCCATCATTCCCGAGGCGACCTCTACGAGTCCGTCAAGGAGTCGTATATGGTGAGCTGGCCCGGCGGGAAAGATGTGTTGCAGAAGGTGCAGGAGATAGAGCGAAGGGGGCGGTACACACGAAAAGAATAGCGTTCGTCACGACAAATGCAGGCAAGTTCAGGGAGATATCCGAGCAGATGGCCGTGCACGGGTACGAGCTGGAGCACCTCGACGCAGCATATCCAGAGATACAGGCGGATACCTTGGAGGAGACAATCGTCCCCGGTCTGACCTGGCTGGTATCGAAGTACGACCGCCCTATCATGATCGACGATTCAGGCTTCTTCGTCGACGCGTTGAAAGGGTTTCCGGGTGTGTTCTCGTCATATGTCTTCAAGACGATCGGCTGCGAGGGCATACTCCGACTGATGGATGGCAGGTCCGATCGGTCCGCCAGGTTCGAATGCTGCATTGGATTCATGGCTCCTGGCGACGAGACGTTCATAGCAGAGGGCGTTGCTAAGGGGTCGGTACCTCACGAGATGAGGGGTTCAGGCGGCTTCGGGTACGATCCGATATTCATGAACGAGGGCCACACGAAGACCTACGCGGAGCTGGACGTGGAGGAGAAGAACAAGGTCTCGCACAGGGGAAAGGCCATCGAGTCGTTCATCGAGGAACTGCCCCGTATCCTGTAAATGCGCGCAGCCAATACTTTTTATGTGGGGCTTGCCAATCCCCTCTTCCGCCAGCTATGAAACGGGGTAGTGGTCTAGCTTGGCATGATACGTGCTTTGGGAGCATGAGGTCGTCGGTTCAAATCCGATCTACCCCACTCGAATTCCTCAATCGAGAGACATCTGGACGACGGGTCTCCCGCCCGTCGACTATGGACGAATCCGGGATATCATTCCTGCTCCGCGGTGGTCTCCTCCGCCTCTTCTAGCTTCATCGGTTGGCTGCCCTTGGGCTTCTTCAGCTTCATGAGAGCCACCGCAACGGCCGCCACTGCTACAACCGCTAACAGCAGTATCCAGGGCCACAACTGTTCCGGGTCTCCTTGGTCTTCCGCATCGCTGATATCGATCACGATCCTCCCCGCGTCTCCCACGAAGTCCTCGACCTCGACTTCCGCATAGCCGATGATCTCCCCGGCCAGGACGAACGTCAGGTTGTAGACTCCGTCGTCGAGACCGATTATCAGAAACACTCCGTCGGAGTTCGTCTCGCCATCCGCCAAGACGGTGTCTGAGCCCGAAGCGCGGACCTCGACGGTGGCCCCCGCGATCGACTCGTTATCTGAACTCTCCAGTATGCCTGTGATGTATCCAACGGGCATGTCAGATAGGAGCTCGATATCTCCAAACTCCATCACCTCACCGGTGTTCAGCATCACGAATATAATCCTGTCATCGAACCCGTCTGCGGATATTTCCAGTTTGAATTCTCCGCTCTCTAGGTCGGAGAATTCGAATTCTCCATCGGCTCCTACGACTTCTGTCATGACCGGTGTGTCGTCGTCGACGGGGCTATACAGATTGACCGTCGCACCCTCCAAAGGCAGCCCTGCCTGGGTGACGACTCTGCCGGATATGCCTCCCAGGTCGACAATCGAATCCACGGGGAGAAGCTCCAGATTGACCTCCGCTATCTCCTCGGAAGTGACTGTGACCTCTGCATACACATCGATGTATCCCGAGAAGTTGGCCCGCACCCAATAACTGCCGGGTTCGAGCTCTGGAAACGCGAACTCCCCCGTGGATCCAGTTGTCATCTGGTCAAGGATTGTGAGGCTCCGATCGAGTAGGGCGATCTCGATTCCAGCGTGATCCGTCTCTCCCTGAAGCAGTGCGACGCCGTGCACAGACCCCACTTCAGGGCCCGTCTCACTTCGGAACTCAAGAACGACCAGCGCGCTACTGACATTGTCCGGATCCGGTGAATCCCCAGGCACGATAGTGACGTGATTCAATCCGTCTATCTCTATGTCCTCAGGTTCGTTGGTCGAGTTCAATATGAATCCTTCCGGGGCCGTGATGTAGTATCGATTTGTGTAGGTGAGGGACAACGGAATTTCGGAAGCATATTCCACCTCCAGATACAACTCGTGTGTCTCGTCTTCAGGGATGGGCCAGTGGGGGACCAGGTCTACGACATCGAGGCGCATGGAGAATTCCTGCTCCGTTTCCCAGACCGAGCCAGTCAGATCGAACGAGGTGAGTTGGACGTCGTCCGGTTGAGCGAGATATCCTATGCCATCGACACTGAAGGAGTCAAGAGTATACCACTCACATCGCGAGGTCGATTGGGGTTCGCCCATGAAGATGGAGTATAGTCCGCCATACATTGACTGGATGAATGCGTTCTCTTCCTCGTCGACATAACCATCGGCATTCCCGAGTTCGACATCGGCGATCACAACGTACAAAAAGGAAAGGATGTCGTTCTCTCGGTTCTGGGTGAGGTCCGATCTCATTGAAAGGCTGTCCCAACTCTCGAACCAGAGGCTTCTGGACCTATCGAGGTCGTAGATGTCCTCGATATCGCCATCGTATGTTTTGTTCAGTGTGATGTCGTTGTTTATTGAACTACCCTGAGGTAGGGACACCCACTGGAAGGTGAGTCCAATTGAGACGGTAGAACTCCCGATTCCGAGATCCTGGTATACCGCTTCGATCACGTAGTCTCCCGCTCTGATGTCAAGGGAGTAGTCGCCCGTTTCGTTTGATGTCGTTAGGCTTGCCACGCCTGACCCCGGTCTTAACAAGGCGACGATGGCATCAGCGACCGGATCTCCTTCGATGTCAAACACGGTCCCCCAGATGGTGGTGTCTGCGGGCGAATTGGGCTCGAGGGTGAGGTTGAAATCCGTAGTGTTCGAGACTATTTCGTTTGTGTAGAAAGTCTCGGTGAAGTAACCCACGGCCTGAACTGAAATCATAATCAATCCAGGGATGAGTTCGGTCAGGTTGTACATACCGTCGATGTCAGTCGTGCTGAAATCAATCGCGTACCCATCCCACGAGTCTCTAGCAATGGCATATACCTCAGCTCCGGCAATTGGGCCTCCCTCCTCGTCTGTGATGTAACCAGATACGAAGATTGTATCCGGATGATTCAGTTGCTCGATGTCCAATTCCTCGATGGTCAGATTGTCGAGGTAGACCGCCTCGATGTAATCATAACCGGGCCACTTATTGTAGGTAGCAGGCTGCTCATGGATTTCGAGGTTGAAAGGTCCGGCCGGAGCATAATCGAACATGTCTGAGACATCGAAGTAGACGACCACCGTCTCTTCGAAGCCCGCGAGAAGATATCCGTCGAAGTACTGAGTGGACGCCCAATAACTGTTATCGTCAGACAATCTCATCCTCAGTCTGTACTTCAGGGTATCCTGTACGGAAGTGTTGAACGAAGCTCGCAAGAAATCGTAGAGTCCGTCGTCGTCGACATCGACCATTGTCCAAACGGGCCCGTCAACAACGGAGATGACATATTCCTCGAAGTCGCTCGCGTTCAATGAGTCAGTGCTCACCCAGCCCCGGTCATAGAAACCGTCCAGAGTGGTGACTGAGATGTAGATCCAGTACCAAGTGTCTTCGCGTGCCAACCCATTCATCAAACGGCCATCGATATCTATGTAAACCGTCTGGTTGTATCCAGCGTCGAGAGTTCGTTGATCGCTATATGTGATCAGGTCGGGGCCAACTTCCGCGCTCAGCTCCAATGATATCTCCACGATATCGCCGTCGGTGGCGTTTACGGTCAGATTCACTCTGAGCCAATCATAGAGTCCATTTTCATCGTCGTCGACGACCTCCCAGCCTCTCGATATCGTGTAAGGGTCGGGTGTTTCGAAGTCGTCGTGCGTGTATGCCTCCGTGACGTATTCTACATATCCCAGGCTCTCAGATATGATCGGCATGCTCGGCCAGAAATAATCGGTGACGTAATGGGTAATCCACATCTTGACAAGGTATGGGCCGTCGACCTCAGAGGCGTTTATCATCCTCCCTGATAACCTGACCTGCACTGTCTGGTTGCTCTCCGAATCCTCTTCGATATCGTGTTCCGCGTCGAACGATCCGATATACACTGTGTCAGTCTCGTCCCATAGCTGCGCACCGATAGCTATGAAGTCTCTGAGCCAGAACGAACCATACCACGAGACGTTCTGGATCGGCACGTTGATCACGAGATAGTTTATCTTGCCGTCATCATCGTAGTCTTCGACGGTTTCGAAAATCGACTCTTCGTTGATTTCTCCCCATGCGATCGCGTGCGAAGCAACCATCATCACGCTCGCAACCATGAGGAATGCTATCGCCAGAGCTGACAACCCTGAGTGTTTCACATAAACCACCTCTCCAGTCTTTCGAACCCGTCGTCTGACAATCCTTCAAGACGGATATCCCGGTATTTCTAATGTTCGTCATTTCCGCTGTGGTCAGTCTCATTCAGTCGTTTCGGTGGGCACAAGCATTCAGCGAGTAAATGGAGCAGTATTATTACCCTCTCGCGTCGTTCGTAGAAGCAATCTAGACGCTGCGGAGATGCTGACCGATGAAGGAGATTATCGTGGAGGTGGAGGACCTCGTGAAGAGATATCCACCGGACATCCGTGCGGTGGACGAGGTTTCCTTCTCGATTTACGGGGGGCAGGTGTTCTCCCTTCTCGGCCCGAACGGCGCTGGAAAGACGACTATCGTCGAGATATTGGAGGGCCTCCGTACACCCACGGCGGGCAGGATCAGGGTGCTTGGAGTCGATACAACCAGGAAATACGCTGCCATCAGGAAGCGTGTCGGCACGCTTCCTCAGAACTTCGAACCGTTCGACATGCTGAAACCGATCGAGGCGGTGGAGTACTGGGCGCGTCTGTTCGACATGAGGACCACAAGACGTGTGATATCGGAACTGCTAGACCGCGTGGGCCTATCCGAGCGCAAGAACCTCATGTCCAAGAAACTGTCAGGCGGCGAGAAGAGAAAACTGGGCATCGCGATGTCTCTGATCAACGAGCCAGAACTCTTGTTCCTGGACGAGCCCACGACGGGTCTCGACCCCAAGGCAAGACGCGACCTCTGGAAGTTGATCGAGGAGATACAGGGCCGTGGAACCACCGTGTTCCTCACCACGCACTACCTTGATGAGGCCGAGAAGCTCTCGGACGATGTGGCCATAATGCACAAGGGTAAGATTATCGCCAGAGGCACTCCGTCGGGGCTCATCGCTCAGCACGGCAAGACCACGGTCGTCGTCCTTGAGGGAGTCGGTAGGGACGGTCTGGCTGAAGTCACACGCAGGGGCTTGGAGGCGACCGAGAGCAACGGCGACGTCCTCGTCCCCGTAAGGGACCCTGCCGAGATGCGGACGGTCTTCGCTAAACTCTCCGCTCTCGAGCTGAAAGTCAAGGACATGTACACGAGGAGACAGACGCTTGAAGATGTGTTCTTGAGTCTCGTGGGCACCAAGATGGACGAGGGGGTGCTCCAGGAATGAAGAGGATTCTGGCCGATGTCGTCAGCTTCGGCAAACAATACATGAGGAACATCGCCGGACCGTTCTTCGCGTTCGCCTTCCCGATACTGCTCATCCTCGTATTCGGCGCGATTTTCACGACGGACGATCCCGCGAAGATCACGCTCCCTGTTCAGGATTTGGATGAGGGAGAGTATTCCGACGCCTATCTTAGGAATCTCAGCCTAACTGGCATCGTCGATATCGAGTACATCCCGGCCGAGGTCAACATTGCGGAGTATATCAAGGACGAATCACTGGGCATAGCACTCGTCATCCCGGAGACATTCACCCATGACCTCACTGAGGCTCTCTCGGGCAATGCCACAGGCCAGGTGCTGCTCGTAGTCTACGGGGACGAGACACGGTCCACGTACGGCATTGCTGTCGGAGCGATTCACTCTGCCGCGGAGATCATGAATTACGATCTGATGGGAGCATACCCATTGGTGTCCTTCGAGCCCCGTTCGGTCGTCTCTGAGGCGTTCAACTACATGGACTTCTTCCTACCGGGCGTCGTCGGTATAGTCGTCATGACGAACTCCCTGTTCAGCATGACCTCGGTCTGTGCGGAGTACCGCAACAGGGGCTACTTCAAACTGCTCGCAACGACCAAGATTGCGAAGTGGGAATGGTTGGTCTCGAAGTTCATATTCTTCACGCTGCTGCTGACAGGGTCACTTCTAGTCACGTATGCCGTGGGCATAGCCGTGTTCAACATGGAATCGTCCCTGACACTGGTTTCGTTCGTCCTGATCGCCGCGGGTGCTTTCCTGTTCGTGTCCATGGGCATGCTCCTGGGGGTTGTCATCAGGGATCCAGAGTCAGGAGCCGCAGCCGCCAACGCGATAGGCTTCCCGATGATGTTCCTGTCCGGTGCGTTCTTCCCGCTGGAATCCATGCCCGAGTACCTCCAGCTAATCGCGAAGGTGCTTCCTCTGACCTACCTGAACGAAGGCCTAAGAGACACGATGGTGTACTCGAACAACGAGAGCGCGCTTGTCAACCTCGCGGTCGTGGTCGTCCTCGGGCTGGTGTTCTTCGTGCTCGCCAGTCGACTCATGTCCTGGAAGGAGAAGTGAGCCCCTGGACGATCGCGCGTCCAAGGGCCGCACTTACTCTAAATAGGGGAACCATATACCCACCTAGAAACGGGCCTCTTGGAGGGCTAGCCATGAGAAAGTACAAGGACATACCACTCTGGAAGAAAGTCAGCCCGAAGCAGTGGACTGACTGGAAGTGGCAGGTGAGGAACAGAATAACCGACGTCGACACCCTGGCCGAGGTTATCAACCTGACTCCCGAGGAGAGGGAGGAGATCGCCAACTCGGCCAAGTATCTCAGGATGGCGATAACACCGTACTACGCCTCTCTTATGGATCCCGACAACCCCGAGTGTCCCGTGAGGAGACAGGGGGTCCCTACGAGCAATGAGCTGCATCTCTCGAAGGACGACATGGAGGACACTGTCGGAGAGACCACCGATGCTCCGCACGATGGGCTGACGCACAGGTATCCCGACAGGGTGCTTCTTCTGATTACGGACCAGTGCAGCATGTACTGCAGGCACTGCTGCAGGCGGAGGATCGTCGGGGTCACGGACCATGCACGCTCGTGGGAGGAGATCGAGGCCGGAATCGACTACATACGTAAGACTCCTCAGGTCAGGGACGTTCTTCTCTCTGGCGGTGATTGCCTCTTGGTCTCCGACGCGTTCCTCGAGAAGATCATCCGAGAGCTGAGGAAGATAGAGCACGTGGAGGTCATCCGCTTGGGCTCGAGGACGCCCGTTGTGCTCCCGCAGAGGATAACGCCAGCTCTCGTCAAGATGCTGAGGAAATACCACCCCATCTGGCTGAACGTGCACTTCAACCATCCGAATGAGGTGACGCCCGACTCCAAGAGGGCGGTCGAGATGCTTGCAGATGGCGGCATACCCGTCGGCAACCAGAGCGTCCTGCTTAAGGGTGTCAACGACTGCCCGACGGTGATGAAGAAGCTGTGTCACGACCTCGTCGCCATGCGCTGCAGACCGTACTATATCTATCAGTGCGATATCGCGAAAGGGCTGGAGCATTTCCGGACGGCGACGGCGAAGGGGATCGAGATAATCGAGCACCTGAGAGGTCACACATCCGGCTTCGCTGTGCCGGAGTTCGTGATAGACGCGCCGACCGGTGGAGGGAAGATACCCGTCGGTCCGCAGTACCTGATATCCATGTCTGACAAGCGCGTCATACTCCGGAACTACGAAGGCGGCATATTTCAGTTCCCGGAGGTCGAGGGCGACCGCACCAGCAGATGCCCATCCGGCTGTACCCTATGCAAGGACCTGAGCCACCTCGAGTCCAATGAGGGCGTCGCGGGCGTGCTGTCCGGAAAGAAGCTGTGCCTGATACCCGAGGGCACGATGAGGGCCGAGCGCAGGAGGGGCTACGACAAGAAGAAGCCCCCGAAATGCGGCGAGTGCTGATACGTCCCCCGTCGGATGCTATGCGCGTTCATCGATCAGCGAAGCCTCTCTGATGACGAACGTGCCGGAATCCCGCGAGACCTGCTTCTCTGCTCGGTCTATCCTTATGGGCTTCCCGAAGGTCGGACCGTCGGTGACGAACGTCTCGATCTCCCCGCCTTCGCCCGAGACGCTGAACCTGTGTTCATCTCCGATCCCGCAGAGTTCCAGGAACGCCTGCTGGTCTATCTCCTTTCCAAGCCATCCCTCGTCGAGGCCATGGGCATAGGTGCCCGAGACGATGATCCTGAACCCTGCGTCCAGCATGTCTCGGAACACCATCCGCTGGTCCTTACGCCAGAGGGGGGAGAATAACGGTTTCCCCAGTCTGTGGCAGATATCATTGATCCGCGACCATTGATAGTCGGAGGCGATCGCCCCTGAGACGAATCCGTCGACGTCCTCATCCGCCATCAGTCGCTCGAGGTCCGCCAGCTCCGTCTCCTGCTCGCCATCGCTCTCGGTCGTCCTGATGTCGATCCCGAGCGCATCAGCCTGGAGCGTCGTCCATCGTATGTTGGGACAGTGGTACATGTACGAGTCATCGGTGCGTGGGCATACTGTGAGGAGCCTTACGACCTCCCAACCCTGCTGCTGGAGCAGGTACAACGCGTATGTCGAGTCCTTCCCACCTGAAAACAGCGCGGAGATCCTCATCGATTCTCGGCCATGGTATCGTCTATGACCGACATAACACTTTCAGCGAGCCATCTCGCTCGGATTGCGTTTATGTATCTGCATACCGATGCGTAAGACGTGTATTATTGTCCGAAGTGCGACCGCAGCATCTCGAAGGAGCGACTCGTCGAGATAGACGCGGAGCTGAGGGAGCGGTTCGGGAGAAGCTGTTTGCCTAGCTTGAGATGCCCCGTCTGTGAGACGGAGTTCATAGACCTGGAGAAGGTCGAGTCCGGAGGAGAGAAGCTTGTCGGAGAGGTTCGTAGGAAGTAAGCGTAACATCGATGAGCTGACTAGCCCCGAGTTCGCAGCCATCGTCAAGGGTAACCCGCTCGTGATACTGCCGATAGGAGCCACCGAGGAGCACGGCTCACACCTTCCGCTCGGGACGGATTCGATGCAGTGCGAGGAGGTTGTGTCTAGGGTCGCCGACGAGTTCGGAGCCCTCGTACTGCCCCCTGTCAGGTATGGCGAGTGCAGGACGACGAGGAATTTCCCGGGGACACTGTCCCTGAGGTCCGAGACGGTCCAGTCGCTGGTTACCGACATAGTCGGTGAGCTGGCAAGGAACGGCGTCAGGAGGGTCCTCGTTCTGTCGGGCCATGCTGGTAGCGGACACATGGTCGCGATCCGGCTCGGGGTCCAGAATGTCGTGGGGGACCATCCAGACCTCAAGGCGATGGTGCTCTCCGATTACGACATCGCGTACGACCTCGCCGGGAAGGAGTTCCCCAAGGATGACGGCCACGCCGGGCAGATCGAGACGTCGAGGATGCTGGGCATCAGACCAGACCTGGTGGGTCGGACACGACCGGTCGGAAAGACCCGTCCCCCGAGGTACATGATACTGAGCGACCCCGAGAGGCATATACCAACGGGCGTCATGGGCGATTCCCGAGGTTCATCGGCAGAGAAGGGCGGGCGGATCGACAAGCACATCACGGAGAACCTCTGCGAGCACATAGCGCGCAATTTCGGCCTCAGAAGGGTGAAAGGCAAGATTAAAGGCAGGAATCCGAGGAGATGATTTGATGGATCTCAAGGAGATGGCGGCAAGGGATGCTGTGAAGTACGTCGAGGACGGAATGGTCGTTGGCCTGGGGAGCGGTTCCACGGCGAACAAGGCGATACAGCTCATTGGCCAGAAGGTCAAAGAGGAAGGGATCGAGATCATCGGGATTCCCACCTCCACCGCGTCGGACCTGCTCGGCCGGGCGGTCGGCATCCGCATCGGCGAGCTGGACGACCATCCGCAGGTCGACCTGACCATAGACGGCGCCGACGAGGTGGACTCGAGTCTGAACCTCGTCAAGGGACTCGGAGGCGCCCTCGTCCGCGAGAAGATCGTCGCGGCGTCATCCAGGGTCGAGATGATAGTGATCGACGATTCCAAGATGGTGGATCATCTGTGCCAGAAGGCCCCCCTCCCCGTGGAGATAATCAAGTACTCCAGCAAGAGCACCATGCGGAAGCTCGCTGCGCTGGGCTGCGTTCCGGAGTTGCGCATGGCCGAGGACGAGCCCTTCATCAGCGACAACCTGAACTACATCGTGCACTGCAAGTTCGAACGGATCGACGATCCGAGGGCCATGGAGACGGAGATAGGTATGATACCAGGGGTCGTGGACAGCGGCCTGTTCATCGGCCTTGCTAGCAAAGTCATAGTGGCGTCGTCCGAGGGCGTAAGAATCCTCGAGCGGGCGGAGCGGTCGTACGAGTAGTGAGGCCACGTCTACTACTTCGCGATCTCCTTGAGCTGCTTGATGTTGCTCTCGATCGCCACGATCTTCTTCTTCTCCTCCGCCTCGATCGTTTCGACGATCTTCTCAAAAGATATTGCGAGCTTGTTGGAGTGGACGGGCCTTCCCTTCCCCTCCTTCTTTATGTCTCGCTTGGACACCCACTTCCTCCTGCGGAGGTCCTGCATGGCTATGGACACTTCGGGCTGTCTCAGCCCCGTCGCGCTCTCGATCTCCACAGATGTCGTCTCCTCTTTCTTCCTGAGGTAGACCAGGGTCTTCGCCATGTTCTTGGACTGGCCTGTGCGCATGAGAAGCTCAACGAGCGTCTCGTCCTTTTTCGTGAGACCCTTGTCTGTCATATTTAGTGCCTAGCCAATTATTTATTACCTTATATTTATTGTTTACCATTAGAATGCGATTATAATCTAAGTATCTCACAAAAAATCCGACTGGCGAGTCATCCCAGGGTCTTCCGGTGTGCTGGGTGGGGTGTGGCTGTCCATGCGAAATCGGCAATGCTTTAATATGAGTTCCCGCTTACTCGTCTCCTGTCCCACCGGGCCGCTGATTGACATGAAGAGACCGAGGATTACTAAAGGCTACTGTCCGAAATGCAAGAAGCACACGGATCAGGAGATCGAGCGCGTCAAGACGAAGCCGAGGAGTGAGCTTAAGTGGGGGCAGAGGAGATATCGCAAGGCCACATCGGGTTATGGCGGTTTCCCTAGGCCGAAGTACGAGGGGCGGCAGAAGCCGACCACTCGGGTCAGCCTTCGCTACAGATGCAAGGTATGCAAGAAGGCCTACCAGCGACCCTGCATAAGAGCGAAGACCTTCGAATTCAAGGAGGCGTGACGAATGGACGCCATCCCGTCTCCCAAGAGCAAGTTCATCACCGTCAAGTGCCCGGACTGTGGCAACGAGCAGACTGCCTTCAACAAGCCCGCGACCCACGTGAAGTGCCATGTATGCGGCGCGACCCTGATCACGCCCACGGGCGGCAAGGGCGAGGTGAGAGGGCAGCAGCTCGGAGAGGTACAGTGATGCTTCGGAAGGTCGATTTTCCGGAAGTTGGAGAGCTGGCCATCTGCAGCGTACAGAACGTGAAGAACTTCGGCGCGTTCGTCACCCTCGACGAATTCCAGAACCGCGAGGGGTTCATACATGTCCGAGATGTGGCGACCGGCTGGGTGAAGTACATACGCGACCACGTCCGCGAAGGACAGAAGGTCGTATGCAGGGTTCTGGGCGTCGATGCCGACAAGGGCCACATCGACCTCTCACTTAAGCAGGTGAACGACCACCAGCGCAGGGAGAAGATACAGGAGTGGAAGAACGAGAAGAAGGCCGAGAAACTCCTGGAGATGGCTGGAAAAAAGATCAGCAAGTCTCTCGAAGATTCATACGCCGAGGTCGGTGAAAAACTGATCGAGGAGTTCGGGACGCTCTACGGGTCGTTCGAGGCGACGGCAGCCAATAAGGATGTTCTGAAGGACCTTGGCGTGGACGAGAAGTGGATCGGCGCGATATCGTCCATTGCGGGCGAGAGCATCCAGCTTCCGTCGGTGACGATCGACGGGCTTCTATCTGTGACCAGCCCCGCCCCGGACGGGATAGACCTGATCCGCGAATCACTCGAATCCGGGCTCAAGGGCGGCGAGGCAGAGATTGATATCCACTACCTCGGAGCCCCACGGTACAGAGTAACCGTGACAGCCGAGGACTACAAGATTGCTGAGGAGGAGCTGAAGGCTGCGATCGACAGGATCGTCGGATCCATCGAGGAGAGCGGTGGCTCCGCCTCGTTCAAGAGGAAGGAGGAGAAGTGACGAAGACGCTCCTCAGAAGGTGCTCCCCCTGTCGGAAGTACACGTTAGGGGATGTATGCCCTGTCTGCGGAGGCGCGACCTTCATGCCCATTCCTGCTAAGTATTCTCCGAGCGATAAATACGGCGAGTACAGGCGCAGACTCAAGAAGGAGATGTCGGGGTAGCTAATCATGGACGACGTGGTCTTGGTCTACAAGGAGAAGCCGGAGCTCAACGCCCCCATCATGGTAGAGGGCCTGCCAGGCGTTGGCAACGTGGGCAAGCTGGCGGCGGAGCATCTGGTCGACCAGCTGAAGGCCGTGAAGTTCGTGGAGATATTCTCGAAATACTTCCCGCCGCAGGTCCTCGTGAGCGATTCCGGCGTGACAAAGCTGGTCAGCAACGAGATGTACTACGTCAAGAGGCCCGATGCCGAGAACGACCTCGTAATCCTGGTGGGCGACTACCAGGGCCTGACCCCTGATGGGCAGTACGAACTCTCCGACAGGATCATGAGGATGGCCCAGGACCTAGGGGTGAAGATGACATTCACGCTCGGAGGGTACGGCCTCGGCAAGCTAATCGAGAAGCCGAGGGTGCTAGGCGCCGTGACTGAAGAGGGTCTCGTGGAGGAGATGAAGAAACACGGGGTGACCTTCTCCAAGGGCGAACCTGGAAGCGGCATAGTCGGCGCTAGCGGACTCCTGCTCGGCCTGGGGAAGATTATGGGCATGCGCTGCGTCTGCCTCATGGGAGAGACTTCGGGCTACTTCGTGGACCCGAAGGCCGCACAGGCGGTACTCGAGGTGCTGTCGAAGATTCTCAAGATGAAGCTTGATTACAAGGACCTCGAGGACAAGGCCCAACAGATCGACATGCTCACATCCAAGCTGAAGGAGTCGGAGCCTCTGTCTGAACCGAGGAAGGAAGACCTGGGCTATATCGGTTAGGCCTGGGGTCTGCACTAGACTGGATACCTCCCGGTATCTCTGTGAAAATAAAAAAATAGGGGGGAGGTAATCCTGACTCGATGAGTCGAGGAATAGAGTAGTTAGAGTGCATCCCATCCCGTTTCTGACTACTTCTTCAGATATTCTTCCTCGTACGCTTTTATCGTGGCTAGCGACTGTTCTGCGTGCTCGAACTTCTTCATCCTGTCGACGACCAGTTCCAGACGGGAATATATCAGGTCTCTGACGGCCACACGGATCGCCTCGGATTTCGACGGGAAATCGTCGATCTCCACAAGGAAGTCCAAAGCGCGAAGATGCCGTTCAGGAATCCGTATGGTTACCTTCTCGCGCTCGCGGTTCATCGCCTGTCGCCCCGTGCATACCACGCCTTACGTCCGACATCCTCTGTACCTCTTTTGTCTTACATATGTCGGACATCCCCCTTATAAAATTGTGAATATATAAAACTTGGGTCGAATGGATGCGTGCAAGCTAGGCGGGACCGTCGAACCGATAGCCGTCCACGCCGATCAGTGGCCGCCGAAAAACGATTTATATGGAATTCATGATAGGGTGCCTTACACCAGCATTCTGGCGTGCGGGAACCCGACTTAGCTCAGACTGGCTAGAGCGGCTGACTGTAGTATGGAAATCGGCACGACCGATCTCAGTCGCCGAAATCAGCAGGCCCCCGGTTCAAATCCGGGAGTCGGGACCATTCCTCACATCTTCTGTTCTCAGACCGTTCCTTATGGGGTCTTAAGATGTTATGTGCGGACGATCTCCTTGTTGCTCTCGAGCAATGCCAGCTCTCTGGGTTCGAACGCCCTCGGATCGAGCGAGATGATCAATCTGCTCGAGCTGGTCATCGCGATTTCCGACCATTTGTCGATAGCCTTGAGGACGCGCGAGAACTCGTTGCTGGTCATGAGGTACTCGATGCCATCGATCAGGATCACTCCGTTCTGCGAGCGCTCCATGAAGTTGGAGAGCATGTCCGTCAGAAGGCTCAGCTTGGCCGGATCGAGATTGTCTCTTCCGGCAACGGTCGAGAGCCATACGATCGGTGTGGTCTGTAGGAAGAACTGCGTTCTGATGTCGCCGGGGTACTGTCTGGTTACGATCAGTCCCTGCGCCCGGCTGGCATATTTCGTGCACTCCCTGCACGGACACGGCAGTATGCACTGACTGCAATCGATGCTCTCGCACGGGAAGCTTCCGTCGTCTTCGCAGTCGAAGCACCTCCCTTTGAGGATATCCACGAATATGTCGAACGAAAGCTCGGGCTTCTCCTCCTCAACGAGATAAGTCCTCCTGTGGAGCAATTCGTACGAGGCCTTGGTGCTGGAGACGGAGACCTCCACTGCCGGAGTCATCATCACCATCTGACCTCTTGCGATAGCGACCGAGAAGATTAAACCGGAGGCGGCTATCGCGGCCACAACCGAAAGCTCAGCTAGAGACACCCCTCCCACCATCCATGCAGCGCTCCCCGTGGCCTCGTACATATACGGTACACTGCCTAGCGCGAAGACACATAGACCAACGAGGTAGATGAACCCGGAACGCCTCTGAATATCGCTCGATTGAGCCCTCGTAGCTACTATCAAGGCCATCGCCATGAGGATCATGACGACCGGGTAGAGCACGAGCAGGTTCACACCATACGATGAAATCGTCGCCGCCCCGTCCGCCGAGATCTTGATGTCTGCCAAGGCCACCAATATCACGGTCGCGGCAATGCCAGCCACCACAAGCAGGCCGAATCGATTCGGCGGGTTGAACTTGATCCTCCGCTCAACCGGGAAGAGGATAGCGAGCTGCCATAGGAAGGTCTCTGCGAGCAGACTCGAGAATATGAACGTCATGCCTATCATAGTCGTGAGATCTTCCCTCGCAGGATCGACGAGGGTGTACATCGATCCCGTGATCAAGGCGATGAAGACTCCCCACATCGCGAAGAGAAACAGAAGCGCGGCTTTCGACTTGGGGTTGGATAGAAGCCCGAGCAATCCTGCGCCAAAACAGATTGCGCCTGCGATCAAAGATGCGAGCCAGATTACAGCTACCATCGCCCTGTTCCTCACGGAGGCACGCCGGCTTCCAGGCCACGGCGCGTCTGGCTGCAGCTGGTCATACCGAGGATGCCGTGATCACGCTGTGGTGGCCGCTCTGACGGCCTCTAACAGTCTCTCAACCTGGAAGGGTTTCGCGACGAAGTCCAGAGCACCGGCACGCATGGCCTCCTTCCTGAGAGCCTCTTTCACCAGTGCGCTGACTACAATTATCTTAGCACCTGTGTCCTGCTCGATTATCTTCGTGATTGCCGATAGCCCGTCCATTCCCGGCATGAGTATGTCCATTAGCACGATGTCCGGTTTGAGTGCCTTGTACTTCTCTATCGCCTCTAGGCCGTTGGCCGCCTCTCCTACAATCTCGTGGTCATGGGATTCAAGGATGTCACGGATCATCTCCCTGATGAACGGTGCATCCTCGACAATTAGAACCTTCGCCATCCTGAGCCCTGCCTGTCCACAAGCGAATATTTCTCATCTCCTCCGCTCGCAGACGTAATCTAGTGAGAAGATTCCGTGCATATATAAGTTGGCCACTTCGGTTATCGCGATTGACACCCGCGTGTTGCGGCCGCCCCGACCGCTTCGAAAGCGTGACGAGGTCACACGACCTGACCGCCGTGGCCTTGAACCATGGGATTCGAATGCCTACGGCATTCCGTCTGACGATTCATCATCCTGGTCCAGGCCTGAGAAGAAATATATACTACGGACGGCATTAGTATGAATCGTCCGACACTCGTCGGACCGAAGGGATGGGCAATGGTATTCGGACTGAAGAGTCGGTCTGCTCGAGACGATCAGACTCAATCGGACGCGAACAAAACGCCGTACCGGCTGGCCTCCTACGGACATGATTATGAGGGCAGGAAGTTCAAGTCGAGCGGCGTAGTATACAGTTTCTGGAGCGCTGCGAAGTACACGCTCGTACTCTCCATCGTCCTGTGGTGGCTCCCGCTCTTTGGTCAGATGATCGCGGGATATGTCGGCGGGCGCAGAGCGGGAGGCCCCTGGAAGGGCGTCGCCGCTGCCATAATCCCTGTCGCCTGTCTCTATGTGGTCTTGACGGGGTTCGACAGCGGGTTCTTCCCGTCGCACATCCTCGGAGTCGCGGTGGCTCCAGCGGCTATGTCCGCATCGTTGGGCCAGAGCATCCCCTTCATCTCCCCGTACATACAGTTCTCTACAGAGTACGTGGGGTCGTTCGTCGCCGCGCTGGCCGGTTCGAGCCCGTACGGGATCAACATGTACGTTGTCACCGTCGCCTTCGCCTACGTCGGAGGGATACTGGCCGAGCAGAGCAGGCGTGAGATCGAGTTCACCTCCGGATCGACCATGTCGAACACCACGGTCCTCGTGCATGACAGCAGTAAGGCTCAGTCGCACCCGTATCCGGAGCCGGCTCACCCGGGCCTCGCCCATGCGATATCCTCGCATCTGCCGTGGTCGAGAGAGCAGCATGCTGCCCACCAAGGGTCACATCAACACGTGCACGCGCTTCCACCCGCTCGCGCCGCAGGTGCGGGGGGATGGCAATACGCGAATCAGATGTCGTTCCAGAACGGGGATGGCCGCGCTCGAAACCAGATGACACCACCTTCATCGTGTGCGACAGAGGCGGCTCGCACTGGGCCTCGCAGCCATCACAAGGGTGGCGCGAAGGGTTCATCCCGGAGAGGCGACCCTAGGCAGCGTTCCGACCGCAGGGTCAAGCAGCATTACTCTTCAGCTAGCAGGTTCGCGCCTGCTTCGGGCGACATTGTAGGGACGAGGTCCACCCGTTCCCGGAGCAACACACAAGCAAGGAGGCCGAGCACCCGCTCCCGTGCTCCGTATGCGAGCTTCGCCCCACCGGACCAGAAGTCCACCAAGAAGGCGAGGAAGGCCATCGAGAAGGATTGGCGACGCTCGCGTTCGAAGTTCGTCGCTCCTTCCAGATCACGGGGCGACTTCGTCGACGACGATGATTTCGTGGACGCGCCTGCTGCCCGCGACCAGGGCAGGTCGAGGAATCCGAGAACCACTCAGAAGCGACGGTGGGACACGATCTGAGGCATGGCCCTGCGTCGTAGCTAGAGCGTGAGGCGAACCTATTTATTCGTCTAGTCGTTCGCCAGTCGACGGAGCGGAGCGTTGCGCTCCAGTAACGATCAGCGTGTCGCTCGGAGTTTGGACATATGTTTTGCCCGAAATGCAAGTGTCTATTGTTCCCAAAGGATGGGAAGTTGGTCTGCAGGAAATGCGGAGCCGAGCACGAACCGTCATCCGCTCAGAAACCCGATGTGATCACCCACAAGTCTCGAGACCGCGAAGTGGCGGTTCTAGAGGAGGTGTCGGGCACCCTTCCGACAGCCGATATAGAGTGCCCGTCGTGCGGGCACAGGAAGGCCTACTGGGTCCTGAGGCAGACCAGGGCTGCGGACGAGCCCGCAACGAGGATATACAGGTGCGTGAAGTGCTCCAAATCGTGGCGCGAGTACTAGTGCACTGGATGGATGCGCAAAGCTATTTAAAACAAAGAAGGATTACAGGTGTATAACGGAAGGGGGACTAATGTTTCAGGCTAGAGCCAGAGCTGAAGTTTTGAAGGAAGTCGTCAACGTCGTTTCGACCCTTGTGGATGAGGCCAAGTTCACCATGAACTCCGATGGTCTCACGCTCAGGGCGGTCGATCCCGCGCACATCGCCATGGTAGACATGACGCTCGGCAAGGACGCCTTCGATGAGTTCAAGGCGGATGAGAGCGAGATCGGAATCGACATCGACAAACTCAGCCAGTTCCTCAAGCTTGCGAAAGGCGGCGACATGGTCGACCTGAAGCACGACGAGGACAAACGTAGGCTCAAGATCGTCGTCGGCGATATAACGAGGCACATGAGCCTCATCGACACGACAGGGATGAGCGACCCGAAGGTGCCGAACCTGGACCTCCCAGCCTCCGTGACCGTCAGATCCGAAGACCTCATGCAGGGGATAAAGGCGAGCGAGACGGTCTCAGACCACATAGCCTTGGTAGCCAGCCCTGAGGGGTTTGAAATGAGCTGCGAGGGTGACATGGACCAGGTCCACTGGAGGAAGGCCAAGAAGGACCTCCCCGCTCTCAAGGTACAGGGAAGCGTCAGGAGCCTGTTCCCACTGGAGTACTTCTCCAACATGCTCAAGTCCGTTTCCTCGGGCAGCGAGGTCACGATGCATCTCGGAAGCGATTTTCCCGTCAGGATGGAGTTCAAGATCGCTGATGGAAAGGGTGAAGTGAGGTACCTACTTGCTCCAAGGATCGAGAGCAATGACTGAAGCGTGTGTGTCTGGAACCGAAGCATCTGTCGATGTCAGCGGCGAACGCTCACGCAGGAGCCTCTCGAGAAACTAGGCTGATCTGTCATGAAACGGCTTAGAATCGGAATTCTGGCATCGGGCGGCGGAACGAACCTTCAAGCAATAATCGACTCGTGCGAGCGGGGGGAGATAGACGGCGATGTGGTCGTCGTGATATCCAACGTCTTCAATGCGTCCGCGCTTGATAGGGCTAAAAAGCACGGGATCGCCGCATTTTGTTTTCCGCATGAGGGTTTCACCCGGGAGCAGCATGAGACAGATGTCATCGAGTGCCTCGGACAGCACCAGGTGGATTTGGTATGCCTCGCAGGATACCTGCGCATGCTGACCCGTCTCATGATCGACAAGTACGCTGGAAGAGTGATCAACACGCATCCTGCCCTACTCCCGTCCTTCGGAGGGAAGGGCATGCATGGCCTCCACGTGCATGAGGCGGTCATCGACTACGGATGCAAGGTATCGGGATGTACGGTTCATGTCGTGACGGCCGAGGTGGACGGCGGTCCGATATTACTGCAGAAGGCCGTCCCCGTCCTCGAGGACGACACACCGGAGACGCTCCAGGAACGGATCCTCAAGGAGGAGCATAAGCTTTATCCTAGGGCGGTCCAGCTCTTCGCGCAGGGAAAGGTCAAGATAGACGGGAAAAGGGCGAGGATACTCGAGACCTGACAGTCCCGCAGTCCCTGGAATAATTTAAACTAGTGCGACCGTTATCCCGCCCTGAGGTTGCAGCATCGCCAGGGGATGAGATTTTGGAGATTTACGACGGTGAATTCATCGCGGAACTCGAGGCCATTGCCAAGAGGGTGAGGTCTCACTCGATCACCATGATCTACCGGGCGGGCTCCGGCCACCCGGGCGGTTCGCTGTCGGGCGTCGATATCATGGTCGCCCTTTACTTCCACGTAATGAAGCACGATTCCAAGCGGCCTGACTGGCCGGAACGGGACAGGTTCGTCCTGAGCAAAGGCCACGCCGCCCCCGCTCTGTACGCGGTCCTCGCGGAGGCCAAGTACTTCCCCGAGAAGGAGCTGGAGACCCTGAGGAAGCTGGGTAGCAGGCTCCAAGGTCATCCGTGCATGCGCAAGACCCCAGGGGTCGAGATGTCCACGGGGTCCCTCGGACACGGCCTGGCAGCCGGGAACGGCATGGCGTTGGCGGCCAAGCTCGACCGCAAGCTGTACCGGATATACGTGCTCTGTGGGGATGGCGAGATGGACGTCGGCGAGACGTGGGAGGCCGCGATGCTCGCGTCGCACTACAAGCTCGACAACATCACAGCGTACATAGACAGGAACAAGCTGCAGCTGGACGGCCCGACGGAGAAGATCATGTCACTCGAACCCCTTGCTGACAAGTGGAAGGCTTTCGGATGGCACGTGATCGAGATAAACGGCCACAGCATGAAGGAGATTATCCAGGCGACGAATGAGGCCAAGGGCGTCAAGGGCAGGCCCACCGCCATCATATGCCACACGATCAAAGGCAAGGGCGTGAGCTACATGGAGGGCTCGCTACACTTCCACGGCAAGGCACCCACGGACGAGGAGTACAAGCAGGCGATGAAGGAGCTGGGGGGGACGGACCGATGACCTGGAAGTGGGAGAGCCAGAGGAAGCAGTACGGCCGCGCGCTCGTAGAGCTGGGAAAGGAGAGGAGCGACATCGTCGTGCTCGATGCGGACCTGTCGAGTTCCACACGGACCGCGGATTTCGCATCGGCGTTCCCCGAGCGGTTCTTCAACTGCGGCATCGCGGAGCAGAACATGATCGACACCGCCGCAGGCCTCGCCGCATCCGGCAAGACGGTCTTCGTCTCGACCTTCGCGGTCTTCGGCACGGGTAGGTGCTACGACCAGATCAGGCAGTCCGTCGCGTACCCGAAACTGAACATCAAGATCGTGGCGTCGCACGCTGGCATCACCGTCGGAGGCGACGGCGCGTCTCACCAGATCATCGAGGATATCGCCCTGATGCGCGTGCTCCCCAACATGGCGGTCATCGTGCCTGTCGATTCGAACGAGACTTACAATGTCGTCAAGGCTATCGCGAAGACCAAGGATCCGGTGTATGTCCGCATCGGAAGAGCGGACGTGCCGACGGTGACGGACAAGGACACGCCGTTCGAGATGAGCAAGGCGAATGTCATGAGGGACGGGACGGACGTGACGCTGATAGGCTGCGGCATCCTGGTCTCGAAGTGTCTCGAGGCGGCCGAGGAGCTGGCGAAGCACGGCATCGACGCCCGGGTCATCAACCTGCACACGATCAAGCCGCTGGACGAGAAGACCGTCGTCAAGGCTGCGCGCGAGACGGGCGGAGTCGTGACGGCGGAGGAGCATAGCGTGATGATGGGCATGGGCAGCGCGGTCGCGATGTGCCTGGTCGAGAACTTCCATGTGCCGATGAAGCGCGTCGGCATACCAGACGTGTTCGGCGAGTCAGGAGCGTGCAACGAGTTGATGGAGAAGTACGGCCTCACGATCGAGAACATAGTGGAGGCCGCGCACGACGTGATGAAGAGGAAGAAGTGAGGGGTTGACACATGAAGATATTCATCGATACTGCGAATCTGGAGCACATACGTGAGATCAACAGCTGGGGCATACTGGACGGCGTGACGACAAACCCGACCCTGGTCGCCAAGGAGGGGCGCGGCTTCGAGGATATCATCAGGGAGATATGCTCGGTCGTCGATGGCGACATCAGTGCGGAGGCGGTCTCGATGGACGCGGACGGCATGGTCAAAGAGGCCAGGGAGCTCTCGAAGATGCACAAGAACGTCGTCGTGAAGATACCCATGACCGCTGAGGGTCTCAAGGCCGTCAAGGTCCTGTCGGGGGAGAGTATCAGGACGAACGTCACGCTAGTCTTCTCATCCAACCAGGCGCTCCTCGCCGCGAAGGCCGGCGCGACTTATGTGTCGCCGTTCGTTGGGAGGCTCGACGACATAAACCACACGGGCATGGACCTGGTACGCGACATCGTCGAGATATTCGATGTGCACGGCTTCCACACACAGGTCATCGCGGCGAGCATAAGGCATCCACTTCATGTGACCGAGGCAGCGCTCGCAGGTGCTCATGTGGCCACCATACCGTACGATATCCTGAAGAAGATGGTCAGACACAACCTGACCGATGCAGGCATCGAGCGCTTCCTGAAGGACTGGGAGACTGTCCCAGGGAAGTGAGCCGGGACGCGCACACGCCCTACCATATGTATGACGCCGTGCTCGACCGGTCGAACCTTCTTATCGACCTTGCACTCCCGAGGGCTTAAGCTCGTTGCTTGACGTATGATAATCGCCGCGGTTGTTGGCAAACATGAAATATCGCTGACGGCTCTTCGATGCCCGTGCGGTCCGAGGCTTTGGTCATCGGCGGAGGTCCCGCCGGCTCTATCGCGGCGATGAACCTTGCCGTCGACCACGATGTCGTCATCGTCGAGGAGCACGACTCCCCCGGTGAGCCCGTCCAGTGCGCGGGACTCGTTACCCCGAGGGGGGTACCTGACTTCGCCAGAGAGAGCATCATATCGAGCGTCAGAGGGGCGAGGATACACTCGCCACTTGGCTTCGTTCTCACAATCGAGTCAAAGAAGCCGAGGGCACATGTCGTCGACAGGAGAATCTTCGACTCGCTGCTCTTCGAGCGTGCTCTCTCGGCCGGCGCTGTCCCGGTCACCGGCTCAAGGGTCAGGACGGTCAGGGACGAAGGGACCTGCATCGAGGCAGAGCTGGATACCCCAGGCAAGGACTGCCATCTCACCGCTGACGTGCTGATAGGCGCCGACGGCCATCGGTCCATATGTCGACAGGCTGCAGGTCTCCGGCCGCCGAAGCAGGTGCTCCACGGGTTTCAGACGGAGTTGACAGGCGTCGAGTCAGACCCCGACTTCGTGGACCTGTACATCGGCTCCAAGATCGCTCCAGGGTTCTTCGGATGGTCCATCCCAGCCGGTGACGTGACCCGGGTCGGTCTGTGCACTTGGGGCGAGAATGAACCACCTTCAAAGTATCTCAAGATACTGTTGTCCAGACCGGAGTTCGCGAACGCGTCGCAGATATCGAGGTCCGCTGGGCGCATCCCCGTCGGCGTCGGCAGGTCCGCGGTCTCCGGAAGAATCATGCTCGTCGGCGATGCTGCGTGTCATGCGAAGCCGCTGTCCGGGGGCGGCGTGTACACCGGCATAAGGGGCGCGGAGCTGTGCTCGGATGTCGCGCGCCGTCACCTGGATGACCCGGATGGGACATCGCTCTCCGATTACGACGCCCTCTGGAGGGAGGCGTTCGGCCAGGAGCTGAGCAGGGCCTTCCGGATACGGAAGGTGTTCCTCACGCTCACGGACAGGAAGATGGACCAGGCCCTCCGCATGTTCGACGATCCCGAGGTGAGGGCTCTGATTGAGGCGACAGGGGACATAGACTACCCCTCAGCGCTTTCGAAGAACGTTCTCAAGCTTGCTCCTAAGCTCGCCAAGTTTTCCCCTCAGCTGATAAAATCGCTTCTCTAGTTTCGGATACTTGCCAGGGTTGTCCAGGACGAAATAGTATGTCGCCGTGAACGCCGTTCCCGCGCATGCAACTATCAGGAGGGCCAACGGCCATCTCGGGATCGGGATCTTGAGTCCGAAGGAGGAGTCCGGGATGAGGCCGTCCACGCCCAGTTCGGACATGTAGGTCATGTTCACGATGCTCTCCTCAGGGTCGAAGGACACCATCTCGTCCCACTCGTCGTCCGAGAAGTAACCCCTCGACTGAAGAACCACCTGCGTGTCGTTCGCTTCGAAGGAGAACGCCATCCGGAAACGCATGAAGTACGTGCTTTGCAGGAAGTACGAGCCGTGGGGCGTGTCCTTATCGGTCATGATCGTGAGCGCTATCCTCTCCGTCGTGTTGGGCGGCAGTTCCGCGAACTCAACGGCCGTCTCAGTGTCGCCCCCTTCGAACGCGGGTGGGTCATCGAAGTCGTCGTCGACATCGCGTACCTCCTCCTGCGTCGCGTACCGGTATATCCCCACGTCCAGTGTGATGTTCACCATAGTGCACTCAGGGTCGTCGTAGGGGTTCGTAAGGTTGAACGCGAAAACGAGCGACTCGCCTGGGGCGACGGTCGGCGTGACAAAATCAGATAGCATGTTGTTGGCATATTGCGGAAGGCCAGGCGCGGGCACCGAGGCGGATGCCTGACCCTGGATGATGACGAGAGCAACGAACGCGAAAGCCAGCCAACCGCGCATCATAGTGAGCGAGGAAACCCCCGAGAAGCTATATGTTTTTTGGCGATGGCGGCCCTCGCAAACCATTAAACTCATGCCTGCTTTCAGATGTCCGTGAAGGGCGTAAGGGTCTCGAGAAGACAGGCAGAGGGGACGAGGCGGCGTCTGGCAGCAATGTGCGCGGTCGACAAAACGAAGTCGATCATCGAGGAAGGCGGCCATGTCATCATCCCGACCGTGGGGCCACTCGATATCGGCTCATTGCTCGGGCCAGGTGCCGATGTCGTCGAGCGCGTATTTCCGCACAGGAGCTCCCGCAACGACCCCATCGACGACATCCGTGACGAGGCGGAGCTACCGGAGCCGTTGAAACTGCTCCTACCGGTCAAGTGGGAACAGTTCGGGGAGGTCCTCGTACTGCGACTGCCGCACGAGCTGGACGAGCATGAGGATGAGGTGGCAGCGGCCTACGCGTCTGTCCTGCGCGTGAAATCTGTCCTCAGAGACGAGGGAGGCGTCACAGGTGATCTCAGGACGCCTGTCGTACGCCTGCTGTTCGGCACAGACACCGTAGCGGTCCACAGAGAGAACGAGGTCCTGTACAAGTTCGACGTGTCTAAGCTGATGTTCTCGTCGGGGAACAACGATGAGAGGGCCCGGGTGGCAAGCATCGGCTGCGACGACGAGATAGTCGTGGACATGTTCGCCGGCATCGGATACTTCTCCATTCCGTTGGCCGTACACCAACGGCCCAGGAAGATAATCGCCTGCGAGCTCAATCCGGTGTCCCACAGCTACCTCGTCGAAAACATAAGGCTTAACCGTGTAGAGGGTATCGTCGAGCCTGTCCTGGGAGACAACCGCTCCCTGGAGGGCGAGTCCGTCGCTGACAGGGTGTTGATGGGCTATGTCAAGACGACGCACGAGTACCTGAGCACGGCGTTCCGTTTGGTCAAGAGCGGAGGTATCATACACTACCATGAGACATGTCCGTGCGAGCTGCTCCCCGCCCGTCCGGTCGAGAGGTTGCAGGCCGCGAACCCCCGTGGACGCGTGGATGTCATCGGGTTCAGAGAGGTGAAATCGTACTCACCTGGCGTGAGCCATGTCGTGGTGGACGCGAGGGTCGTCAAACGCGCGTGAACTCCTCGACCACGCCCGCCTCCCGCATGAATGCCGCGAAGGCCGAATGATGGTCGTCGGGACTCTCGCTCTTGATGAGCTTGACCGCGTACTGTTTCAGGTGCTTGCCGAGATCCTTCTCCTCCTTCGTGAGTCTCCAGGCCCTTGTGGTGATCCCCAACGAGAGGTCGAACGCGTGGGCGACCGCCCTCGTCCGGTGGTCTGCTGACGATTCAGCATCGATGATCGCACTGGCTTCAGTAGACCCACTCGTCTTGTACGCTCGGGCCACATCGTCGATGAACTTGCCATAGGTGCCAAGTCCGTCATATCTCGGTATCTTGGAATTCACGGCCTCGCGCTCCGCATTCTTCGCCGCCCGTCGTATGATCTTCATGGGGGAGTTCACGGCTTCGTCGCTGCCGTCGAAGTACTTCTCTGCCAGCTTGTCGGAGACGATCGCCTTCAGCGCGTTCTTGCCGTGCTCGAGCCAGTAGGTGGCCATGAGCTTGTTCACGGTGTCCCCTGAGTCGACCACGACCGGGTGTTTGATCTCGGCCAGCAACCCCTTGAGCGCATCGACTTCCAGCGGATCGGTGGTGATCGTCTCGACGAAGGTATTCGCATCTTCGCCGAAGCACTGGTCGCCTCTGACGAACACCCTCCGGCTCTGCTTCGTCAGCTCGGCCTTGACATCATCCATGTGCTTGTCTATCAGCTCTCGGTCTCCGATCTTGCCCGAAGAGTAGTCCTCCAGCAACTCCCTGTCGATCGGATGGTCCAATAGGTCCTCGCACCCGCTCGCGGAGGAAGTCGTCTTGAGCGGACGCTTTATCGATATGTCTATGCTGTCGAGCACTTCGGGGACGGCCATGCCCACGGCGAGTTTCGATAGGACGTTCTTCGATCGCGTCGCGCACGCGTCGCAGAGATGAACGGTCTTCCCCGTTCCGACCCACGCGTATTCCACGTGGTTGACCGTCCGAGGGTCGTGAGCGCACTGGAAGCTGCTGTCGTCCTCCTTCGTCGCCCCTACCGAGCGGGCGGCGATCCTGATGTACTCGATCGGAGAGCCTGGCTCCCGTCCGGTGCAAACGAAGCTGTCACCGTACGAATAGAAATGGAGCTTCCTCTTCTTCACATGGTCAAGGACGGACAATACTCTCCACCGAGGCGAATCGTAGTTCTGGACGCCGATTAACTTCTCACGTGAGGTCTTCCCTCGAAGCGCGAACATGACGGTTCCCCTGGGATACTTGGCGGACGCGAGGTACGGTGCCTTCTTATCGTGCGCGAGGCCGACGGTTGCCGCATAGGCCCTGGCCAGCTTGTCTCCTTTGCCTGCCAGCTTCTCGAGCCTCCTAGGATCGTCCTTGGACCGCGACACCCTCTCCAGATGCATCCGCGTTCTGATGAATGGGCAGCCTCGGCACTTCTGGGAACAGGTGGGGAGCACCAGCTCGAAGTCCTCCTTCAGCGCCTCCGCCTTTGCGAGAAGGTCCTTCTCCCTCACCTTGGAGGTGATACGGGCGTTGACCCTCAGTCTCATGTTCTTCTTGTTGATAGGCATATGCAGTCATCGCAATACAGGTGGTGTTTATAGGCTTTTTCCAGCCTACGGGAAAGTTCTGGCGTAGTTGCTTCCAGGAAAGGTTATTAGTCTGGCCTAGCCATAGGGAACGTTGCAAGCGACGGATGGGGCAGATGTCTGAGGAAGAGGATCTCGCCAAGGGTTTTCTGAAGGGCTTTCAGGAAGGCCTGCAGAGTGCTTGGGACGAGATAATCAAGCTTTCCACCAAGGGCTATACTTCCAGAGAACTCCAGATCATGGCCAAGACGAAGAAGTCGATGCTCTCTCGACAGGTGGCCGCAAAGGCTGAGGAGCTCGAGCGCATGCTTGGAAAGAAGATCTTCACTCGGGAGTTGGTCGGGGGCGACCCCCGTCCTCCAGCGGTCGAACTGCTTCCCGGTTGGAGCTATGTGGTGAGGGAGGAAAGACCCGAAAAGAGCTTCGCGATGTTCTCGAAACTGCTCTCGGGAGGTGGGAAGGGACTGTGCATCTCGCGCACTCACCCGGACACCCTCAAGCAGAAGTACGGGTTCGAGGCCCAGAGCCTTTGGCTCACGAAGACCGAGAACTCCCATGGTAAGAAGCCCGTGAAGACTTTCGAGTATGTGTCCCCGAACAACCTCGCGCGCCTCGCCTCGACCGTGAGGGAGTTCCTGTCGAAGAACGAGAACGGCGCCGTGATAATCGAGGGGCTTGAGTATCTCCACACTCAGAACGATTTCAAGAGCGTCCTCAAGTTCATCCAGCTGATAAACGAGCAGGTGGTGCTCGACAAAGGTTACCTGTTGGTTCCGGTTGACAAGGCAACGATGGACTCGCGTGAATTCTCCCTTGTCGAAAGGGAGATGAGCCAGGTCATTTAGAACTCGCGATGTTGCATATCTGTTATCTCGGAGCTCTCAGGCCCCGACTCGAGAAAGTGGCATTATCGGTCGGCAGCCGTAGTTCGCGAATTCTCGTCATTCAAGTCTTCTGAAGCACAACTTATATAGAGAGAATGACTGTGAACCGCCAGCGAAGACATCTCAGTGTTTGCTAGCAGCTGATGCCGAGAGAGCGGCTGGCACCTTATCTCTGGCGTGCGGGGGGGCGGAGATTTCAGTGACGAGACCGGTAGCTCGAACCAGAAGTGGAAACAGATTGAGGACCGCGAGTCTTCTTGCATCGATCATTCTGCTTACTGGATTCGTTGCAGGCGCTTTCTTTGGGTTGATTTCAGTACCCCATCCCTCAGACGAAGAACTCCGTTGCAGTACCATGGCTGCGAGCATTCTGAGCTTCACCGCCAGCCCAGACAGGGTATACGTGGGAGATGAGGTCACCTTCACCGCCACTGCAACCAGCACAAGCAGTGATAGCCTCACTTTCATCCTATACTACGACGCGGTGATCGATACAACACAGACAAACAATACTCACAGCCCTTATTCCGTCCATGTGACTGACAGCCCGGGTACGGTGACGACGACATTCACATATGATCAACTTGGGAATCTGACGTCTGGCACCGATACCTTCTACGTTGTGCGGCTCGTTGTTGGTGACGGCTCTGCCACTTCTGCAACGGAATCCATAAGTGTCTTCGTGACAGAGAATAAGGATCCGACATTTGAGCTGTTCTTTGAAGATTTGCCGGATTTGGACCCAGGAGAAGAATTGAACCTGTCTGTCAAGGTCTACGATCCCGATGGCGACCCCTTGGTCGTGACTTGGGATTTCGGAGATGGAACGGTTGTTGTTAACACGACCGGACCCGCTCTACCTGGAATTTATGTCAATCAGACCTACGCATGGTATCCTGTGACTGGCCCCGGTATCGGGGGTGATATGTTCTTTTCGCTAGTTGTTACCCTGGAAGATTCTTACGCAAACTCGAAAACGAAGTCCAGTCAGATTACTGTCGTGTTGCCTCCGAACGGATATCCTGTTATCGGATTTGTAGCTTCGGAAAGAGTGATTGACCCGATGGAAGATGTGACTTTCTACGCCAACGCCACCGAGCCGGAGGGGGAGGCGTTGACGTGGACATTCGTATTCAACAACAGTGTCGAGGATGTTCATGTGGCTGCCTATCACACGGATGATACTCCACCTGGCGCAAAGGTATGGAACAATATCACATACACGTTTGAATCCCCCGGAAACTACACTGTACGGCTCTATGTCTGTGACGGGCTCGTTCCGCATCAGAGCTTGGCTCACAACGTGACCAAGGAGGTCCCGGTCGATGTAGTCGGTAACTCGCCCCCATCGATTGCTGATGAGATTGCTATGTCCGAAGAGAGCCCGGAGATCAACGTCACTGTTGGATATACTCAAGTGACGTTCCATCTACAGGCGTACGATGTCGATGGAGAAATCATCACCGCGACATGGGATCTCGACGACGGAGAGGATTCCAGGGTGAATACCTCTGCCGGAGGACCGATCATCTACATCTTCAGGCAGGAGATGTACTTCAATCAAACTGGCGTATACAACGTTTCAGTCGTCGTCTCCGATGGCATTCTCGGACATGAAGTTGTGAGCTATAGGGAATTCACCGTTGCTTCCAACAATATGCCGCCTAGCATCGACACTATCGATATCACATATGATGCCGGCAATTACGCGATCCCCGGGGAGGAGGTCGTCTTCTCCGTCACGTTGTCGGATCCAGAGATGGACGTCATCGAGATAACGTGGGATTTTGGCGATAACAGCCCCATCCTCAGCTTCAACCTGACAGAATATGTGGATGGGAATCTCACTTGCGTCGTTAATCATTCGTATTCCGAAGTAGGGAGTTATAACGTAACGATATGGTATTCAGATAATGAGCTATTTGGCAGTCTCACGCATGAAAAGATCAAAGAGGTAGAGGTAACCGTCGATAGGCCGTTCGATAAGGTCGTCGATTCCTGGAGTTGGTGGGATTATACATCTTTGATCGCCGTTCTGATGGTTCCCGTCGCACTTGTAATGAACCTGGTTTGGACAAGACGGCGGCGGAAACGACTCGAGGCGCAAGGCATTTCTCTTGAAGAGCTGGAACTCAGAGAGAGCATCCAGTTGGACGAACCCGACGACTATTCTGAGGAGGAGGTGGACTGACGACGAGGAAACGATCCTTCAGAGAGATTATTGCGCGCCGTATCATCAACGTCATCATCACGATATTCGGCGTGATGGCCCTCAACTTCTTCCTTATCCATATGATGCCGGGCGAACCGGTACTTAACATGGTTCCGCGTGATCCTAAATTCGACGAATCGCTCAAGTATGAGCTGATTGATAAATTCCATCTTAATGAGAGTCTTCCTGAGAAATTCCTGACCTACCTCTACAACACGATCACACTTGATTGGGGTACTTCGTACACGGCAAATGCGCGTCCTGTGCTAGACATAATTGTCAATGATATGCGATGGACGTTATTGCTCGTCGGAGCTTCGACAATCTTCACTATTCTCATTGGGATGGCCATAGGCGCGTATGCCGCGTTCAGGCGAGGAGGGGCGTTCGATCTCGGTTCCAGCGCCTTGACCATCTTCTTCTACGGAATGCCCGTGTTCTGGTTCGCCATAATCCTACAGATATCGTTCAGTTCACACCCCCTCGGGCTGAGTTGGTGGCCTCAGTTCCCTATTGCTGGATACTACGACACCGATGCATACGGGTCAGAGTTCAGATGGACTCTTCCGATAACGCTTAGCGTTGTCAAATATCTGATCGTGCCGTCGTTGACTCTCGCTCTCGCTACAGTGGCGGGCATATCGCTCGTTATGCGGAGTGCTCTTATTGATGTGTTCACCGAGGATTATATCCTAACCGCAAGAGCGAAGGGATGCAGTGATTACGTCGTGCTTAGAAAGCATGCTCTTCCTAATGGATTGCCACCGATGATCGCCTTGATCGCCATGTATATCGCGTTCATAATCGGAGGCGCCTATCAGGTAGAGGTTATATTCAATTACCAGGGCATTGGTTGGCGGACGCTCAAGGCTATTTATGAGTTGGATTTCCCTGTTCTGCAGTTCATCATCGTGATTGGCGGCGTCGCAGTTGTCGTTGCGAACTTCATCGCGGACCTTCTGCTATTGTATATTGACCCGAGAATCAAGATCTCATAGGGATGGTAAAATGTCTGCAAAGCGTGATGCAAAGGGCAAACCTGTCAAGATGCCGTTCCTGAGTGAGATTCAGGTCGAGAGGCTCCGTCTGACTACTAAGCGGGTTTTGGATGTCACCAAGCAGATCCTTAGAAACCCGATGGGAGTGGTGGGCGTTGGAATACTGGTGGTCTTTCTAATACTTGCTGCGCTTGGTCCGGAAATTGCTCCATACGATACAAGCAACCTCGACGAGGGTAAATGGTCGTTACCGTCGGATTTCGCTACTGACGCCCCACTATCCGCGGAGTTCACATCTATGATCATGCTGCCTCTCGTGAGCATAGTGGCTTCGGCGGTCGCGCTGATGGTTGCGTTCATAAGAACCCCAGAGTGGAGGCCAAATAAGACCTTTCAGGTCGCGGCGCTAGTGTCATCGTCAGCCCTTGCAGGTGTGCTCACGTTCGCATATCTGTCGTCGGTTTACTCCGGTGATGAATATGGTCTCTGGGGTATTCTGATCATGCTGCCTCTCGTGAGCATAGTGGCTTCGGAGGTCGCGCTGATGGCCGCGTTCAAATGGATTCCAGAATGGAGGCTGAACAAGCTTCTTCAGGTCGCGGCGCTGGTTGCATCGTCAGCCCTTACGGGTATACTGACGTTCGCATGTCTGTCGTTGGCTCACTCCGGTGATGAATATGGTTTCTGGGGTGCTCTGATCATGCTGCCGCTTGTGAGCACGGTGGCTTCATCGGTTGCGCTGATAGCTGCGTTCAGAAGGACTCCAGAATGGAGGCTGAATAAGTCTCTTCAGGTCGCGGCGTTAGTTGCACCGTTAGCTCTTGCAGGTATACTGACGTTCGCATATCTATCGTTGGCTCATTCCGGTGATGGATATGGTTTCCTGTCGTTGGTTTACTCCGGTGATGAATCTGGTCTCTGGGGTAGCATAACAACAGAATGGACTGACTGGTTCTACCCGGCATCGATTGTGGGCGCGTGCCTTGTTATGCTCTCGTACGGCACGAGGCGACGGGTCAGCAGGAAGAGGAGTGTTAGACGATGGTTCGGGATCACGTGCGCTGTCGCGCCCCTGGCTATCATGTCCCTGTTCCTTGTTGTCGATTTTCCCCAGGAGCACGTGGGGTATGCTCTCCCTACTATCGGATACGTGATCGGCGGCTTCTTCCTCCTGATCAGCGGCATGAGTTTCCATAGCGCTTACGTCCTGCCAGCTGCAGCAGTCACTAGTTCTGAGAAGAGAGGCGTCAAGTTCCCGACAAGAATCGCGACTTTGGCTAGAGGTACGTCGATTCTGTTGGCTTTGGTTCTTATCATCACAGGTGTGGCTGTGTACCTGGTGGAGAACTGGACGACTCATTGGATGGGGACGGATTCTTTCGAGGCAGACATCTTCAGCAAGCTTCTGTACGGAGCTCGGACATCCATGATTATCGGCGTGTTCGCTGCGGCCATAGCGTCTTTTCTTGGAGCGGTAATCGGTCTGTACTCGGGCTATGCTGGTGGACGCATCGATGAAGTATTGATGCGTGCGAATGACGTCGTCCTGTCCATCCCATGGTTGGTCCTTATGATCGTCATCGCTGCCATGATCGGAACGATCGATCTCCTTGGAATCATTCTGATCATAGGATTCACAGGATGGTCTCCGACCGCAAGGATGGTTAGAGCGCAGGTGCTCTCCATCAAGGAGCGTCAGTACATTGAGCGCGCTCGAGCGATTGGAGCCTCGGACTTTGGGATTATTCGCCGGCACGTGCTGCCGAACTCGTTCCCACTCGTATTTGCGAACACGATTCTAACGGTTGCAGGTGCCATTCTCTCAGAGGCTACTCTGAGTTTCCTCGGAATGAGGCCAATTGGAGTCGTCACGTGGGGAACGATGCTGTCATACGCCTCCAACGCGGGCGCATTCACTATAGGCCTGCACTGGTGGATAATTGCGCCCGGGCTTTGCATAGTGTTCCTTGTGTTTGGATTCACGCTTCTAGGATATGCTCTTGACGATATACTGAACCCGAAACTGAGAAAGCGCTGAAGCAGAATCTAGATGAGTCAATCCGGCAGTTCTGTCAGGGTTTCATCGAGTGGTCGTTGTTCAACGTCGGAAGGCTCGGTATTATCGGTCGTATCCGCCTCGAAGTGAGCGGTCTTCGTTGTGATTGTATGGAAACGTGTCGATTATCGCTCGACCGTATCGCCAATTCGGAATCACGTTCTCGTTTCTCCATCCAGAAGCGGCGGAAACATGCAAAGAAAGCCTTCCCTGCAATAACATCCACAGCTGCACTGCAAGGGTATGGCTAAGATGGTCTAAAATGCTTTATACCACTGAGTGATTAACACCCGTACCGGATACCAATGCTAGTACTGACCGTGGGGGGAGAGGGTCATGCTCTGGCTAGGATGACCCTGCCGAGTGTTGGGTGTCGACACGTCAAGAAACCTTGTGCTGTCTGACTGGTGGCGACTGAAGGGGGGAAGATGACAGATGAAGAATGGTGATATGGCTCGTGTTTCGAGAACCACGGTGATTGCTGCGGTGTCTTTCGCGGTCCTGATGCTTGGTCTGCCGTCATTCGCAGAGAATGGCATCAGCCCTGTGGGAACGGCGGCGGCCCTGCCTGATGTGGATCGATTGTATAAGGTCGGCGTCTTGGACCTGGCCATCGCGACACTGAACCTGTTCGATTACACAATGGTCAACGAGGCAATGTGCATCTGGCCGTGTATGAGCACGATGCTCACGTATGATTTGGACATGGAGATCACGGGCGACTTAGCCAAGTCCTGGGACGTATCCGACGACGGCCTGACATGGACTTTTGAGATCGTTGACAACGCGTACTTCTGTGACCCTGACGACCCAGAAACAAGGGATGAGAGTCGCAAGCTGACGGTGGACGACGTGATTTTCACGTATAATGTGATACAGGATTACAAGAGCAATCTGCACTATTTCCCTGGCCCGGTTGACGGGCCTGATGTGCCTCCAACGATTGCGTCGATGACTCCTGATGGTGACTATCGGCTGACGATTCAGCTTGACCACCAGTACGCTCCGTTTCTCGGCGCAATAACTTCCCTCCCGATATTGCCAAGGTATTACTGGGAACCAACGGGAGGTGGAGACCCGACGAACCTCGCAAATGCACTACCGATTGGCTCTGGACCGTTCTATTACGATCTTGACGGGCTCCCTGAGGCGGGGGAGGCGGTGTTGAAGAGGAATCCGATATGGTTCCAGGAGGAGAACAGAGGATGGCAGATCCATGTCGACACTCTGAAGTTCGTCACGACCTTGTATCAGGATACCGGCTGGCGAATGCTCAAGGAAGGCGATATTGACTGCATGATAGCAGTGACTCCGTCTCAGTATATCGTGGACCTCCCTGGCGAGCCAAATCTCGAAGGCTTCGCTCAGAGCACAGGCTTCGTGTACGAGATCAGCATAAACCAGCTCACTGTGGAGATGCGGGAAGACCTAGGCTTGACATCTGGCCCTGAAGCTTATAACAGTCAGATACTGCTGGATCCGGTCTTCAAGAAGGCCTTCGCGAGATGCATCGACAAGGACCAGTTCGTCGTGGATGTATTAGAGGGCCTCGGATCATACGCCGACTCGCTGATTCCAGAAGTGAATCCATGGTACCACAGATACGATGGACCTGAGCTGGTGTCATTCGATCCTGACCTTGCAAGGCTTGAGTTGGAGGAGGCCGGATGGAAATATGACGCTGCTGGTAGGGACGTATCGGGGACAGACCAGTGTCCTCTGTACGGGTACTTCGAGGAAGAGCTTGTGCCTCTGGAATTCAGGTTCTTCACGCTGAATACACGAGAAGAATGGATTTTGGCAGCTACCATGATCAAAGACTGGTGCAGCCAGGCCGGCATCCAGCTCAACACGGAGTTGCTTAGCGCGAACCAGATGAACAATGTCTGGTACACGGGAGCTTACGATATCTGGCTCTGGGACTGGATATTCTCGCCGCTGTCGGACCCGTCCACTGACATCCTTTCGGTCCTCACAACAATGGAAATCGGCACATGGAGCGGCGAGTACATGTCCATACCTGAGTATGACGCCCTCTACAACGAATCTCTTCTACTCATGGACCCTGTTGCTAGACAGGCAATCGTGGACGAGATGCAGAACCTCGCCTACGAGGATTTCTGCTGTCAGTGCGTCGCATACAGGAAAGAACTCTATGGAGTTAACACCGGCGTGTGGGAAGACTACGGTGACTGGGAATCCAATTTCATGCTGATGCCTGATCAGAGCTTCCCATATGTGTTTATGATGATGTCACCTAGCGGTCCTGATGCAGCGGACCCACCGAACCCAGCTCCAACGATAACTGGCGTTGATCCGTTGATCGAAGGGTTGGTGGATACCCCGATATCCTTCACCGGAACCGCAAACGACGAATCGACTCTGGCCTACAAGTGGTTCTGGGGCGATGGCAACAGCACGGATTGGATGACTTCCCCCTCCAGCACGTACACCTACTCGGAGGACGGATACTATGATGTCTACTTCGCTGCCAAGGAGGTCAGCGAGGAAGACACTGCGGACTTCTTCATCTCGTGGACGAACACGACGGTGAAGGTAATCGACCAAAGCAACACGGCCCCGCACAGTCTGGAAGTTTCGATATCTCTCTCCACCCCGGATGTTGGCGACGTCGTGACTTTCACGGGTAGCGCCATCGACGATGACGGCGACGACCTCTCTTTCTCTTGGTCTTTCGGCGACCTGTACTCCGCAAAGGGGATGGAGGTGACACATCAGTACACGCAGGCTGGTTCGTACACCGTTACGATGTACGTGACCGATAACCGCATCGGAACGCAGGCCAGGCCCGTGAGTACGAACGAATTGATCATTGTTTTCAGCAATGCCCCGCCGACAATAGATGTTCCGGACTTCGCAGACGTGGTGAAAGATGATTCGTATGATTTCTCGGTCACCGCGTCAGATGCCGATGACGACCCGTTGACTCTGACATGGGATTGGGGCGATGGCACGGAGACTGTAACGTCGATAGACACTGCATCCCATGTGTACTCTGCTCTGGGCGAACATACACTGACCGTCTTTGTGGATGACGGAACCGGCGTGGATGGACACATTGTTTTTGACACAGGATTGGTGACTGTCACTTCGCCAGACAACACTGCGCCAGAAGTCATATCACTGGTTCCGAGCAAGTCGGATCCGTATACGGGTGAGGTGATGTCGTTCACCGGCATCGCAAGCGATAGTGAAGGCGACGCCCTGCGGTTCACGTTCGCCTTTGGCGATGAGACATATGCGGTGTTCGAGAATCCGGCGACTAATCCCGACACCGAGGTCGAGTTCATCGTGACACACACATATGAATCGGCCGGCCCGCTCTCCGCCGTTCTGTATGTTTGGGACTATCAGGACAACATCAGTTCAAGCGCAGTGTCGATTACGGTGATTCCGAATGCCGATCCGCTTCTGAGCGAGCTTGTCGACATGGATGTGCTCATCGACGAGGAAGTGACGTTCACGGTCTCTCCGTTTGATCCAGATGGCGACGATATGTCTACCTGGTGGGATTTCGGCGACGGGTCTGACATGGCCGAGGGCACCACAGTGACGCATTCTTACGACGCGGCTGGCGATTATGCATACCGTGTCTATGTCAACGATGGCCACGGTCACAATGTTACCGCGGCTGCGATTGTATCTGTGTTCGATTCGAGCACGAACCTGCCACCTGAGATCATCGTCCTTGAGGACAAGACGGAACTGGTCCACGCTCAAATCACATTCAATGTTACGGCGAGCGACCCGAACGATGACGTACTGACATACACGTGGGACTTCGGCGATGACAGCGACCTCGTGGTCGGCGAGACCGTTCAGCACGCGTACACATCTACGGGAAACTTCACCTTCGTCGTTAATGTCGACGATGGTGAATTCAACGAGTCAGCATCGGCGATGGCGACCGTTGAGACAAGTGAATCCCCTATTGCGGATGCTGGTGTGAACCGGACGGTGACTGTCGGCGACTATGTGACCTTTGACGGCTCGGGCTCCGAGGATGATGTAGGCGTTGTGAACTACACCTGGACATTCTCGTATGACGACTCGGAGCAGACGTTGTATACTGTCAGCCCTGAGTTCACATTCGATGTTGTGGGTACGTTCACGGTGACGTTGACCGTGAAGGATGCTGAGGATCAGACGGATACGGCCGAAGTCGTAATCACGGTGCAGGATGACCAGAAGACCTTCCTCGAAACATACGGTCTCCCACTCGGAATACTGGGAGCGTTGGTCGTCGCAGCGCTCGTCGCGTTCTTCGCCATGAAGGGTCGAAAGGGCGGAAAGGCGGCAGAATCCGTCGAGACGGAGGGGATGCCTCCTGAAGCTCCTGAGGTGACTCCTCCGGAGGAGCCTCCTCCTCCTCCCGCTGAAGGACAGTGAGACGGACAGACGGTGGCTCAAACCTCTTCACAGAAACTCTTTTCTCATTGTTTTCTTTATTTGGAGAGGTTGAGTGCTCCCGCCGGGATTCGAACCCGGGTGTCCAGCTCGAAAGGCTGGAATGATTGACCGGACTACACTACGGGAGCGTGGGGATGATGGCCGGCAGACCGGCCTATGGACTGTCCATATTTAATTATTCTCGGCGACAACAAGGGCTGGAAACTTGCCAAAGACACGCCAAAGGGTTTAAGGCGGGCCCTGAGGATTCGCCTCCCGCATGGACAAGCCGAAGGGCAAACCCACCGTAGCAGAGGTGACGCGGAAGTACATCGACCGCCACCCGAGCATTCGCGACTGCATCAGCAAGGACCTCGTGAACTACTCGTCCCTAGCAAGGCTCATCATGAGCGAGACCGGGGTCAAGCACGAGGAGGCTGTGCTCGCTGCCAGCAGGAGATACGCCGCCAAGCTGTCTAAGACGGACTTCGAGGGAGCGATAATGGACCTCCTCGAACAGAGCAGGCTGGAGCTCAAGACGAGGATATGCATAATCGTCGCGAAGAACGATTGGATAGTCCTCAAGAACTTGGAGGCGGTCGTCAAGAGGATCCTCTCCGAGAAGCATATAATGCAGGTGATGCAGAGCGCGAACGCCATCACGGTTGTATCTGAGGACAAGCACCTGCCCAGCATAATGAAGGCCATCGGGCAGGATTATATAATCAGCATCAAGCAGAACCTGGCGGAGATAACCGTCAAGAGTCCCGCAAGGATCGAGGAGACCCCCGGCGTCTTCGCCTACATCATGTCCATGCTTTCCGAGCAGGGGGTCAACATGCTCGAAGCCATGAGCTGCTACACAGACACGATATTCATCGTCACGAGGGACGATATGATGAAGGCATTCGACATACTCTCCGGCTGCATCGAGGACAGGATAATCGCGGGCAACAACGGTTGAACACCGTCACGATAGCAGCTCATCCACTGCCGCCACATCGGAGCGCATCTTCTGCAGGAGCGAAAAGGTTCTCTGGGCGCTAGCGCTCGCCTTCTCCATCTGCGTCGTCACCGATCTGGATGAGGTTCCGCCCTCGACCGACCGTCTCTCGATGGCGTTCTCCAATGTCAGGAACCCAAGCCCCTTCAAGTCGAGCTTACTGTCATGCGTGGAGAGTCTCTCGAGCGCAAGCTCCCTGAACCTCCCCTCATCCCCTTCCGAGAGCTCGGACAGCTCTTTTACCAACCCGTGGGCCGCCCTGAAAGGCATCCCACGGGTTGTGAGGAAGTCGGCGAGATCGGTCGCGGTCATCAACCCGGTCTCGGCCGACTCCCTCATCCTCGCCCTGTCATACTCCAATCCTGCAAGGAAGGGTGTGAGGGCATGGAGTGAGGCCCCAACGGTGTCGAAAACATCGAAGAGGCTCTCCTTGTCTTCCTGCAGGTCGCGGTTGTACGCGAGGGGAAGAGATTTCAGCAAGGCGAGGATAGTGACGAGCCCTCCGAGGGCCCTTCCGGACTTCGCTCTGACGAGTTCGGGTATGTCCGGGTTCCTCTTCTGCGGCATCATGCTAGAGCCGCCGGAGAGGTTCTGAGGAAGCCTGATGAATCTGAATTCGTGGGATGACCACAGTATCAACTCCTCGCTGATGGACGACAGATGCATAGCGAGCAGCGACGCCACGAACGCACCCTCCGCGACGAAATCCCTGTCTGAGACGGCATCGAGGGAGTTCTCAGTGATCGCCCTCATGCGCAGCGTCTCCATTGCCTGCGACCTTTCGAGCGGGAACCCCGTCCCAGCGAGTGCGCCCGCGCCGAGAGGGGACACGTTTGTCCTGTCGTAACAATCGACGAGCCTGTCGATGTCGCGCTGCAGCTTCCAGAAGTACGAGAGTAGATGGTGCGAGAGCAGCACCGGCTGTCCGTGCTGCAGATGAGTGTAGCCTGGCAGGATCGTATCACGCTCCTCGTCGGCCTTCCGCATGAGCGTTTCCTGAAGTGCGATGGTCTCCTCCATGATGTGCGTGAGCGCCTCCCGGACATAGAGTCTCATGTCGAGCGCTACCTGATCGTTCCTACTTCTCCCGGTGTGCAGCCTCGCCCCAGCATCCCCCACGCGGTCCGTAAGTTCCTCCTCGACCGCCATGTGGACATCTTCGGCTGAGCTAGGGAGCGTCAGACGGCCTGCGCGCAGGTCCGCTGCGATGGTCCGGAGGCCGCTCACGATCTTCTCGTGGTCGGCCCGAGTGATGACGTCTGCTTCGACGAGCATGCCCGCATGGGCTATGCTACCCGCTATGTCGTATCGCCACAGCCTGCTGTCGAATGCGACAGAGGAGGTGAATGCCAGGAACCCGTCACTTGCAGACGCCTGAGGATTCCTCTCTGACCGCGATCTCATTCATCACACCGTTTCCGTTCTTTGCTGCGCTTGCCAGGCTCGCCACCTTCAGAGGCAGTCCCCACACGTAGATGAAGCCCTTGGCAGCCGAGTGGTCGAACTCGTCGCCCTTCTCGTAAGTCGCGAGGGCCGTGCTGTACATGGAATGCGGTGACTCTCTTCCCACGACCACCGCGCTCCCCTTGAACAGCTTGACCTTGATAGTCCCCGTGACGCTCTGTTGAGTGCTATCCATGAATGCATCCATCGCCTTGCACAGCGGCGAGAACCAGAGCCCGTTGTACACGAGGTCCGCGTACTGCTGCTCCATCGTCCGCTTGTAGTGCGTCATGTCCTTCGGCATGACCATGCTCTCCAAGTCCTGGTGAGCCTTCATGAGGACGACCGCAGCGGGCGCCTCGTAGACCTCTCTCGACTTGATGCCTACAAGACGGTTCTCGATGTGGTCGATCCTTCCAACACCGTGGTTTCCGGCGATGTCGTTGAGCGAGGCGATGAGGTCCAGCAGGTCCATGGTCGTGCCGTTCAGGCTTACGGGCAAGCCGCTTTCGAAGCCGATCTCGACGTATTCGGCCGAGTCCGGGGACCGGTCAGCGCCCTTGGTCCACTCGAATATGGACTCCGGCGGCTCGGCCCACGCGTCCTCCAGCACCCCGCATTCTATCGCTCTGCTCCAAATGCTCTCGTCTATGCTGTACGGAGCATCGCATGTGACTGGTATCGGGATGCCGTGCTCCTTGGCGTACCCTATCTCCTCGTCCCTGGACATGTTCCAGTCCCTCGCGGGGGCGAGTATCTCCATCTCGGGCGCGAGCGCCATTATGGACACTTCGAACCTGACCTGGTCGTTTCCCTTGCCGGTGCAGCCGTGTGCGATAGCATCGGCCCCGAGCCGCTCGGCCATCTCGACGAGCTTCTCCGCCATCAACGGTCTCGCGAGCGCAGTGCCGAGCGGATAGTTGCCTTCGTACAGCGCGTTAGCCTTGATCGCAGGAGCGATGTATTCCTCCGCGAACTCCTTCTTCGCGTCTATCACCCATGCCCGCGACGCTCCGATCGCCTTCGCCCTCCTCATGGCCTCTTTGAGATCGTCAGATTGACCGACATCCACGGTCACGGCGACGACCTCACAACCGTACTTCTCCTTGAGCCAGTGGATCGCCACTGACGTGTCAAGGCCGCCTGAGTACGCGAGCAGGATCTTCTTCTGCTCTTTCTTCTTCGAAGGGCTGTGCATTGGTTTGACCTCGATTCCGAGCTATCCCTGGGGGGTTATATGGGGATGGTGACTTCCGCGGAACATCTCACGACGGGGCTTGTCGAATTCTGGACATATATGTCCTGCACGAACCCTGAGATATGGGCGAAACCGATGGTCTGGACGCATGTCCAGGAGTCCACCAACCATTAAGTATAGGCAGAATATTACTTCGTTCATCGGTTTGATTGCTTGGCAGGTAGATACAGAGGCAGGAAGCCCGAGCCCATTGTGTTGGGCGCGGACGGACAACCCGAGTTCGTCAGAGTGCGTCTTCCAAGGAAGAAGGACGGCGAGATGTTCGGGATAGCCGACCAGCTCCTGGGCGCATCGAGGATACGCGTCATGTGTGCCGATGGGAAACACCGCTTGGGGCGCATACCTGGCAAGATAAGGAAGCGCATGTGGATCAGGGAAGGCGACCTGGTCATAGTCCAGCCGTGGGATTTCCAGGACGAGAAGGCGAACATACTCTACAGGTACACGAGGACGCAGGCGATGTACCTGGGCAGGAAGAAGATGATACCGAAATCGATAGACATCTTCTGACTAGGTCACGAGAGGGTGTACGTCCATGCCTCGTGTCGGCGGTGGTTTTCGGGAGTTCGAGCGCAGGATCGAGCGTGAGCGCGATTCGTGGAAGGTCCGTAAGAAGGACTCCGACGACAGGAAGACCTACGCCGAGGTGTTCGACAAGAGGAACCTCCTGAGGATCTACAAGCTGTTCTCAGACGGCGTTATCGACATGATTGACTTCCCCATATCCACGGGCAAGGAGGGCAACGTCTTTCGCGCCATGACTTCTGACGGTGACCTCCTCGCCGTGAAGATATACCGCACATCAACCGCCACCTTCAGAGACATGGCGAAGTACATCCAGGGCGACCCCAGGTTCGAGGGCGTCACAGGCAACAGGCGGAAACTCATCCTGGTATGGGCCTCCAAGGAGTACAGAAATCTGATGAGATTCACCAAGGCCAAGGTTCGGGTCCCAGAGCCAGTGGCCCATCATGATAACATCGTAGTCATGGAGTACATCGGGACCGAGGCGTCTCCTGCGCCGATGATGAAGAACGTGGCGCTCGACGACCCTGAGCACGTGGCGAGCGTGCTCCTGGAGTATATGCGTCGTGGCTATCAGGACGCGGAGCTCGTCCACGGTGACCTGAGCGAGTATAACGTGCTCATGGACGGCAACGACCCCGTGATAATCGATGTCGGACAGTCCGTTCTGACCCGGCACCCATTCGCCGAGGATATGCTGGTTAGGGATGTCACGAACATGGCAAGGTTTTTCAGGAAGTATGGCCTGAACATCGACGTGGAGCAGCAGCTGCGGGAGATCAGGAAGCGATGACTTGTCAGTCCGTCAGGATACCCAAGGACCGGATAGGCGTCCTCATCGGCAGGAAAGGTGGGATAAAGGCCCAGGTAGAGGCGCGCACCGGTGTCAGAATCACCGTCGACTCCGAGGAGGGCGACGTGACGATCGATTACTCTAGGGCCGAGGACCCATCGTTTGTCCTCCCAGTGACGGACTTCGTCGTGGCAGTCGGCAGAGGCTTCTCCCCTGAGAAGGCTATGATGCTGCTCGATGACGACTGGTATCTCAATGTCGTCGATATTCGCGACTACGTCGGGAAGAAGCTGGCGCATGTCGCACGCATGCGCGCTCGCATCATAGGGTCCAAGGGAAAGACTAGACAACTCTTCGAGGAGCTCACGGGCGCCTATGTGTCCGTCTACGGGAACACGGTCGCGATCATCGGTGACACTGTCCAGCTGGATATCGCCCGACGGGCTCTGGACATGTTGTTGTCCGGAAGCGAACATTCGGCCGTCTACAAATTCCTGGAAAGCAAGAGGGCGGTAATCAAGATCGACGGTATGGGTTTCCGATAGTGGGCACGGCACGATTGAAATACCAAGATGGACATACTTTCGGACACGATGGCTGACGACATATCGCAGAGCTTCCGCGAGGACTTGAAGACAATAGCTCCTGAAGCATTGACGGGGATGGACGAGCGCGCTCGTGTGATGTCTCTGGTGTCACATCTGTTTCTCAGGCTGTGGACGAGGCTGACGCTGGAAACTGGCCAGAAGCTGCGTATGTCACCGCTGCAGTACGAGCTGGGGACTTACAAGGGTCAGATGAACTGGACCATCAACGAGGACGCCCTGGCCGACCTGGACAGCATCAAGATTTCATCGGTCCTCGGGAAGGGGTATTCGCTAGCCGCTGAGGTGTACGAGCTCAACAGGGTGCTCCGTGCCCGCGTCTACTTCTCTCTCGAAGAGGACGAGGTGAAAGGGGAGCCAGTGTTCGTCAGCTACCTCGTGTACGACGCGGCGGCCAGCAGCTTCGATCTCGGAAGCCTTGCCGAAGCCCTCTCATCCGCCCTGCCGAGGTGGTCTGAGACCATGATGACGAAGAAGGAGGAGCCCCTTTGGGACTACTCCAAGGAGCATTTCGAGTGCGTGGGCGTTTGACATGGGTGCACGCGTGACGGTCAGATAACGATAAATATCAGTTGAACCTCGTACCGACTTGTACCATGTCCAGAAGGCTAGAGATCGCAGGGAGTGCGCTCGAGCGGCCCCTGTGCAACCATTGCCTTGGAAGGCTGTTCGCCAGCGTCTCCACAGGCATGTCTAACCGGCAACGGGGCGCGATCACTCGGTATCTGGTGAGCCTCCCGACGCAGGAGAGCGGAGACTGTCATATCTGTAGGGGTCTTTTTTCGGAAGTGCCCAAGTTCGGAAGGCTGGTGGAGAAGTCCTCCGCGCCCTTCGAGCACTCCAACTTCCTCGTCGGATCGAAGGTGGATCCCGCCGTCATCGAGCGGGAGGAGCAGCTATGGGCCGATTCCAGCGCTTCCGAAAGCGAGTCTATAAAGGGTGAGATGAACCGGGAGATCGGCAAGGTGGTGGAGGCTGCCTTGGGCAAGCCAGTCGAGTTCAAGAACCCGGACGTCGTCTTCATCGTCGACACCATGTTCGACCGTGTGACGGCGGATGTGACCCCTTTGTTCTTCTATGGACGGTATCGGAAGTTCAGCAGGGAGCTGCCTCAGACGAGATGGCCGTGCCGTGAATGTCGTGGCAAGGGTTGTCCCAGGTGCAACGGCGTTGGAAGAATGTATGAGTCGAGCGTCCAGGATATGATAGGCCCCATCCTGATGAGGCGTGCAGAGGGGGACGAGGAGTACTTCCATGGCATGGGAAGGGAGGACATCGACGCCCTCATGCTGGGGAACGGTAGGCCGTTCGTGGCGGAGGTCAGGAGGCCGCAGAAGAGGTCTATCGACATCGTCGCAGCCGAGGAAGAGATGAACGCCTCGGCCAAGGGGCTGGTCGAGGTAGAAGGGCTCAGACCCTCGACGAGGGGCGAGGTGCGGGCGATAAAGAGCGCCGCTTGTCCCAAGACCTATAGGGTCAGTGTACGGTTCCAGGGGGAATTCGACCACAGAAAGCTTAATGATATACCTCGTGTATTGGCCGAAAAACCTATAAGGCAGCTCACCCCAAACAGGGTGGCCCACAGGCGTGCAGACCTTGAACGCGTCAGGACCGTTCATAGAGTAGAGATTGAGGCGGTCGTCGGTTCGGAGGTCGTAATCGTCTTGGAGGCGGACAGCGGCACATACATCAAGGAGTTGATGCATGGTGATGACGGCCGAACGAAGCCGAATGTCGCGGACATCGTCGGTGTGCCCTGTGAGGTGATCGAGCTGGACGTGATATCGATAGGTGATAAGGGGGCGTGAAGACTTGGTCAAAGCTTCGAAAGGAGGACGGCGTCGGACACGGTACGTGATGCAGAAGCGTGCGAGGGATAGAGGACTCTCTCCGATCACAAGGATGTTCCAGAGGTTCGAAGTCGGTGACAAGGCCAGCGTAAGTCTCGATCCGAGCATGCACAAAGGGATGCCCCATGCCAGGTTTCACGGGAAGACTGGCACCGTCGCTGGTATGCAGGGTGGCGCCTACCTGCTAGACATAAGGGACGGTCGCAAGATGAAGAAGATAATAGTCAGGCCTGAGCACCTGAGGAAGGCGGCCTGAAAGTTGGGCTGGTGTTTTCATGGAGAACAAGAAGGTAGCCCCTCTGGCTGAGGTAAATGAGATACTCCTTGCGAGACAGGAGGAGCAGGAGCTGACAGCAGAGCAGAAGCTAGCCCTCGAGCACTGCGAGAAATTCTCCAAGTTAGAGCATAAGAAGGCCAAGAAGCTCATGAAAGAGCTTGGGGAGCTCGAATTCGTGACGGAGTCCAGCGCCGTCAAGCTAACCGACGTGATGCCGACGCATCCGGACGACGTGAGGGTGATCTTCGCCAAGGAACGTGCGAACTTGGAGAAGAAGGACGTCGAAAAGATACTTAGCGTAGTGGGGAAGTATCTCTGACGAGCTTGGGGGGAATTCTCGTTGGAAGACTATGCACGCATTCTAGATTATCTACCCCAGGGTCTGCCCGATGAACGGAAGTTCAAGCAGGAGCCAGTGGCGTATGCGCTGGGTGAGGCACAGTTCAAGCTCTTCGAGCTCGTCCCTCGGCCTGATGCCAAGATAACGGCCAGCGACCGCGTATACATCGGGAAGGACCTCGATCTCAGGCAGGAGATACTGCATGTGAAGCGTAGGATCAGCTACAGCGAACTTACGAACGCCGCGCAGAGCGAGCTCCCGTACGTGGTCATGGATGTCATCAAAGCGAACGAACCGAGGTTCGTCAGGTTCTTCAACGAGGCTCAGCCGATCACCACGCGCTTCCACATGCTGGAGTTACTCCCAGGCTTGGGCAAGAAGACCATGTGGAGCATCATCGAGGAGAGGAAGAAGGGGCCGTTCGTGGACTTCGAGGACGTCGGCAAAAGGGTGCCGATGGCCCATCAGGTGGACAAGCTCATCGCCAAGAGGGTCGGGGAGGAGCTTTCGAACCCGAACGAGAAGTACCGGCTGTTCGTCTCGCGATGACCATGGTGACGGAGAGGCACTCGAAATGAGGGCCGAAGAGGTCAGGACCATCCTGGAGTCATTGGACAAGCGACCATCGAAGCGACTCGGTCAACACTTTCTGCTTGACGAGAGGGTCATGAGGAGTCAGATCGAGCTGGCTGGGCTCAGACCCGGCGATGTGGTTCTCGAGGTTGGGCCCGGCATCGGCAACCTCACCGAAGCGATCCTCGACACCGGAGCGAAAGTGGTGGCCGTCGAGGCCGACGGGTCCTTCTGCAGGTTCTTGACACGCAGGTTCGGCGAGCGCATCCGACTGGTTCACGGGGATGCTGTCAGCGCCTTCCTCCCTGAGTTCCAGAAGGTCGTGTCCAACCTTCCATACCAGATCTCGTCGCCGATCACCTTCAGGCTGCTCGAGATCGGGTTCGAGAAGGCGGTCCTGATGGTGCAGCGTGAGTTCGCTCAGCGGATGACGGCCAAGCCTGGGACCCGGGACTACGGCCGGCTGTCAGTAGGGGTGTACTACCGGGCGCATTGCGAGATGGCCATGAAAGTGTCGAGGGCGGCGTTCTGGCCCCAGCCAAGGGTCGATTCGAGCGTCGTCGTGTTGACTCCAAGGAAGCCGTCTTTCTCCGTGGCAGACGAGAAGGTCTTCTACGATGTCACGAAAGCCATCTTCTCCCACAGGAGGAAGAAGGTGATGAACGCGCTTGCGGGAAACCCTACGTCAAGGGGGTACTTCGCCGGAGCGACCGATACTCCCGACTTCGGAGGCCTGCCCAATGCGTCGAAGAGGGCTGAACAGCTAACGCCAGAGGATATCGGCGAGCTATCGGACGCCTTTCTCGAACTCGTCAGCTCTCTGAGAAGAACCGCTTGATTATCGCATCGACTATCTTTCCCGGGCCGTCGACCAGCACATCACACGCGGGTACGCCGTACTTTTCCTCGTGTTCCGCGGTGACTCGGATGACTTCTTCCCTCGTTAGCGACTCTGGGTTCAGGGCGATACCTATGACGTCGCAGCCCGCATAGACCTTGATGAGTTCAGACTCGCGCTCTATCGTGCCGCCAGGCAGCATGTGAGGCTCATCGTCCGCGTAGCTCCTGTACTTTCTGGCAGGAGCGTGCACGAGAACGACCGTCTGGGGCTGGGACGCGCTGACTATCGCCCTCGATCCCGTCACGTACGCGGGGTGGCTTAGTGCTCCTTGCCCTTCGATGATTATGACCTGAGGTCTCTCCTCGTTGTACGCCGTCACTATCGCGTTCTCGAGCTCACCGACGACGTAGTCGCCTCTTATGGCATCCAACGGTATGCCGTACTTCGAACCCTGCATGAGCCCGGTCTGACCGGTGGCGACGAACGCAGTGCGTATACCACGCTCGCTGAGCGCCTTGGCGAGCACGACTGCGGTGGTTCTCTTGCCTATTGCGGCGTCAGTCCCCAGAACGGGTATCCTGATGCAATCCAGCTCGCCTGCTAGATTCAAGTATTTGTGAAGTTCGCGAAGGGGCGGCTCTCTTCGTATATCGTGGAGTGCGACGCCGTTCTTAGCGGCGAGCGCCTTCAGCTCGTCGTCATCTCCGAGCCACTCGTGAAGCCCCGACATCATGCTGACGCCTCCTTCGATGGCGTCCACGACGGGCTGTCTGAACTCGTCCGGCAGCATGCCGCCGACCGTCGCTACTCCGATTATCATGAACTGCGGCTTCTCTGCTAGACCGGCAAGTGCAGCCTTGACCGATGCGAAGATCGGGATGCCGTTCCTCCTCCCATCGAGCACCTCTCCGGCGTCACGTCCAGCGGTCTTGCTGTCCACGATCCCGACTATTCTGAACCGTAGCGAATGTCTCACCAGTCCTGCAGCGGTCTTGCCCGCCGGCGTGCCGAACCCGCCCTCGCAGAGGATGATGGCCGTTTCCATGGATGCCCGCAACTGCGATGGACATATAAATCCCTTGACCCACAACCCCCGCAATCGCCTGGCGGTGGCAGTGTCACGTGCATCGGTCGACTTGAGTCACCGTGCAGTTTTTCTATGTATAGGGGCATTGAGTTTCCCGGGGGAGCAGAATGCTGGTAGGTATAGTTGGCAAGCCCAATGTGGGAAAGTCCACCTTCTTCTCCGCGCTGACGATGGCCACGGCTCAGATCGCGTCGTATCCATTCACGACCATCGAGGCGAACAGAGGCGTCGGCCATGTCCGAGGACCGTGCCCGCACTCCGCCATCGGGAAGCCGTGCAATCCGAACAACTCGCTGTGCGAGAGCGGCACCAGGTTCGTGCCTATCGAGGTGATCGATGTCGCCGGGCTCGTTCCGGACGCTCATTCCGGAAAGGGCCTAGGGAACAAGTTCCTGGATGACCTGCGTCAGGCACACGCCTTCATCCACGTCGTCGACGCCAGCGGTGGGACGGACTTCGAGGGAAATCCCGTGGGCGTGGGCTCACACGACCCCTCCATGGACGTCACCTTCCTGGAGAAGGAGATATCCTTCTGGATATTCGGGATCCTCGAGAAGGACTTCATCAAGCTCGCCCGGCAGGCAAAGGTCGCAGGCAAGAAGTTCGAGAAGTTGCTTCAGGAGAAGCTGACCGGCCTGTCGATAACGGAATCGCAGATACTCGTAGCCATCAGACAGTCGGGGAATGATATTGACGCGAGCATATGGAAGGACGAGGAGCTGCTGAGCTTCTGTCAGGCGCTGCAGAAGATAAGCAAGCCGATGATAGTCGCCGCCAACAAGGCCGATATCGCCCCTCCTGGAATGATGGAGAAGCTCAAGGCCACCGGTTACCCGATAGTATCGACGAGCGCGGAGTTCGAGCTCGCGCTGAGGAAGGCCACCAATGCGGGGTTGATCGGATACACCCCCGGCGACGAGGCTTTCGAGGTCACCGACCCCGGTAAGCTGAACGCCTCGCAGACGCAGGCCTTAGATAAGATGGCTGCGTGGCTTAGGTCGTCGGGCGGGACGGGTGTGCAACAGGTCCTAGAGAGGGTGGTGTTCGAGGTGCTGGACATGATAATCGTGTACCCCGTCGAGGACGAGACGAAGTGGGTCGACAAGCAGGGGCGCGTGTTGCCCGACGCGTATCTGATGGCTCGCGGAAGCAACGCGAAAGACCTGGCGTTCAAGGTGCACACGGACCTGGGTGATAACTTTATTAGGGCGATAGACGGAAGGACCCACATGACGGTGGGCCACGACCACGTCCTCAAGGAGAACGACGTGGTCAAGATCGTCGCGAGAGTTTGATGCCGATGGATCGCTGGGATATTCGACTGATCGGGGTGACCTCTCACCCCAAGTACGAGGCGTTCGAGGACAACCTCGAGATGCATCTCTACGGCAAGACGCAGGATGGGAGGTCGGTCGCAGTCAGATACCCTGGGTTCGAGCCCTACTTCTTCGTCGTGGAGCCGTCGGACGAGGTCGTCAGCATACTAGAGGCCGACAAGAAGCGGATCAGACGGACGGAAGCGTGTGAGCTCCTGTACAAGGGAGAGATGAGGCCGTGCCGGAGGATCGTCGCTGTCCATCCGGGGCTGGTGCCTAGCATTCGGAGGGACCTGATGGACTCCGTGCCCGCCGTGCTCGCCGCCGACATACCGTTCCATTTCAGGTTCGTCTATGACAAGGGCATAAGCGCATGCGTCCGGGTGTTCGGGAAGGCCATCCAAGACGACAGGTTCACCACGGATATCGTCGTCGAGGCGGAGCGGTTCGAGGAGATACCGCCGTTCAGACCGGACCTGAGGATACTCAGCTTCGACATCGAGACCAGTCTCAAGGAGTCCAAGATATTCACCATATGCTGCGTAATCAAGGAAGGCGACAAGGTCGACCCACACCGATTCCACGGTGACGAGGCGAAGATGATCGCGGACTTCGCGAAGCTGATAATCGAGGCGGATCCCGACGTCATCACCGGCTACAACATAGACGGTTTCGATATCCCGCAGATACAGGAAAGGGCGAAGGCCCTCGGGCTGGGGCCGCTCATATGGGCGAGGTTCCCCACCGAGATCGACCAGTACAACCGTTTCTGGAGGGCTCAGGGCAGGGTGATAGTCGACGCGTGGTGGGCGGTGAAGCGAGTCCTTCGTCCTAAGCAGGAGACGCTCAACGCCGTCGCGAAACAGCTCCTCGGTGAGGAGAAACACGATGTCGACCCGAAGAAGATGGACGAGGAGTGGGCGAAAGACAAGGAGCGCGTGATGGAGTACTGCACCCATGACGCCCATCTCGCCCTCAGGGTGCTCGAGAAGGTCGCCATCCTGAATAGGAACATGGACCTGGCCGCCGTGTCCAAGCTGCCTCTGGACGACGTCGTCAACGGCAGCACGTCTCAGCTGGTCGATTCCATACTCATACGTGAGGCGGACCGCAGGAAGGTCGCCGTGCCGATGACGTCGCGCTCGAACGACAGAACCGCCTCGATCGAAGGTGGTTACGTGCACGAGATGGAACCTGGGCTGTATCACTGGGTACTGACGCTCGACTTCAGGAGCATGTACCCCAGCATGATTATCGCCAACAACATCTGCTTCACGACCCTCTCGCCTGATGGCGCGATAGTCTCCCCCACGGGCGCGAGATTCCTCTCGAAGGACGAGCGGGAGGGGTTGCTGCCAGGCATACTCGTCAAGCTGATGGAGGAGCGTGCCTCGATCAAGAAGGCCATGAAGGACGCGTCCACGCAAGAGGAGAGGGACTACTACGACGGTCTCCAGGAGGCGATCAAGATTCTGATGAACTCGTTCTACGGCGTGCTCGCCTCGTCGTTCTACAGGTTCACCGACCCGAAGATCGGCGCCAGCATAACGGCGTTCTCGAGGGAGGCGACGAAGGATCTGATCCGCAAACTGGAGGGCGAGGGCCTCACGGTCATCTACTCCGACACCGACTCAGTGTTCTTTCTGTCGCCCCACAAGGACCTGGACAAGACGATCGAGCTGGGCAAGGACACCGCCGACCGCTTCTCGACCGGAGGCATGGTGCTCGAGTTCGAGAAGGTGATGGAGCCGTTCTTCTCCCACGGGAAGAAGAAGCGCTACGTCGGCAACATGATCTGGCCGAGGGAGGAGATGGTCGTACGCGGCTACGAGATGCGCAGGACCGATTCCTTCGACATCCAGAGCGAGACGCTCCTGGAGGTCTTCGAGCGCATACTCGCCGACGACATGGACGGCGCCGTGGCCCATACCCGAGCGGTCATAGACGATCTCCTCGCGGGCAAGATAAGCCCGTCGAAGCTCGTGATATCTCGTTCCGTCAGGGAGGAGAGTCAGTACAAAGCGGGCGATAGGATGATCAACGTCCGCGTGGCCCGGAAGCTGAAGGAGATGGGGTACGAGGTCATGCCAGGCATGAAGGTTTCGTGGGTCGTGACCAACGGCAAGGCATCCCCCAACGAGTTCGAACCGTGGATAGAGGGCAGAGAGTTCACGGCCAAGCCGGACTGCAATTACTACGCCACTCGGATAGCATCCACGATATCCCGTGTCACAGACGCCTTCGGCTGGGACTCGCGGTCGCTCCTGACGGGCGCCCAGCAGCAGACCCTCACGGGCGGCAAGGTCAGGAGCCAGCGGGAACCGAGGGTGGCCTCGAAGCCCACCAGGACGGACAAGAAGTTGAGCCTGGACGATTTCATGTGACTCTGGATGGCAGGCGTTTCCGAGCCTGTGGGCACGTCGACGGATGCTACTCTCCCGGAATGGGGTGAGGTTCTACGTCCGTAGCAGCGCCCCAGCGTTCCGGCTTCAACATGTTTAAATAGAACAATCCTTTTGGTCAGGCCACAGCGGCGAGACTTGCCTGGTCTCGCATGGGAATGTGCGCTTAAGGCGTGAACCCGTGAACTGCTGGAAGTGATTGAATGGCGGAAAAGGCAAAGAGCGCCCCCTCGAAGAAGGCGCGCAAGGTCAAGACGAAGAGTGAAGCGGAGAGCGTGCCCGTTCCAAAGAAGGACGACGATGCCCCGTCCCAGGAGAAGAAGGGCCGGACCGGTTCTCGGAACATGTATCACTATGTCGGTGAGCTCTGGAAGAACCCGTCGAGCGGCGAGATGAAGGCCGTCATGTGGCAGCGCTTGATCGACTGGCGGAAGGAGGGCAGCTTCGTCCGGGTCGAGAGGCCCACGAGGCTCGACCGCGCCCGGTCGATGGGTTACAAGGCCAAGCAGGGGGTCGTTATCGTGAGGGCCCGGGTCAGGAAGGGCGGCCTGAGGAAGCACCGCATCAGGAAGGGTCGCAGGCCTAAGAGGAAGGGTATTCTGAAGATCACCATGAAGAAGAACATCCAGAGGATTGCGGAGGAACGGACGGCAAAGCGTTACCCCAACCTGGAAGTTCTGGCTTCTTACTGGGTCGGCGAGGACGGCAAGAACAAGTGGTACGAGGTCATACTCTTGGATCCGAACCACCCCGTCATCAGATCCGATCCGAAGCTAAACTGGATAGCGAGCGGGAAGCACTACCACCGCGCCGAAAGAGGTCTCACACCCGCAGGCAAGCGGGGAAGAGGCCTTGTCAGGACCAGGGGCAGGGGCGCGGAGAAGGTAAGGCCGTCCGCGCGCGCGCACAACAGGAAGGGCTCCTAGTAGGAACGGGACACCCGCCCTGCGAGCGCCTGGACCTCGTCCTGGACCATCCCCACGAGCGGATAGAACACTGGCAGAGGTCCCCTCGGAGCCGACAGCTTGCCGAACTGCTCCACTCCCCAGTCCATGACGATCGCACGGCATCTCTCTGCAACGGCGTCAGCGAAGGGGTCGACGCTGGGAGCTATGGTGTGAAGGTCTGCATCCCACTCTCTAAGCGTCCCGCACAGTCTGCCGTCATCTGAGGCGGCGACGAGGGTGCAGCCGCGCTTCATCAACAGCCACGAGGCAGCGACGCCTCTATCTGAAGATACGATCGAGAGCACCCTCCCCTGAGTGCCCTTGGGCATGCCCCCGGGGCCGGGGATGACGGAGCTGTAGAGATAGGCGGACCGGTCCCGGACTTCGATGAATATCTCGACATCCGGGTCGTCGAGGTGGACCTTGATTCCTTTCTGTGCATATGCCGAAAGGACCGCCGCGCCAGCCTTCACGCAGACGTCCTGGCTGGTGAACGGATGGTTTCCGGACCTCCTCGCTCTGATTGCGAAGCCCGCTCCGTCGAAGATGAGTGGTCCTGCGAAGGAGACGACGGCGCCGACGATCTCCTCCATCCCCCCATCGATCTTGGTCGCTGGGCTGAACGACACTACCCCGAAGGTCCTGGAGAGCATCTCGCAGCTCCGGCGCCAGTCGTCCGAGTCGACGAAGATCCTGCCGCGCTGCGAGATTATGATGCACTGCACCCCGGCACTGGCGTGCTTCCTCCGTATGTCAGCTACGAGGGCGTCCTCGAACCTCTTCCTGACTCTATTGCTCTTGAGGCCGATCTCGCCGTATCGCACTAGCAGAGTAGGCATTACGACCGCCCATGCTGCTTGTTCAGGATAAACCTTTCATATGTGGACCTATCTTCGACGGAAAGTCTAAACTACAGGTTCGACATTCCGAATAATTGGAGTCAAAGAGGGATAAATTGAAGACTGGACGAAAAGGAACGGTTTCTTTGAAAAGAGTTGTCGAGCCGCCAGGGCCGAAGGCGAGAGCCATCGTGAAGCGGGACAAGCTGGTCCTGTCGCCCTGCAACAGACCCTACTACTACCCCTTCGTGGTGGAGAAGGGCAAAGGATGCATACTCGAGGACATCGACGGGAACGAGTACATCGACTTCAATAGCGGCCTTGGGGCGATGAACATCGGGCACGGCCATCCGGAGGTCATCAAGGCGATGACCGAGCAGGCCAAGCGCCTTCAGCACTATTCGTACACCGACTTCTACTACAGGTACTCGGTGGAGCTGGCGGAGAAGCTGAACGAGATCACGCCCGGGAAATTCCGCAAGAAGGCGTTCTTCAGCGGGAGCGGGGCCGAGAGCATCGAGGCGTTCGCCAAGGTGACCCGGTGGCACAGCAAGCGTCCGATGTTCATTGCGTACACCGGCGCTTTCCACGGACGGAGCATGGGGGCCCTCAGCTTCACGGCGAGTTCGATCGTTCAGAAGTCCAGGTTCTTCCCGACGATGCCCGGCGTGACGCACGTGCCATACGCATACTGCTACCGCTGCCCGTTCAAGTTGAAATTCCCTGACTGCGATTACTGGTGCGTGGACTTCATCGAGGACCAGGTGCTGAAGAAGTACGTGCCGCCGGACGAGGTGGCCGCGTCCCTCATCGAGCCTATACAGGGCGAGGGAGGATATGTGGTTCCCCCGAAGGACTACCACAAGCGGCTCAAGAAGCTGTACTCGAAGTACGGCATCATATATGCCGTGGACGAGGTCCAGTCCGGCATGGGCAGGACCGGCAAGTGGTGGGCCATCGAGAACTTCGGCGTGGTTCCAGACATCATCTGCTCGTCGAAGGCGCTCGGCGGGGGTTTGTCCCTCGGGGCGACTATCGGCAGAGAGGAGATATTCGACTGGGAGGCGGGGTCGCACTGCACGACGCTCGGCGGAACGCCGGTCGCGTGCCAGGCGGCGCTCGCTACCATCCGCGTGATGGAGAAGGAGAGGCTCAGACAGAACGCCGTGAAGATGGGTAACCATGCCATGAAGCGGATGCGTGAGCTCCAGAAGCGCTCCAAGATCATAGGCGACGTCAGAGGCATCGGCCTGATGATAGGCGTCGAGATCGTGAAGGACAAGAAGACGAAGGAGCCCGGAGGAGACATGGTCTTCGAGATAATCGAGGCCGCCTGGAAGAAGGGAGTGGTCGCGATAGGTGCCGGCCCATGCTCGTTCAGGATAGCCCCACCGCTGTGCATATCCCAGGATGAGCTCGACACTGGCCTGGATCTGCTCGAGAAGTCCGTCAAGGAAGTCGAGAAGAAGCACAGGTGACCTGCCCTCGCAGGCATGGTCACGACAAACCTTTTCTTCCCAATTTCGTTCGTGTACGTCATAGAACCAGGAGTGTGAGACGGTTGAACAAGTCGAAATCATACAACCTCAAGGGTCCGAAGATCGTGGTGGAGCCGCCAGGACCGAAATCGAAGGCTGCGTTGAAGCGGAAGGAGAAGTACGTCACGGACGGCATCAAGATAGGTCTCCCGGCCGAGCTCGATGTCGCCGAGGGGCCGTTCATGCGGGACGTCGACGGCAACGTATATCTCGACTTCACCGCCGGGATCGGCGTGCACAACTGCGGACACAGGCCTGCAGAGATGGTGAAGGCCTGCAAGGACCAGCTGGACGAGTTCATCCACATATGCTTCATGGTCTCGATGTACGAGTCATACATCGAGCTGGCCGAGGAGATGTCGAAGATATGCCCCGGGAAGATGAAGAAGAGCATATTCCTGAACAGCGGGTCAGAGGCCGTCGAGAACGCAGTCAAGATTGCCAGGTCCTACACGAAGAAGCCATGGCTGATGTCGTACAAGACGTCGTTCCACGGCAGGACCATGCTGGATATCTCCCTCACGGCCAAGGAGAAACCGTACAGGGAGGGGTTCGGGCCGTTTCTGCCCAACATCCGGCACCTCGACTTCGCCTACTGCTACAGATGCCCCCTCAGCCTGGAGTACCCGTCATGTGACCTCGCGTGCGCCGACACGATCCGCACGATAGCCCAGACGCCTCCCCTCGAGGGAAATGTCGCCTGCCTGGTCGCGGAACCGATCCAGGGGGAGGGCGGGTTCATCGCCCCGCCCCCGGGATACTGGGAGAAGGTGGCCAAGATATGCAAGGACAACGGGATCGTGCTCATCGACGATGAGGTCCAGACCGGGTTCGGACGGACGGGCAAGATGTTCGGCATACAGAACTGGAAGGTGGAGCCCGACCTGCTCGTGTCAGGGAAGGGTCTGTCCCTCGGCATGCCTCTCGGAGGCGTGACCGGCAAGGACGAGATAATGTCCTCGCCAGGTCCAGCGAGCCTCGGCGGGACCTTCGGAGGCAACCCCGTCTGCTGTGCAGGAGCGCTCGCGTCGATCAGACTGACGAAGAAGGCGCTCCCGAACACCAAGATGATACACAAGGTGGAGAAGAAGCGCCTGGACGAGTGGAAGGAGCGCTTCGAGGTGGTCGGCGACGTCAGAGGCATCGGCGCGATGATTGGTATGGAGCTGGTCAAGGACAAGAAGTCCAAGGAGCCCGTCCCAGAACTCGCTAGGAGCATACAGATGGCCTGCTTCAAGAAGGGCCTGTACATCCTGACGGCGGGGCAGTACAACAACGTCATAAGGCTGCACCCGCCGCTGATCATCAAGCAAGGCCTCCTCGAGACCGGCTTGGAGATTCTAGAGCAGGCAGTCGAGCAGGAGACCAAGAAGGCCGGGCTGAAGTGAGCCGCTGAGCCTGTCAGACTCCTTCAAACACCTTTCCTTCTTTTCATCGACGGTCGTCAGTCCCGGGCGGGAGGGCCGTGTCTGCCTGCAACAGCCTGTTCCTGTATTCGAAGGCCCACATGCGTCAATCCACCCAGATAATTATGCAAGAGTATGAAATTAAACATATGAGCGCCCTTCTTCGTACCAAAATCCTTATACATGTGGAGAATATACTGCGAATAAGGCCAGATTAGCTGGTACATTGGCGAATTTAGGGCCAGAAAGCTGTAAGAAATCCGAAAACACACGATAATCGCAACGGAGAAGGTGTGCTTTAGGGTCGTTCGGAGGGGCGGTCTCAGGTCCTTGACTTAGCGAGGCATCCCGTCCGAGAGGACTCGCGGACCGCAGCTGCCCTCCCAGGATTGAGGGTGCCGCTGGTGTGTCGGCCGATCAGTGTGGGCCGAATAGGAGACTCGGGAGCATGGTGTTACTACCTGAAGTGAAGGCGGATTACGGAAAGCTCAAGAACTTCGTGAACGGGGAGTGGATCGAGTCGAGCACGTCGAAGTACCTCGACATCGAGAACCCTACGACGGCGAAATCCATCGGCCAGGTCCCGATGACCACGGCCGACGAGACGAACGCCGCGATCGAAGCTGCCCAGGAGGCCTGGCAGTCCTGGAGGGAGACTCCCCCGATCACGAGGGCGAGGTTGATGTTCAGGCTGAAGGATATCATGGAGGGTCACTTCGAGAACATAGCCAGGATCATGGTTCAGGAGCAGGGCAAGACGATCGACGAGGCCCGTGGTGAGACGCGCAGGACGATAGAGAACGTGGAGGTAGCCGCTGGCATAACTTCCCTCATGATGGGTTACAACCTGGAGGACGGTGCCGCGCAGGGGATCGACGAGGAAGCGGTGGTGACCCCGCTCGGCGTGTTCGGAGCCATCTGCCCGTTCAACTTCCCCGCGATGATACCGTTCTGGTTCTGGCCATACGCGGTGGCGTCTGGAAACACATTCATACTCAAGTCGTCGAAGCAGGTGCCGCTCACGCAGGCCTACATATTCAAACTGGTCGAGGAGGCAGGCTTCCCGGCAGGTGTCGTGAACCTGCTCAACGGGAGCCACGAGGTCGCGGACGCGATGATGGAGCACCCTGCGATGAAAGGTATATCGTTCGTCGGCTCGACCCCGATCGCCAAGTACGTCTACAAGAAGTCCTCAGAGAACGGCAAGAGGGTCCAGGCTCAGGGAGGCGCCAAGAACAGCCTCGTCGTCATGCCGGACGCGGTGCTCGCCAGGACGGTGCCGAACATGCTCGCCTCGTTCTTCGGCTGCGCCGGACAGAGGTGCCTCGCGGGAGCGAACCTCGTCGCGGTGGGTGATGTGGCGGAGCCGGTCCTGAACAAGTTCGTCGAGGGGGCGAAGAAGATCAAGGTCGGATACGGTCTCGACGAGTCGGTCAACATGGGGCCCGTCGTCTCGGGCGCTGCCAAGAAGAGCATACTCGGATACATCGAGAAGGGCGTCGAGGAGGGTGCGAAACTCGTACTCGACGGCCGCGGGATCAAGGTGCCAGGATATGAGGCGGGTCATTTCATCGGCCCGACCATATTCAAGGACGTGACCCCGGACATGACCATCGCCAAGGACGAGATATTCGGGCCTGTGGTGGCCTTCATGGCCATGGACACATTGGATGATGCGATCGAATTCATCAACTCGAGCCCGTTCGGGAACGCGGCGTCTATATACACCCAAAGCGGCCGATCGGCCAAGGACCTTAGATACAAGGTCAATGCCGGCAACATAGGCATCAACATTGGCGTGGTCGCCGCGATGGCGTTCTTCCCGTTCGGTGGGTTCAAGGATTCGTTCTTCGGGGACCTGCACGGACAGGGCCGCGATGCGGTCACTTTCTACACGGACAGGAAGGTAGTGATCACCAGGTGGTTCTGATGGATGATTTCGAGTTTCCGGAGTGCACGACATTCGGATCTGTCATCAGATTCGCTCTGGAGCTCGAGAGGGCGGCCATGGCCGTCTACGACGACCTCGCAGGCAGACCCGACCTTGCACAGGCCGCAGAGTCGTTCAAGGTCCTGTCTGCGGCGCACAATAAGCGCAGCGACGTGCTGGAGCACACCCGCCGGGAGAAGCTGAACGAGATGATCCTCGAGCCCATCCAGGACCTGGATGGGAGCAAGTACAAGATCGAGACGAAGGTCCCCGACGGGGTTGACCTGGCAGGCGCGAAGGCGTTCTCTGCGAAGATGGAGGAAGTCTCCGGCAGTTTCTACCTCGACTCCTCGGAGATTGCCAAGTTCCTGCTTGCCGAGGCCGCGAGGATACTCGAGAGAATGGGCAAGGAGAGCCAGGCCAACAAGGCGAAGGTCGAGGCTCTTTAGGTTCGACTATCTGGAGAGACGGGAAACCCCTTATCTCATCGATTTTCCGTTCCTAGCTACGCTGTCCCACTCCGCGCGTCCGCGGCCGTCTACTCCCTCGAGAACAGGTCCGGGTACAATTTTCTCGACACTAGCACGCCCAGGACTATCAGCAGGACCGGTATGAGGAACACGCCCCAGTCGAGGCCCTGTGTCGTCTCCATGATCCTATCCGACAGATATATGCCTCCCTGGTGGAACGGCGAGAACAGCGCGATGCCTCCGGCGTACTTGTCGTACATGTCGCCGTAGGTGTTCACCTTGAGCCACTCGTCAAGCACGAACGAGAGCCACTCGAACACCGTTAGCGTCCCGATGAGCGAGAAGTACAGGAACATGCGGGACACAACAGGAGGCTTCAGGACCATCCGCTTGGCTGCTATGTATATCAGGCAGGAACCGTAGGCCGCGGCCACCATGGTGACGACCGCCAGCAGGTACGCCACGAGTGTGATGACGAATATCTCCCCGGGGTCCTGCCCGAAAGTCGCCATGGACGCTATCACGAGCGGGAATACCAGGAACGGTCCAACTACTATCGGGTACAGTATCTTGGCGAAGATGGTGGTCGTGACGGATATCGGCCCGAAGAACAGGACCTTGATGGTCCCCTTCTGAATCTCGTGTGAGAACCCCTTCGCGAATAGCCCGCCCACGAATATCACGGACGACAGGAGCGCCACTCCGTACGCGTATGTGAGGAGGTTGAACGAGACATCTATCCCGAAGGGCGTGCTGCTCCACGATATCGCGTCCGGGTCGGACCCTGCAGGTGCTACGATGAACCCGCTCTCGTAGGGGGCGTAATGACCGGCATCGTTCCTAACGATCAGCGTGACATCGTACATGCCCCATTCCTGTGGGATGAACTCTGCGGTCTCTCCCGTGAGGACTGTGTACGTGGAGTTGTGCTTCACGTACCAAGTATGGGACACGTCCGAGCTGGACTCGGCGCCTGAGCCCGATCCGTCCAGCGTGACTTCGTCCCCTAGGATTACAAGGCCAATCTCCTCGATTTCGGCCCATAGCCAGTCCACGTCCTCCGTGAGCGGCTCCACATAAACGCTGAACCAGTTGGACTGATAGTTGCCAGCGGCGTCGACGACCGTCAACGTGACCCCAGTGTCTCCGTAGCCCGCGTTCTCGAAGGTGTAGCTCACGGACTCCCCGTAGAGCACACGTTCGAATACGTCGTAGATTGCCCAGGTCCAGTTGACTATGCCGACGTTGTCCGTCGACTCAGAGCCGTCAAGGGTCATGGTCGTCCCAGCCGTGACGTTCGTGCTCCACGGGACGACTGCTTCCGGCTGTTCAGTATCGGAGGTTGCCTGCGTGACGGTGATCGTCACGTCGTCCTCCGCCTGGTTTATCGAGTAATCCATTACCGTGAGGCGTATCTCGTACTCTCCGATCATGTTGAACTTGTACTGGACCTCTTCGCCATAGAGTTCAACATACCTGTCGCCCTCGTTGAACGACCACATGTAGTAGACTATCTGGTCGTCATCGTAGGACCCGGACGCGTCGAGCGGGATCGTCGTGCCTGCGGTTATGGTTCTGTCGTTACCAGCATCCGCGACCGGAGGGTTACTTTCTGTCGCCCAAGGCGCATCGAAATCGTCGCCTTCCATCATCCCACCGATGTCGAAGCTCATCGCCTGCTTCATCGCGAAGCTCATGATGGAGAAGACGATGAGCAGGAATACGAACAGTATGACCGAACTCACGAGGCCGTGCTTGGCCATCGTCCTTATGTCCTTCTCGAATATCACGACCGCCCTTCGTACTGTCGCGAGCGGGCCGGACTTCCGTATCTTGATCTCAGGATAGTTGTTCGTCTGTTCGGCGATGTCCATCGGAGGCGGTGGAAGCTCCGCATCGTCGTCCGGCGGCGGTGGCTCCATGGTCATGAGCCGCCACCTCTTGAAGTCCGCTCGAAGACCTCCTCCATCGTGCCGACCGACTTCATCTCGTAGAGGTCTATGCCCTCCTGGATGATCAGCTTGGCCACCTCTGAGGCGTCCCCCTTTCTTGAGAGGACGATTGACAGGCTCCCCTCGACGATCTTGATCGACTGCAGCCTCAGGTTGTCGTCCAGCACCTTCCTAGCCGCCTGAGGGTCGGATACGTGCAGCATGTACGAGGGAGCCAGATACTTCTCCTTCAGCTCCTCCGCGGTCCCGACCGCTATGAGCTTCCCGTGATGGATGAAAGCGAACCTGTCGACTATGTATTCGGCCTCGATGAGGTTGTGCGATGTGAAGAACACCGTGTTGCCCTTGGAGACGTACTCTCTGAAATACTCCCTCAACTTCCGCCTGTGTGTTATGTCGACTCCTTCGAACGGCTCATCCAAGAAGACGAGTGGAACATCCGACATGAGCACCCTCGCGAGGGAGACTCTCTGCCTCTGTCCCATGGAGAGATGCGCGATCCTTCGGTCCATGAAAGTCCTTATGTCCGCCAGGTCGGACGCCCTGTTGAGTGCGGACAGCCTCTCGGACCTACCCATGAGCATGAACTTGGCGAACATGTTCAGATATCGTCTGGGTGTCATCTCCTCGTAGAATCTGCTTTCCTCGGAGAGTATCGCTATGTTGTCCCTGACCTGGATCGGCGACCCGCGTACATCGACGCCCATTACGGAGGCATCTCCGCCAGTGGCGTTCGTGAGACCGCACAAGACCTTGATGCAGGTCGTCTTTCCGGCGCCGTTGGGGCCGAAGAACCCGAATATCTCGCCTCTTCCCACTCTGAGGCTGACGTCGTCCAGTGCCCTTACTTCCCTATAATCCTTGGAGAGACCGTTGGCTTCTATCATGGAGCCTACCCGTGCGAACTAGAACGCTGACGGGTTATATACGCTTAAGGACAGAATATCACGTCTGATAATCCTCACTGGCCTTCCAGGAATATACCTTGCTGGCCTGTTCTGAGGCCGTCGTGGCTCACAGCCCCAATCCGAGCCTCTCGATGGTTTCGGGCGTGGGTATGCCCTCAGGAGACCATCCCCAGACGGCGTAGTAGGCTTCGAGCTCGCTCTCGAAATCCGCTCTGTTGACCACGGCTCCTTTGGAGGGACCATCATGTATCGGCACTGTGAACAGCCTCTCAGGGAGCGTGTCGTCCTTCTTCGCGAACCCCTCCCGCAGGTTGAACAGCCGCTCCAGGGTCCACACACGCTCGCCGACATGCTTCAGCCCATCGACGGTGTAGCCGTGTCCCGTGGCCGCGTTCACCAGCATGGCCATGTTGTCCCATGAGTTGGCGAAGGCGTTCCTCGCGCCGAATTTGCACAATACCATGCAGTCCAGGACGGTGAAGAGTTCCTGGAGGTCCTTCAGCGGCTGCGCCTTGCCCTTCACGGTGAACCTGTCAGCGGTGCCCTGGAAGAGCTCGGCCACGTACATGGTGGCGCGCAGGTGACATGCCCCTCTTGTCGACGTCGCGAAAGCGAGCGACATCCCCTGTATGCCTCTGGGGTCGTATCCCGGGAACTCCATGCCCTTGACGTTCATGGAGCACTTCTCGGCCTCAGGGCCATGTGCTGCAGCGAGCCTCTTGGAGCCCTCGCCTATGGCCGCTCCGAAGCCCTCGCCCTTTCCGGTCATCTCCACCAGCCTGACCATGGTCCTGTGGTCTCCCCAGGACAGTTTGATCCCGCCGGTCTCCTTCTCGGATATGATGTTCTTGTCGAACATGTCGACGGCGCACGCGACCGTGTCAGCGCAGGAGATGGTGTCGATTCCATACCTGTTGCACAGGTCGTTCGCCATTATGATCGATTCGAGGTTCGAGTTCTCGAGGTTGGCCCCGAACATCGCGAGCGTCTCGTACTCGGGACCTTCCGTCTCCACCTGGTAGTCCTTCTCCGCCTTCGTCGCGTTGCCGCAGTGAAGGGGACACCTGGCACACGCCATGTTCTTCACGAAGTGTCCGTCTATCAGGGCGTCCCCGCCTATCTTCTCGAAGTCTGGGAAGTACCCCGTGTGAAGGTTCTTGGTGGGTATCACACCCGCCTTGCCCGTGATGCCGACGACCATGGAGGTGCCGTACTTCGCGAAGGCGGCGGACTTCTCCTTGACAGTCTTCGTGGCCTCCTTGAAGCTTTCCTTCAGTCTGTCAGGGTCCGCCTGAGGGACTTCCTTGGTGCCGTGGACCACGACGGCCTTGAGATTCTTCGACCCCATGACGGCTCCGGCGCCGCCTCGTCCGGCAGCCCGGTGGTGGTCGTTCATGATCGCTGCTATACGCGCCCGTCGCTCGCCCGCGGGGCCGATCACGGTTGCCTTCGCCTTCTGGTGCCGCTCCTCCAGAGTGTCGATGGTCTCGAAGACGTCCTTGCCCCAGAGGTCTGCGGCGGTCCTGAGCTCGGCCCCGTCGTCCGTCAGGAGCAGATAGACCGGCTTCGGAGCCCTGCCGAAGAAGACTATGCCGTCGTATCCCGTCCTCCTGAGCATCGGTCCCCAGTGCCCTCCGGAATGGGCGGACAGTATCGCCCCCGTGAGGGGAGATTTAGTCGTGACGTTGTAGAATCCTGTGAAGGAGCCGTACGTGCCCGTGTAGGGCCCCGTCATGAATATCAGCCTGTTCTCAGGATCGAAGCCGTCCATCTTTGTCTTGTTCTCCTGGTACAGTATCTTCGCGGCGAGTCCCCTACCTCCCATGTACTTCAACAGGTCGTCCTTGGGAATCACCTGGTCGGCGAACTTGCCTGATGTCAAATCGACTCTCAGTAATCTCAACGGCTTGTACCTCCCCAGACTGAACCGAACGAATTGCTACAGGATATAAAAGCATTTAGGCCATGTCGAATAATTTGACGGTCTGTTCGTACCGGATTCGTCAAACAGGGCCGAAATTCGAACAACTTGTAGAATCATATCTGTTTAATATATGGCAAATATTCTGAGGCTTGTGGCATTCGAGGCAATCGGGGTCGATTCGCTCCTGCTCGTCGCGGTCCTGGTGGCGACGGTCGGATTCTTCTATTCGAACCTGGGACTCGGTGGTGGGCAGTTGTATGTCCCCATCATGGACCTGTTCTTCGTCAGTCTGGTGATGAAGGAGATCGTGCCACTGTCGTTGTGCTTCGCCTTCGCCACCATGGCGAGCGCCACTTATAGCCACTCGCGGAAGGGCCTGGTGGACTTCAGGCTCGGGCTGATGCTTGCCGCGGGAGGTCTCTTCGGAGTGGTCGGTGGGGTCATTTTCACATCATCGGCCGACGAGCGCTTTGTGAAGGTGGGATTCGCCGTTCTATTGCTAATCGTGGGCACCAAGATGGCCCTCGGCTTGTACAAGGCACGGAAGGACTCCGCTCCTGCGCGGACGGATCCCAGCACCAAGAGGATGTTCGCCGGGATAGGCGTAAGCGTACTGACTGGCTTCCTAATCGGCAGCTTCGGTATAGGCGGCGGGGTCGTCAGCGTGCCTCTCATCATATATGTGTTCAGGTTCGAGACACGCAGGGCCATAGGCACATCCGCATTCGTGGGCGCCATCCTGACGCCCGCTGCGTTCGCGGCGTACGCCTTCCGTGAAGGCGTGACGATCCACTACGACCTCGCGCTCACGCTGACCCCTATCATACTTGTGATGGCGATAATCGGGTCGACCTGGGGGCTGAAGAGGCTGAAGACGAGGGCGGTCAGGACGATCTTCATAGGCGGCGTCTTCCTTGCCGCATGCGAGATGGTATACAGCCTCCTGACGCAGTAGCGTGTATTCCTACAGCTGGATCTTGTCGCCGCACTTCGGCAGGACTACCTTCCACTCCCCCGAAGATCTGCTCGAACCCTGCTGCATACTCGGTATGCACCGGTATGACTATCTCGGGGTCGACCGTACGCCCCATCTCCGCGATGTCCTCCATGCTCGCGTGCTCGGATGCGTGGAGCGGACCGTCGTCGCATGTGAATGTCGGATGGCCGGCGCTGTCGACGGTGAAGCCGTGGCTCTTCAGCCCGAACCTGCGCGCTCCGCGGCCTCAGGTGTTCCTCATAGTATGTGCCCATGCGCGGGGAGTTCGCTCCGAAATCCAGCAACACCCCTCTTCCGTCGTACTCCAGGAGGAGCTTCGAACCACCTATCGTGTCCGACCCGTCCAAGGCGGTGAGGGCTAGGCCGCTCATAGATGCGCATTATGGCTCGAGCGTAAAGACACTGCGTCGCGCGATCGAGGATTTGTGCGGGCCATAATAATAGTCGGTCACGGATTTTAATCGCGTCTGGTGTATCCCCTATATCACTTGGTCGCAGAACAACTATTACCCCCTAACGCGGTTGGTTAAAAGATGGTTCGACATTATGAAATTGGTACAACTAGGATGCGGAATAACTGGGCTTGTGAGCGCTGAACATCTCGAGAAGAACCCTCGTGTGAAGGAGCTGATTCTGGCCGACTCGAAAGTCGATGCGGCCATGGACCTGGCCGCGCGGATAGGCAGCGAGAAGATATCCACACGGGAGGTCGACGCCACCGACACGAAATCCCTCAAGGATCTCCTGAGCGGATGCGACATGGTGATAAGCGCGATCCCTTGGTTCCTCAACAAGAGGGTTATAGAGACGGCGATAGAGGTCGGCGTCGATTACATCGACTATTCGATGGCGGTCGACTCGGTCGAGGAATGGGATGAGATCGACAGGAAGAGCAAGGACCGCGGTGTGACGATACTCTCGTCCATGGGTTCTGACCCTGGTATCTCGGACGTGTTCGCCCGCTACGCCGCCAACAAGCTGGACCGTGCGGTGAGCGCGCGTGTGATGGACGGCGACACCGCGACGGCGGAGGGACATGACTTCTTCTCGCTCTGGTCTCCGGTCGAGATGCTCCAAGAGGTCACCGTCCCGGCCGCGGTATTCAAAGACGGCAAGATCACATACGTGCCGCCTCTGGACGAACGACAGATGTACGAGTTTCCGGAGCCGGTCGGCCCATTGCCCGTATACAACACCATGCATGAGGAGACCTTCCTGATGTCGAGATTCATCGAAGGCCTCGAGTATGCTGATTTCAGGATAGCTGTCGACGATGGATTCGCACGGGTCGCGAACACCCTTCGGAAGATCGGCCTCCACAGCTTGGACCCGGTCGAAGTCAAGGGCGTGACTGTGAAACCGTTGGATGTCGTCGTGGCACTGATGCCGCGCACAGTCGATCTCATCGGAAAGACCAAGGGTCACGCGTGCGTCGTCGTGGAAGTGACGGGCGTGAAAGACGGCGAGAGACGGCTCGTGAAGGTCTGGACGTCGATGTCCCACGAGACCGCCTACGACATCTGCAGGAGCAACGCCACAGGGTATGTGGTCGGGACCGGCGGGGCCGTCGGTGCAGAGCTGCTGATATCCGGCCATGTGAAGGCGAAGGGGCTTATCTTTCCCGAGCAGCTTCCTGCTGAGGAGTTCGTGTCCCGCCTTCCTGCGAAGCACCTGGATGTGAAAGAGGAGATAACCGTCCTTCAGTGATCAGGCGAATCGTAGAGGTCGCGTGGCCGGTTCAGAACATGGACGAGTAGCGGGCTAAGGTCATGAGCGCAGTGACCGTGATCCATTGGTCGTTCAGTGCGTGCGGGCGCTCTGTCTGATACCAGAAGCCGTCCTTCGATCTTGCTCCGAGGAGCCATCGAATGGGCTTCTCCATCCTGGGTTCGTTCGGCCCGAAACCGGTGTAGAGCAGCGAATCGAGCGCCGTCAAGCCGCTGCCGAAGTATGTGGGGAACTTCAGCATGGTCCAATTCTTCTCCGAATAGTAGAAAGTCGCGTGGTAGTTCTTCTTAAAGAAGCCGTCGAGGACGAAACTGCCCCCCCTCTTCACATCTGCGGTCCTGGGGTTGTCCTCGATCCATGCCATGCCTCTGAGGACGCCGATCGTGGTCCAGGGGCAGCTCGGAATGTCACCGTAGTCGGCGGGGTCGTACTTCCGTGCCTTCCCGCTCCGGACAAGCTCCGTGAACCCGTCCAGCTTCATGTGCTTGTACTCTGGCAGGTACTTCATATCCTCGATGTACGGGAGGGTCCACCCTCCATCGCTGCGCTGCATCTGCATCAGCCAGTCGATAATCCTGCGGACTCGGGAGTCAGTCCTCTTCCTGCCGTACCTGAGAAGTATGGATAGGGCCATACCGTTGTAGTGTGGTTTGGGGAACGTGTCCGCTGTCGGCCCACGTATGTATCCTTCATCATCCTGCCATGACAGGATCTTGTCGAGGGCCTGTTCCACATGTCCCTCATCCGTGTCTGTGCGGTACTCGTACAGCCAGTAGAGGTTTCTCAGTATCGTGATATATGTCCAACCGTACGGCTGACCTGGACCTGCATCCTCCGCCATCTTCCGTTGTTTGGATATCTGCCATGTGCCGTCCTCCCTCAGAGCCTTGAGGAGCTTGATCCTCGGAGGATACTCCTTCGCCTCCTTGAGCGTCCTCTGAACATCCGAGTCCTCCTCGTCCTTCATCTCCACGTATCTCTGAAGCCAGTACTTGACGGGAGGGACGGCGACCTTGTGGAGTCGCTGGGTGGATTGCCCTATTGCGCGGTCCAACTCCTTCTTGAACATCCGGTCATACACCTACCATCAGGGTAATCATACTTTCGTGCCCTGACCCTAAAATTATAACTATTGTGCATCATTCATCTGTTGACATGCCATGGACTGGCGAGGACACGAAGGATGTGTTCAAGAAGGTGATAGGTGGGCTCATAGCCGCCGCCGTGCTCGCAATAGCTTATACCTTGATGGAGCGAGCGGAGTGGTATTATGCGGCGGCCTTGACCGCCCTGCTCGTCCTGCTGTTGCTCCTTCTTCTGACGATACTCAGCAGACAGACTGCTTCGAGCGTCGAGTCTTCCGTCACCGACACGCGGAACTCGTCTCTCCCCGTTCACGAGACGGACGTGGGCGAGACTCGCGCGCCCCCTCCTGTTGCTTCTGCGCACTCGGAGGAACCTGTCGATCGAGACGATGTCGTCTCCGACGGCAAAACCATGAAGAAGGAGATTAAAGCCGAGCAGAAGCGGCGGAAGAAGAAGGCCAAAGCTCAGGGGAAGGATGACTGACCCCCACCTCTTCCATGAGACTACGATCTAAGAGACTGATGATGGGGTTCCTGCCGGAACTCGATTCCAGCAGGTGTGAGTCCTCTCAGCCGCTAGGCGGGGGCCCAGGCGGTGGCGGCGGCGTGGGATCAGCAGGCGGAACTGGCGATTGATCCGGAGCAGGTGGAGGTGCGTCTGGTCCTGGCTGCAGCGGAACCATCGGTGTCGGCATCTTCCCGCGACGCGACCTCATTCCCAAGGCGACCGCGACCACTATTACCACGACAACGATGATCAGTATGGTGATCCACAGGTTGTCTCCCGTGAGCAATGCAATAACGCCTTCGTCCTTGTTCGAGTAGTCAACAAGCTCAAGGTTTCCCACCGCTCCGAGGGAGCTCGCGCCCATCTTGACATAGAACCCGACCTCTTCTGAATAATACCAATGCTCAGTCACTACGAAGCCGTCGGTGTCCGACTCGACCTTCACCTTGCAGCAGTCGAAAGTGCCTGCGGGAACCTCCACCGAGACATTCACCTCTATAACGGTCATCGTAATGACCTGCGAAGTCGTCTGATTGTCGGACTCGTTCATCCCGAGGAAGTTCATCCAAGAAGTTACAGTGGCGTCGGACGATGACGCCACGATGGTGTCGACTGCGAGATCGTCGTTCCCGATGTAGTCATCCATTGACGAGTCGTACTCCGTGAGGGAGCCAAGAGTGCCGCTCATCGTGATTCCCATGCCTCCCATTTCCATCTCCATCTGGATCTCTTCAACTACGAGGTTGAAGTCTGCCTTGACCCGTTTCTGGAAACCCGTAAGGTCAAACGACCCAGATATCGAGACATCTTCGAACGCTCCAGACACGTCACCGGATCCAGATATGTCCAAGACGAATACCTCCTGTGCGTCAAGAGTCGTCTCGCTCTCGATCGACAGCTTGAAGCTGCCGTCCATCGTGAGGCCATCATCATCCATCGAGGCAGTGTATTCCCAGTAATCACCGACTCCGACATCGACGCCTGCCCTTGCGCTAGGTATGGCGCAGAATGCTGCGGCAACTATCGCAAATGCAATCAAGCCCGAACCAACGTGTGCACACTTCAGAATGTATCCCTCCGGTCGTCCTTATTATGAACTGAAAACGAAGTTTGTCTATATTATCTATACCGCTTCTCGGGCTTGAGCATCAGGTTGCGTCCACAAGATCGACGTATCAATGCGTTTTCAGCAGTCGGATTCCATGCTTCCTTTCGTTTCAACCCTAGGGATGCAGCCACCGCGACCACGGTCACCGCCAGAATGATTGCCATGATCAGGAGCGTCGTGTCTGAGACGAACTGGCCAATCAGTTCAAGTCCGGAACGGGATGTGTCTGTCATTCAGATTTTGTCGATGGTTCTCCCGTAGGCAGGAGCATATGTAGTTGTTGCGACATTGGGTTTCGGAATTCAAGCAGGGAGACAATGACGTCCGCTAAAGCATTGACACGAACGCCAGGAAGAAGCTATGTCAAGTGTCAGTCGTGCCATCCGAGAAGGCACACGATTGACCGGTCCTTGGCACTGGAACAACACGCCGTCTACTGTTCAACACTTAGAGACCTCGGGTTGGAGGTCGTAACCCTTCCACCCGATGAGCATCACCCCGACGCATGCTTCGTGGAGGATATGGCGGTGATCCACGGCAAGAGGGCGCTGATATGCCGGGCGGGCGTCGAAAGCCGGAGAGGCGAGGAGGCTTCCATCTGCGATGTGCTCGGGCAGTATCTGAGCCTCAAGAGGGCCGCGCCCCCAGCAACCGTAGAGGGTGGAGATGTGGTCCACTTCGAAGATCGTCTCCTAAGCGGCCTCAGCCAGAGAACCAACGCGGAGGGAGTCCGACAGATGAGCGAGTGGCTCGAGGTTGAGGTCGCCACGATCGAGGACCCGGAGATCATGCATCTCAAGAGCTACATCACATATCTCGCACGCGACACTGTCATCGCCACTCGAGCCTTTGCAGACGACCCCTCGTTGGCCGGAATGAATGTCATCATCGTCCCTCACGGGGATGAGTACGCTGCTGACACGCTTACGATCGACGACACCGTGCTGATGCCTGCAGGGCGGGAGCGTGCCCATGAGCTTGTGCGCGAAGCGGGCTTCAAGGTCATCGCACTTGACATGAGCGAGATCGAGAAGTGCGATGGCGCCATGACCTGCCTCTCACTGATATTCTAGGACATTCATGTAAAGGTTTATTTCCAGCAATATCATCGGGGGGAGTCGGAGCTTAGAAGTCGCGGGGGATTCAGATGGTGCAGATGCTTGATGTGATGGAGAAGGCCCTGAATGGCCTTCCGATGAGCGAGAACGACTATCAACTGAGGAGATACGCGCCGAAGGTTCAGGAGAAGGTGCGAGAATACAAGATCAAGTACGATCCCGAGAACCCGGTTTCGAGTGACAACTCCCTAGCAGACGATATGTTCGAGGCAGGTCTCGAACTCATCGTCGATGTCGGAGCCTATTGCATGAGCACGAATCGCGTCATCTCGTTCACCGAGTCCGAGGTCCGGGAAGGCCTCAGGAACGCACCGTCGAAAGTGTTCTTCGGAGAGGGCAGGGACCGGAAGGCGATGACGCCCAGGAAGCCGGAGGACAAGAAGCCTCCTTGGTGCCTCCTAGGGGCTGCGGGCGGCCCTGTCGCGAGCGATGAATCGTTTCTGACCCTGATGGAGGGTTTCGCGGAGATACCTCTGACGAATTCCATCACGACCCCTGCGATTACGAAGGTCAGCGGAATGCGTGTTCGCCCCGCCTCTCCGCTCGAGCTGTATGCCACCATGAGGAACGCTGTTTTGGGCAGGGAGGCATGCAATCGTGTTGGACGCGAGGGAAAGCCGTTTATGAACACGCTTTCGACTGCAGAGTCAGCAATATCCCTAGCCGCGGCGATGCAGCCCAGATACGGCCTTCGCGCATCGGATGGTTTCATGATCGCGTCCATGGACCCGATGAAGGTGGATTTCGACAGGCTCAACAAGGCAGTCATGGCGAGCTCGATGGGGGCGCCGATAGGTATGGACTTCTCGCCTCTGATGGGCGGCTACTCCGGCGGTCCAGAAGGGACCGCGCTGGGGACGGTTGCGACCCACATGATGGGCGTCCTCACGCTTCAGACGAGCTATCTCATACCGTTCCCGTTGCACCTGCGATACATATCGAACAGCAGCAGAGATCTCCTATGGACCATCAGCACGATGGGTCAGGCGATAAGCAGAAACACGCATCTCCTGAGCATCAGTCTCAACTATACGACTGCAGGCCCGTGCACACCGATGTGCTTGCAGGAGAGTTCCGCGTCAGTGATATCAGCGGTCTCCTCAGGTCTATCGATGGAGTCCGTCGGAGTTGCGACGAACAAGTACGAGGACAGGGTTACACCGGTCGAACCGAGGATATCTGCGGAAGTGGGACATGCCGTCGCTGGCATGAAACGTTCTGAGGCTAACGAAGTAGTGAAGGCGCTTCTGAAGAAGTACGAGGACAAGCTGGCCAAGCCTCCGCTGGGAAAGTCGCTCCAGGAGTGCTGGAACGCGACAAGGAGGCGCCCGACCAAGGAGTATACCGTCATCATCAAGAAGCACAAGAGAGACATGACCGACCTGGGCATCAAGCTCGACGTGTCCGGGTTGGACCTGCCTTAGGCCGAGTGTTGACTTCCAGGTCAACGCCAACCCGGCGTATAAATAGGCAGGAGTCCACTAGAATCTTGATCAACATGGACGGGTATGTCAAGACCGCTCTGGTGGTCTGCATGGCGGCAACGATGCTGACAGCAGGGACGATAACCTATGCATTCTTCAAAGGCGGAGACAACCCGCTGGAGAACACCAGCGTTCTGAACTCCTTCTCGAGCTATGACGAACTCGCCGATTTCCTGGGGGATGCGACCGTCGCCAACAACAGCACCGGCGATTACAGAGACGCAAGCTCGGTTTCCGGCGATTCCGAGGCGGCTCTAGGCGGTGACACAAACACCCACTCGACGACGAACGTTCATGTGTCGGGCGTCGACGAGGAGGACATCGTCAAGACGGACGGGGAGTTCATGTTCATCGCCTCCTCCGATAATGTGTCGGTTGCGAAGGCCTATCCTCCATCCGAGATGGAGGTCGTGTCTGTGCTGAGCACCACGGACATCATCCCGTTCAAGACCGACGAGATGAATGTCCACATCTCGGGACTGTACCTGTACGAGAACAAGCTTGTGGTGCTTTCTTCGATATACATCTGGTGGTGGTATTACTACGACAATGCGGAGGCGCTCGGCCTTCCAGTTGACACCGGCAGATCGTTCGTCTCGGTGTTCGACTTGAGCGATGTGTCCGACCCCGTGCTCGAGCTGTCGTACGGGGTGTCGGGCTATGCCCTTACATCCAGGATGATCGATGATGTCGTTTACCTTGTCGCACAGACCTACGTGTGGATGGTCGATGGTGACCCGTGCGTTCCGCAGCTGTGGGGGGGTGACGAGAGCCAGGCATTCGCGGTCGATCTGATATACTACGACGCCGACTCGTGCTCGAAGGACTCGTTCGTCAACTTGCTCGCTGTCGATGTGTCCTCAGGAGGCCACAGCTACATGTCGATTATTGCGGGATATGCCTCTACCATCTACATGTCCCCGGACGCGCTCTTCCTAACCTTCCAGAAGTGGGGCGGGCATGTGCTGATGATTGACGCCGAGCCCGTCCCCGAGGAGGAGGACACGACCCGGACGACGATACACAAGGTCTCCGTGGACGGTCTGTCGATGGTCCCTGCCGCCAGGGGCGACGTCAAGGGATGGCTGCTGAACCAGTTCTCTATGGATGAGAAGGATGGTATGCTGAGAGTGGCTACGACGACCTCGTGGTCGGAACCGGAGAACGGCGTGTATGTCCTCAACTCGAATCTGTCGGTGGTCGGCTCCCTTGAGGGGCTCGCACCGACGGAGCGGATATTCGCCGCCCGCTTCCTCGGGGACACCCTGTACCTGGTTACTTTCCTGCAGATCGACCCTCTGTTCGTGATCGACCTCAGCGACCCATATTCCCCCTCCGTACTGGGCGAGCTGAAGATCCCGGGGTTCTCGTCGTACCTTCACCCCGTTGATGCAGACCATGTCCTAGGAATCGGCAGGATAGGAGACAACGTCAAGCTCTCCCTGTTCGATGTATCCGACCCTGCTGACCCAATCGAGCAGGATGTGTTCATCGTGTCAGAGAATTCCTGGTCTACCTCAGGCTACGACCACAAATCGGTGCTGTTCGATCTGGAGAAGGAATTGCTTGCCATTCCTATGACGACCTACGATTTCAGCCCGGAGGATGGATCGTACGTGTATTGGTCAGGGGTCTATGTGTTCAAGGTGTCGATCGATGAGGGCATATCTCTCCGAGGGACGATAGCACATGAAGGCAACGAGTACTACAACCACGTGGGACGGTCGCTCTTCATCGAGGACAGCCTCTACACTCTGTCGACGACGACGCTCGTGGCGAACTCCCTCGTCGACCTCTCCTATGAGGGGTCTATCGTCTACAACGAATCGACATGGTGGTACGCGATCGGCTGACGAGGTATGGTGCCGGGATTGAGCGGCATCGGCTGCCGGAGAGCCAAGTTAAAGACACCTTACTCCGTTTCACTTACGACCAGGAGGGCCTAGGATGCGTGTGGAGCTCGATAAGAAGTCCATATTCGCACTTGCCTCCGACACGAGGCTGGAGATTCTGAAATCTCTCAACCCCATGCGCAGGACCGTAACACAGCTGTCCGAGGAACTCAAGATCGACAAAGGCGCGGTGCACAGGCACCTCAAGAAGATGGAGGCGGGCGGCCTCGTCAAGCGTTTCGAGGATCATGGTTTCGTCTATTACGGCCTGTCGTGGAAGGCACGCGACCTGGTCGCACCGAACGAGAACACGCGGATAGTCGTGGTGCTCTCCTCGGTGTGGATCCTATCCCTTCTAGTGGTATTTCTCGTGGCGGCTGGCCTTATGTCTGAGAGCGGGAACGACGGGCTGATGGATCTTATTCCGGGCTTCGATGAGAGCGGAAGCGAGAGGTCCGACTACGAGTTGGGCGCCTCTGACGGCTCGGACGCGTGGATCGTTCCATCGGCCGTCATGGTGGTCCTCATCATCGCATTGGCCGCCGTTACATCTAGGCTCTTGCGGAAGCCGAAGCAGAAGTGTCCTGAGGAGAGCAAAGGCATCGAGGGGCCCAGCGGCGAACCCGGCGAGGACTGACCCTGTTCGGACCGCCCTGTAAATGTTATTATCTGAGATTGCGTTGATGCGGCTGGTCAGACTATGAAACTCAGAGGACTCATCAAGCGCGAGCTATCGGGGGCGACGGCCAAGTCGTATGTGGCCAGGCTGACGGAATTCCACAGGATCCAAGGATCGCCTATGATGCTCTCGGCCGCAGAGCATGTCAAAGACGAGCTTGTGCGCCTCGGCGTCGACGATGTCGCGATCGAGCAGTTTCCAGCCGACGGCCGTCACAAGTTCTGGACATACACCTCCGTCATGGGATGGAGCGTGAGGAGCGCTGAACTCCGGCTGATGGAGCCTGAGGGTCGCCTCCTCGCGAGGTTCGACGACATTCCCCAATCTCTCCACACCTATAGCAGAGGCACGCCGAAGGGCGGGGTGACGGCCGAGCTCGTCGATGTCGGCAAGGGGCTTTCCGACAAGGACTACGCTGGAAAGAGAGTGAAGGGCAGGTTCGTGCTCGCCACAGGCCAGGCCAAGCGGGTTCACACCGAGGCGGTCGTCAAGCGCGGAGCGATGGGTGTGATCACAGACGCCCTCTCATATGAGTTCCCGAAGGTACGCGAGAGCGTAGACATCCCTGACGCCCACTCGTATCAGGGCATCTGGCCCGACGCTCGGGACGCTGGGAAAGTCACGTTTGGATTCTCCTTGAGCAGACGGCAGGGGAATGGCCTCAGGAAGCACTTGGAGGGCGGAAAGAAGGTCAGACTTCACGCTCGCGTGGATGCCGCCCTGTCCCCTGGCAAGTACTGTGTGGTGAGCGCGACCATCCCCGGCTCGTCGCGGCCTGAGGAAGAAATATTCCTCGTGGCGCATCTCTGCCACCCGAAGCCGAGCGCCAACGACAACGCCTCCGGGAGCGGTCTGTTGCTCGAGATCGCAAGGACCATCACGGCTCTCACGAGATCGGGAAAGATCGAAATGCCGAAGCGCACGCTTCGGTTCCTGTGGGTCCCTGAGACCGTGGGCACGGTGGCATTCCTGTCCAAACATCCGGAGCTTCATGGGCGGCTCGTGGCAGGCATCAATCTCGACATGGTCGGGGAAGACCAGGGATTGTGCAGGTCTACCCTATGCATGGATTGCACGCCCGATTCCCTTCCCTCCTACCTCAACGATTTCGTGTATTCCATGATCGAGTTGGCGAACGCCGACTACGACAACATGATCAAGCTCGGCATTGTCAGCACGTACAGGTATGCACGGACTCCCTTCACAGGCGGGAGCGACCACGCTGAGTTCAACGAAGCGACTGTGGGCGTTCCATGCGTCGGTCTGACACAGTGGCCGGACATGTTCTACCACACAAGCATGGACACCATCGACAAGGTGAGCGAGGATAGCCTACGCAGGGTCGGCTTGGCAGTCACCACATCTGCACTGACTCTCGCAAGCGCCGATGCGGGAACGATTCACAGAATCGCGGGCATGACATGTTCGGAGGGGATGAAGAGGATATCGGATGCGGTCGGGGTGGCTGCGAGGGAGATGGCCGACCTGGGGGACAAGCCGACTGAGAGGCGGAAACGGGCCGATCACCACAGGATGAGACTCACGCACATAATCGAAAGGGAGGTCAGAGCCGTGCGGTCGGTTGCGAGCCTGGACAGAGAGGTCGGCACGGACGGGTTCGTCGAGGGTCAGGCCGCGGCCGTCGCAGAGCACGGCTCCAGGGAACAATCCAGATTGACCGAGATCATAAGCATGTCCTGCAGCTCTGATTCGACTGACCGGGCGAGGAGGAAGGGCGAGCCGGTGGCCAAAGGCCAAGCAGGAAGGTCCGTCCCGAGGAGGCGGTTCAAGGGCACAATAGACACCGACCTCATGATCAGGGAGCTCGGAGAGGATGGGTATGAATGGTATAGGGACATGGACAAGAACGATTTATCGTTCTCGAAGAAGATGTATGAGATTGTCAACCTGATGGATGGAAAGCGGAACCTGAACGAGATCACCGACTTCGTCTCCGCGGAGTACGGACCTACTGACCGCGGAGACGTTCTAAGGTTCGTCGAAGACCTGAAGAGGATTCGCTTGGTGTCGTTTCGGGCTGACTGAGCTGCGGCCTACGCCCACACCGGTCGGGGCGTGCATCAATGAACTTGTACCTCATACGGGGTGCAGTGAAGAGGGAAACTGTGATGGACGAGAAGGGCTTCAGGACGTTCGTCGCCGAGGGAAGCCGCGTCAGGAAGGACCTTAGCGAGCAGGAGATCAGGTCGACCGTCAAGCTCGTCAGGGAGTTCGAGAGGTTCTTGTCCAAGAGATCGCCGCGAAGGAACTTTGACAGAGCGACCAAGCGCGATTTCGAGGCCTTCGTGAAGCAGCTAACTCGAACGGGAAGGAACACCGAGGAAAGCATCATCGCCTTCATACGGTACGCGAGGTTCGCGGGCAACAAGGCCGTCGAGCTGGCCGGCATTCAGATGCTTGACGGCGCCACCGTGATGGAGACACTGTCCGAGATACTGAAAGACTCTGTCGGGCCGGACAAGCACAAGGAGATACTCCGCGGAATCACATTCCCGCCAATCGGATCGTCGATCAAGACCTGGCCGAAGGTGACCAAGAAACTGATGGAGCGGCTCGAGGGCGGGCTGGACGAACGGATATGGAAGGGCGCGCTGCTCGCGGGTCCGCACACGGCCCCGGTCGAGTATTATCTTCGTGAGAAGGCGAAGTACGAGAAGACCCGCGACATCGACGGGTTCCTGAAACGGAGGGCTGACGAGTTCATCGCATTGTTGGCTCAGCACGTGAAGGAGGGGACCCTGTTCTTCAACCAGGAGATCGACGATGACGTGCTGGAGTTCGTCAGGAATAACCCGGAGATTGCGGGCGGTGTACGGAAGGGCGACACCATCTACGAGACTAAGATTCCCTACATGACGCGCGAGTACTTGCGCGAGAAGGACAAGACGATGAGGAGATACTACTACTGCCACTGTCCATGGGTGAGGGATGCGATCAGGACGGGCCTGGAGATCTCCCCGAATTTCTGCTACTGCAGCGCGGCGTTTCACAAGAAGCCCTGGGACGTCATCTTTGGCCAGCCCGTTGAAGCTAAGGTGCTGAAGTCGGTCCTTGCGGGAGACCTCGTCTGCAGGTTTGCCATCAAGATACCGAAGAAGCACGCCGCGAAGCGGCGATCCCGTCGCTGATCTAATCGGGGGGCGGTCATTTGGCGCCACGGGGGTTTCTTCGCCAATTGTCGAAGCTCTCTGTGGAAACCCCTTTGTACTGATGAGTCGATTCACCTGCCAACCTCGATGTGGTTCGAGGAGGAGGTGAGAGACTGGGAATCAAGAACAAGCTAGACGTTCTGGCGGTTACACTCATCGCCACTATCATGATGGTCGTGCTGGGGTTGGTCTACTTCTTCCTCACGCTTCTGGTAGTGAAGGTTGCGACCGATGTGTTGTTCGACGATTCGTTGAGCGCCAGCTGGGGTGCAGCGTCCGCTGCCCTGGTAACCGCGGCCGTCATACTCTCCGGAGCTTTGGAGAAGAAGAGGGACTGAGCCGTCGCTTCGGCCTCCTTCTGTCAACCCCCGTGCCATTTTTCTCTGCACGGGTGAGCGCATGGCGAGTCTTGGTTATCTGGTTCTCCCCTGTTGCATGGCTGTTCGGCGGAAGTCTCAATCTGAGTGTAGTTTCCCACCAACCGCCCAATTGGTCTTGGGCACTTCGTTTATGATCACTTCAATGACGTCTCGAGGAACCCCCTCGTCCTCGAAGACCTTCGTAATGCCTCCGGCTATGCGCCGCTTCGCGTTCTCATCTCTTCCTGGCCACATGTTCACAATCACAACTGGCATGTGTTCGCCTCTCTAGCGTTCGATAACACTTCCGAAGGCATAAACGCTCGCGTAGGCCGTGGTTACGACGAGGGATTATACATAGTACCTATGCAATCCATAGACATCTTGGCATGGAGCCAACGGACGATCTGATGAATGAGGAATGGGGATGTCGGCAGCGGTTGATGATGTCGGTCAGCAAACGCCTGTGAGGGAACCTGCTCATGAGGATGGACCGCCAGGAATCGGCTCGTATCTCTTCTCAGCAAGGGACCTTACAGTAAGCTTCGGACCTGTGATAGCACTTGACGGATTCTCCGTTGACATCCCACGGGGAATCGTCGGCCTCCTTGGGCCGAACGGTGCAGGCAAGAGCACCTTCATCAAGGCGTCACTGGGGCTGGTCACTCCGAAGAAAGGCGCGATATTCGTCGGCGGCCTGGATTCCAGAACCCAGAGCCTTCAGATCCGGGACGGCGTGGGCTACATGCCCGAGCACGATTGCCTCGTGCCATCGATGAATGCGGTGGAACTCGTCTCGTACTTCGGGCTGATCTCCGGAATGATGACCCGTGATTCCATGCAGCGCAGCCATGAGGTCCTCGACTTCGTGGGGGTCGGCGAGGAGAGGTACCGCCAGATCAAGTCGTATTCAACCGGGATGAAGCAGAAGGTCAAGCTAGCGCAGGCGATCGTCCATGACCCTCCGTTGCTCTTTCTCGACGAGCCTACGAGTGGGATGGACCCTCAGGGAAGGGAGGAGATGCTCGAGCTCGTGAGGATGATAGGCTCTTCCGACAAGACCGTGCTCGTGTCATCTCACATACTCCAGGAAGTCGAGCTTGTCTGTGACTACATAGTCATAATCAGCAACGGGAAGCTCGTTCAGGAAGGCGAGACCAAGACCCTCGTGGCCGGGGAGGAGGGTGTGCAGAGCCTGACCATACGGGGGGACGAGGGAAGCCTGACTCGCTTCGTCCGAATGCTCGGTGAGGCGTGCGAGATAATGGAGGCGAAGGAAGAGGGCGGTAAGCAGATGACGCTGCTCATCCGTGGATGCAGAGACGGCAGCCGGATCTTCGGATTGGCCCGCGATAGCGGCGTCCAGATTCGGAGATACCAACCCGAGAGACTCGACCTCGAAGAGGTGTTCCTCCGGTCGTTCAGAGGAGGTGGAAAGGATGGGAATTAGCCCTATCCAGTACCGCCCCTGGAAGGGCGAGAGAACCGCCCTGAACCTCAGGGTCTACGTGATACTGAAGAGCATCTTCAGGCACGGGCTGAAGTCGACAGGCGTGAAGATTCTGCTGATTCTCGCCTTCCTTTTCGTATATGCGTTCCAGTTCGTGTCTGTGCTGCTCTTCGGTCATGAGACGCTCGATGCCGGGGAGATGAGCTCGAACTTCAACGCCTTTGGCTTGGCATTGTTCGCCATTCTTCTGACTGCAGTCATCACGTCTGACTTGATATCGGAGGACCTGTCGAGCAAGTCGTTTGTGCTATACTTCTCCAGAGCGATCAAGACAAGGGACTATCTTGTGGGCAAAGCTGGAGGAGCGATTCTTATCATGAGCCTCTTATGCTTCTTACCACCAGTCCTCCTGGCCGTCGTGTCGATCCTCACTCAGAGCGGCAGTGACTACTGGTCAAGCATCAAAGTCCTCGGGAGTACGGTGGTAGCAGGCGTGTTCGTCACCGTGTTCTTCGTACCTTACGGTCTCATGCTATCCTCCCTCACGAAGAGGAGGAGCTACGCGGCCGTAGGCACGTTCATGTCCTTCTTCGTTCTGACGATCATCTCCGGGGCGTTCTCCGAGTTCGATAGCGCATGGAGAGTGATAAGCCCGGCTGAATCGCTATCGTACGCTGTCGATTGGATATTCGGACAGAGCCTTCCCAGCTACATCAACGAGGGCGCACTCTTCGCTTTCTTGGCGTCGTTCATTATCGTCCCTGCGTTGGTTCTCTACTGGAGGGTACAGAGACAGGCGGTGGGCAAATGACGATGCGGGAGAGGGGGACCGAGAACTTGATCGTCGCGGAATCCCTCGGCAAATGGTACGGCGAGGTCATCGGGCTCAACAACTTCAACCTTGAGATCAAGCCCGGGATAACGGGTATCGTGGGTCCTAACGGATCCGGAAAGAGCACGCTCTTCAAACTCGTCCTGGGCCTGATAAGGCCCAACGCGGGAGAGATCACAGTCTTCGGCAAGAAGCCTTGGCGGAACTCTGAGTTGCACTCGTTGATAGGCTTCTGCCCTGATTACGAGTCGCTACCCGCTGACTCGACGGGGCGGGAGTATATGTCTCTCATCGGCCACCTTCATGCGATGAGCGGTGCCGTGCTCTCGAAGCGCATAGACGAGCTATCGGAGCTGGTCGGCATGACCGACGCGCTCGATCGAAAGACCGGAGGATATAGCAAGGGCATGAAGCAGAGGATGAAGATTGCCGGGGCTATGGTGCACGATCCGAAGCTGTTGATACTCGACGAACCGCTCAGCGGGACAGACCCGTTGGTGCGGAAGGACTTGATCGACCTGACCAAGCGGATGAACAAGGAGCACGGGCACAGCATAATCGTAAGCTCGCACGTACTCTTCGAGATAGAGCGAATGACGCACGATGTCGCCCTGATCTACAAAGGAAGGGCGGTGGCATCCGGGGATATCTCGGAGATAAGGGACCTCATCGACAAGCATCCGCACAATATCATCATCGAGGGCGAGGGGATGGTCGCGCTCGCCAAGGCACTTCTCGACGAGGAGTATACCGTGTCTGTTGCGTTCAACGAGGGCAAGGACAGCATAACCATTCAGGTATCCCGCCCAGACGATTTCTTCGGCGGCCTTCCGACGCTGATGGACGTGACAGGGAGCTCGGTCAAGAGCATGTACAGCCTGGACGACAACCTGGAAGCCATCTTCAAATATTTGGTGGGGCGGTAGGAATGGATCTCAAGAGAATTACAGCTGGTATTGTCGCGCTGACGGTCCACTCGACCAAGAAGCTACTTCTCAGCAGGAAGGTGGTCATCACATTCCTCGTCGCGGCCTTCGTGGCTCTGGTGATGGGGTATGCGGGGACCCAGGGGCTCGACCCGCTCGAGGACGGGACGAACCTGATGGACACGCTCATTCTGTTCTTCTTCATGCCTGTGATGGCGATGATCTATGGCTCATCCCTGATCCGGGACGAGATAGACGATATGAGCATAACGCACGTGGCGACGGCACCGCTGGATCGCGTGTACTCGTATATCGGATACTACATCCCACTCGTGATAACCGTGACGGTTTCCGTGATAGTGATAGCCACCGCGGGGTTCCTTGCATTCTTCACGCAGCATGATATCGGTGCGGAGGCAGTTGAGATTTACTGCGAGTTCGCGATTTTGATAGTTCTCGGTTCGATCGTGTACTCGTCCCTGTTCCTCACCATCAGCGTGGTGTTCAAGAAGCCGGTCTTCTTCGGTCTCTTCTATGCTTTCATCTGGGAAGGCATGATAGGCTCGCTCCCCGGTGTCATACAGAAGGTCAGCGTCAAGCACTATCTGAGGAGCATCGGGTCCGGGTGGGTCGACTACGGCGACATGAGCGGGTTCGAGGAGGCAACCGGGTTCGGCGACTCCGTCATCGTGTTGGTGTTGCTGACGGTGGCATTCCTCGTAATAGGAGCCTACCTGTTCCGAAACAAAGAGCTCTGCTAGAGTGCGCCGGGAGCGATCATCATTCCGCACGCGCGCGCGCTCGCGTGCGCGCGCGTGACTATATATACGAATACTAGTGGTCGACAGGTGTGTTCTGAGGATGAGACTGCAGCCATGACTCGTCTCTAGAGCGCGAGCAGATCCATGAGGGGGTTCTCCATGAGATCCCCCTCCGAGATCCCCACCACCTTGCCCTTAATCTCCCCACTGTTGATTGTGACCTTCAGCGGGCCAGGAGCGATCAACGTCGGGCTCCTCGTCTGCAGGATCTCGCACAATGCTGCATGGCTTCCTTCGATTATCACATCGGGTTCAGGGAGGGCTCCTCTGCTCACGGACACGTTGCCCGCCTTGTCCACGTAGATGGATGTCGTCTCCTTCTCGCTCTTCAAGAGCACCGTTATCGGAAGGCCTAGGGTTCGAAGGGACAGGCTCCTCCCCTTCATGAACATCGTCTTCAAGGCTTCGATGTCGATCGAGACGTCCTCGGATGTGGCATCATCTTCTAGTTCCTCTGGGTCGGGCTCCGTGTCGGTCTCCTCCTCTCATGCCGTCGGACGTGATTGCAGTTGCTTCTCGTGATCCCTGATGATTCCGTTTCCAAGCTGAACGATCGATTCGTCGAGCTTGGGTACGTGGTGCTCCTTCAGGAGCCTCTTGGCAATCTCTCTCGCCTCGGCGACCATCGCATTGGACATAGTGGCCTCGAACCTTGCCTTGTCAGGGTCCCTACTGATGATCTCCTTCCTGAAGTTGCGCGCCGTGTGTATGTGAGTAAGGAATGTGTTGCCGTGCCCCACTTCTCTAATGACGTCTAGCGCTGCCGTTTCCTTGCTTATCTCGAAAGCGGTCATCTGCTTTCGCACATTCTCCCAAATGTACGAATCGATGACTTCTTGCTCCAGCGCCGTACCCTTTGCGTTGTCGAGCGCACCGATGCCCCCCTGCATGTCGGAGCCCGTCATCGTGCTGATCGCGATCCCCATCGTCTCACTGAACGTGTGCGGGAAGCCTGGCTCCGTCGTATCGTTCAGGCCCCAGTCTCCAACCATGCAGGGCAGTCCGTAGCGTTTGGCCATCTGGGCGAGCCCAGCCGCTATCAGTGGCTGGTTGGCGCTCTGGTAGTTGATCATTCCAGTGCTCATGCTTATCGGTGTCGAAGATGAGCAGAATATCGTGCGGGCACCCTTCCTTGCGGCCTGGCCGATCACGAAGCTCGCAAGGTTCTCCGAGTTCGCGTTGACCAGAGTCCCTGCCAGGGTTACCGGAGCTGTACCGCCGGAGAGCGACATGGTCATGGTCGTGACGGGCACGCCCGCCTTCGCGAACTCGACCATCGCCTCAACGGCGTCTTGCTCGAATGTCAGCGGAGCGATCGAACAGTGTATGACCGTGAACCGAGGCCTCTTGTCCAGCTCTTCCTTGCCCCCCGCTATCAGGGCACCGAGTTCGACCTGCTTCCTCGCGTCTTCGGCATTGAATATCTCCACGCCGTGAACATGCTTCGTGGTGTTCTGCAGCGCCGTCCAGAGCTCGTGCAATCCGTGCGTCTGATGAGGGACCTCCGTGGCAGTCGTACAGGTCTGAACGAAATCGACGCCTGTCAACGCGTCAGCTAGTCTGACGCAATCTGCGATGTCTTTGACCGTGGAGTCGCGTCTCTTTCCCGTGTCGATATCGAGGATGTATGTCGCAAGGCCCGACGTGCCGACATACGGCCATGAGCTGACGGGCATCCTCAAGTCGTGCCTCGATTCCCTGCCGTATAGCACAATCTCTTTTGGCACATGAGCAAGGGCTTCCCTCACCATGCTCTCGGGGATCTTCGCCACCTGCGTCTTGTCGTCAACCACTGCTCCGGCTTCTTTCAGCATGTTCAGAACGCTTTCGCTCTTGACCTTGACGCCGATCGTCTCGAGGCATTCCATGGTCTGCTGGTCTATCAGCTCCTCCTCCTCTTTCTCCAGGAATCTCAGTCTCGCAACTGCCATCGAATCGCCTCCTCTGCGTCTCCTTGGTCTTCATCTCAAAGGGTCTTCGACCCTTCCTTGACCATCTCATCCAGCTTCTTCGAGATGTCTCTATCCAGCATCACTGGCTCGTGATTCTGTAATATCCAATCGGCTTTCTCTTTGGCCAACACGAGCTCGTCCTTCTTCCCCTTCTCGACCCATTGGTCGAACGGCTCCGATGTGAATATCGACGACTGGAAGAAGGTCCTAGCCTCCATCATGGTCGCCCTCTCTCCAAGGAAGCTGCCTTTCTTGGGGCCGATGCCCAATATCCCTACCTCTTTGATCAGGTCGAGGTGCAACGCTTCCTTCGTCGTGGGGATCTCGCGCCCGCATGTCAACGCCCTGCCGACGATGTCGTTATCGATTATCATCTGCTCGTAGGACAACACGGTCGAGCAGTCCAGCATCCCTATACCGTTGTTTACTTCCTGTCCTGTTATCGTACTTATCATTGCCATAATGCCATTCTCAAGGGCGCTCTGAACTCCGGGGACTTTGGCGTTGGACCCGAGGCCCCCGCAGGCCGAGGGCATCTTGACATACTTCGCCATGTCATGTGCGAGCGCGCACAGCAACATCCCTTCGGGAGAGCCGAGCTGTATCGCGCCTGTCCGCGGGTCCATGTTCGACAGGACGGAGCCGTATATCGTCGGCGATCCCTTCTCGTGTGCCTGCATCGCCGCTGCGAGGGCAAGCGTTTCCGCGTGGTTGACTACGAGGCTGCCCGCGTATGTCGCCGGGCCGCTGATGCCCATCATGGCCATGCCCGTTATGTAGACGGGCACGTGTGCCTTTGCCCAGACCATCGCCGCCTCTGTCGCATGTCCATCGAGCGTTAGGGGCGACATCGTACAGACCATGGCGGACATGATGTGTCTCTTCCTGAGTTCCTCGGGCCCGCCTACGATCTCGGAGGCCATTCTGATTTGGAGCCGCGCCTCCTCTGCCGTGGAGGTCGATTCGCTCTCAATGTGCTTGCGTGATCTGTCGAACGCCTCCTTCATCCCGGCGATGACGTGGATGTTCTCGGCCACATCGGACGCGACCACCATGGGTTCGTATATGCTGCAGTGGGGCAGATAATCCGCGACCACAGCTGTGTCCTTGATATCTTGAAGTACGGAGAGCCTCCGACTCTTTGTCTTCTGATCCCACACGGTGATACCACACCCGTCCGTCGTGTAGTAGCAGTGTGAGCCGTCGACAGGCAGATCGTACTCCTTGTCGCGTCCCGCGAGCACTATCTTCTCAGGCACGCTGGCGATCAGCGACTGAACGAGACCTTCAGGAAACTTCACTACTCCAGTGCCCTCGTCAACGGATGCGCCTGCCGCCTTGAGGGAGTCACGCGCGACCTTGCTGTGTATTCTTACCCCAACGGTTTCCATTATCTCGAGTGCGCTCTCGTGGATGACTTTCTTCTGCTCCTCTCTCAGGAACCCTGTCGGCTTCCTTATCCTAAAACTATCTGCGAATGCAGGCATTGTACAATCCCCTGAGCGAGTCAGATAGGCTGACCCGCAGGGGTGCATCAATCCGGTCCAATTAAGGCTTTCTGTCACATTGGTGTATCGACGGAACGAGACCTCTCGATCATTGGTGATCGAGGTGCGTATCCTGTCTTCGGCTCGTTCCCGATTAGCAGCAGTGGATGCTGCGGACCAGTAGCCGACCGGACCTCTATCGCCCCGTCCAGACGGGCGCAGTCCACGCCGTCACTCCGGGCTCTTCTCCTTCCAATGGCGAGGCTGTGGTCACGCGTACGTAGAAGTACTGCGCGTCCTCCGACTCGAAATATACGGTGATATCGACGTAGTCGCCGCTTGTGGCGATTGTCTCGATGACCTCTCCGCCGTTCGATATTATCTCGACAAGCGTGATCTCATCGATGAGGCCATCAGGGTCTTCTATCTGTATCGAGGCGGTGTAGTCCATCACTCCCGGATCGGACAGGTTCGAGCCCATTACAGCCCCGTTTAGGGTATAGGAAATCTCGAGGTTCTTGTCAAGTGTCGCGTAGCCCCGGCAGGCGCTCATGGCGTTGTACAGGTCCTCCGGTGTGAGGCTCTCCGCTAGTAGAACGGTCCTCATCTCGTGAACCGCGATCCAGTCGGAATAGTGCGTGTCCGAGTTGGCTGAGGGCAACACGTGCCAGCCCGCGTCCAACGCCATGATGTAGCTGTCCTCGTAGAGATCCTCGTTGTGCACTTCTATGATGCTCATGCCAACGTCCCTGGTCTTGGTGTAATAACTGTAGTCCATGAAGTTGTCACTGACATAGAGCGGATGGTTGAATTGACCTATCGCCCCAGGCTGTTCCGCGAGCCAGTCATAGAAATTGGGTAGTCGGTCGTATCGATATCCCAGCGTATGTTCTGGAGGAAGCTCTCGCGTGTTGTACACATTGAACTCCCCAAGGTCAGCGAGCAACCAGGCCTCGTAGCCCGCCATCGCCACGAACTCCTTTGAGGTGTAGTAATCTGCCGCTGCTAGGAGGTCATCCCACTGTTCCGGGCTGGCGACATACGCGTTATATGCGTTCCATATCGCTATGTGGTCTGTGACGGCCATGAAGTCCGCTCCTGCATCAACGGCCGCTTCGTAAGCGTCCCACGGGGTGCTGTCGTCGTAGGCGTCGGAGTACCCCGTATGGGTGTGCAGGTCGCCAAAATACAGGTTGTAGGTCGTGGTGCTCGGTTTCCCTTTGGCGGGATTCATTTCGGAAGAGACCTGTCCGGTCAGCAAAGGACCGGCCATCACAAGCACCAACAAGAGACACATTGTTCGCAGCAAAGTCCCACGTATCATGAGGTAATCTGCCTCCCCCTTTCGCTCTGTCGCCGGAATGTCTCTCATGGTATTTGATAAGTCGATTCGTGGCACACTTTTAGGTTATAAACGTAACGCATACTGACCCCCCCAATGACCCTGGGCGGGAAATTCCATAGCCGCAAAGCGCGTATACAAGCGGTGGAGGATGCTCGAAGGGTTTGATGTCAACCTAGTGGTTGTAGACACGCGGGGTATGCCTCAGCTCGCGGAATGGTTCAACGATTCGTAGTTCGCAGGTGATTATCAGCATTTCTCTGCCCAGGCCCCGCAGGGAGACGATTATAAATATCCCGGTAATCGATGCACAGGTGAATCCGCCCGCAAGGGCGGAGGGATGGGATCCGAAGATGTACACGAGGAAGCTATTAGCCTCAATGCTAGTGATCGTACTATCGACTTCCGCGTTTGTGATGGTGTCGTGGGACGCGGGGGCGGATGAGGGTTCGGCGGATAGCTGGGGATACTCATGGACTGACAGCAACGCCCCTGCTCCGTCAATCTTGTTCGATTGGGTCGAGATAAGCTCCACGGGCACTGACGTGGGTCTGCACAGCACAGATGATAGCTACGTTGGGCCGCTCCCCATCGGCTTCAGCTTCGAGTTCTACGGCAACGCGTATACGGAGTTCTACGTGTCCTCCAACGGCTACGTGTCTTTCGGTTCAGGCTCCTCCGATTACTCCAACTCCCCAATTCCGACGGCGTACGACTGGACCCACAACTTCGTCGCGCCCTTCTGGGACGACCTCACCGTGGACTACTGGCCGTACAACGCAGGCGTCGTGTACTACGAGACCCTCGGAGTCTCCCCCAACTCGCAGCTCGTGGTCGAATACTACGAGGTCTCGCGCCTCGGCGACTACGATCTGCTGACCTTCGAGATCATCCTGAACGAGACGGGCGAGATATGGCTCCAGTATCTGACGATGAGCGGCGAGACCGGCAGCAGCGCCACCATCGGCATCGAGAACTCAGACGGATCGTTCGGCAGCGAATATTCATACAATGAGGCCAGCGTATCAAATGGTCTCGCAGTCATGTTCGAGGAGGGCCTGATCGGCTTCGGAGCCGACCAGACCGGACTGGCAGACTGGGGGTACTGGTACGGATACACGCTCTCCCTCAGGAACGGTCAGGCCATCACCGACTCCTTCGACATCACGGTGGACGACTCTTACCTCGGATGGACCGTGGAGATCTACGACGACTCATATATCCTGATGACGGACAGCAACCTGAACGGCATACCCGACACGGGCGACCTGGCTCCAGGGGAGACCATTGACATGTACGTCAGTATCTACGTCCCCGACCCACCCGTCGAGCAGAACGAGACCACAGTGATGCTTGCGTCGTCATTTGCAGACCCCGCCATGAACGACACCGTGACTCTGACGACCCGGGCGGACCAGGCTGTGTTCTCCCCTCCACATAGTGACTACGGCTACGACACAGACGTCGACGGGGACTTCGACTACCTCGTGGTGGATGTCGCAGTTGATTCCATCGCAGGCGGCTACCTGAGCGTCTCCGCCAACCTGCTCGATGCAGGGGGGATGGAATCTGTGACGTATAGCTGGGAAACAGTCATGGCACCCGTCGGTCCATCCGTTGTTTCTGCCTACTTCGACGGGGAGGACATATACGAGTCGATGATCGACGGCCCTTACCTTGTGGAGATCGGGCTCTACGACAACGATGGATACAGCATCGGTTTCGACACATATGACACGTCAGCCTATTCACACACCGATTTCGACGAGCCCGCGGCTATGTTCGTCCCGCCCCACTCTGACTACGCGCGGGACGACGACTCGAACGGGATGTATGACTGCCTCGTCGTTAACGTCACAGTCGAGGTATTCGAGCCGGGGTATTACACGATCGATGCGTATCTCTATGACTCCGGGTTCTGGATGATATCCTATCTAGAACATTCGGGATCCTTGGACGTAGGAGTCCATGAGATTCAGCTCCTGTTCCCGGCCTCTGAGATAAACGAATCTGGTCTGGATGACACGTGTGAGCTATACTTGAATCTCTATCTTGACAACTTCACATGGGTCGCGAGCAGTTACCACACGACTGGATACTATGTGTACACGGACTTCGAGGGGGCGCCAGTCGAGTTCGCGCCTCCCCATGACGACTACGCCGAGGACACTGACACTGACGGATACTACAATCAGATCGTGATAACAATCTACATCGAGTGCTACGAAGCGGGCCTGTTCGACCTCGAGACGTGGGTGTACGACCCGTGGGGTAACGACTTTATGGAGGTCTTCGAGACTCTGAGCTTGGATGTCGGAATCGCCGAGTACGTAATCACGCTCGACTCCGAGACCATCCGAGAGCGCGGCATATCGGGGTACTACGATGTCGAGATGTACCTGATCGAAAACAGCACGTCCATCGTCCACGACTCCGAATGGTACGAGACGGACGGCTACTACTACTATTACGACTTCGATCCCGTAGGCGCGTACTTCGACTCGGCCGACGACTATGGCAGGGACACCGACTCCGACGGACTGTACAACGAGGTCGTCGCAACGCTTTACATCGACCCGGTGTCGTCTGGGTATTTCGAGATTGAGGCGACTGTATACGACTACTACTCCAACTGGATGGACTTCATCGAGGAGGTCGTGTACGTGGAGGAGGGCATCATCTTCGAGTACGAGATCATTATCGACCCGTACGCCCTCCTGACGAGCGGCGGGGAGGGATGCTTCTATCTCGACGTGTACCTCTACGACGATACCGGCTCGATCTACTACGACAGCGGCTTCTTCTCCACATCGTACTACTACCTCGACGACTTCGACCCGATAGGCGCGTTCTTCGAGTCGCCTCATGAGGACTGCGGTCGTGACGACGACGGCGACACGCTATACGACTATCTCGTCTTCACGCTATACTTGAACGCGTCCTCGGCCGGATACTACGATCTCGGCGTCGACGTCTGGGACGACTGGGGGTATTTCAACTACTACTGGTACGAGCTATACCTTCCGGCGGACACCATCACCCCGGTAGAGATAGAGATCGACTCCTATTCGTTGTGGGAGAACGGCGTCAGCGGCTACTGGTATCTCGATATGTACGTGTACGACCATGCGACGTCGTTCGAGTACGACAGCGACTACCACTACGCGGACTACTACGACCTGACTGACTTCGACCAGGCCGGCGTCCTGTTCGACCCGCCTCACGATGACTACGCCTACGACTATGATGGCGACTCGTACTACGACTACCTCGTGGTGGAGGTCGAACTCGACTGCACCGAGAGGGGCGAGTACACTGTACGGGCGGAGCTGTACGACAGCTGGGCCATCCATCTCGCGACAGCCTCGGTAACGCAGTCGATGATAGTCGGGAACAACATGGCGGAGATCACGTTCGACGGCTGGGTCATCGAGTACAACGGCGTCAGCGACAACTTCAGGGTCGAGCTGACTGTGGAGGACGACGATGGTATGATCCTCGACTCGGACACCCACTACACGGATTACTATTACTGGTACGATTTTGCAGGACCGCCAGCCGAGTTCATGCCGCCGTATAGCGACTTCGCGGTGGACGCAGACGCGGACGGCCTGTTCGACCATCTCGTCGTGAACGCCTCGGTCGAGGTCAGCGTCGCGGGCGATTACATCGTTTTCGCCACCTTGTACGACGGCTTCGATGTCTTCACCGATGCGGCGATCGCCGAGGCGTATCTCGAAGAGGGCGTTCAGGTCGTGAAGCTGTGGTTCAGCGGCTGGAGCATCGCGGTCGCGAACTCCGACCCATGGTACATCGAGCTGGAGCTGTTCGACGATGAACGGAACGCGATGGACTACGACACTTACGACATTTGGGGCACATACGCGAGGGCCGACTTCGACCTCACTATTCCTGCCATCGAATCCGGTTGGGCTTACGAACCCGTCGCAGTGGACGGAGTCGTGACAGCCGGCGAGTGGTTCGGCGCCGGGGCAGCTGATCTCATCGCGGTAGATGGGGTGAACGAGATCGCAGCGTCTATGTACGTCTTGAACAACGGGACGCATCTGTTCGTTCTCGTCGACGCCGTGGGCGACGTCACCGAATCTGATGGTGACGGCGCACAGATAGGGTTCGACACAGGTAACGACGAGACACTGTCGGATGGTCATGAGGACAGGTTCGCGCTGGTCACCGCCGGCGCCGGTATCGACTCCATCCACTACATATTCGACAGCTGGTTCTGGGACTGGACGCCGCACTGCTTCCCGTTCGATAACACTAACTCGGACCACGAGGGTCTCGGAGGGGCAGTCGGGTTCGTCTCGAGCCCAGACTCTTCCACGGCCCACAGAGTGTATGAGTTCTGCGTACCGTTGGCGCTGATCATGGCCTCACCGGGCGATATGATCGGATTCGCGGGGATACCCGCTGCGTACGACGATGAGGGTGGCTACAGCTCATGGCCTGCCTATTACGACGTGGAAGATGATCCCCCGCTGAACACATACGGCGACCTCGTGTTGTCCGAGGAGCCGCCTTTGACCACTGTCGAACTTGACGGAGACGAGGGCGAGGCCGACTGGTTCGTGTCGGATGTCGAGGTGATCGTCACGGCCACGGGCGGAACAGGCGGAGTCAATGCAACCTACTACCGCGTGGACGGGTCTGCGTGGACAGAGTACTCGGAGCCCTTCACGGTCACAGGAGACGCTGTGCACACCGTCGAGTTCTATTCGGACGACGTTGCAGGCAACGATGAACCTGTTCGGTCAGTGGCCGTCATGATAGACTCCGAGGCTCCGGAGACAACCGCGTCCGTCGAAGGCACCATAGGCTTGAACGATTGGGTGGTCAGCGAGGCTACGGTGGCCTTCACCTCGGAGGACGAAACCTCAGGCGTTGCCGTCATAATGTGCAGGCTCGACGGCGGCGACTGGATGGAACAGTCCGGCGACACTTACGAAATCTCAGAGGATGGCGCACACACGCTCGAGTACTATTCCATCGATGTCGCCGGTCATGAGGACTCCGTCAAGAGCATCGAATTCCGGGTGGACCTCACGGCTCCTGTGACCACTGCTCTGTTGGACGGGTCGACTGTGACACTTACGGTCTTCGAGAACGCGAGCGGCGTCGTGGCCACGATGTACCGCATAGACGCCGGTGAGTGGATCGTATACGAGGGCGCCTTCGAGGTCAAAGGCAGCGGGAACCACACAGTAGGGTTCTACTCGACCGATGCCGCGGGCCATAACGAGACTGTGAATAGCATCGAGGTCGAGGGCGCCACCGGAACCACGATCTTCGGGATGGATCTGTGGACGCTTCTCCTGATCATTGTCATAATGGTCGCCATTGCGGTGCCCGCGGTGTTCGGCCTCCGGAGGAGGGCGAAGGCCGGAGGATCCGGGCCCGTCATCAAGGATGCAATGCCCCCGGGTGCCCAGTTGGGGGACGACGCATCTGCGTCCTGGCCGGAGGAACAGCTCCCACCACCTGGAGATGAGCCCCCCCCCGCCTAGCGGACAAAACTAGGTCTGAAACAGCACAGGCTCGAAACCGGCCCCGCTCGAAGGCACCAGAGCGTCCGCGAGCTTATATAGTCAGTAGACCAAAAGTGTAAAAGGCGATGACGGCATTTCACCGTCTCGAGTCTTAGGGGGGTGAGAGTATACAACGATGTGTGGTATCGAAAGTTCTAATCAGCGTCTCTGTGTCCGCCGTATTCGTCCTGTCTTTGTTTGCGGGCATGACGACGGGGAAGACGGAGGGCGTGTCTACAGAGAGTGTAGATGATGAAACAAGGCAGGTCGCCGAGTGGTCCGTGCTCGTGTACCTTGTCGCGGACAACGACCTTGACTCGTTGACTGAGGAGGATTTCCAGGAGCTCAAGGACGGAGGCTCGAGCGACTCAGTGAACGTGCTGATATTGGTCGACAGGTTGTATGAGCCCGCATATCTGTACTGCATCGAGGATAACGATTTGGCGGAGCTCGAGAGCCTGGGCGAGGTCAACATGGGCGATCCGGACACTCTGACTTGGTTCGTTGAGTACAGCGACACCAACTATCCGGCGGAGCACATGTTGCTGTACTTCTGGGACCATGGCACGCCAACGGGCGGCGTAGGCGTGGACACGACGCTGGAGGGCAGTGACCCGGGGAGCGACTGGGACTGGCTGTCGCACCACGAGATGATTTCCGCCCTCGATGACTACCACATCGACATCATCGCCTGCGACGAGTGCTCCATAGGTCAGATGGAGACCCTTTACGAGTACGCTTCCAAGGGACTCAGCGTCGACTATGTTGTGGCCAGCGAGAACTACATCGGCTGGCGCGGATTCTCGTACGACAAGATTCATGAGAGGCTAGTCCTGAATCCGGAAATGGACGCGCTCGAGCTGAGCAAGGTCATCGTCGACGAGTTCACGAACCTGTTCAGCGTGGCACCGTTCAAGAGCGAAATTATGACGACGCAGTCCATATTCGACATGTCGAAGATCATCCCGCTCGGGGATGCGGTATCGGCCATGGCCGACGCCTTGGCGAAGGATATCGACTCCTATGGGAGTGTCATCAAGGCCGCGCAGCTGAGATCCATCATGCCTTGGGGCGCGCGCGGTGAAAGCTGGATCGACATGCCGACCTTCGTGGAACAGATCATGGAGAATGTGAAGACGGGCGGCGCGGTCTACAAGTCGTGCGAGGCAGTCATGGACGCTTACGCGGAGGCGATGCTCGGAATGGGCATCACCAAGAACAGCGAGATGTATGGGTACCAGGGCATGGGTATATTGTTCCCGGCAAGCCACAACTCGTACTCCGTTGCCTATGCGGATTCGGAATGGGGTGGATTCAACATATACATCACCTACGAATTCCCGAACATGGGCTGGTGGACGTTCCTGGAGACCTACTGGGGCTTCGAATAGTCTGAACCTGACTCACAAACCACTTCATTGATTTCCATTTTCATCCCTGGAGTGCCCCCAGGTTCAGCGCCGCTCAAGTTGTACATCTAGGAGCGATTATTGGCACGTTAGATGGCTGCCATTACAGGGTTATAAATATAGCGTAGGCTGATTCGAATGCCGTCAATCCGAGGAGATAGGTCACGGGTGTTCGTTGGGCTGTTCATTGGCGCCTTTGTGACTGATTCTCACCGGTCAATCTGGAGGAGATGTCGTGGGGAGTTCAGAAACTGAGTCTGGAAGTGAAGTCGCACAGCCGAAGGCCCGACCTGGTCGTCCGAGGAGCAGGGCGTTGATCGCAGCCGTGATCGTCGTTATACTCATCGTCGCTGCTTTCGCAGGGGCGTGGGCGTTCGGGCTGATAGGTGAGAGGAGTGACGAGAAGGTCCTGGTCGTAGCCATGAGCTCCGACGTACAGGCCATGGACCCTGCCAAAACCAGCGCGATGTATGGTCCGCCCGGCTTAATCTACGAGACCCTCATCACGAGGGACTTGAACGGCAACTACGCCGACGGGCTTGCCGAGTGGTGGAACCTGAACCGGACGGACCCGGAAAACCCGACCTTCGAGATTCGGTTGAGGCAGGGCGTCACGTTCCATGACGGGCTACCGTTCGACACGGACGCGGTGAAGAGGATCATCAACTACTACGCCCAGGACGACAGCTGGGTCCAGTACGAGTTCTGGGCCGTTTACGGCTGCGAGAACAAGACGGGCTGGCCCGACGCTGGCATATGGTGCAAGGACGACTACAACATGGTCCTGAACCTGACATGGGCGGATGTGGCCCTGGAGTTCAACCTCTCGCACCTGTACGGTTCGATGATGGGCCCGGACGCGCTCGAGGAGGATGGCCTGGACCTGTACGGCACCGCCAGCGGACAGGTCGTCGGAACAGGGCCGTACATGCTCGAGGAGTGGATCCCGGGAGACCACATCACCCTCGTCAAGAACCCGGACTACGATTGGGGTTTCTCGTGGTATGAGAACAAAGGCCCCGCGAACATAGACAAGATAATCTATAGGATCGTAACGGACCAGGCCACGAGGTTCGCTGGGTTCGAGAGCGGTTCGATAGACGTCCTGCAGCAGGTGCCTCCGAGCAAGGTGCAGACATATGAGGACGATTCCGACATCACCGTTATCACGGGACCGGGTCAGGGCACATACCATGTCGAATTCAACTGTCAGAAGGACCCTTGGGACAACCCGACGCTCCGTAAGGCCTTCTGCTACGCTGTGGACAGGGCCCAAATCCTCAGCACGGTCTGGCACGGCATCGGAGAGGAGGGCGTGAACCTGCTCACACCGATTTCTCCCGAGTCGAGGAACGTCCCGGCTGAGTACAACTACACGTACGATGTCGACATGGCCGAAGACCTATTCGCAGCCGCTGGGTTCACGAACACAGACGACGACGTATGGCTCGAGAACGCCTCGGGAGAGTTGTATCTCGACCTCTGGACCACGAACAAGGGCGAGGACATCCAGATGGGCGAGATAGTCCAGGCGCAGTTCGAGGCGGTCGGCGTGCACGTCGAGCTAACCCCGTACGCTGAGACGCAGCTGAGAGACATGGCCTCGGAAGGCAGCCAGGAAGCCATCCTGTTCTGGTACTCCTGGCCAAGGGCTGAGATACTGGACTGGCACTTCGGCACGTGGGCTGCTGGAGGGTCCAACACTGGATGGTATATCGACGAGGTGTTCGACGACTACGTGACCAACTGGACCTATGCTGAGACCGAGAAGGAGTTCTCGGACAACGCAACCGCGGCGCACATAAGACTGCTGGATCAGGCTGCTTGGACACCGCTCATATTCTGGCACCAGATATTCGCGGTGCACGACTATGTGACGTTCAAGGGTGCCCCCGGTTGGGCAGTCAACCCGCTCGGTCAGGAACAGGTCATCAACATAGTGGACGTCGACATAGACAAGTAGGTCTGGCGTACTTGAAACCCTCAAACCCTTTCCTGATTTAATACAGCGTGGGCCTCAAAGGGACAGGAACGCGGAGCGAATCAGGCGATGTCAATGACGGACTTGCGGGTCGAAGGGGGCGGGTGAGTTGGCCGACCTCGTCTCATACGTCATCAGGAAGATGTTGCTGGCTATACCAATCATTTTGCTGGCCACTCTGATAGTGTTCCTGATGTTGTACCTGACCCCGGGGGATCCCATAATCGCCCTGGCGCCGCCTCACGCGTCTGTGGTGGAACTGGACGCCATTAGGGACAAGTATGGCTTGAACGAGCCCGCGTATGTCCAGTACGGGTTGTTCCTGTGGCGGCTGGTGCACGGCGACCTCGGGATCTCCATAGGCGCGGCGACCAGGAACCTCGATGTCTCAGACCTGATAGTCCAGAGGTTGCCAAGGACATTGGAGCTGATGGGCATAGGCCTGGCGATGTCTTATTCGATCGGCATCCCCCTTGGAATATTCTCCGCCCTTAGGCACAACTCCCTCGGGGACAGGGGCGTCATGGTCTTCACACTGCTCGCCTATGCTATGCCTTCGTTCTGGCTCGGCATACTGTTGATGCTGTTGTTCGCGGTGGAGCTCGGATGGCTCGACATAGCGGGGACCACTGGAGGCTTCGGTAGTATCATACTCCCGGCAATGACCCTCGGCATAGGAAACGCGGCGCTCACAACGAGGATGATGCGGTCAAGCATGCTGGAGGTGATCCGTCAGGACTACATCACTCAGCTCCGCTCCCGGGGCCTCCCGGAGAGGGAGATAATATACAAGCACGCGCTGAAGAACGCCATCCTCCCAGTCATAACCGTCATAGGCCTGGACATCGGTTGGTTCATTGGCGGGTCAGTCGTCGTCGAGACGGTCTTCTCTTGGCCAGGCATAGGGATGCTCATCACCACATCCATATCGAACAGCGATTTCCCCGTGGTGCAGGGATGCATCCTGGTACTGGCCTTCTTCGTGATCGCAGGGAATCTGGTCGCTGACATACTATACGCATATGTCGACCCGCGGGTGAGGTTGGGATGAGGCTCAGGAAGGCTTTGAACGACCGGCTGTTGACCTGGAAGATGGCCGGTGGGGTCAGGCAGACGACCGCGGACATCCTCGAAAGAGGCGGCAGGAACCTGATGGTCGTGATTGGTTTCACAATCATAGTGATCATAATCTCAATCGCCCTCCTCGCACCTGTGCTCCCGATTGCGGACCCGACCAGCATTGAATCCGGCCAGGAGCTCCTCCCTCCCTCGTCTGAGAACTGGTTTGGCACAGACGAAAATGGGAGAGATGTCTTCAGCAGGGTCGTCTGGAGTGCGAGAGTCTCCCTCACGGTCGCCACGGTTGCAGTTGTCGTTTCCATGATAATCGGTATCGTCCTCGGCCTGACCGCTGGGTACTTCGGTGGCAAGGTCGACTACATAATAACGGGCACGATCGACCTGTTTTGGACCTTCCCGCCGTTTCTCCTTGCGCTCACTTTCGCTGCGGCCCTGGGCGCCGGCCTGACGAACGTGATACTCGCCATCTCCATATCCTACTGGGCAGGGTTCGCAAGGCTGATGCGTGGGCAGGCGCTCTCGATGAGGGAGAGGCAGTTCGTCGAGGCGAGCAGGGCGCTCGGTGCCAGACACTGGAGGCTCATGTTCATGCATGTGCTCCCGAACTGCATCGCCCCCCTGATCGTATGGGCGTCCATAGGCGTGGCCGACGCGATTGTGATCGAGAGTAGCCTGAGCTTCCTCGGCGTCGGCACGAAGCCACCCACGCCAAGCTGGGGCTGGATGCTGTCGAGCGGCATACTGTACCTTGGCAACGCTCCCTGGACATCCACATTTCCGGGGATCGCGATGGTCTCGACGATCTTGGGCTTCAATCTGCTTGGAGACGGCCTGCGGGACGTGCTGGACCCACGCATGAAGGGGCTGAGGGGATGAGTGGGAAGAAGCCGGTCCTGGAGATACGGGGCCTGAGGACCCAGTTCTTCCTCCGCGAGGGTATCGTGACGGCCCTCGACGGCATAGACCTCACCATCTACGAGAATGAGTCCGTGGGCATCGTCGGCGAGACCGGCTGCGGTAAGAGCATGACCGCGTACTCCATCCTCCGGCTCGTGCCTCATCCTGGGCGGATAACCGCCGGGTCGATCAAGTACAAGGGCAGCGAGCTCACGACCCTGGACCCTGACTTGATGCGCTCGGTCCGGGGGACCATGATATCCATGATATTCCAGGACGCGTCCACCGCCCTCGACCCCGTGTTCAAGATCGGGAGCCAGCTGGGTGAGGTCATATCGCTCCACCAGAACACCTACGAGAAGGGGGAGCTGGAGAAGAAGATTGTCGAGGTGCTGGAGCTCGTCAGGATAGCGGCTCCCAAGGAAGTGATGAGGATGTACCCTCACGAGCTGAGCGGAGGGATGAAGCAGAGGGTCATGATCGCCCTCGCGCTGTCCTGTTCCCCGTCCCTGCTCATCGCGGACGAGCCTACCACGGCCCTCGATGTGACCATCCAGGGGCAGATACTGAAGCTCCTCAAGGGCCTCGTCGCGAAGACAGGGAGTTCCATGATGCTCATCACGCACAACCTCGGCATCGTCGCCGAGACCTGCGACAGGGTCTGTGTCATGTACGCTGGAAGGATCGTGGAGGACGCCGAGACGTTCGAGCTCTTCGAGCATCCGAAGCATCCGTACACTGCGGGTCTTCTGACAGCCTTCCCCAAGCTGGGTGAGAAGAAGGCCGAGCTGTCTGTGATAAGGGGTACGGTCCCCGATCTGATGAACCCGTTCAAGGGTTGCCCGTTCGTCGACAGGTGTGACAATGCGATGGGTATCTGCTCGAAACAGAGGCCCAGCCGTGTAGAGGTCTCCCCAGGGCACTTCGTCTCCTGTCATCTGTGGTCCGGGGGTGAGTCTCCCGATGGAGGGTGATGCCATGTCCCCCAAGGCCAGCGAGCCCCTCATACAGGTCGAGGGCCTGGTGAAGCTCTTCCCGATCAAGAAGGGCGTGTTCGGGAGGGTGGCCGAAAGCGTGCACGCTGTGGACGGCGTTAGCCTGTCCGTCATGAGGGGCGAGACCCTCGGACTTGTGGGCGAGAGCGGATGCGGCAAGACGACCGTCGGACGGGCGATACTCAGGCTGGTGGAGCCGACCAGCGGCAAGGTGGTCTTCGACGGGAGGGACGTCATGAAGCTTCCCGGAAGAGAGCTAAGGGCCATGAGGAAGAGGATGCAGATAGTCTTCCAGGACCCGTACTCAAGCCTCGACCCGAGGATGACCATCGAGCGCATCGTGGGCGAGGGTTTCGCGATCCACGGGCCCCCTGAGGGTGATAAGGACCCGAACTTCGCAAGGAGGGAGCGGGTCCACGAGCTGATGGAGCAGGTCGGTCTATCGCACGACCATCTGTCGAGGCTGCCGCACGAGTTCAGCGGGGGCCAGAGACAGAGGATAGCCCTCGCGAGGGCGCTCGCGCTCGACCCCGATTTCATTGTCCTCGACGAGCCGACCTCCGCTTTGGACGTGTCGGTCCAGGCGCAGGCCCTGAACCTGCTCAAGCGGCTGCAGTCGAAGCTCGGCCTGAGTTACCTGTTCATATCGCACGACCTTTCGGTCGTCGGGCACATGAGCGACAGGATCGCGGTCATGTACCTGGGGAAGATCGTGGAGCTTGCGCCCGCCGAGGTTTTCCTGAAGCACGCGATGCACCCGTACACGCAGGCCCTCATAGCTTCCATACCCATTCCTGACCCGAAGCTGAGGACGGAGAAGAAGGGTATCGAGGGCGAGGTCCCGAGCCCGACGAACCCTCCCAAGGGGTGCAGGTTCCACCCGAGGTGTACGAAGGCGTTCGCAGAATGTGGCTGGAATGCGGACGACCTCGTGGACTGGCTGAAGGCCAGAGGGCTGTCTGACCCGGATAGCGTCATCGGGAAGGAAGTCGCACAGATGTATGCGGACGGATTCGTGCTGGGCCTCCGGTTGAACGCCGGCTCGAAGCCTGGAGCCCTGCTCAAGTTCCTGAGGGACACGATGGATCAGTCCAAGGCTGACGTGCCAATGTTCCAGGCGGTCCAAGCAATCGACACTGTCATGGGAAACAGGGTTCTTGAGGTGCGCTGCAAGTCTGCGCACATCGCGAAGGGTCAGCGTAAGAAGGATCCATCGAAGATGGTTGCGGAGAAGGTCGGCCGCGCCATCGCCGAGTCGTACGTCACCGACAGCTCGCACGATATGAGTAGAATTATCCTGCCCCCGGAAGTCAGGGGCCGCAAGGTGCATTTAAGAGTCATGGGGCCCGAAGCGAATTGGGACGCGCTGAGGTCATCGCTGCAGTGGTTCTTCGACCGGAAGAAGGCAGCGGGGGAGAGTTGGGCTGGTTCCATCACAGGGCTTTCATTGAAGAGGGTCACGGGACCAAAGGTGTCAGTCATGGTCAAGTTCATGCCGGTGGAAGAGCCCCCGATGTTTGACATAGGTGGAGGGCACCTGGTCGCCTGCCACGAGGTCATCCGCAAGTGATCGCAGCTATTGGATCGTCACTGAATCCTCATCAGCATCGAGTAAGGAATTGCGAGGGCGTGGGTGTTTGACAGCTCTGCATTCTTGCGCCCTGTGCTATCGTTGAAACCGCATGCCCCTCCATTTCTCAATCGGAGGTGTCAGCACCGACCCGAACATCTTCTTGTCTCCCACGCCGCCTATGAACTGCTCGGGAGGGGTCCGAGTCACTTCCTGTCGCGCTCAATCATTCCCATCAGCAGCATGCACGAGATAAGGGTCCGCCTGTCGAACTGTGGCGGGAGACGGGAGCAGTCGACTTCCCATATGTCCCCTATGACCTTGAACTGCTGCTTGATCTCCGTGACGTCCCGCCCGTGGAATTCGACCACCATCTTCTGGGGCACGAGCGCTCCACCCGGGACGTATTTCCTCATCAAGCCTCTCCCAGCACGCTCGGCCACCCGGCCCACCTTCCGTCCGCCGGCGTCGAGTATGAGATACTCGTCCTTGTAGAAGCCCGAGGACAGCGGTCGCCTCTGCAGCTTTCCCACGCAGGTGTTCATCGCGGAGTCTATCACGGCGAAAGTCCCCCACATGTCCATGATCTGCTCCTGCTGTATCCGGAAGAGCTCAGTCGTCATGCTGTCGTCCGTGAAGACCTTGATGCTCTCCTTGATCTTGATGATCTTCTGCCTGGAGTATCCGAGGCTCGACCCTTTGGCGTCCTCGATCCGGTATTGGTTGGCGATTGCCACGACTTTCTTCCGGATGCGGTAGTAATTCTGGTGCCATATCTCCTGATACGCGGCTCGCGGAGGGTGTCCGGCCGCCTGTGCATCCACCCTAGCGCCGCAGTTACTGCAAAAGGTTCCGCCCTCGACCATACTAGTTCCACAAGATGGACAGTTCGCCATTATCTCTACCAGCATGTGAATCTTCGAACGGCATATAAGGACTTCGTGAAGGCATCGAGTCCGCTCGGCGTGCTTAACGACTCATGATTGGAATGGGTGCTTTCGAAACCCAACGGCTCAATCACCCCTGCAACTCCGTCTACTCTTGTACGAAGTCCCGCTGTCCAAAGCGAGTGTAGCGCTTCACTGAATCGACTATGACCAACGTGGCCGCCATCCCTCCGATTATCCATGCGACGTCGGCGAGGGTTGGTATGGTGATATGAAGAGCCTCCCTCGCGGGGGCGATCGCCAGTATGACTGCTATCAGTATAGCCTCCCATGCGATTGCCAGCAGCAGCCATTTGTGTGGTCTCGCCTTGGTCAACGTGAACTTGAGCGACCTGCAGTTGAGGGCGATTGCCAGCTCGACGAAGACGAATGTGAGGAACAGTCTCGTCCTCGCCGATTCGATGCCGTCCGGAAGCGCGCTGACGAACGCCATTATGAGGATAGGCGTCTCGACTAGCACTGCCAAGACCAGGAACAACTTCACGTCCTTCGTGAAGACCGATTCGTCCTTCTTGCGCGGAGGGCGCTTCATGAGGTCAGGGTCGGCCGGGCTGAAGCTCAGGGCGATGGCGGGAAGGCCGTCCGTTGCCAGGTTGATGTAGAGTATGTGTACCGGGAGCAGCGGGAGTATCTCCTCGCCCTCGTAACCGGCGAGGCGTAGCACGAACAGCGCGCATATGGATAGGACCGCGATCTCTACAAGGTTCGCCTGGAGAAGGAACGCGAGGTACTTCTTGATGTTGTCATATATCCACCGTCCTTTCTCTATCGCCTTCGTGATCGTCGCGAAATTGTCGTCTGTCAGAACCATGTCCGAGGCTTCCCTGGTGGTATCCGTGCCTCTGATGCCCATCGAGATGCCGATATCGGCACTCTTCAACGCCGGTGCATCGTTCACCCCGTCGCCCGTCATCGCAACGACATGACCCGTTCTCTGCCAAGCCTCGACAATCCTGAGTTTGTGCGAGGGGGATACGCGGGCGTATACGGTGACCTTGTCCACAACGGCCTCGAGCTCCCTTTCGCCAAGGCGTTCCATCTCCTCCCCCGTGAGGACCATGTCGTCAGGGTGGTGGATCCCCATCTCCTTCGCGATCGCCATCGCCGTCAGTTTGTGATCGCCGGTGATCATGACGGTCTTCATGCCGACATCGCGGACCACCTGTATGGCTTCCATGGCTTCGGGTCTCGGAGGGTCCATCATTCCCACCAGTCCGAGAAACACGAGGTCCTCCTCGACGGATCCTCCGTCGGCAAGAGGCGCGATCTGTGGCAACTGCTTGTCTGCGATCGCAAGTACCCTGAGTCCGCTAGCGGCCATTTCGTCGTTGGTGCGCATTATGTCCTTCGCGTCGGCATCGGACAGCTCGACCACGGCTCCGTCCGCGCATGTCTGCGAGCAGTATCTGAGCACCTTCTCCGGTGCTCCTTTCATGCTAACCAGAAGAGTGCCATCGGGAGTCGAATCGACGACGGTCATGAGCTTCCGCTCTGAGCTGAACGGCACCTCGGAGATGCGCCGATATGCGTCGTTCATCTCGCTCTGCTGAAGCCCGAGCTTCCCGGCGAACACCAACAGTGCGCCCTCGGTCGGGTCGCCTCTCACCACCACTTCATCGTCCGCTTCCTCAAGACGAGCATCGCTGCATCTCGTGGCTGCGATTGCCAGCCTCACACACGAGCGGTGGATGCCATCATCCAACGGCGCCCCGTCGATGAGTACGTCCCCACGCGATCCGTACCCCACGCCCGAGACGTCGAAGTAGTGCCCGTCGATGTATCCTCGTCTGACGGTCATCTCCCCCTTCGTCAGTGTGCCGGTCTTGTCCGAACATATGATCTGCGTGCAACCGAGGGTCTCCACGGCGTGCATCTTCCTCACGAGGGCGTTGTTCTTCGCCAGTATGCGCATCCCGATGGCGAGGTTGGCCGTCACGACCGCGGGGAGCGCCTCGGGGACCGCGGCGACTGCCAACGCGATACTGAACATCAGCATTCTGACGACGAGCTCGGGGTCTAGATGACCGTATACGACAAGCTCCTCCACTAGCTCGACGGACACGACTACCGCGATGATCGCGAGCACCAGCAGGCTGATGGTCCTTCCTATCTCGTTCATCCTCCGCTCAAGGGGCGTCTTCTCACTGACGACGCTCTTGATCGCCTCGGCTATCCTGCCTAATTCGGTGTTCATCCCGGTCGCGACCACCAGGCCTCTGCCCCTACCGTGCACTATCGTGGTCCCGGTGAAAACCATGTTCGTCCTGTCCGCCAGCTGCGTGTCACTCGAGAGAGCGTCGAGTGTCTTGACGACGGGGACCGATTCGCCTGTCAGGGATGCCTCATCCATGCGCAGGTCGATCGCTATCGTCGCCCTCATGTCCGCAGGCACCAAGTCGCCTGCCGCCAGAACTACGACGTCTCCCGGGACGAGCTTGCTGACCGGCAACTCGGAATCGCTACCATCCCTCCTTACCGTGCACGTCGGGCTGAGCATCCTCTTCAGCGCGTCAAGCGTCTTCTCGGCTCTGTGCTCCTGTAGAAATCCCAGCAGCACGACGAACACGAGTATGATCAGTATGACGATTGCGTCGATCAATTCGCCCAACGCGGCGGAAAGAGCTGTCGCGGCTATGAGGATCAGTATCAGGATATTCGAGAACTGCTTGAGCAGTAATCGCAGTTGTGAGGCCTTCTTCTCCGTCGCCAATGCGTTCGGGCCGTACCTGTTGAGTCTGGCATCTGCCTCGGTCCCGGACAGGCCGTCTTCGAGATCGGTAGCGAGGGTCGTCCCCACATCGTCGATGTCGATTGCGTGCCAATGTGCGTCCGCTGCCATCTCTGACCCTCGCCGGAATCGAGGTAGGGATTGGCAACCGTCTAGTAATAACATATCTATCTCAGCGCACTCAGGTCAGATCGAGAACGTGGCATGGGGGCCTGCATTGATATCCCCGTTTCGAATGCTTACTCGTGGTGTTCGGAGCTAGATTCAAGGCGATGGGATCAGCGTCGAGTTGAACTCCTCCCCCGATGCTCTGCAACGAAAAGGGCAATAACATTCATCTACAGTGCCCTTGTTCCGTGAGGAGAAGGTGTTCTGTTGAACAACAAGAGTTTGGCGTTTCTCGAGAACCTGTCAAATTGTTTCGGCCCTTCGGGATTTGAGAGAGAGCCAGCTAGGATGATCATGGACTATGTTGGCAAGTACTCCGATGATGTCTCGACTGACGGGTTGGGCTCCCTGTTGTTCACGAAGAAGGGGAGATCCGACAAACCTGTCGTGCTCATGCCTGCCCACATGGACGAGGTCGGATTCATCGTCTCTTCGGTGAACAAACTCGGATATCTGACATTCAATCCGTTGGGAGGGTGGTTCGATCAGGTTCTACTTGGCCAGCGCGTGAGAATAAGGACTTCGAAGGGAATGATATCTGGTATCATCGCGGCAAAACCCCCGCACCTGCTTCCTGCCGAGGAGCGCGCGAAGGTGATCGCGCAAGGAAAGATGTTCATAGATTTGGGCGCTTCGAACGAGGACGAGGCGAAGGCTATGGGTGTCAGGATCGGCGACCCCATCGTGCCCGACTCGTGCTATTCTACGATCAAGAAGAAGGTCTACAGGGATGGCGGGAGAAAGGGATCAGATGTCATTGCCATCGGGAAAGCGTTCGACAACCGGGTCGGGGCCTTCATTGCGGCCGAGGTCGTGAGGATTCTGAAAGAGGACAAGATAGTTCATCCGAACACTGTGGTCGGTGCGGCGACAACGCAGGAAGAGGTCGGCTTGAGAGGTGCAAGGACCACGGCATATGTCGTGAAGCCGGATGTATGCTTGACAATCGATGCTGATCTTGCCGGTGACGTTCCCGGGATCGATCCCAAAGATGCCCCCACGAAGATGGGTTTGGGTCCGTCGATTACAGTCTACGACTCGTCGATGATTCCAAATGAGGGATTGCTCGAATGCGTCGTGGGAGTCGCTGAGAGGGCCAAGATACCTTACCAGCTTTCGCAGTTTGGATGTGAGGGTGGAGGCACAGACGCTGCAATCATCAACATCTCCAACGCTGGGTGTCCCTGCATCCTTATCGGCGTGCCGACGAGACACGTGCACGCCCATGCCGGCATGATGAGCCTGACGGACACGGAGAACACCATCAAGCTGCTCGTCGAAGTGATCAAGAAACTGGACAGGAAGACGGTCGAGAGTTTCACAGCAATCTGATGCTGATGGCGGTCCTCGCCGTATTCGCGATCTTGGCTGTCGTTATATCTGTCATGTTCTTCAGCCTTAGAAAGAAGATCGCGGACATGAGCGGCAAGTCCATCGAGGAGGAGACTCCACCGCCGCCGCAGGGCTGATTGCGGATTCGCGTCCTCGAAAACCTCTTTCACAAACCTCTTCCATTTTGACTACTAGGAGTTTGACACCGAGTTCTACTCCTTCATCTTCCTGCATTTGGCATCTCGCATCAGAATTCATCTCCTCCGCATGCTGACTCCAAATAGCTATTATACTGTAACGTTGTTGAATGACATACTTCGGCAGTGGCTAAGGGGAGGAATGACGATGAGAGCAATATCAACGTACACTCTTTGCGCAGCGATTATCGGAAGTCTATTGTTGGCGAGTGCTGCATCTGTGTCCGGCTTGGAGGACGATGTGAACTCTGGCTGGGGGGTCGCAACGCTCGTAGAGATTGACAACACGGGAGGTGCTTCCAATCCCCAGGTGGCCGTTGACGGTTCAGGCAATGCGATAGCTGTGTGGTATCAAGACGACGGCACTCGCAATAACATCTGGTCGAACCGATATGTTGTCGGGACCGGTTGGGGGGCGGCGACGCTCATCGAAACCGATAACTCGGGAGATGCTTACAATTCCCAGGTGGGCGTTGACGGTTCAGGCGATGCGATAGCCGTGTGGCAACAAGACGACGGCCTTCGCTATAGCATCTGGTCGAACCGATACGTTGTCGGAGCGGGCTGGGGGATCGCGACGCTCATCGAGACCGACAACACGGGAGGTGCTTCCAGTCCCCAGGTGGCTATTGGCGGTTCAGGCGATGCGATAGCCGTGTGGTCTCAATACGATGGCACCCGCAGTAACATCTGGTCGAACCGATACGTTGTCGGAGCGGGCTGGGGGATCGCGACGCTCATCGAGACCGACAACACGGGAGATGCTTACCTTCCCCAGGTGGCTATTGACGGTTCAGGCGATGCGATAGCTGTGTGGTATCAATCCGACGGCACTCGCTACAACGTCTGGTCGAACCGATATGTTATCGGAACGGGCTGGGGGATCGCGACGCTCATCGAGACCGATAACACGGGAGGTGTTTCCAGTCCCCAGGTGGCCGTTGACGGTTCAGGCAATGCGATAGCCGTGTGGTATCAATACGACGGCACCCGCAGTAACATCTGGTCGAACCGATACGTTGTCGGAACGGGCTGGGGGATCGCGACGCTCATCGAGACCGACAACTCGGGAACTGCGGTCTATCCGCAAGTAGCCGTTGACGGTTCAGGCAATGCGATAGCTGTGTGGTATCAAGACGACGGCCTTCGCGATAACATCTGGTCGAACCGATACGTTGTCGGAACGGGTTGGGGGATCGCGACACTCATCGAAACCGACAACTTGGGAGATGCTGCCCGTCCGCAAGTAGCCGTTGACGGTTCAGGCAATGCGATAGCCGTGTGGCATCAATTTGATGGTGCTCTCTACAACATCTGGTCGAGCCGATATGTTGTCGGTATAGGCTGGGAAACGGCGAAGTCACTCGAAACCGGCAACTCGGGAGGTGCGGTCTATCCGCAAGTAGCCGTTGACGGTTCAGGCAATGCGATAGCCGTGTGGTATCAATGGGATGGCACTCGCTCTGACATCTGGTCGAACCGATATGTCAAGCCAGACACCACACCTCCATCACTGTCTCTTGACAGACCTTCTGACGGTCTTACGACAGAGACACCGGTCGTCACAGTATCCGGGACGACAGAGTCCGATGCGGCCTTGAGTATCAACGGGATATTGGTTGCGGTCGAAATCGACGGTTCTTACTCCTGCACGATAGCCCTTGTCGAAGGTATCAACACCATTGCGGCGACCGCGACCGATGCATCAGGCAACTCGGCGACTGCCTCGGTTAGCGTGACTCACATCAACCCCGTTCCCGGCCTCGAGGATGAGCTGGTCGCTGTCCAGGACGAGCTGAACGCGACTCAGGATGATTTGGACGCCACCGATGAAGAGCTGAGAAGCACAAGCGACGACCTGGATGATGTGAGATCGCAGAACCTGATGCTGATGGCAGTCCTCGCCGTATTCGCGATCTTGGCTGTCGTGATGTCTGTCATGTTCTTCAGCCTTCGAAAGAAGATCGCAGACATGAGCGGCAAGTCCGTCGAGGAGGAAGAGACTCCACCGCCGCCGCAGGGCTGATTGCGGATTCGCGTCCTCGAAAACCTCTTTCACAAACCTCTTCCATTTTGACTACTAGGGGCTTGGCACCGCCCTAAACTCATTCTCAGTCGCTTCTACAACTGCTGCCGAGACTATCTTATACTGCTAGCGGATGGCGGAGGCGGTTGGCAAGAGGTCAATGATCGAAGATGCTGTCGCGCTGGCCCTGTGCGCGCTTGTGATATACGGCTTGGACCAGGTCATAGCGAAGGCAGTCGTTAGATCTCTCGACGCCACATCGATGGTCGCCATCAACTTCGTCGTCTCTCTACCGTTATTCGTCTTCATATTCGCCGGAGCGGTCCTCCTGTGGGGGGATTACCTCAGTCATCTCGAATACGTACTGTACGGTCTCATCGGCGCGTCGACTGCGAGAGGAGGATTCTACATCTACCTCGAGGCGCTCGAGAGAGGCGCCGTGAGCATGGTCGGCAGCATAACCGCGGCATACCCTGCCCTAACGGCGCTCCTCGCAATCACGTTCCTCGGGGAGAGGCTCGGCCCACTGAGCTTCCTGGGCATATCGATGATCATAGCGAGCATGGCCGCCCTCTCGTTCTCCCACGGCCGTTCGACAGGGAACGTGACTGGGTTCAGCCGGTCCTCCCTGCTGCTCAGTTTGGCAACGTTCCTCTCATGGGGCGTGGGTGCGATATTCATCAAGATGGCGCTCGAAGGCCTCCCGCTGATGGGCTACCTAGGTCTCTACGTCTTCGTACTGCCACCGATAGGGTTCGTCTACCTTCGTCATAAGCGCGCCTCGCTGCGCGTCCTCTTCCCGAAGTGGACGGTGCCGGTCATCGGTGCTATAGTCGTGGCAGAGCTCTGGCAGCTCGCATACTTCGCCGAGACCGCCGCGGTCTCACGGGGCGCAGCGTCGATGGTGTTCCCACTCATCTCCGCATACCCGGTCGTGACCATACTGGGAGCGCGCGCATTCCTGAACGAGAGATTGTCACGCTTGGACTGGGTGATTCTCGGTATCGTCATCATGGGCATAATCTTGATATCGGTGGGATAGGCCAAACCTCTTCAACGAACCGTAATCGCCACAAAGGATTTTACTCGGAGACGCCTCTTATGTCCGATGCCCTGGTCGGCGAAGGAGATGGACCGGCAGCTCTCAAGGCAGTCGCTCTGGCTCAGGGAGTCTTGGACATGGCTTCTGGAGCAGCGGGTGCTGAGGAATTGGACTGGGCGAGGGCGCCCGATTGCTCTGGATGTCGGGTGCGGACCCGGGTTCGTCATGGACTTACTCGCTCCGATGTTCGATGTCCAGGGCATAGACATCGACCCCGTGGCCGTGGCTGAGGGCAGGCGCAGGGGTCTTGAGGTGCGCGAGGCGGACGCGCACTCGCTCCCGTTCGAGGACGATTCCTTCGACTTGGCCTATTGCTCGTTCTTGCTGCTCTGGGTCGATGATCCCGTGAAGATCCTGTCAGAGATGACTCGCGTGTCCCGGCATTGGGTAGCGTGCCTAGCGGAGCCCGACCTTGGCGCGCGGATCGACTTTCCTGAGAAGCTCTCTCCCCTGGCCAGGATAGCCGAGGAGGGCGTCAGGGGCGAAGGAGGCGACCCTCTGGTCGGTAGGAAGTTGAGGTCCCTCTTCCAAGCGTGCGGCCTCGAGGCAGATGTCGGGGTACATCCTGGTGTGTGGGGGATAGACAAGCTCAGGGAGGAGTCTGAGGCGGAATGGATGTACCTGGAGCTGACTGCCCAGGGCGCCGAGAGCAAGGCGAGGCTTTCAGAGTTGCGCCCCATCTGGGACCGCGCGCTCGAAGATGGCTCGTTGTTCCAGTTCAACCCCGTGTTCTACGCGTTCGCTAAGAAGCCCGGTTCACATGGATGAGTGTCTGTCCAGGCACACATAGTCCCCGTGCTCCGCCGAAAGCGGACACCCGCCTCCGCAGACCTGCAGCATCTCGCACTTCCCGCACCTCTCGTCGACGTACTTCCTCTTCCTGACGCGCTCGCACAGTGGGTGCCTCCAGATGCGGGGCCAATCGTCCGTGAGCATGTTCCCCAGGGGCTCGTAGTAGCTCTGGCACGGGAGCACGGTCCCATCGGGTTCGATCGCCATGTTCAGGGAGCAGGCGGTGCATTGCTTGATGCCCAGGCCCATGTTCACCGGGTTGAGCTCGCAGTACGGAGTGGGAGAATACCATATCAGTTTAGTTCCGGTCTCCGAGGCTATCCCACTGAGCTCCTCTAGGAGCGATGCCAATTCTCGATATGTCACGCCTTCAGCCTGCACGCCTTTTCCTGAGCGTATGATGCCGTTGAACGCGATGTTCTTGACCCCGAGGCCCACGATGAACCTCATCGTTTCCTTCACGTGGTCGTAGTTAGACCTCATGATGGTCGTGTTGGTGCTGACATACATGTCCTCGGCGACGGCGGCCTTCAGCCCCGAGATAGTCTCTTGCCACGCGCCCTTGGCGCCTGCCAGTCGGTCATGCGTCTCGGGCTCGTGCGAGAGCACCGTGATCTGGACATGGTCCAGCCCCTTGGCCACGAGCGAGCTCAGGTAGCCCGGCCTGCCCAGGCTTCTGCCGTTTGAGACGAGCCCGGTTATCTGGCCGTGTTGCTCAGAATGAGCTATGAGCTCCTTGAGGCCGTCGTACAGGGTCGGCTCTCCTCCAGTGAACACTATGTGCGGTATGCCGACGTCCCATAGCTTGTCTATGACCGCGATCCACTCCTTCACTGACAGCTCCTTCTTCTCCTTGGTAGCGTTGTAGCAGTGTCCGCAGTCGTTCTGGCACCGGTATGTGAGCGCAAGATCCATCCTGTAGGGTGTGGGCATGTCGTCCGCTCCGATGGAGGGGGCGTTGGGCCCCATGACGTCCATGACCGACTCCTCGCCCTTGACGAAGCGGACGAGCCGGTCTCGGATGGACGCGTAGTCCTCTCTGGCGCTCGCCCGCCTGAGGCCCTTGTATCTACGTCTCATGTAGGCGTATGCACGGTCCGCATCCTTCCCCTCGAGGATGCATCGCACGTAGTCGAGGGCGGTGCCGTTCACGAAGATCAGCTTAGACGCGTCCACCATGAGGACGCCCTTCCTATCGCTGTCGACTCTGATGTGGAACCTGTGATGGGCGAGGTCGCCCGCGCCGTCGTACTTGTACGTGCCGGGCTTGAGGCCGAGGTCGTCAGGCGACGGGGCCAGTAACCGGAACGGCATCACCTGCCACCCCCCGCGCAAGCGCACGCGCATGCACACGCACACGCGCACCCTCCTCCTCCGAGGCCGCCGAAACCGCCCCCGCCCTTGAGGTACGAACTCGATATCGGGGACGCTACGATTGGGTTCGTCTTTCCCGCCACATCGTATGCGAGGGACTTGAAGTTCGAGACCACGTTGCTGCTCGCGTTCCTGACGCTCGCCGCGTAGCTCGACGCGAGCTGCTGGGGCGACACGTGTACCGCGGATCCGGCTTTCCCGTAGGCGAAGTACCTGTACGGCACATGCGCGTGCGGAACACCCACGAAGTGATCCAGCATGCGCTTGTCATATTCCGTATCAAGCATCATCCACTCATGCTTGTCGGACAGGCTAGAAGCGAACTCCTCGGGCGTCCCGGCCTCCTTGACCTGACGCCACGCGACGGAGGAGATCTCCTGGTAGTAAGTCTTGGTGTGCTCGTAATCGAAGCCCCCGAACTTACACTCTGTCCTCCTTATCAGGTTGACAAGGGTCTCTTTCAGGAGCGTGCGGTTCAGCTGGCCATCGAGACCGATCGCCTTGAGGTATTCGGTTTCGTAGATGTGCTCCCCCTTGGTCGCGAGCTTCGTGAGCCTCATCGGCTTCTGGTCCGAGTCTATCCGGACCAGGCCCTTCTTCACCAACCCGAAAAGCATCATCGTGGCCACCACCTCGAGCGGTCTTTCGAGAACCACGGCAGCTTCGACGGCGGTGAGATCCCTCCTCGGGCCGGAACCGACGAGCCCCATGGTCGGCTTGAAGTAGTCCTTCCTCTTCCGGGCCTTGGTGGCTCTGTTCATCAAGAACATGAAGAATATGACCCCGCCAAAAACCAGGACGGGCGCGCAGACGCGTACTAGTTCCACGAGTGAGGAGAAAAAGTCTGCGATCGAGTCCCAGACCGTGTGCCGCACGTAGCTGTCCACGAACTCCGTGGGGAACCCTGCCCCGAAATCGTACACCCCCGACTCGACGCTAAAGGGATAGGCGCTCGACGCGGTCCATGTGGCGACCAGAAGCCCCGTCCCGGGGTCGATGCCTATCTCGTCCCAGGGTTGACCCTCGAGGTAGACGGCGTCGGAGGCGTTCACGAATCCTTCGGGGAAGAACACCCTCGCAGTGAGCTCCTCGGTCGGGCCCTCCTGGAAAGCGTCGCTGAACCAGGTCGGCCTCATGGCGATGCCGACCGTGTCTTCCACTAGCTCGTTCTCGTACACCATGTGCGGGTTGTTGATGTGGAAATCGAGTTGGAATGTCGTGCCCGGCACGTCGATCAGCTGCATCACTGTGTTCGTGAACTCGACGGCTACCCCGATATCCACGTAGGGCGATTCGTGAATAAGCGCAGGGGGGTACTCCAAACCGTTCACGGTGATCGTCGCCTCGGCCGAGTCAAGGTCGTAGTGCTCGTTCGGCAGGCCTATGTCGACCCCGTCCAGATATCCGTAGTTCGTCATGCCGAAGGAGTAGTTTATGTCGACACTCCCGTCCTTGAGCACGAAGACGTCCAAGCGCTCGTACTGGACGCTGAAGCTGTACGTCTGCGCCGCATCAGTCGAGCTCGAGCATGGACACACGCACATGACGATGGCAAGGGCGAGTATCGCGACCAAGGAATGTGACAGCAACGCAGGACGAATCAAGTTCAACTCTACATCACCACTTCGGAGCTTCTTGCATGGCGAACACGACGCCACAGTACGGACATGTAGCCATGAGCCCTCCCTGGACGACCTTCACGTCCTTCTCGGCGATCGGCGCGCCACACGATTTGCAGATCATGTTCTTCTGGGTCATCTCGCCTGAGCCCGACATCGTAACGTTGAATGTCTGAGACACGAGCTGGGGCTTCGCGGCCTCGATCTTCTCGACCCTGTATACGTAGTACATGAGGCCCGCGCCTATCAGCACCATCATGCCTCCGGCGACCGCGTTCTCGACGCTCCACGCTACGAGGAATATCGCGCCGAGGATTACCAGACATATCCCCGCGAATGTGACCAACGCCCCCACTAGCTTGTTCATCGCCGTCCCCGACGAGGATGATTCTCATTTGGCCACTTATAACCTTGTCGGGGGAAACCCAGGCATCCAGGACGCCCACGGCCAATCTTACATGCGCCATACCTACCAACAATTGTTGAATGCCCACCAATCCTGTCTCGGCGGGCTGGCATCGCCTTCCCTTCCTTAAGGGCTCTTCTCATGTTGAGCTGACTCTGAACCACGACATCTGGCTCTTTTTCAATAAGATTGTCTTTGTAGCGAACCGAGCCCGTTCTCGGCTCCCTGTTCGTATCTCCTGCAAACCTCCGACTTGAGGAAACCGTGAGAAAGGATGAAGTGGTTTCTTGGACTGAACGAGGCGGCTATCCTTCGTCATGCAGACGCTGTCTGCGTTCCATCGGCCGGTCCTACTTGAACGACCCGCAGAGGACGCTGCTCATATCCTCGCAGTCCTTAAGGGATATCTTCGATCCATCCACGATGGGCGGGATTACGTCTCCCCATCTGGTGTCCAGCCTCAGCGCACCTGCACCCGTGCTATCGACGGTGAGCTGCGCGTCCAACCTCGTCTTGTCGATGATGATGCAGTATATTGCGTCTGGCTCTGCATCAGTGACCGTGATCTCCAGTCTGCTCTTGCCGTCATCCCACAACGAATAGACTGCCGTGCCCAAGGGCACCCCAGGAACTTCCTTGAGGCACGCCGTTAGCGTCTGGGCAGGTCCAGCCATCACGCTCTGCGCACCCATCGTTACCATGGCGAAGACTGCAAACAACACAACTCCCGATGTTTTCCTTTTCATGTTCAATCCCTCCGCGATTGATCCCGCATGCTCTGTAGAGGCCATCGCATGAGCAAATAAGGCGTTTGTGGTACAAGTCTGAAAGTTTATCCGCGGCCCCTGCCTTAAGGGAGCCGACTCTGAAACGCGATGACTAGCCAATTCTCAATCAGAGGGTTTTGCACCGGGATACGAACCCTTTCCTCGTGAAAAGGGAGGTTCAGTTTGTGCGACATGCAAACAGGGTTGACGGGCTCACATCTATCCGAATGGATCGGAGGCAAGAACTCAGCTAATCCCCCGCCTCTTCTCGTCCTTCAGCGCCCATGGTATTCTGTGGGGTGGGAAAATAGTATGTGCGGCCTAGTCGGCCGCACGGTTTCGAAAAGTTTATTCCTCGAAGTCGAGCACGGTCTCGTCGTACGCCTGGGTGAACGTGAAGACCATCTCGTCCCACCAGGTGTCCACGGTGAACGCCATGCCGTAGTACAGCGTGTTCAGGCCGTACAGCTCGGCGTCTCCGATGTCCTCGAACCAGTACGCTGGGTTGATCCAATGGTACGAGCACGTGAAGTAGATCGATATCCCAGTCGTCCTGAGGATGCCCCCGCCGGCGGCGGTGACATGGTTCTCGTACACCACGACCTCATCGACGCCCTTCACGATCTTCTCGGTCAGGGTGTACAGTTCGGGTATCTTCTGGCCGAGAAGCTCCGCGTACAGGCCGAGGTCGATGAACGGCAGCTGTTCGCCCGCGTACGTGGGTATCCTCGGCGTCTGCGACTCCGCGGATTCTATGGCCCCCCTGTAGCTGCTGTCGTCCAAGTACCCGCCCTCGATGAGCTCGTGTGCGAGCGCGTCGATGTCCTCGACGAGCTCCGTGACGCGGTCACCGAGCTTGAAGAAGGACAGGGTCACGTCGCCGAGATACTCGAGGCCATCACCTGTCACGGACTTCTGGTTCTCATAGAAATCGACATACGAGTCGACTATCGCTTCGCCGATCTCCTCGATGGTGGGCTTATCGTCCTGCGTCATGACCGTCAGGAACCCCTCGTAGCCCATGCCATCCAAGGGGACGAGGTTTATCGACGCGAACATGTAGTCCGCGACGTACCTGTTCTCGTAGACGACCTCGATCATTCCGTTCAGGCAGGCGTCGTAGCCGAGGATCGTGAGCTTGTAGTACTCATCGCCGGTCTCCCTTAGCTGCTCCTGCGCGGCCGCCAGGGACGCCGCAGTCTCGGGCGTCGTCAGTCTGGAGACCCATCCGTCCGTGCCCTCAGCGGGGTGGCTGTCGTCGTAGCAGACGCCTCTCCATCCACCGCCGTGGTCCCAAAGGACGAGCATGTAGTTTTCGGCCGGTGCGTAGGTGAACGCCGTCACGACGGCCCATGTAAGCATGTCGCCGTCGCCCATGTCCATCTCACCAAGGCACTCATCGTCCGGGAAAAGGTCGCAGTCGCAGTCCAACGTGTCCGTCTCTGCATCATAGTGCGACACACCCTCCTCGATCACGAGCCAGTGGGCCTCTCCCCCGGCAATCGTCTCCGTGTCGAGCAGGACGATGATTTTGACATCGTTCTTGGACCCGACGGACTCCATTTCGACTAAGTCATCTATCGCATACTCCTCCAGGTTGTTGTCGCCGCAGAGGTATACGAACACGGTCCATGAACCCGATTCGTCATCCTCTTGGGTGGTCAACAGGCTAGGCCCGCCAGCGGCGGCCACGCCCATCAATACCATCGAAGCGGACAGCAACAGCCCCATAAACAAAGTGCGCTTCCGAGTCACTCTCATTCTCTTCCCCCCTCAGTACGTGTTCGATGGACCCTTCTGTACATCGCGTCGGTACTGACTCACAATCAGAGATGAGGCTAAAAAAGGTTTGCCTACTTTTACAGGCTTTATAGGACAAATGCCAAACAGACAATGGGTTCAGATTGCACGCATTCTGGACCCGGTTGCGTGCGTCAAGCCAATAATGAGGAATTGGCGCCAAGCTGAACTCCTTCTCGGTTTTTTCTCAGAGGTTTGAATCGCATCAACTAAGAACTGGACGGACACTACATGTGTCCGATGCCGCTGGAGATCTCGTGGGCGAGGAGAGCACGCAGGCTGCCAGAAGAGGTCAGGGAAGAGATTTCGCGGAGATTGAACACGCTACAGCCACACTTCCCAGAGCTGACACCGCAGATCAAGATCGGTTTGACACGGATCTTTGAGGGTTTCGTCTTTCAGTCGAACCGCGGGTCCGTTAAGCTGAAGCTGGAGGTGCGGAAGGAGAAGAACGGCGCATGGCGATATCCGACGTATTGGACAATTGCCCATGAGTTCATGCATCTTGCTCAGTTCAATTCCCATGGCATACCCGGAGACGAGAGGGCCTGTGATATATTCGCCCTTGCGAGGTTGCCGCCGAGGTTCATTGACGAATCACCAACCTATCTGTTCGTTCCCCCGGACGCGAGAGCGATCTGGAGGGAGAGAGATGCCGAGCTTGCCCATACTCTGGCCGAAGTGGCAGTCAGGAAGTTCAAAGATGGCGAGGGATCATACGCGTCATATTGGGAGGACGAATTCGAGCACAGATACAACGCGGTCTGACCTTTCGGCTGCGTGCAAGTCATTCATGGAAGATGAGGCGAATGCCTTGGCATTCCCCCTATAGCCTCTTCTCAAGGTGAGCCGACTCTGAAACGCGATGACTGGCCATTTCTCAATCAGAGGGTTTTTGCACCGGGATATAAACCCTTTCATCGCCTTTCCTCGTGAAATCGGAGGTTCAGGTTGTGCGACATGCAAACCCGGTGGACTGGGTCATCTCTATCGCGGGGAATTGGCGCCGAGACGAGCCGCATTCGGAGCGTCGCAAGATTATGGGGATACTGTGTCGTGTCAATCCGGCCTATCGTGTATGACCTCATTGATCCACTGCACGAGCTTCTTGTAGGCCTCCTCGCCCTTGGGAGTAAGAGAAATCCGATCGTGACCATCAGTCGAGTTCTCGACTCGGATCAGGCCCCTTCCGTCCATCCATGAAGCATATCTTTTGAAGACGTCGTAGTTGACCTTCGATGCTACTTGGAGCCTGGTCTTGAGCATCGGCTGCTCCTCCCTCCACAGTCTCTCCAACATGCGGGCAACTACATACAGGTCTGGTCGGTCAAGGGGCTGGGGCGCGTTCATTCTCTACACGCCCCCAAGATACGTCTCCATCTCCTTCTTCAGATCCTGGAAGCGCTCCTTCATGTCTTCTATCAGTCCTTCGTCATCCTTCACCAGTCGCCTCTTCCATCTTAGATACACGAACGCAGCCAGGGATCCCGTACCGGCTGACAGCCCGAACATCCATGCTGAATATGAGAGGTGATCCTGCACCAACGACGCGATTCCAGCAGCCGCGAAGTCGAATGCCATCAGAGAGAGCAGAAATATGAGGATCCAGGAGACAGGGTCTCTGAACGCCCGCGCCTTGCGCCTTATTCTGAGCCACTCCGGGACCTCCTTGCAGGACTCAAGAACGAGCTCGAACGAGCTTGATTCATCGTCGGGTATGTGCTCGACCGCAACCTCGCGATGAAGCGCCCTCTCCAGCTTCGCAGTCCAGAGTTCTAACTCATTGACTCTAGGTCTTGACCGTCGCCCAAGAATGCGCCAAGGGATGAAAGCGAACGTAATGCCCACGATTATGCCAGAAAGAAGAGACGCGATTAGCCCGGTTTTGGCATCTAGGTCCTGAAACACATACCCATAGCTGAGGGTGAAAATTGCCAGGGACGAGACAAGGCCAACAGTCACTAGCAGCATGATCGAGTCGTGGTAGTTCGATCTCGCAGCCTCGTATGCCTCTGCGGAAAGCCTCCGTCCTTCTGACAGACTGTCGATAAGCATCTCGCGGGTATCCGCATGCGCATCGAGGTCCTTCGCAGTCTGCAGCTGATGCAATCTCGGAATGATGCGATCATTCACGAAAACAGCTGACCTGTAGAGCATGAACAATGAGAGGGCCAATCCTAGGATGGCCGAGAAAGGCGCAATCAGCAGGAACACGACAATGCTCAGGCCCTTTGGTGTTGCGGCTGCACGATACCTGATGAGGGTGCCATCAGCCACTGTTTTGGTCGATATCCTGATCGCGGAGGTGGTGGATATCCGAACGGTCAGCACACCCTGCTTCTCGGAAACCATGTAGCCAGATATTCGGAGTCTACGAGTGAGCTGGGCCAGAACGGCCCCGGGCTCTCCCTTCACGACACGGAGTTTGTGTCTGAACTTGAAGATGATGATAACGCCTGCAATTGAGCTGAGCCATAGTCGAGAGAGCATAGCCATGCCTGCAAAAAGCTGTGAGAGATCTGATGGGAGAAGAAGGCCGATGCCGATCACCATCGCTGCCGTCAGGAGTACAATCTCTGCTATCGCGATGACCGCCTTTCGCCTCTCACTTCGAGTTCTCTCGGCTGATGGCATTTCGCATTCGACCGCTCTCAGCCGTCCAGCTCGTTTCATGTATGCATAACCTGCGATCGCCACTACGCCAAGGAGTAGCAAGGCAATAGGAACGCTGAAGTAGGCAGTTGAATCGAACTCGATCGTGATATACATCGCATTATAGCCGTCATTCACGAAGACGTAGTAAGTCTCCCAGAAGAACCCCCCGCCTCCCCCTCCTCCACCGCTTCCTTCGCCGATGTGGTTGACTCTCATGCTATCGTAGTCATATCCGGATTTGAATAACCGGAAGTTGAGTCCGTCGAGGCGCAGCAAGTACCCGCTGTCTCCTCCAAGTACTGAGTACGAATAATCGAACCCTCCGTATCCGTAGGTGCCGAAGTGGACCGCGTAGTAGGAGTCCGGTGCTATCGTTATGGTCTGTTCTTCGACATGCTTGGAAAGAATCAGCATGGATGCGAATGGAGTACCCACAAGCAAGACAACGACTGCGATCGCAACCAGTACGCGATCGACCTTCTCCGGCCATCCCAGTTCAGGTACGCCCTTCTTGCGAACCGATGAAAAGATCCCCCTCATCCGCCCACCATAGATGAACCAGAGCATGTGAATAGATAAGAGTTACTCCGCCCCGATGCTTTTAGAGCCACTGTTCCGCCCCTTCTGCTCCGTCAATCCAATCGCTCCTGATTCATGAAGCACTGGGATTCGACGCGAATGCTCACGAGATAATGGTCTGAATTTTCATGAAAAGCATTCGTTCGCAGAAAGTGAGCTACGCTTGGCAATGAGCCGAATTCGAACTCCGGACACTGGCTAGAAGTCAATTTCGCGATTCTTGCACCGAGCCAAGGCCATTCCTTCGCTCCTTCCCGACGGTCTCTTCTCAGGGGGAGGCGGTATGAGATTGCCCTCTCCCAGATGCAAGTTCTGTCTAAATCGGGCAAAAGACAATGACGGTCAGAACATATGATGATGACATGGCCGGCATGATGAGAGGAAAGATTTGCCTGATAACTGGGGCCACATCTGGCATCGGAAGAGAAACAGCGTTGGCCTTAGGGAGGATGGGAGCGACTGTCGTGTTCACGGCGAGGAACGTCGAAAAGGGAGAGACTACAAGAGACCAGATAATGGCTGTTTCCAAGAACGAAATGGTTGATTTCCTCGAATGCGAACTGTCATCCCTATCCTCTGTGCACGATTGTTGCACCAAGTTCCGGGAGAAATATGGCGGGTTGCACGTTCTAATCAACAACGCGGGGACGTGGGAGAAAGAAAGGAAGGTCTCGGAGGACGGAATAGAGAATACATTCGCGGTAAACCATCTCGCGCCCTTCCTGATGACGAACCTGCTTCTTGATTTGATGGAGAGGGGCAGCCCAGCAAGGATTATCAGCGTTTCCTCGGGACTTCATGGCGGGACCGTCAATTTCGACGACGTTGAGTTCAAGACGAAGTTCAACGCGATGAGGGCCTACAGGCAATCAAAGCTGGCGAACATACTCTTCATCAAGGAGCTTTCAAGGAGACTGACCGGTACAGGCGTAACCGCCAACTGTTTGATGCCAGGGCTTGTCGCCACGGGCCTGTCGAGAAACGCAAGAGCGTTTGGAAGGGCTTTCTTCAGGGTGTTCGGAGCTAGTCCCGAGAAGGGCGCGGTGACCTCCGTCTATTTGGCTAGCTCGCCAGAAACATCGGACATCTCGGGACAATGCTTCAGAAAGAGGAAAGTAGTGACGACCTCGAAGGAGTCCAACGATCCAGCACTAGCCAGGAGACTATGGAAACTGAGCGAGAATTACACTCAGAGATGGCTCCCGCATGAGGAAGGACTTGATTTGTCATAGAGCCTACAAGTGTGCCTGCGTGGAAACAAAGTAGATTTCTTCACCTAACTGGAACCCATTTCTCACGGCCAGCCGTGGTTGAGTCGCGACCTCTGGCCAATTCTCAATCAGAGGGATTGGCGTCCATATGACTCATTCATTACGCCTTTCTCCAGCCTCTGAACAGAGCTCCCCTGGCAAGCATCACTCCCTGTCCAAGAGAACCTTCAAGTTCCTCGGGAATATGCTCAGGTCGAGGCCGACTCTCTTCAACTTCTTCTGCATTTCCGCGGCTTTATCTCCCCTGAACCTGCCCCGGAGAAGATATGCGGTCTCCTCTTCGCTGAACTCTCCTCGGTCCTCGTGCCAATCGACAACATCCTTGTCGTAGGGGCAAGCCCTCTGACATCGCATGCAGCCGACGATTGAGTTGTGGGCCGAAGCATCCACCCATTTGGGAAACACGTGCTTCGCTTCCTTCTCGTTTAGATAAGTCAGACACCTCTCAACCCGGATCAAGAACCTATCTTTCTGGATGGCGCTCGTCGGACAGGCGTTGATGCATGCCCTGCACTTCGCACACAGTGGAAGCGCCTCCTTGTCCCGCCAGTTGTCGTTCGGGCTTTCGTAGTCGGAAAAGAAAGCCGTTAGGCGGTGAAAGCTGCCGTACTTCGGGATGTATGTGATGTTGTTCCTGCCGTATTTGGCCAGGCCGCTCTTGACGGCAAGGAGTTTGACGGGCAACACGGCCCTCACGAACTTGTATTGCCTTGGCCTGAAAGCCCTCTTCAATTCGTGCCTGGCTCGCCAGGTCACCTTGTGCGCGTCAGGATAGTTCGGGGGGACGAAAACCTGCACCTTGCGGCTCTCCCAGTGGAAAGTCGTCCGTAAGATGGGTTGCGGCACCGCGACGACGATTATCGATTTCGCATTTGGGATGCTTTTAGATAGTCTCGGTGTGAAATAGGGGTCTGCAAAATCGCGGTAGAATTCATCGTCGAGCAGTCCCTCGCTATGCAACGACCCAATCTCCTTACCGAGCTCTTCGAGATGCTTGGCTGAGACAACGCTTCCATAGCAGTCATTCTGCTCCAGACGTCGGATGAACAATGGCTTATCTGGCACGGTATCCAGTCACCACGTGATGGCGGTCGCGGCTATTAGAATGATGCCGTCCTTCAGCAACTCTCGAACAGACCATGCACTCTCCACCTTGTAGCTTTCCACGCGGTTAGGCCCGATAATGGAGTACCCATAGTTCTGGTCCGGATACCGCTGTTTAGGGAGCCGACTCTGAACCGCGATGACTGGCTCATTCTCAATCAGAGGGGTTTTGCACCGGGCTGACCGTCTCGCGAGTTCTGCTCGTGGCCACTGGTTGTGCGCTATGCGGGAGCTTAGTCCAAGATTAGGTCCTTTTTAAAGATGTAGACCCAAAGAGTTATCGTTATGGATGACGATTTCGCATGAATTCTGAGCGTCTATGAGGGGAGGAGAGCATGCTTTCACGTCGATGCATCACTGTGGTCTCGATAGCCGTCGTAGTTTGTCTGGTTCTCGTCGCATTTCAGCCATTGCTGAACAATCTGGACGAGAAGAAGGCTGAATCCCTGCAGACCCCGCATGAGATCCCCGCGGCCTTCCGGGATCTCAGCAGGTTCGTGGGCGAGCTGATGAACAACACGGACGATACGAACCACTCTGACAGCGATGGTCTGCCCGACTCGGTTGAGCTCGTCATCGGTACAGACCCCTTCAATCCGGACAGCGATTTCGACGGGCTGAGTGACTACGACGAAGCGTTCATGGGCATGGACCCCGCCAAGGCCGACTCCAACGATGATCGATTCCCCGATTACGCGGAAGTGACGAACGTCACGTTCGACCTCGACGGAGACAGCCTGCCCAACGCGTGGGACCCGGACAACGACGATGACGGAGTGCCTGACTATCTTGATACGTCGCCCTTCGCGAAGACTACGCTCCAGAGCGGCTTCGAGATTGCAGTGCAGTCTTCGGGAGGCCCGACCTATGTGTCGTTTCAGCTCAGGACCAACAACCCCGATCATATGAGACTCATACAACAGAGCTGGGACTGGCCCACCGATTCGAGGGGGTCGTTCAGAGACCTTGACAGCTCGGTCGAAGATGTCGTCATCATACCGACCCTGAGGATCGACTGTCAGAACCTCCCGGATCAGAGCGAGATCGAGGATTACGGGATTGTAGTAGACGACACATCGGCATATGTTCCGCTGTTTCCTGTATGGGAATATGGCAACATGGTCGCCCTGAAGGGCAGGATGTTCTTCCCTGAGACCGCATCATCGCTCAGCGTGTCTCTCGACCTCAGCCTCATGTGGAGGGTTAGCGGCCTGAATGACAACGAGATCAGGGCGTTCGCATCGGAGAGTGGCGACTACCTGCGCCTGCAGGCTGACGGTTCGATCCTGGCCAACGGGGCCGACATTGGAGCGAATGAGACATTCGTCTGGACGTCGTTGGGGCAAGACCGAGGCTCCCTCATGGCCTCCAACGGTCTCTATCTGACGCTCAATCCAGACGGGTCAATATCCGCGTCATCGGATGAGATAACGGTCGACACCGAGTTCGTGTTCAACAGGGATGATGATGGTTCCGTGGTGATCGTTGCAGGAAATGGCAACAACCTGACGGCCACATCAGATGGCACATTGACCGCGGATGATGCGGAGTCCGAAGGCAGCAACATGTTCACTGAGATCGACCTTGGGGTGGTGTCGTCTCCGATGATCCTCGCCACCTACTACGAGGATTTCACGCTGACAGGGCTCGAGGTCAGCGAGAACTTCGGCTCCAGCGTCGGCGTGTTCCACGGAGCCGAGCTTGACGAGCTGATCGCGGCCAACCTGCTTCTCGCGTACGAGTATCTCAGGAACTCGTCGAACAGCCTGGATGACGTCCCTGCGTTGCTCGGGGACTACAATCTCACGGCAATCGTGTCGGATGTCCGGAGCTTCTCGCACCTGGACTTGGCCTTGCAGGAAGCCATGTCGACAATGATCCCCTCCGCCATTGAATCCATAGCGGTGGGAGAGACCCTGCCTGTGATCGTCGGTGTGGAAGATGAGGCCGTCTGCATCGAGCTGGGACAGCTCTCAGAGGCGTATATCCTCGACGGCCCACTTTCGGTCGACCTGACGAGTGAGCCCACGATTGTTTCGAAGGTTCTCCGCTCCAGCTGGTACACGGGAGGGGACGAAACGCCCCTCGAGCTGTTCGAGGTCATCGAAGATGTCAGGGACTGGGACCTGAACGAGAGCGCTCTGATAACCACGGTCAGCCTCGTGTCGGCGTGGTACTGTGGCGAATTCGCGATCGCTTCTGTCGGAGGCGTGGCCGTAGACCACGACTACCCCGAAGTCGTGTTCCTGGATGAGACCGTCGAGGCCATCATAGAAGTGACCATGATGTCGGTAGACATCATCTTCACGGCCATCGAGATGCTCGATACTGCCTATGCTTTCTGTGAGGCCTTCGCGCGGCTCGGCACCATTGCTAAGACCGCCGGTCAGAGCACCTGGGATATGTTCAAGACCACGTTCAACTCGATCAAACAGACCCTGACAAGCTCGACCACTACTGTTCAACGTATCAGTACGGCCATGAACGTGATCGGCGTGATCCTCGCTGTTGGTATCTCGTTATACGCGCTCTTCGCGATAGGCGAAGAACTCGGCTGGGGAGCGGTCGGCACGGGCATCGCTGTCACCTACTCTGTAGTCATGCTCGCGTACTCTCTCACGCTGTTGGCCTTAGCAGCATTCGGCGGCCCTGTGGGCGCGGTCATCGCCCTGGTGATCGCCTTGGTGGACACGGTGCTGCAGCTCTTCGGGATCGATTTCATGGGTTTGTTCATCGGGTGGCTTATCGACTGCTTCACTGACACCAGGACCCGGAGCAATGTCGACTTGGACTATGTCGACTCCGAGATGTCCTTCGTGGACGTGGACGGGAACGGGATAGACGTTGGTGACAACATATCCTACAGGAGCAGACTGTACGGCAATGTGACGATCACCGGCGACGGGGGCGATTCCGACCTCAAGGACAGCTACATCATACCGCACCAGGTCATCTCGGTACCATGGGGTTCCGGGTCAACGCTAGGTGGCTGGACAGTGGAGAACTCCACAGTCTCCACCTCAACGTCCAAGTCGGTCCTGTACGAGACTGAGGCTTGGGTGAAGCCGGGCATCGGCATGGTCAACTTCCCGGTGGCCGTCGGCCTGTATTCCGACTACAGGGTATACTACGACGATTGTTGGTGGTTCTTCGGATGGTGGTGCGACAGGGAGTCGCAGACCAACGACCCGTCCGACACCCAGGTCTCCCACTGGACCACGATATACTTCGACGTCATGCCCGGCAGCATCGACGAGTTCGGCGAATGGCGAGGCATGGTCTCGAGCGACTCCGACGGGGACGGCTTGAACAAGTCAGAGGAGGTTTCAGCGGGCACAGATCCATGGAGGTGGGACTCCGATGGCGACGGCCTCGGCGATGCATACGAGTTGACGATCGGCTCAGACCCGAACATCCGGCACGGGCGCGATACCGACTTGGACGGTCTCGATGACCGATTCGAGCACGCCAGAGGATACAACTTCTCCAACCCTGATTCGGACGGGGATGGCCTCACGGACTTCTTCGAGTATCACGGCTGGGCGGTCAATTTCACCTACAGGAACGATACTTACTACTGGCTGGTCAATTCCGACCCCCATCTGAGCGACACTGACGGAGACGGGATCAACGACTTCGAGGAGTACTACTGCCTACTCAACCCGAGGAGCGCCGACACCGATGGGGACGGCACTCAGGACGAGATCACGGACTACTATCTTACACATATCGATTTCAGCGATTCCTTCGCTCTAGGTGCGGACTACTTACCCTTCTGCGTGGTGGTAGACGAGGACGGATTCGTGTACACTGAGAACTACAGCGCCATCGTGATATACGACCGGAACGGGACAGAGGTAGGAGGGTTCCCGACCTCAGGCAGGGCAACGGAGCTCGAGTGCATGTCGATGAACGTGTCGGGCGAGCACCAGACCCTCTTGTTCGCGTGCGTGAACGCGAACATTCTCATCTATGCGGTGAACGGAACGCTCGTGGGCCAGATACCCGGTGTCGATCTCGTGGGGATCGACGTCGATATATTCGGAATGACTTTGGACCCCGACGGTCCGGACCCCGATACATACTATCTGTACATCATGGACTCCTACGATGTCGTTCATAAATTCGTAATGAACGGAACTGAGATGATATCGGAGGAGACCTTCTGGGGAGAATATGGCACTGGACCTGGACAGTTCTACCTGAGATCAAACGAGGCGGACATCGATGTCGGTGAGGATGGGTATGTCTACATCTCCGACGCGGGCAACGACAGGATCCAGAAGTTCGAATCCGATGGCACGTTCGTGACGATGTGGGGCGAGACTGGCACTCAGGACGGGTTCCTGGCCAGGGTCAGGAGCATGACGCTCGACGCCAACGGCGATATACTCACGATCGACGGTAGCGGGGACTTCGCGGGTCGCATACAGAAATGGACGTCGAACGGCAGATGGATGTGCAGCTTCGAGGAGGACTACATCGCGGCCAACGGCATTGCGGTGGACGGCGAGAACCGGATCTACCTAGCGAGCTGGCTGAACGTGACCAGATGCTCTCACTACATGGAGCTGATCCAAGCCGAGCCCGATTATGTCTTCCTCGACGCCGACAGCGACGGCCTGACGGATTTCGAGGAGGATGGCGGGTGGCTAATAACCGTGACGACGGAGGAGTCCGCCTCCTCGTTCAACGTCACGAGCGAGCCGATGACGCCCGATACAGATGCCGACGGCATTCCCGACCCCGACGAGTTTGCCATGCTCTCCAATCCGCGCTCGATCGATCCTGACATGGATGGTCTTCAGGATCTGGATGAGTGGAAGCTTGGGACCAACCTGACGCACTGGGATACCGACGGCGATGGCCTCGGGGACGGAGCCGAGGTCGAGTTCGGCAGCGACCCGAAGCTACAGGACACCGACGGCGAGGGACTGTCCGATTACGAGGAGTTCGTTCTAGACCTGGACCCGAATGCCCCCGATACCGACCAAGACGGGCTGGACGACCTGATGGAACTCGGCTTTGGCTCTGACCCTAAGAATCCAGACACCGACGGGGATTCCATGTTTGACGGTCAGGAGTACGAGCTCGGGGCTGATCCTCGCTCTGCAGATACCGACGGCGACGGTATCGACGACGGTCGTGAGGTTCTGTTCAACACCAACGCGACCTCCGGGGACTCTGACGGAGACACGCTCTCGGACGGGTTCGAGATCTCGTCCCTGATGAGCCCGCTGTCGAACGATACGGACGGCGACGGGGTGAACGACTCGAGAGAGCTCGAACTCGGCCTCAACCCGAAGAGCACGGACTCTGACGGTGATGGTATACCCGACTCCCTCGACCTCGACTACCTGCTCGAACTCGAGGACGAGGTCGTCCTCTGTTACGACGATGTGGAGGGCTCGGCCGAGTTCGCGAACCAGCTCGCGCAGAGCGCCGACGTCAGGACAGTGGGTCCGGACGCGTTGCTCGCAGAGGATACCGCTGCGAGGTACATCGTGCTAGTCGGCCATCCGGAAGCGGGGGAAGGCACTGCGGGCGGCATCATACACTCCATACTAGAGGACTCCGGAGAGGTTCTTGTTCAGATGCTCGATTCGGAGTACGGTAGGATGGCCGTCAGGTACGGGTTGTGGAACGAAACGCAGACCATCGTCATGCTCTCGCACGCCTACGATACCGATTGGATCCGTGTGCTGGGCGTGCTCAAGAGCATGCGCATGACCGTCTCGGAGAGGAGCGTGATGGTGGACTACCTGAACCCGAGGTCATGCCTCCTTCTGGATCAGATGGACACGATGAGGGTCACTGACACGTTCGTCTGGACGAAGCTCAGCAACATGACTACCTTCCGGATTGAGGTCGAGAAGCTGTACGACGACGAGGTCGAGGATAGCCTTTCAGGCTCCGATGCGTTGGCATCCGGCGAGGTCATCATGGACAAGTACGTCCGGATCGAGCTCCAGTCGTTCGACCCCGACATGCCGGATGTCGTCTCCGGCTCGCTGATCAAGATATACTACAGGTCGTCAGACCTCGATGTAAACGGCGACGGGGACGGGGACGATCCCGAGGATTTGAACGAGAGCACTCTGCAGCTCTTCCTCATGTCCGCAGACGGAGTATGGGTCCGGCTGTCCGACATCGTCGACACCGCCGGCGTGAACACGACGAATGTGGAGCTGTTCGGTGTCTCCTACGAGGGTTATCTGTGGGCCAATGTGTCAGGGTTGTCCCTGTTCGGCATAGCGGGTCTCCAGGACGAGGTAGTTCCGGACTCCGGCATACCGTGGCTCATCGTCGCGCTCGCAGCCATGGCCGTGATAGTCCTGATAGCCGTCGCCATCGCGGTACGGAGGAAGCGCCGTCCCGGAGGAAAGGCAGAGCCGGGGACCGACGACGAATAACGGTCCCCTCAGCTCTCCTTCAAGTCCGCCTCGAGACCGATCATGCGACCTACAAACCTCTGATATCCGCCCCTCTGGCCCTTTTTCAATCAGAGGCTCATAGAATTTGCACGAAGGGCCTGCAGCAAGCATCAGGCGGAAGACAGCAACTCTTTTTGAGACAGGAATGCCTATGGGCCACCGTGGAGCGGACGAGCAGATTCGAGGAACACGCGCTGGCCCAGGTTCCATCACCATGCTACGTTATCGACGAACAGGCGATCGAGGAGAACTGCCAGATTCTTGGCAGGGTTCAGGAACAGACAGGGTGCAAGATCCTCATGGCGCTGAAGGGCTTCACCGTGCCCGAATTGTTCCCCACTATTCGCAGATACCTGCACGGCACCTGCGCGAGCGGGCTTTACGAGGCGAGACTTGGGAAGGAGAAGTTCGGGAAGGAAGTACACGTGTTCGCCCCTGCATATGACGACCATGAGTTTGAGGAGCTGCTGCAGATTTCCGACCACATCGTCTTCAACTCCATTGGCCAATGGGAACGGCTTGGCCAGCTCGTGGAGGCGAACCCGCGCAGGATAAGCTGCGGCATCAGGATCAATCCCGAGTACTCCGAGGTAGCCGTAGACATGTGGGACCCGTGCGCGAGGTACAGCCGCTTCGGAGTGAAGGCCGATGATCTCAGAAGCGTTCCTGAGGGAATAGAAGGACTCCACTTCCACGCCCTGTGTCAGCAGAACTCCGACTCCCTGGAGAAGCTGATCGCGGTCATCGAGAAGAAGTTCGGGCATCATCTATCGCAAGTGAGATGGGTGAACTTCGGCGGTGGGCAGCTCATCACCGCACCGAACTACGACATCGACAGACTGTGCCGAATCATCTCCGATTTCAGAGCGGAGCACGGTGTGGACGTCTACATGGAGCCGGGGGAAGCCGTCGCGTTGAATGCAGGGATCCTGCTCGCGACGGTGCTCGATATCGTCTGCAACGAGATTGACATCGCCATTCTGGACATATCTGCCTGGGCTCACGTTCAAGACGTGCTGACCGGGTCGTACAAGCCGAACGTCATAGGCGGTGACGAACCCCGCAGATACGGGCACGGGTATCGATTGGCAAGTCGAAGCTGTTTGTCTGGAGACGTCATCGGAGACTACTCGTTCGAGCAGCCACTGCACCGAGGGTCAAGGATCATGTTCCCCGACATGGCGTCCTACTCAGTCGTGAGCAACAACATGTTTAATGGAATACCTCTCCCGGCAATCGCGTTACTCACGAAATCCAACGACATCAAAATCGTCCGCCGCCCGAGATATGAGGATTACGAGTCGCGGTTATCGTGATTCCATCCTGTCTTCCATGACGGAAGGAGCGACATGGGATGAGGTATGTCCTATAGTGTTGTGCGGGGAGCCGACTTTGAACTGAGATGACTGGCTCATTCTCAATCAGAGGGTTTTTGCACCGGGATATAAACCCTTTCATCGCCTTTCCTCGTGAAACGTGAGGTTCAGTTTGTGCGACATGCAAACCCGGTATACTGGGCAACTTCTATCGCAAGGAATTGAGCTGAGCCGGGTCTACCTTCTGAGTTTTATGGTATACCGGTCCGCAAACCGTATCGCCTTCCTATTCCGGGTTCTGTCAATCCTATGAGTCGCGTGTGCGACTCACTATGCCCTCTCATTTCTAATCTAACTCCAACTTCTCAACCGACGCCAAGCAACATCGAGTCGTGTTCTATTGGGTAGGACGCCGTTGGAGATTCAGCCACGAGTAGCGTCTTGACATGTGAGGGTTTCCAGTCCGCATAGACATCACAATGCTCGAAGGGGAAAGGCTCCTTCAGAGGCTGCAGAATTGTCAGCAGACCTTACTTGGTCGGCATCAGTGCTTCGAGCAAGTGGCGACGAATTGCTGAGATTGAGAGGGTAGCGACTCGTCGTCATAATCATCTCTCTTGCGAAGTCGCCTGATGGATGCAGGCCATAGGCAAATTGGTCACGCTGATATACTCCGAATTCCATACCTCTTTCGGAGGGGCAAGGCGCGGTCGAGATGCCGAACCTTTCCAGTTGGAGGTATGGGAAATGTCACATAGAACGATTGGAGTGTGTTTTGTTGCAACCTTGGCAGCTATCCTGATACTACCGGGGGTATGTGTGAATCTGAACGCAAGCGGAGAAACTGTAGTCTCATGGACCTTTGCAGTGTACATGAGCGTCGACAATGATCTTGAGGACGACTGGGAAAGTGCGAGCCTCCCATCATTGCTGAGCATACCAGCAAGTCCGGACATCAGAATTGCCGTTATGGTGGACTGTCTGGAAACCGATGGGACAGAACTCCTCGAGATTTCCGGCGACAGCTATCAGGTTGTCAACACATATCCTGAGATGAATTTTGGAGACGGAGCTACCTTCAGTTGGTTTATCAGTGAAGTCTCAACCCTATACCCCTCTGAGAAGCTGTCTGTTACGGCATCAGATCACGGTTCGGGATGGAAGGAATTCAGTTATGACCAGACATCTGGAGACGAAATCCGAATGCCTGAAATGAAGGCCGCAATCGAGGATGCAGGTGTGTTCATTGACATTCTGTCGTTCGACGCTTGTCTGATGGGGAGCATCGAAGTGGCCTACGAAGCGTCTACCACCGGTCTGGTCCACTATATGGTTGGCTCTGAGGAGTCAGTTCCGCTGGAGGGATTTCCCTACGATGACATGCTGACTTCAGCAGCCTTGGACCCGACAAGAACCCCTGCGCAGGTGGCAGTCGATATGGTGGAGGGGTATGGAGAGCACTACGATCAGACATCAGCCATGAGCGTCACACTTTCAGCAGTGGATATCCTGAGCATCAGTCAGTCGACGGCAACGTTCCAGACGTGGTGCGGTTTGATGCATGACAACCTCGGCGCCTATGGACGGGTCTACAAGGACGCTTTGAAGAAGGCCTACATCGCGTTTGGAACGATGAATTACGTGGACATGGCGGATCTCGGAGATACCCTCCTGGCCGACAGCCGGTTCTCTGACCCCGCCCTGAGGAGTGCGACCACAGGCATGGTAGCCGCGATTGACAGCGCTGTCATCGCTATCTACGCGAATCATGATTGTCCAGATAGCAGGGGATTGACCCTGTATTGGGCAACAAAAGGCGAATGGCGCTACTTCGGAGCCAACTACGCGGATGTGCAGTTTGCCATCGATATGGGCTGGGCTGATTTCCTGGCAGACTACAACTAGGCACAGCGCACGCAACAAACGAGGATTCGCCCCTTATGAGAGGGGCGAGTCCGATTTTCTTTTATTCTTTCATGAACAGGTTGCTGGGGCTGTCCGATTCATCAAGAGGGGCCCTGGCCGCGAACAGGTCTTCTCCGATGCAGAAATCAAGAGACCTCATTATTCCAGGAGATCCAACGAAAGTCGCATGATTTTGGAGGAGAGAAGGGCCCCGCTGAAGAGGTTGAGGGATTGCGCAATAATCTTTGTCTTTGTCATTGGATGTATTCTGGTCGTGTTGGAGATATGCCTTAACATATACCTGCGTTACAGATGATTTGTATCGATGTTTGCAGGCCGAATTACTTAATCAGCCATGTCCGTGAGAAAAGGCCATAGGGAATGAAAAGGGAAAGGGTTTGGGCCATTCTCCCGATTCCCAAAGCGCGCTAATTAGATTTCTAGCCAGTAGGGTCAGAACCGAATCCGATCTACCCCACTTTCATCTTACTGGCTCTTTTCTAATCAGAGAGGATTGGAATTCGGGGAGAATGCACCAAACCTCAATGTTGAAGAGGCCGGGCCGGCCTCTTCTCTTTTCTTTGTGACCTTCCCCGATTAGGTCGCCTTCTGCTCCAGTTCTAGTTGCCGATCAGCCAATCCTGGGAAACAGACTGCGATTAGCGGCGTAGGGAGCCGGATGTATACTTTAGACACTGGCTAAATTTCAATTTCGCGATTTTAGCTCCGAGCTAAACTCCTTCTCAATCTCTTTTTCCCTGTATGTTAACCTTCTTAACCAAGTTCACAGCAGGATCGCAACAATGATGGCTAAATGCCTTCTCTTCCGCCCGCCCCTATGGCCTTTTCTCAGTAGAATTGACCGGAGCCAAACTCCTACCTTCTCATCTTCGCGCACGATACGCGACCCGCACTCCTTTGAGATGGGCATCGAAGGCTGCTAATAGGTTGACTAGCAAGCTGCGAACTTTACGTGTGAAAAGGAAAGAGGACTTGAGTGATGAGCGCTGATTCGGTAGGCTGGTAGGAGAGGATTAGTTGACCAAAGAAGGAGGATTCAAGATGAATGTCCCAATGATACTGCCCTTCATCGGACTGATCCTGACTGCTGTATGGCCGTCAATTGTCGGTGTTAAGCTCTTCAAACTGGAAAGAGAGGACTAGTACGCTGCTCTCATGTTACGAGTTGGTAGATGGGTGGATCTAATGCTGAAAGACGTCAGACATGCCGAGGAGTTTGCCCAGGACTTAGGGGCTTATAGACGCGTCAATGAAAGATAGGAGTGAGAAAACAATGAACGCTTCAACCCCAGTCGGATCATCGAGGGGCGACCCGGGAGCGGACCCGATTGTTGTGGCGAGGTCGGTCAGCAAAACTTACGACACCGGAAAAGTCAAGGTGGAAGCTCTCAAAGGCGTAAGCCTCTCGATCGAGCGCGGAGAGATGGTGGCGGTCATGGGTCCGTCCGGCTGCGGAAAGACGACCCTCCTCAACTGCATATCCGGACTGGATGACCTCTCAGGTGGCGAGGTGCTCATCGGAGGAACGCCGCTGACATCGATGTCGGACCGCGAGCGCACCCGTTACAGGGCAGAGAGTATAGGTTTCATATTTCAGGCCTACAACCTACTTCCGGTCCTCACAGCCGTCGAGAACGTCGAACTCCCGCTTCTCCTCGGAGGCCACAGCCCGAAGGCCGCCAGAACCAGGGCTCTCGAGGCGCTGGATTCTGTGAGCCTAAGGGAGTGGGAGAGCCACAAGCCTGCCGAACTGTCGGGCGGGCAGCAGCAGCGTGTCACGATTGCGCGATCACTGGTCAATGATCCTGAGATTGTGTTCGGTGACGAGCCGACGGGCAACCTCGATAGCGAGGTATCAGGGGAGGTGATGACCCTCCTGAAGAGCCTGAACGAGAAGAACAAACAGACATTCATAATCGTGACCCACGACTACAACGTGGGCAGAATGGCTGACCGGATCATCACCATGAGGGACGGACTCATTGAGAAGGAGTTCGTCCCTGCTCCGTTCTGAAGAGGTGATTCGCTATGGATACCCTGCAACTGCTGGCGATGCTCGTTTCTATCGTCATCTTGCTCGTGACGGTAATGGCGCTCAGGAGACCTGTCCTGGCGCGCATGGCAATAAGAAACATCTCACGGAGAAAGAGGTTCGTCGTGATAGTAGCCTCGGGGCTGCTGATAGGAACGGCCATGATATCCGGATCGTTGATCATCGGAGACACAATTGACTACATCAGCAAGCAGGAGGCCTTTGAGAAGACGGGTGAGGTCGACATAATTGTGTACGTCGCTGATGAGGTTGGCGACACGACCTACTTCAACGAGAGCGTCGCGACCGACCTCGCTTTCAGCCTTGACGCAGGTGCTTTGCCGCATGTGGACAAGCTTGCCCCGGCGGTCAGGGAGTGGCTTCCCGTCATCAATCCCAGGCTCAATTCGTCGTCACCACAGGCCACAATTTTCGGCTTCGATCCGACCAACACAGTCAACAGTCTTCTCGATGGGAGCGGGAACCCAATTACCGCGGACGCAGTTGCCGACGGAAGCGCCGTAATCAACTCGGAGCTCGCAGATGACCTGGATGCAATCGTCGGCGACACCGTGGTCGTGATAAACGGTGACGGCATCCCCGTGACGTTCACTGTCGCGCTAATCGCTGAGGATTCTGGCATGGCGCTGTGGTTCAGCAGCGCGATGCTGTTCGCGGAACTGTCATACGTCCAGGCTACGATTGGTCCGGGGCCAGGCCTCATCAACCAGATCGACGTGTCGAACATCGGCGGAATAGAAGACGGGTACTTGGTGACGGATGAGGCGGTCATGGAGCTGGAGGCCGCTCTCCCCGCCGAGGTGTCGTTCGAGTTATCGGAGGAGAAGAAGGATAGCGTAGAAACGGCCGAACAGGCGGGGAACGAAATGACTCAGATGTTCGTCTTCATGAGTTCCTTCACAATCATAGCGGGCGCTATGCTCATCGTTAACATATTCGTCATGCTAGCTGAGGAGAGGAAGCCCGAGATGGGAATATCGAGGGCTATAGGAATGAAGCGCGGTGATCTGACACAGACCTTCCTCTTCGAGGGTACTGTGTACGCACTGATGGCGTCCGCAGTCGGAGCCTTCGTGGGGCTCCTGATCGCTGGAGTAATGATGGTGGCCTTCTCCACAGTATTCTCGGATCAAGGAATGGCCTTCGCAATCCACTTCACCTGGGAGAGTCTCGGCATCGCCGCTTGTGCAGGATTCCTCCTCACGCTGGCGACAGTGGCGCTTGCCTCCTGGAGGGTCAGCAAGCTGAATATCGTCCGTGCGATAAGGGACATTCCTGAGCCAGTTCTGATCCGGTCGGAGAAGAGGTACATCGTGCTGGGGATACTCGCCATAGCCTTCGGCATCGTTCTGACCGCCTCGGGGGCCCAGTCCCAGATGGCGTCCCTGGTTGCCTCTGGCCCATGCATCGCTGTGCTCGGGGTCGCCTTGCTCGCTGTGAGGTTCGTGAGCTCACGGGTGTCGTTCACGATCGTCGGCGCCTTCATGATCTTCTGGACTCTGGATCCCCTGAACATCAGTGAAGACCTCTTTGGGGCAACGACGGGGGAGATGGATATGTTTGTCGTGGCGGGGATTCTCCTCGTCACTGGGGCAGTCGTTGTCGCGATCTTCAACAGCGATCTTTTGCTGAGAGGAGTGACGAGGCTTTTCGGACAAAGAGGATCGCGTTCCGCAATCATCAAATCCGCAATCAGCTACCCGATGAACAAGAAGTTCCGAACGGGGCTAACCCTTTTCATGTTCTCGCTGATAATGTTCACTGTGGTCGTCTTCGCAATGGTCGCGTCCTTCTCGAGGGAGAGCGTTGATGCGTCTACCGAGCAGTTCTCTGGCGGATACGACGTTATTGGAATTGCCATAAGGGACCTCCCAGATGACGAGATGACCTCAGGCCTCGACAGACTGGACGAAGCGATAGGTGGGTCGGCGATAGGCAGTGTGTCTGGTGCGCTGATGGCCAGCGTCAATATCGTTCCCGAAGGGGACAGCGAGTCGTACTGGCATACGCTGATTGGGTTCGATGACATGATAATCGATGGTGGAGGTTTTCCTCTTGCGGAAAGGCTGGCCGATTATGAGACTGACGCAGAAGCCTGGTCCGCGCTCGCGACCGATCCCACTGTCGCCATAGTTGTCGGTGGCTCGATGCAGGAGGTGTACGGCCTCGACACCATAGGCCTGGAAGTCGGGCAGACGGTGATGGTGACAACAATCAACGGCACTACTGTCGACCTGACTGTGATCGGATTGTGGGATCAGATGTTCGTCCAGGGGATATTCGTATCGGACGATCTCGTCGCGGAGATTGCGCCGACGAGCGAGAAGACGCTGTACTACTTCTCGATCATGGAAGGTACAGGGCTGACGAATGCGGAGATTGCCGAGCAGATTGAAAGGGTGTTTGTCGAGTACGGCATGACAACGATAGTGATGAGGGACATGGTAGAGATGGACTTCAGCATGATAGCCTCGGTCATTCAGCTCATGGAGATGTTCCTCGGGATGGGCCTGATCGTCGGCATAGCCGGCCTCGGCATCATCACCGTACGGAACGTCGCCGAGAGGAGGCAGGAGATCGGTGTCATGCGTGCCATTGGATACCAGAGGGACATGATATTGAAATCCTTCGTCATAGAGTCATCCTTCGTGTCGCTGCTCGGAATAACCCTCGGATTGGTGATTGGACTTGCACTGTCATACCGGCTCTATAGCTGGGGAGCATTCCCTCAGACCACATCGTTCGTCATTCCATGGTTCGACCTAGTCCTCATGACCGTGGTCGCGTTCATCATCACTTTGATGTGCACGCTTCCGCCTTCTAGGGCGGCGGCCAGGCTGGCTCCCGTCGAGGCTCTAAGGAGGGTAGACTGATGCCTTTGAGTTGGCAGCTGCAACATCCATATTACCGGATGCGGAATAGACGATTTGGTGCTTCAATCACCTGGCAGAAAGCCCTTTCCGCCCCTATGGCCTTTTCCCAAAGAGTGGACCCTGTGGGATTTGAACCCGCCAAAATGACTGGCTCGGACGACTTAGGTACATGATACTCGTTTTATCGCGTCTTTGGAGGGTAGCTGTGAAACGGCTCAAACCCCTTTCTTCTTTCTCTTTTTCGCGAACACTGCTTGGTTGATCATCTTCCGAGCTGTGAAAGCATCTTTGTAAGATTACAGGTGGAAGCCGAACTTTACTTCAGAGATGATGTTGATGAGGCATGCTCGGATGGGGAGTGTGCTGACCGAAGACGAAGGATTCCGGAAACTAACGGTGCATCAGTAAAACCCTCGGAGGAATACCATGAAAGCAATCGTATACGAGGAGTACGGACCGCCTGAAGTACTCCAGCTCAGAGAAATTGAAAAACCTGTGCCAAAGGACAATGAACTGTTGATAAGGATCTATGCGACAACTGTGACGAAATACGACTGTTGGATGAGAAGTTGCACTTCCCCACCTGGGTTCGGAATCCTAATGCGAATAGCGTCTGGTATCAGAAGACCGAAGCAACCTATACTTGGGACTGAACTAGCCGGGGAGATCGAAGCGGTCGGCAAAGACGTGACACTGTTCAGCAAAGGTGATCAGGTCTTTGGATTTACGGGAATGAAGTCAGGTGCTTATGTCGAGTACATATGTCTGCCTGAAGATGGGACGCTGGCAGTAAAGCCAGCCAATATGACCTACGAGCAAGCCGCCGCAGTTCCTCAAGGAGCATTGACCGCGTTGTACTTCCTTAGAAAGGGAAAGGTCCAGAGTGGACAGGAGATCCTTGTCTTTGGCGCTTCAGGTGGTGTGGGACTCTTTGCGGTACAGTTGGCCAAGCACTTCGGGGCAGAAGTCACTGGCGTCTGCAGCACCGCGAAATCAGAATTGGTGAAATCCGTCGGAGCCGATAGAGTGATTGACTACTCTAAAGAGGATTTCTCACAGCGCGGCGAAGCCTATGATATCATTCTTGACACGATTGGCAAGAGTCCGTTCTCAGGCAGCAAGAAATCGTTGAAGAAGGAAGGATGCTATCTTGCGACCACCTACGGATTACCGAGGCTCTTTAAGATGCTATGGCTTAGGCTGACAAGCAGAAAGAAAGCACTGTCTGGACTCACAAAAGACACACCCGAGGATTTGGCATTCCTCAGAGAACTTATTGAGGCGGGGAAGCTGAAGGCTATCATAGATAAGAGGTATCCGATGGAAAAGACTGCCGAGGCTCATAGATATGTCGAAAATGGACTTAAGAAGGGAAGTGTTGTTATAACTGTGGGACATGATGAGTGAAAGCGTCAAACCTTCCTTTGGAGGCGCCAAAACCTATTTAGGAATCGACGGCGGTTCGACTGCGGGAAGGGAGAATGAATTCGGAAAAGAAGACCATAATAACCTTGGAAGATCCGAAGATAGACATCAAGACTAAGCTTGCAGGATTATGGACGTATCAATGAGATGGGAGTGAGGAAACCATGAACGCTTCAACCCTGGTCGAATCATCGAAGGGCGACGCAAAAGCAGACCCGATTGTTGTGGCGAGGTCAGTCAACAAGACTTACGACACCGGAAAGATCAAGGTGGAGGCAGTGAAGGCGAGCATGAGACTCAACTAGGAATAGCAGAGGAGGTGAGTAAATGGACATTGAAATTGCGATTGTGGTTCTAGGTGTTATGATTCTGGTCGGGGCAATCATAGCGGGTGGAGCAATTGCCAGTGCAATTATGAAACTGGCCGATGTGATGAATAAGAAAGAATGAATCGGCCCTCAAGTGCATGATAACGAAGAATCCCCAATATTAGCGCATCCAGAATCAGGAAGGAAGCCTCGCGCCCAGTCCAAGGAGAACACACCGCACACTGCAAGAATTGCACATGATCACGCTCTTGATTTGGTGATGCAGTCGCTCCTAACGGATGATACCCAGGTATACAAGCAGTTTGTCGAGAATGAGTCGTTCAGGCGCTTTGTCCGCGAGATGGTATGTGCTATTACGAGTACATGATTTCGTGCCTATGGTCTTCCATCGGTCCAGACCATTCCTAGCTCTGCATTGTGCGACATGCAAACTCGGACGGCTGGCTCATTTCTATCGCAGTGGATTGACACCGAGCTAAACTCCTTCTCTGGCCCTTTTTCCGACGGTATGGTAGGCGCATCCGAAACACGAGTAAGCATGGCAAGTTGCCCGCCATGGCCCCGTTGTCTCTCTCCTCATTCGGCAATCACTTCTATAGCGCGGATGGCATGCTAGCTTGGGGAAGTGGTGAGGTGACAGTTCAGTACTTCAGAATCTTGGCCTCGGCGTTTGTCTTGGTGTGTCTCGTCTCGTCAGCAACTCCTGTGTGCCTCGCGGAAGCGGACTCACAGATTGCCGAATGGACGGTGCTGATCTATCTGGATGGCGACAACAACCTCGACGAATACAGCGAGACGGACGTCGAGGAGATGGTGAGTGTTGGCTCGTCGGACAAGGTAAGGGTTTTGGTGCTATGGGATAGATACGATGAACCCGTGTATCTCTACGAGGCACATTCGACCGGCCTCGAGGTGATACCCGGCCTTTCCGTAAAACCACCCTCTTCCGAAGATCCTATTGAGTTGAACGGGCAGGAGGTACACATGGCCGACTGGAGGATACTCGAAGCATTCGTGGACTTCGGAACTGAGATGTACTCATCGGAGCATCTCATGGTCATCCTATGGGATCACGGGAGCCCACTGTTCGGCGTGTGCTGGGACGATCATTTCGAATATCCTTGGTTCCCAGTCATGTCTTCCATGGAATATGATTACGTGGGAATGGCCCTTTCGGGACATCACGTAGACGTTCTCGCCTTCGACAGTTGCAGCGGGGGAATGGCCGAGGTGGCGTATCTCTTCGGAAAGATGAACGCCTACGACGGCTTGAGCGTAGACTACATGCTTGCTAGTGAGCTCTACGTCCCCGTCTACGGCTATCCGTATGACCGCATGCTCCTCCAGATGAACTCGCTGCCTGAGACAACGGAGGTTACTGAGGTCGCTGCTGTAATCGCCGCGGAGTACGCCGATTCGTATGCTGCTGGAAGTCCGGGGAACGGCGGGAACACCGCCAATCTAGCGGTGATAAGCCCGAGCGGTATGTTCGAGTGCTCGGGCGTTGTGAACGATCTCGCCACCCTTCTTCAATCACGACTGGAGTCGGATTACGCTACGTATAAACCGTTGATATCCGATGCTCGGGGTGACGCGAATCTGATATGGGGGGTTGCTGGCGGCTACGGTTTCATCGACCTTCCAATGTTCCTGCAGGGCTTGACGAAGATTCCTGGTGACAGGGAGGTGAGGTCATGCGCGAAAACTGCGCTAACAACTCTGCAGTCGGAGGTCGTGCTGTATGTCGGGAACGCCGATGCCGCGGATAGCGGCTCTGCGATGGGATTGGGGGTGTGGCTTCCGTCGACAATTGTCCATAACGAGTACACTGCAATCTACCTGTGGCTCTTATTCGATTTCGGAGAGGACACGGGATGGCTGGACTTCGTGTTCACATTTTTGGACTACGAATCGTGGTTTCCTTGACGAGGCCCATTCGCTCGACACCCGAACGCCTGCTATCGGACACATGGTGTGAGCCGTGGTTGAACCAGGAAGACCTGCTCAATCACTAGTTGCATCCTATCGACTGTGAGACTGAATAGCTGGTTGATGATCAATTAGTTGGTTTTGGGACAGGTCTCTGCTCCTTCCAGGATTCTCTTGAGATTCTGCCCTTCCTCTTTCATGTGGTTCTTCACGGAATTCATTCTCCTCTTCGCAAACCTCGAGAGAACACCCGCAAACCTGAAAGAGAGCGTCGCCACAAAGGTACTGCCGCTCCCGTCAGGCTCGATGATGAATGAACCTCCAGGACAAATCAGAGTGGTTGGGAAGCTGAACTTGAATTCCACAAGTTCGTCCTTCCTCAGCCTGGTGATTCTCCCCTTCATCCTGTGGAGTTTCCCGTGAATTAATTCCTCGCAGTAGCATTTGGATCCCTCACGGAATCCGCCTCGGAATTCCCATTTGACGTGGTCCTGATGCCAGTCTCTGTAGTTCTTGTCTAGGTTACTAAGCCATTCGAAGATGTCCTCAGATGAGGCATTGATTTGGATGGCATCCCGCAAGACTATCATTGCATCGTCCCTTCACAGATGACATTCACCCCTCATTGGTCTTTTCCTCGCTGTGAGCCGACTTTGAACCGCGATGACTGGCCAGATTTCAATCAAAGGGTTTTTGCACCGGGATATAAACCTTTTTCATCACCTTTCTTCGTGAAATCAGAGGTTCAGGTTGCACGACATGCTAGCCTGACGGACTGGGCATATTCTATGGTCAGGAGCTGAGACTGGACGGGCTATGTTGCGGGGTCTCCCGTTTTTGAGAGGCGAGTAGCCGCTTGTGTCCTTCGAGCATGATTTCTCTACCTCCGGTTCTGTCGCTGGCAGGAATCTGCGCAGAGAATCCCTAGCCCTTCTTGCGCTTCATTGCCAGGATGGCTACGGATGCGATTGCGGCTAGAATCGCCAGTGAGACTGCAGCGGCTAGTGCGAGAGAGACATCTACAGGCCTATCGGTTGCGGTGACTACAATCTCGTCGTACGCCTTCAGGCCTGCTCCGTCTGGGATCGCGTCGTCCTCTCCGGCTGGTTTCAGCCAACGGAATTCGAAAGCTACCGTCTCACAGTTAGCCGTCGTGTCCCCTTGACGCCGAGCAAGGCGAATCCAGCAAGAATCGCCAGAGCCATCGCGATCATCGTCAGAATCTCCGGGCTGGCGCTGCTGACGAGGACTCCCAATGCGATAACTGCAAGAGTCTCAGATTTGGGGCTGAACACCTTCACGACGTCCGATCCCTCGAACAGCGTTCCGTTCATGAGCGCCCCCGAGACGGTCACCTCGACCTCTTCACCGACCTCCAGCGCTGAGGTCAGGTCCCCTTTCGCGAATTTGACTGAGAGATCGACGATGCCATCTTTGTCATAGTCGCCAAGGCTCCATTCAGCGCCGTCAGCGAGGACCACGCCGTCCACGCACACCGTCGTCAGGTCTATGTCCAAGACGTCGTAGCCGTCTGGGAGCTCTATGTGAGCGGTGATCCAACCTCCGACTGTGGCGATGTTGATTCGGTCCTTGTCGATGTCAACCGTGGCCTCCACCGCGGCCATAGCCGGGGCGGACCATCCGAGGACGATTCGCGAATAACCGTCTCCCATATAGGTACAGAGCGAATCGCCGTACGGTCCGATCTGGTCCGCCGGTCCGAGGGCGTTCCAGCGTGATTCCGCGACTCCGCCGTCCCCGACCGCATAGTCCAGGATCGTCGATGCCCAGAGCCCTTCCGGATAACCTGGGACGCCAGCCAATCGGACTGCGACAATGTTGTTTCCCGTCCCGGTGCCGTTGGTCGGATAGGGCGGCGTCCTGGAGCATTCGATGGAGAGCCAGTCGCCATACAGCGTGACGGTGTATACCTCGCTCAACATCGCAACCGTCGAAAAGGTCTCACCGGAATCGGCAATATCATCGACGGAGAACGTGTACGCGATCACATCCCCGGTCTGTTCGAAGATGGCCACGCTCGTGCCGTCGGTGACCGAGATGCCCGTCTCCTGGATTACGTTCACGGTCCGCACGTCCAGTCCCTCAAGATTGTCCGTGTCGACAACTCTCAGGAACACAGTGTAGGCCCCCTCGGACACGTACTGATGCTCGGCGACCTTTTCGGTCGACAGAGGTGTGTCCCATAAGCCGTCTCCGTTCCAGTCCCATTGCACCAGCAGCAGTTCGACAGGGTCCTCAAGGTCGTACGACGATGAAGCGTCGAACGTGAAGATGGTCCCGGGAGGTCCTTCTTCGGGCATCACCGTGAAACTCGCATTCGGGGGGTTGTTGATGCCGCCAATCGTGTATGGTACGGATACCGAGACGTTGTTCGGCCCGTCGATCACATTGACAGTGACTGAGTATGTCCCCGATTCGGACCACGCGTGCGTTTGAGTGTCTGCCACCGGGATGTCGCTAGTCACGTTCTCGTAGAACGAGATGTCATATGTGCCGTCATCCCAGTCCCAATTGAAGAGCAGTCCGAAGCCGTCCGGTCCCTGCTCGTGGTCGACGGCCCAGACGGTCCAACTGACCTCCTGCCCGACAATCGCAGACATTGGGTCGTAACTGATGTTGAGCACAACTGGGGGTTCGTCCGGCACAGGCACCACATCGACCGTCGAGGTCGCGACGACCTCGCCCGCATGCTGCGGATAGTCGTTCAGCGCGACCGTGAGCGTTAGATCTGCCGCGGCTTCCGTGTACACATGTGTAAACGATATGATTCGCTCAACGGTCGTATCGCCATCCATGTAGTTGCCGCCGACCTCGCCATCGCCGAAGGACCAGTTCAGACCGATTGGATCCCCATCAGGGTCCGAGACGCCGATGGTGAAGGTTATCGGTTCGCTCACGACTGCCTCGTAGCGAGTCAAGGGTGGGGTCACGAAGATCGGCAGCTGGTTCTCATCTGTCGGCATAATCGAGAAATAGTACCAAAACGAACTAGGAGATATTCCGGTGAAGACTTCCATATCAGGGAAATTCTCGTAGCTGTCTGTCCGGTAGGCAATCAAGCTGGACGGATACACAAGGCAGATGTACGGGCAGTCCCTGTACACGATTTGCTGCATCTCGTGGACTATCGCCTGTCGCTCGTACAGATCCATCTCTTGCTGCTGTTCCAACCACAGCTGGTCGTAATAAGGGTTCGAGTAGAATGTATCGGACCATTTGGTGTTGTCGCTACTGTCCACGGGTATCTCATCCGTGGTCAACACGGACAGGAACCATGTTGGGTCGACGTCGGGCCACCAGCTCCAGATGAACATGTCGTACTCCATTTCGAACTCTAGGTAGTATAAGATTCCCTCGGAGACAGGGTGTAGGTTGGCTTTGACGCCAATCTCCCACCACCATTCCTGCATCTTCTCGGCAGTCAGTTCGTCAGCGAGGTTCGAGCGGATGTAATAGAACTCGAACTCCAGCCTAGCATCGTTAGTCTCGTTCATCCTGACGCCATCATCATCAAATTTACCGTATCCCGATTCGTCGAGGAGGGCGTTCGCACCTTCGATGCCGTAATTATGCCACTTATCCTCCTCAGGTACCGCGTAATGCCAGAAAGGCGTCGCCGGCGGTATTATTGCATAGGCTTCCTGAGCCCTGCCTAGATGGATCTCATCTGCGATGTACGGTATGTCCGTGGCCATCGTCATCGCCTGCCTGACCGACAGGTTGCAGGTCTCGTAATTGGTCGAAGCATCGGGGAAGTTGCGATCTCCATCCTCATTGACGGATTCCCTCATCTCCGGAGTCGCGCAGTTGAATCCGAATTCTTCAAGGATGTGTGTCGCAGGCGTCTGCCCCTCAATATCTGGGTTCGTCATGAGGGTATCCCATGAGAGCGATGGTACGCCGCCAACTGCGTCGAGATCCCCTAGCTCGAGATCAGTAACCATCGCATTGTCGTTTTTGTATATGACGAAAAGCAGTTCGTCGATATTGACCGAGTCGACTTCGATATCTGGAAGGCGGTGGTACGGTTTTTGAGCGAGAAGACTGACGTAGCCCTGAGCCATGTTGTATTCGTCCAGAATGAACGGACCAGAGCCGACGGGACCATCCGCAAAGTATTCCGGATCCCACATTTCCACCCGATCGATTCCGACATCACTATCTCTTACCTTAGTCCAGAGGTGCTCCGGGAGGATTGGGACTATCAAGGATAGCATATTGGCTTTCGGTTTCAACAGACTTACCTCAACGGTATGGGTGTCAAGCGCGACAACATCATCGAAGCCGTCTAGATAGCCAGCCACAAGTGCGCATTCTCGTGGATTATCCATAATCATTTTGAAAGTGAAGACGACGTCGTCTGCCGTTACGGGAGGTCCGTCGTGCCAGTACGAATCCTCAACGAGATGGTAGGTCCAAGTCAGATTGTCACCGCTAACTTCATGCGACGCTGCAAGTTGTGGATATGGGTCCATCTCCGGGCCAACGGCATAGAGGAACTCATACATCATGTGCGCGATAGACCATGACGTGCCAGACATCATATCGAACGGGTTGAAGGAGTCTGGGTCTTCCGTCACCCCTATTCTGTACTCAAAATAAGGTTCTTCAACGGCTTCAACCGACGGAGCTGTCACAACAAGCGCCGTCAGCGCCGAGAGTAGCATGCACATGGCAATCGCGATGGCCGCGAAGCCGTGCAGTCTGCCTTTGTCAAACAAGCCTGAAAAGACTCTCGATTCCTTTCCCGTAGTATGCATATATGTCTTCGATGGACGCATCTGATTCCCCCTCTCTACTGGCCCCCCTAAGGAGACACAGCCTTAGCGGCAAAGGATGTTAACCATTATAAAGCTTATTCTGTCGCTGAATGCAATGCATATATAGTTGAACTTGACTTGCGGATTGAGCTGCGGGAGGTATAAATCGTGAAAATCAAGGAACCGGTGGGCGGCCAGATGGAGATTCTTTCTCGTGATGACTTGGACAAGATCCACGGCGCCACAGTCGAAATTCTCAAGAGATTGGGCATGAAGATCTGGGAGCCAACGGCTTTGAAGCTCTTCAAGGATGCCGGAGCTGAAGTCGATGAGAAGACGATGATGGTGCGCATCCCTGAGAGCCTCCTCAAGGAGACCATCCGGAAGGCCCCTCAGGAGTTCAAGCTCTACGGAAGGGATCCGGACTACGTCCTTGACATGGCCGGGAACAAAGTCCATTTCGGGCCTTCAGGCCTTGCCGTGAGGGTGCATGACCTCGAAGGCAGAATAAGGCCGGGGACGCTGAAAGATGTCGGGGACCTTGCCAGGCTCGTCGACGCGCTGGAGAACATTCACATGAATGTCATGAATGTCACCCCGTCTGACGTCCCGGACGATCTCTATCACCTATACGTGATCCAGGAAGACTGGAAGAACTCCGTGAAGACGACCGATGGATACAATTGGACCGCGAGAAAGGCCCAGGAAACCATCGACATGGCATCGATTCTCAGGGGCGGTACCGAGGAGCTGATGAAGAAGCCATGCCTCCTTGGCTTCACCAACCCCGTCAGCCCGATGCAGCAGTCCAAAGAGCTGATCGAGGGTGCGCTGGTCTACGCGAAGTACAAGCAACCGATGATCTACGCCCCCGAAGCGTTGGCTGGCGGCACCGCACCAGCGACCCTTGCAGGACTACTTGCGCAGCAGAACGCAGAGGTCCTCTCCGGAATCATGATATCTGAGCTCGCGAACCCTGGAACCCCTGTGTTCTACGGAACGGTCTCAGCGGCGCTAGACATGAAGACGGGGGCGACAGCCCTGGGAGGGCCGGAAGTCGGCTTGATAAACATCGCAACAGGTCAGCTTGGCAGGTACTACGGGCTCCCGCGCAGGGGCACGGGTGGAAATTCCGACTCCAAGACACTTGACGCCCAGGCGGGGCTGGAGACAGCGACGAACATGCTCATGGCGGGGCTCGCTGGCATGAACTTCATCTACGACGCCTGCGGCTCGCTTGAGGGCAGCATATCGACATCCTACGAGAAGCTCGTGATTGACAACGAGATCGCCGGCATGGTAACGAGGGTCTTGGGCGGCATCGAGGTCACAGAGGAGACGCTCGCGGTCGATGAGATATGCAAGGTCGGGCCGAATGCCAGTTTCCTCGGCACGCCCTTCACAGCGAAGCACTTTAGGAACGAGCACTTCATCCCATCGCTGCTTGACCGCAGGTCACTGGACTCGTGGCTGAAGACAGGTTCGAAAGACATCACCGCAGTCGCGAATGAGAAGGCAAGGAAGATACTGGCGGAGCACGAGCCCGTGCCCATGGACAAAGCCGTCACAGCCGAGATCCAGGAGTACGTCAAGAAGAAGTCAAAGGCCTATGGCTACTGAGACGGATTCGTCTGTCATCGGCACAATGCTGGCATCGGTCGTATGGGAAGATGGCCCTCGTCATTCGGTACGAGACAAGGTTTATCTGTGCCACTTCCATTTGGCCGTTCGGAGGGTCGGCTCATGAAGGGGATTCCCTGCAAACAGATGGTCAAGGTTTTGACTGACGAACAGGTGGAGATGATTCATGAGGCCTCGCTCAAGATACTCGAGAGGACAGGCGTAAGGTTCGACAGCGAGGATGCGAGGCAGCGCCTGGTTAGGGCGGGCGCGATGAGCCATCCCGTCAAGAAGGATGTTGTCACCTTTCCACGTAGTGTTGTAGAGGAGGTTATCGTGAGGACACCACGGGAGGTGACATACTTCGCCAGGGACTCGGACTGGGATATCAGATACGACGGCGAACACACTTTCCCTTATTCGGGAGGCGGGAATCCGAAGACGATAGACCTCAACACCGGGACCCTGAGACTTTCGACATACGCTGATGTCGAGGATGCAGCGAGGCTCGGGGATGCCCTTGAGAACAATCACCTCGCATCTCATCTGGTCATTGCGAACGATGTCCCTCCCGAGATGATCGAGCTGAGGACCATGGAGGCGGCGATGAAGAACTCAGCGAAGGTCATGTCTCATCATGCGACCAGCGCCGAGGTCGTCGACTACATGGTGAAGATGTGGTCGTGCGTGGCTGGCGGTGAGGAGGAATTTAGAAAGAGGCCCCTATTCAGCCTCGCTAGCTCCCCTAGCAGTCCGTTGACCTACGCGAATCATGTTTGCGAGGTCCTGATCAGGAGCGCTGAACTCGGAGTACCCTTTTCGGTCATCCCGTGTCCCATCTCAGGCGAGACGGGCCCTGTCACGCTCGGAGGGTCTTTGGCGCTCCAGAACGCCGAGACCCTGGCTGGTTTGGTGCTGATTCAGACCGTGGCTCCTTCGCTACCGAGCACGTACTGCGGAAGGGTATGCTTCATGGACCCGAGGACCGGCAGAGACCTGTGGGGAGTGCCCGAGGAGGGGCTGGTGTCGATAGCCAGTGTCCAGCTCGCCAATAGGTACAAGATGGTCAGTGACACCTGCGGCATGGCCTCAGACGTGACGAGATGGGACCTACAGATGGGATTCGAACGTATGATGACCTCTCTCGTGCCTGTGATGGCGGGGGCAGAGAGCATATCGGGTATGGGGGACGGATGGGAGGGAGCTTCCAGCCTCGAGATGATGGTCATAGACAACGAGGTTTATGGCGACATAGCGAGGATCATGAGAGGTATCGCAGTCGACGACGACAGGCTGGCCGTGGACCTTATCGATAAGGTGGGACACATGGGACACTTTCTGGCACAGCCCCACACGGTGGACTACCTGCGGAAGGACGAGATCAGGCTCTCCACGCTCTGGGACAAGAGAACTTCCGAGAAGGCTTCGAGGGAAGGGTTCAAGTCACTGCTGGAAACTGCAAGAGACAGGGCGAAGGAGATACTCAAGGAGCACTCTCCGATGCCCTTAGACAAAGACGTCGAGAAGGACATCGGGCAGATATTGAAAGAGGCTCAGCAGGTCCTCGTTAGATGACCCGTGTCAGTTAGCACTCGGCGCGTGAGCGTCGTGGTCTTCTCAGATTTGAACGAGCTCTCTTCCAAGGGTGGTCAGAGCCTCTCTTCCTCCGGCGGTTACCAGAACATCGTCTTCTATTCTTACGCCAAACTCGCCTGGAAGATTGACTGTGGGCTCTAAGGTCATGACTATTCCCGGTTTCAGAACCATATCCATGTCTTGATATTCGGTCAGATGGGGTATTTCATGTGCCTCGAGACCCAAACCGTGTCCGATCCCAAAGGGGATATACTCTCCATATCCTCCTTCATCAATGACTCTCCTCGCTGCCTCATTGACCACGCCTGCTTTCACTCCATCCCTGACCGCTTCCATGGCTTTCGATTGCGCGTCCAGGACTATTCCATGAACCTTCTTCTGTTTCTCACTGGGTTCTCCGACGACAGTCGCTCGTGTGATATCTGCATGATAACCATCGTAGGTCGCGGACAGATCCATCAGAAACATGTCTCCTTTCTTCACGCGGTTCTCTGAGGGATAATCCCATGTAGCTGTTTTGGCTCCAGTCTGAACGACGCAATATGATATGCTTTCAGCCCCGTGTATTCGCATCGCCCTCTCAACTTCAATGGATATCTCCCTCTCCGTGACGGATTCCCGAATGAATTCTCTGCCTGTCATTATACCCTTCTCTACTATTCCGGCAGCCCTTCGCATGGAATCCACTTCTTCCTCTGACTTGACCAGCCTCGCACGGCTTAGCATGCCTGAGGCATTCCTGATCTTGATATGTGGAAGGGCAGTGGCGAGTTGTTCGTATATCTTGAACGGCAAGTGGCCTTCCGCGCCGAGAGTTCCCCTCATATCGCCCAGCAAGTTTTCGAAGATCGCCATCCTGCTCTCCGCTCCAGAATAGCATCGAATGTCGTCGGCCTTTGTGATTTCTCTCACCCAATTTTCACTGATTTTCGGCGCTACAAGAACCGGGTCCCCGTCGAGCGGGATGATTGCCGCTGTTATCAGATCCCAGGTAATGACCGTATCCCAAGCGTCACCGGGGTAGTCGTAGTGTAGGCCGGTCAAATAGCGTTGATTCGGTCCGGGTGATATGAACAGGCTTTCGTACCCTTCTTGTTCCATGAGCAATCTTACTTTTCTGAGTCTTTCTGTGGACATAGTTTGGACCCCTCTCCCCGTTTCATTGGCAATTTGATATTTAATGACTCTGGACAAGTGCGTGCATTCGACGTCATGAGATTGGACAGAGGAGTACATTTCACGGACACAGAGAACGCAGGGACTCGCGGCCCAGTCTGTTCTCCTGCTCAGAAGCGCTCTTGAGATGCCTTTGCCAAAGCGTCAGGTACATAGACTAGTTAACCGCTCGGGGGTCGCAGGTGCAACGCCATGCAATCAGGTGCGTCTGTCGGCAGACAATTCGAAATTCTATCAGGAGACGACCTGGACAAGATCCATGGCGCAACTATGGAGGTCTTCCGACGATTGGGCATGAAGGTGTTGGAGCCGAATGCACTGGAGCTCTTCGACCAAGCAGGGGCGGATGTTGACTGGAGGACAAGGGTAGTCAAAATCCCTGAAAGCCTCGTCAAGGAAACGCTCCGGAAAGCGCCTTCCGAGTTCAAGATGTACGGAAGGGACCCGAAGTACGAACTCGACTACAGCGGGAACAAGGTGCACTTCGGAGTTGCGGGGTGTGCAGTGAGGGTTCAGGACTTGGACGGGAAGGTCAGACCCGGAACGTTGGCCGACGTCGAGAACCTCGCCAGGATCGCGGACTACCTCGAGAACATACATCACATCCTGTTGACTGTCACTCCATCCGATGTGCCCGATGATGTCTATCATCTGCACTGCATAAACGCGGACTGGAAGAACTCCGTAAAGACGACCGATGGATTCACGTGGACCGCGAGAAAGGCACAGGAGACGGTCGACATGGCGGCCATCCTGAGAGGCAGCTACGAGGAGGTCATGAAGAAACCTCCGCTCCTGGGATTCATGAATCCTGTCAGTCCGATGCAGCTCTCCAAGGAGCTGACCGAGGGCGCGCTCGTGTATGCGAAATACAAGCAACCGATGGTCTTCGCCCCCGAAGCTCTGGCAGGCGCCACTGCTCCTTCTACCCTAGCTGGCCTGATAACCCAGCAGAACGCAGAGGTGCTCGCGGGAATCATGGTCTCACAGCTCGCCAACCCTGGAACACCCGTGCTCTACGGCACGGTCTCCGCCGTCATGGACATGAAGACCGGAACGGCGGCGATGGGAGGGCCCGAGGTTGGGTTGGTCAACATGGCAACCGGTCAACTCGGAAGATATTACAATCTGCCCAGAAGAGGCACTGGCGGGACCACCGACTCCAAGCTCGTTGACTCCCAGGCTGGTGCAGAGACTGCGATGTCAATGCTGATTGCGGCAATGTCTGGCATGAACTTCATCTACGAAGCGTGCGGCGGGCTCGATGGCACGCTCACTTTCTCCTATGAGAAATTGGTCATAGACAACGAGATTGCTGGCATGGTAACGAGGGTGCTCAGAGGAATAGACGTCAACGAAGAGACATTGGCAGTTGACGAGATATGCAAATATGGGTTCACGAACTACCTCGGATCGCCTCAAACAGGGAAGATGTTCAGGAAGGAGCACTACCTGCCGACGCTGTTTGACCGCAGATGCTGGGAGGCTTGGCTGAAGGCCGGCGGCAGAGACATCTCCAAGGAAGCCCGGCGGAAGGCTAAATGGATCCTGAAGGAGCACAAGGTGGAGCCGATCGAGAAAGGCGTCCAGGCTGAGATTGACGGGTTCATCAAGAAGACCACGAGAAAATACTTGGAAAGGTGAGCATGATGAAGGGTAAGAGTCTTTTTACTATGGAACTGAGCGGCGAGCCATACGACAGAGGCCACAGGTATGGCGAGGCATGCAAGAACTTGATTGCCCGGATGATAGAGGAGCAATTCTACCAGGAGTTCAGTGGAAGGCTGACTAAGGATCAGATGCTCAAACATGCTCGTAAGTATGAGCCGTTCATCCAAAATTACTCTCCTGAAATAGCTGAGGAACTAAAAGGGATGGCGGATGGATCCGGTCGATCGTATGACGAGATAGTCATGGTGAACGCCCTTGAAGAGAGAGATGCTTTTTCTCAATGCACGGCCTTTGCCGCAACGGGCAAAGCGACCAAAGACGGGGAGACATACGTAGGACAGTCTTGGGACGGGATGGAAAGCGAGTGGTGGGACGGAGAATTCGGCCTGCTATTCAAAGTCAGAAGAAAGAATGGTCCTGACACTCTGAATTACACGAATCCTGGGATACTTTCCTGTGCAGGGCTGAACTCCAAAGGTGTTAGCATCAATTGGAACACAGTACCACGATTAGAGATGACTACTGGAGTTCCTACCTACATCATCGTCGCTGAGATACTGAGGCAAAAAACGTTGGGGGACGCGCTAGATGCCGTCCTGAGAGCGGATAGAGCGGGATGCTTTAATTTCGTCATTACGGATGACACGGAATTGTATGCTGTTGAAGCTACGCCCAACGATGTAGATCTGTTCTACAGCGGGGAGTATATGGGCCACGCCAACCACTTCGTGTCGGACAAATTCCACTCGAAACAGAACATAGGGTCCAGCAGCAGCATTATTCGCCATAACAGAATGAACAGGCTGTTGAAGGAGAACTGCGGGGAGATAGATCTGCAGACCTGCATGAGCTTCTTCCGCGATCATGTGAACTATCCACACTCGATATGTTGCCACCCAGGAGACGACCCCGATCCGAGACAACGATGGCTTACCCTCGGTTCATGGGTCGGCATACCGTCGAAGAGAGAGCTCTGGATAGCCCACGGGTCGCCGTGCGAGAACGAGTTCATGAAGTTCAGTCTCTAGAAAGGACTTACTATCACGCGCCCACGGTGCAATCGTCCGTCTCGCAGGTTTGCACCAGAGATATCTCTTCTGCAACCTGGACGGTGCGCCTATCGCTTCCTGAGTTTGGGATTGAAGATCTCATCGAGCGCATAACCGATGAATGTGAATCCCAGCACAACGAAGACGATGCACAAACCCGGAATGATCACCCACAGATAGAGGCCGGTGTCCATGGCGTGAGCTGTGTTGAAAGCGTCATCCAGCATGTTGCCCCAAGTGACGATTTTCGTCGCGTTCGGCCCCAGCGAGATGAAGCTAAGAGCGCTCTCGGAAAGGATTGACAGCGCTACCGTGAGAATCGAATTGGCGAAGACGAGCGGGAACACGTTCGGAAAGATGTGTTTTCTCACGATATGTAGATCGCCCGATCCGACGGCCCTCGCCCTCTCGATGAACGCTCTCTTCTTGATTGACAGGACCTGGGCTCGCACTATCCTCGCAGTGCTAGACCAACCCGTGATGCCTATCACGATGATGATCTTGGTCACGCTGTCGCCTCCGGGAAGGACCGCCGCAAGCACTATCATGAGCACTAGCCAAGGCATCACTAGGAAGACGTCGGTCACTCTCATCAGAGCCTCGTCTCTCCAACCGCCCCAGAATCCGCTCAGGAGACCGACGAGCGAGCCCAATCCCATGGAGACAACAGTGGCTACTATGCCGATTGTGAGCGAGACTCTAGCTCCGTATATCGTCCTGGCAAGGATGTCATTTCCTCGGATGTCCGTTCCGAGCCAATGCTCCGATGAAGGCTCGACGCCAGGCCCGATTGGACCCACCTCGTCGAACGGCCCGTAGGGATACTCCCAACCTCCGACCGTCGAGAAGACCCACATGATCTGCGCGGGAAACACCGCCATTATGACGAAGACGAGCAGTATCGCGAGGCCCAACACGCCCATCCTGTTTCTTCTGAATATTCCACCTGTCTGCACAATCTTCTTGCGGTAGAGCCTGACTCTCTCGATGAAAGGTTCGGAGACCCCGAGCAGATTTGCCAACCTGATCTGGGGCGCTTTTCCGTCCATCCCTTCTCTGTTTGGTCTGTCCGCCGTTTCAAATCACCCCAGCTCAACACGAGGATCGAGGTAGACCATCGCAACATCCGCGAGGAGGTTGGCGATTACGACCGCGACGGCTATCAGGAAGAACGCAGCCTGGAGCACCGGCCAGTCCTGATGCATGACGGCATCTATCGTCGCCCAGCCCACTCCTGGATACTCAAACACGTACTCCACCTGGAACGCTCCGCCGACGATGTAGGCGATGGTGATCGCTATCAGTGCGACCATCGGCAACATCGCGTTCGGGACCGCGTGATCCTTCAGCACCGCCGTTTCGGACAGGCCTTTCGCCCTTGCAGTGTTTATGTAATCCTCCGTCATCACATCCGACAGAGAACCGCGCATCAGGAGTGAGAACGCCGCTATGTTCACGAGGGTTAGAGTAGCTACGGGTAACACCAAGTGGTCGCCCAGGTCCATGAATGAGGCAAGGGTGAAGTGAAAGGAATCTCCAATCTCCAACGCTCTGTGTGATGGGAAGAGCGACCACTCCTTCGCGAACAGTATTACCATCATCATGGCGAGCCAGAAGGTGGGCATCGCATAGAAGAACAGCGAGAACGCCAGAGATCCCGTGTCGAACTTGCTGCCCCGCTTCCATGCCGCCACGATCCCGATGGACATGCCGATCGAAATCATGAATATCGAGGAGACGCCGACAAGGACCAATGTCCACGTCATGTAGTCTAAGACATGGTCCATCGCCAGGGTGTTCTTGTGTTCGAACGACGTGCCGAAGTCAAGACTGGGGATGCCCTTGAGGTATATGATGAACTGCTCATACATGGGCTTGTCCAGGCCATAATCCTCCACCAATCCCTCAATGTACTCAGCGGGGAACTTCGGGTTTGATGGGACCATGAACTTCGTTGGGTCCCCTGGCATCATCCGGAAGAGCGCGAAGTTTATGATGACCACCAGGATTATCGTGATAAGTGAATTGAGAATCTTCCTTAGCACTATCCGTCTGAAGTTCTTCATGTGTCGTCTCAACCTTCTGGCTCGTCAAGCCTGCGATTGCTGCGATATCATGGAAACGGTCGAAGGGAAAAGGGTTGTGCGGCTCGACTCTACGTCTCAGGAGGTTTCGGCGGCTCAGCCGTCTGCTCGGGAGACGGTTCATCCTCCGGGAGCTCCGGTTCTGAACCTTTCTTTCGCTTCAAGAGAAGAGCCGCCGCCGCCACCGCCGCGATAATCGCGAGCGCCGCTATCGCGGCAATCGCAGTGGTGCTCAAGCCTACACCCTCCTCAGCCGTCAGGTAGATGGTCAAGCTTGCGGTATCTCCCGAAGTCACAGTGACGTCCACTGTCTCGTTTGTCTCGTATCCATTCCTGCTGACAACGACTTCATATGTGCCTTCGTCGACTAGAACGATCTCGAAGGAACCAGTCTCATCGGTCTCCTTCTCATACGATGCGTTCTCTTCGCCAGTTTGATACAGCTCTACCAACGCATGCGCAATGGGGGTTTCGGTCGCAGAGTCCAGAACTTGTCCTGTAACTGAGCCAGAGGTCGTCACCAGTGTGAAGTTCGACCATGAGCCAACGTCCATCTCGATGCTTACATCGGCTGTCTCGTTCGAATACCCGTTTGCGCTCGCAACGACCTCATAGGTGCCAGGCACAACGGAAATGTTGTACAACCCCAGCACATCAACGTTTTCGTGTGTGTCTGTGCCGTTGATGCTCACTAGCGCTCCCTCGATCGGCTCACCGTCGGCGTCCCACACATACCCCGTGATCCATCCCAATCCACTCGGAACGCTCACCGAGGCCTCTACACTGACGTTGAGATCGCCGTCATCGGCCCAGGCAATCAGAGTGTAGGTTCCGACAGAGTCATACGTGTGACTGGCGGCAAAGCCGTCATCCGGATCCCCCGATGTGAGCGGGGTGTCATCGCCCCAGTCATACCAGACGCTGAAGTCATCCTCATCTGGGTCCATCGCTTTGCTCGGTCGTATCTCTCTCTCGACTCCGAGGGAGAAAGTGTATGTGGACTGCAGAGTCACCACTGGCGGTCTGTTGGCTATCGGAGGTACTATCTCTAAATCATCTGTCTCAGTCACGTTCGTGGTTCCATCGTCCACGTACATCGTGACCGTGAAGGTGCCCTCAGAGGTGTAGGTATGCACGAACTCCGCATACTGCAGCCCCGTGCCACCAACGGTCGTCTGTGAAGCGGTGCCGCTATCGTCCCCGAACTCGACCGTCACAATAAGAGCGTCTCCGTTCGCGTCATACGCGCTGATGTTCAGGGTCAGCTCTTCGTCGACATACCGCGGATACGGTGCGACGTCCAACGATATGGAGCTCGGAGGCGACTCCTCTCCTGCTGCCACAATATTGGCGTTGACATCCGCAGACATGTTGTGACCTGCTTCACCGTCGTCGACATACACTGTCACGGCATGCGTCCCCGCAGTGCTCCACGTGTGGTCTACGACGGACGTCACAGGCGTACCCGGAGCTGACGAAGTGTCGTGGGTCGTGACTGTATACGTATCGTCACCCCAGTCCCATGTGAAGATGAGTACATCCGGGTCTGGGTCGACAGCCGTCGCCACGCACGAGACCTCCACCCCTACGATTCCATCGATCGGAGATATGTCAGGGCCATCGGGAGCGGCGTTTGCGGATACTTCATAATCACTCGTGACCGAGACGTTGTGGCTCGTATCCGTCTCAACACCGTAGCCGTCCCAGACGGAAACCGTGACCACGTAGCTTCCTGCCGCCGACCACGTGTGCGTCTGCTCGTTCAAGACGAAGGTATCGTTCTCCACCGGATACATCAGATCCACAGTGTTCGGACTACCGTCCCCCCAATCCCAGGTGAAGAGAAGACCAGCGCCATCAACACCCTGTTCAAGGTCCATTGCCTGGGCCGTCCAAGTCACCTCTTCGCCGATGTATCCCGTAAGAGGAACAGGGACCACTTCACCCATGTCAGGTCCAGCGTCTATCTCCAGAGCCAGGACGGTGACCGTGAGCGAGTCCGAAGAACTCAGCCCCTCTGGGTCCGACACACTCAGCATGACTTCGGCGACGCATATCGTGTCAAAGGTGTGAGTGACTGTCTGTCCGTCCAGTGTTGTCTCGACGTCTTCCTCGGTGATGATCCAGGTCCAGGTCAGCTCTTCCTGTGAGTTGTCCAGGTCCTCGGCAGAACCCGAGAAAGTCTTATCGTCGCCGACGTAGACCTCAGCATCTTCTCCCGCGTAAACATCATAGGGTGGGTCGTTCGCTGCATCGTCAAATGGCAAGATCTCGAAGTAGAACCATATCGAATCAGGGGTCGTCCCGACGTAGCGTTCCATGTCGGGGAAGTTCATGAAAGCGTCCGTCCGATAGGCAATCAGGCTGAACGGATACCACAGGCAGATGTACGGGCAATCCCTGTACACGATCCGCTGCATCTCGTGGACAATCGCCTGCCGCTCTTCAAAGTTCATCGCATTCTTTTGATCCTCGAATAGCTGGTCGTACACAGGGTTCGAGTAGAAAGCGTCGGACCACGCTGTGTAGTCCTGATAGTCATCCGGTATCTGGTCTGTTGTGAGCACGGACAGGAGGAAGGTCGGGTCGACGTCAGGCTGCCAATTCCAGATGAACATGTCGTACTGCAGGTTGAACCACAGGCCGTACAATGCTCCCTCGGATACGTCAATCAGGTTCAGCTGGACGCCGATGTCTTGGCACCAAAGCTCCATCTTGCCGGCAGTCAGCTGGTCTCTCGTTGTCGATCGGATGTAGTAGAAATCGAATTCGAGCTCCGCCCCGCTCGTATTGTTCTCTCTGATGCCGTCTCCGTCGTCGTCGCGACTGTACCACTGATCGAGGAGGTCGTTCGCAGCGTCGATGTCGAAATGGAACTTCTCCTCGTCCGGCACGTAGTAGTGCCAGTCAGGCGTCGCAATCGGTATGAGCGAATCAGCCTCCTCCGCCAGACCTTGGAGGATATCTCTGACGATCAGCGTCCTGTCCGTGGCCATCGTTATCGCCTGTCTGACCGATATGTTGCACGTTTCGTAATTGGTCGAAGCGTCAGGGAAGTTAAGTTCACTCTCGTCGTTGAGTGACTCTCGGAGTTCCCGGGACGCACAATTGAATCCCGCCTCAGTCAGGTCTAGTGCGCCAGGGGATTGACCTTCGACGTTCGCGTAATCCAAGGCAGCCTCCCACATCAACTCCGGTACGCCATCCACGACATCGATTTCTCCGGTCTCCAGGGCAGTCGTCATGGCCCCTTCGTTGGCGTATATGACGAACAGGATCTCGTCGACGTTGATCGAGTCAACTTCGATCCCATCAAGGCGGTGGTATGGGTCCTGCTTGAGAAGCCTGATGAAGCCCAAGTCCTTTTCATAATCTTTCAGGATCATCGGGCCTGAGCCGACAGGGCCATCCGGGAAGTGCGGTGAATCAAACATGTCCACGGTCTTGATTTCCTTCGCCTCCACAACATCGGCCCAGAGGTGTTCCGGAAGTATGGGCACAGTGATCGACAGCATCGTGGCCTTCGGCCTCTCCAGCGTGATCTGGACGGTGTAATCGTCTGTGGCTACCACAGGATACACGAAGCCGCTGAGATAGTCTCCCAAGAGTGCGCAGGGTTTCGGGTTCTCCATAATCATGTTGAAAGTGAAGGCGACGTCGTGCGCAGTCACTTTTTCTCCGTCATGCCAGTACGAGTCCTCTGCAAGGAAGTATGTCCAAATCAGCCCATCTGCACTGGCTTCGTACGACTCAGCGAGCTGTGGGTATGGCTCCAATTCCGGGCCGATGGTGTACAGCATCTCAAACATCATCCACGCGACCATGTAGGAGATGCCGGTGGTCATGGAGAACGGGTTGAAGTCGTCCGGTTCCAGAACCGTGCCCACTTTTATCACGACATCATCGTCCGCGACGGCATCGACGGCAGGAGATGCCACAAAGATCGCCGTTAGCGCCGAGAGTATCATACACGCCGCCACCGCGAATGCGGCGAGGCTGTGTCGACTGCGCTCATTGAACATGCTCGACAACGGATTGCATGACTTCGAATTCCTGTCGTACATCGCTGATTCCCCCCTTTTCCCCCGTGGAAATCCAACTGGCCCGGTAAGACCGCTCACCATTTATGTAGTTTCCCGACACCGCTGCACGCATTTCGACATTCTGTTTCGAATAGGTTCGTCATATGGCCCGGCTGGCCGGGGCCAAGCGTTTCGTGAGCTGCCAGTATCACCTCCGGGCCCTGGATGTGTGCCCGCAATCCATTACGTCGCGGTACCGGACAGGTCATTCGAAGAAGGCTTCGGAACTTGGAGACTGGAACGGCGTTCGAATCATTAGAGCGCACGCCGAGATAAGTCGATCTGTAGACGCCAGATGTGAATCCTCCCAGGAAATTGCCTGGACACGGTAATCTGGAGTCAATGTTTAAGTATTCATAGGGTGCTCTTTGCCCTGAAACCCAGAAGGGGCCGTTTCGACGCTTCTGTCTGGAAGGGATAGGGATATGGCGCCGAGGAAGAAGAGCAAGAAGCCTCCAGCGCCTGAGCGAGAGGATTCTCGGGCACGACAATACGATTCAAGACTTGAGAGAGCAGAGACCCGAAGGTCTCGCAAGTCAGCCATCCTTCAGCTGAGGATGGGTCGTTCGGCCCACGTGTTGAGCCTCGTGTCGGGGCTGGCGCTTGCGGCGACTGCTATCCTTGCATACCTCATGGAGAACTGGTCGCCTCTGATAGATGCGCCGGAGTATGTGACCCTCCTCAAGTGGATAGTGCCGTTGGTTGCGGGCATGTTGATCGCCATCATCGCCCTGGCGTTGAAGTGGGAGCCGTATTTCGGAGACAGGACGGAGCCCCATATCCTGCTGGGCATTTCCGCCCTCATCGTGCCGACGGTCTTCGTGATCCTCATCGTCCTAGACGAGATGGGCGAGTTGACGCTCGGAAGGCCCGATTGGCTATATCCTGTGTCTCTTCTCGGGATATCCCTCACGCTCATATCGCTCGCATTGGCCTGGGATGGATGGGGCAGGAGGAAGATCATCAGTCTGGCCTCGGCGGTCTTCCCGCCAGTCCTGCTGACGTTCCCGATGGTCCTGCACTTCACCCCCATCGAGCTTGCGAGCATACTTCCGATGGCCTATCTCGGAAGCGCGGTGGCCATAACGCTCAGCGGTTCGATGCTTCACATCATCGCGAGCGCCACTTCTGTCCAGGAGCGCGAGGTGCTCAAGGCGAGCGACGGCAAGCTGAAGGAGCAGATACGCGAGCTGGACCGCAAACACGTCGCCTTGGACTACCGGGACGACGCTCTCATGACGAAGGAGTCCGACCTCGAGGCCTACGAGAAGCGCCTCGCCGAGGAGATTGTCATGGTCGACGACCGCAAGAAGCAGATATCTGTCATGGAGGTCGACCTCGAGCAGAGGACGCAGTACGCGAGGAACGCCCGTCAGGAGCTCGCGAGTAAGGAGGTCGAGGTCGAGAGCAAGATCGACACACTCCGTCTCAAGCAGACCGACATAGACTCTCAGCAGCGCGGGCTGGATAAGAGATCGAAGAGCCTCGCCTCGCGCGACGAGAAGGTCTCGAAGAAGGAGACCGAACTTGACAAGAAGCTCCTGGATGTCCAATCCAAGGAGCGCGAGCTCAGGAACGATTTGGCGGATGTTGCGGAGGAGCGCTCATCCCTCGAGTTGATCAGGAAGGAGCTGGACGCCCTCCAGCAGACGCTCGCCGAGAAGGAGAAGCAGGTCGCCGTGCGCGAAACGACCATCGACCTGCGCACCCTCGAGACACACGGTTTGAGGGAGGAGATCGGTGAGTTCGCAGAGGAGAAGGGAGCGATAGGCAGGCTTGAGCAGCAGCTGCTGATGAAGCAGGAGTTGGTCGCCGAGCGCGAGATATCGCTGAGGTCTCAGGAAGAGAATATCAGGAAGAAAGCGGAGCGGGCCGAGAGGCTGATCGTTCGTTCGGAGAAGCAGATGAACGAGCTCGTCGAGATGGAAGAACGGGTCCTGGAGCGGGAGAAGTCCTTGACCGAGAAGGAGGCCAACCTGCGTGCGAAGAAGGAGGCGTTCGAGGAAGAGATGGAGGACCTCAAGCGTTCCAGGGAGGAGGCCATGACCGTCGAGAAGCAGTACATGAGCCTCTCCGAATCGCTCAGGCAGAAATCAGACGAGGTCGTCGCCGTGCGGGGGGAGATGGATAATAAGATGTCCTCGCTCGACCGCAGGGAGGCCATCGTCAAGGAACTGGAGACGAGGTTGAAGGCGGAGCACGGTCGCACCAACGCAAAGATACGGGAACTGATCGAGAAGGAGAAGTCGCTCAGGACGAGGGAGACCGAGCTGGGCCTGAAGCACGCCGAGCTGAAGTCTGTGGAGCGGCAGCTCCTGGAGAGCGTCGAGGATGTGGAATCCGCGCGTGCGGATATCCCATCGATGGACAGCGACGACGCGAGGACCCTCGAGGCTAGGGAGAGACGGCTAAAGGATAAGGAGCGCGAGATGAAGGCTCGCCTATACCAGCGGGAGAAGGAGTTGGAGAAACGCGAGCGGATGATGCAGACTCACCTTGTCAAGGACATCGAGGAGATGGGGGATGCCGTCGAGACGGAGTATGCGGAGAAGAGGGTCAAGACGGGCATCGAGCGCCTGGATGACCTGCTCCTAGGCGGGATGCCGTTCGCCTCTAACATCATGTTCGTCGGCCCGCCGTTCATCGGCAAGGAGACG
>JAEHCM010000049.1 GCA_020696365.1 Thermoplasmata archaeon | reverse complement strand
ACTGAACGGCTCGCCGCCCTCCTTCTCGATCCGCGCCAGCAGATCGCTCATCCCTTCCCAGTTCAGGGTCTCGGCGTCCTCCCTTGTGTACTCCTTGAGCACCTCGATCTCGATGTTGGTGAACCCGGCCGTCTCCAGCTTCGCGCGGTAATCGCTCTCCTCCAGCGCGCCTGCGGCACAGGCGGCCCACGCCTCCAGGTTGCGGCGCAGGACTTCCGGCGCCTGACCCCGCATTACGATATCGGCGATGGCCACGCGACCGCCCGGCTTCAGCACCCGGTGCGCCTCGGCCAGCACCTTGTCCTTGTCCGGCGACAGGTTCACCACGCAGTTGCTGATGATCACGTCCACAGTGTTGCGCGGCAGCGGGATGTTCTCCATCTCGCCCCTGAGGAACTCGACGTTCGTCACGCCGGCCTTGCGCTGGTTCTCCCGCGCCAGGTCCAGGCCGTAGGCCTTCCCCGTGGGGCCGACCCGCCGTGCCGACAGCAGCACGTCGATGCCGCCTCCCGACCCGAGGTCCAGCACCACCTCGCCCTCGTGAAGCTTCGCCATCGCCACCGGGTTGCCGCACCCCAAAGACGCCACCACCGCCTCCTGCGGCAGCCCCTGGAGCTCGTCAGTCGTGTAGAGATTGGCGCTGACGACGCTCTTGATGCCCTCATCGATGTCTGTCGGGGCGGGGCCGCAGCAGGACGTGCCGCCTGCCGCTGTGACTTG
>JAEHCM010000048.1 GCA_020696365.1 Thermoplasmata archaeon | reverse complement strand
AGCACAGTCGTCATTGGATTGGCTTTGATTGTCATCGGTGTCCTTTTCGGATGGCTATGCTGCCTCGCAGGCGTTTTCATTCCGATTGGTTTCATCATAATGGTGATAGGGCTGGTTCAGAGCGAGGAACCGAAAACGATCGTCCAATACTACGGAGCCCCTCCCCCTGGTCAAGTTGCCTGGGGCGGACCGGTTCAGTACTCGGCGGGCGGTCCTCCGGGAACGGTCAACTTCTGTCCATACTGTGGCAGGCAGGTTGCGCCTGGGGCTGTTTGGTGCCCAAGTTGTGGCAGGTCTCTGGGAAAACAGCCTTGACTTAGCCTCTATGCGCCCTCAGGCGTGATTAGAGGTATGCCTCAGCGACCCTGAGGGCGAATCCTTGGCTATTCCCGCGTGGAAACGCGTCTGAGAGCGCGAAAAGGCCGTAGGGGCGGGAAATATCGTCAGTGGAACGATAGGAATCCTTTAAGTCTCTGCATTGATTTCATCCCTATGTGGTCGGATGAAAACACTGGAAATGGACACATATCGCCATCGCTCAATGCGATGTGAGGTTGGACGCGATTTCTTCCGGGGATATCTTGATATGGTGAAGTGGTAATGAAGGTTCAGAGCATAGCTGACCCTCAAGTGCCAGATGTTGGACCTGCGACAAGGCATCATCCATGAAATCGTAGTGACGCGGTGGTTTCACCTGAAAGAGTTCGGTAGCAATCCTGGAG
>JAEHCM010000047.1 GCA_020696365.1 Thermoplasmata archaeon | reverse complement strand
CTTTCAACTTCCCAGGCTTTGTACCCGCTTATATCCGCCCGCTCTTTTGCGAGGGCAAAGGACCTTTCCGATGGGTAGCCCTGTCCGGTGATCCAGAAGATATTTACGCCACCGATGAGGCGGTGATGACGCTCTTCCCACAGGATGAGCACCTGCACCGCTGGTTGAAGATGGCGCGTGAGAGGGTGCCGTTCCAAGGTTTGCCTGCCCGCATTTGTTGGCTGGGCTATGGTGAGCGCGCCGAGGCTGGATTAGTGTTCAACAACCTGGTGGCCGAGGGTATCGTCAAAGCGCCGCTCGTGATTGGACGCGATCACCTGGATGCTGGTTCAGTGGCATCGCCCAACAGGGAGACGGAGGGGATGAGAGATGGCAGCGATGCGGTCAGCGATTGGGCCATCTTAAACGCCCTGATCAACGCGGTGGGCGGTGCTACCTGGGTTTCTTTCCATCACGGCGGCGGTGTAGGGATCGGTTTCAGCCAGCATGCCGGGCAGGTGATCGTCGCCGACGGAACCGCAGAGGCAGCCTGTCGTTTGGAGCGCGTCCTGACTACAGACCCGGGCATGGGTGTTGTGCGCCACGCTGACGCCGGCTATCCGGCAGCGATCGAAGCGGCTAAACGCCACGGCATTAAGATGCCAATGTTGGATTAGTATGTCAAGATCATCAATCTTCTGGCTGCTGCTCACTGCTGTTGTCATCATCTTGGTAACTGCGCTGGCGCCGCTTGAAAAAACATTA
>JAEHCM010000046.1 GCA_020696365.1 Thermoplasmata archaeon | reverse complement strand
ATGCTTTCGCGATTGAGGGAGTTCAAGCGCTCGCCCGGCCCTCCTTCTGGGTTATCAAGCATGATAACAGGTCAGGCGTAGCCAGGTAGCTCAGTCGCAGGATTCAATCTGGGGGAATTGACATTCGGAGCTTGGCCCCGCATGGCCAGAATCACTTCGAGCCTAGCGGAGTCCTCGTTCTTTCGGCAATAGTGTCTCTCGGTGGTTAGCGTCGATGCATGACCCAGCATCAACGATACTGTCTCGATGTTCGCTCCCTTATCGAGCAACATCTGGCCGTATGTTCTCCTCAGTCCATGCGGGGAGAACTTCACGCCTGTCTTATCCGACACCCGCTTGACCCACACGTCCAGGACTGACGGCGAAAGGTGTTTGGTGGTGTCCTTCATGGAGAACACCAGGGGTACTGTCTCCAAAACCCCCCGCTTGGCCAGCTCGACCTCACGCGCTTTGAGGTATCGGACGCATTCGGACCGGAGCTGGTCAGGGATAGGCACTATGCGCTGGTTGCCGTATGTGCCTTCTCCCTTCGGATGCCGCACCTTGAAAGTCCAGGTCTGTACGTCCAAGTCCTCTCTATGACCTGACAGTAGCTCACCCTTGCGAACACCCGTATAAGCGAACATAGAGAGACAGAACGACGCACATTCGCCAGTCCATCCAGCTATCCCTGTCGCGGTGTCAAGAACGATCTCCAAGTCCTCTGGACTTAACGAGCCTTTGCGCTCTGCGTAGACCTTGGGGA
>JAEHCM010000045.1 GCA_020696365.1 Thermoplasmata archaeon | reverse complement strand
GATCTCCACATGCGGAGTCGTTCTGTACATCGTATAGTAGACGGTTGCACTCCACCATCCCGAACTGTCGATGCTAAATCCAAACTTCCACTCACCGGGCACATCGACTACCTCGCCCCATGTCAAGGAATACAGTGACAAGTGCACCCCAGTGGGCGTCTGCAACCAACACTCGAATATGGTGCTCAAAGTCGATATTTCCAGGTCCCAAAAGAGCAGGTCGCCCACTGAGCAAGACCCGAAGCTCAGATACTTGGTCTCTCCAGGAGCGATTGTTATGCTCCCCGATGCTGCGTCCGCGGGCTGTGAAATGCCCAGGAACGCTCCGAGCAAGAGCAATCCCAATATCGAGTATGCTACTCCAGTCTTACGAATCATCGCCATTCCTCTAGCTCGGAATCGCCTTCGATGACTTAAGGGCTTCTCTCCGCCCCTATGGCCTTTTCTCAGGTGTATCGTTGGTTGGGTCGGGGCTTGGCCGCGTGTCTACATTGAGCTGAGGATGAAGGTAATGTCTTCGGTTTCTCCAGGTGAGAGGACGACAGTCTTCTCCTCGGGATAGACCGAGCCACCAGAAACTTCGATACGAACCAAGGTTGTTCGTTCAGAACCGGCCCACGTCAGGTTAACCTCGACGGTTTCGGCTTTGCCGACAGCGACCGTTCCGTTAGCCTCCAGTTCTTCGTCTATGAATACAAGATAGTCGCACGGCGTAGCTCCGAATTGAGAGGGGTTGACTAGAGTGACCACTATGGTCCCCGTGCCAATCTCGTC
>JAEHCM010000044.1 GCA_020696365.1 Thermoplasmata archaeon | reverse complement strand
CAGGAGGAATGAAGGAACTAACTCCTCTCCTTCATTCCCTGATGAGTCCGTTGATCCCTCCAGCCTTCTATTGAGAAGCGACCCCAGCCGAGACTTCATCAGGCAAGGAGAATACTCGGTTCCATATGTCTACGATGTTGACTCCAATGGCTGGGCTGACCTCATCGTGGGGGGTGACGGACCTCTCCGCCTGTACATCCGGAACGCACGAAAAGAACTCGAACTCGTTTGGGAGCTACCAGTAATCTACTACTGAAGGACTTCAAAAGAAGACGGTTCAGAGTGCTCCAAGGGTGGAGGAGGGCGGCCAACTTCGAATTCGGACTTAGCACTTGTCCGACTCGCTCAAAACCGCACCTCAGTCATGCCCTGACCTGCGGTAGTTCGAGTCCTCTCAGGCACCCCCGAGTGGACGAATTTGGAACTTTCCAATGGCCAAGTCGGGAGAAGATCGAGCAACTGCTCGTCTCGGCGCAACCTTGGCGCGTAGGCTCAGCATCTCATCTTGACTGATCCCAGGGGAAACATCCTTGATTGTCGATTCCTGTCGGGCCGATGTATACTCATGTCGAGGTGATTCTCATGACGTTTCTTCTGATGGCGTTCTTCTGGTCGTTCTGGATCTTCGCATTCGCCGGTTGGTGGTGTGGTGGAGGTTGTCGCTAGGGATCGACCTGCCTCTTTCCCGGCAACCTTGAGTGGACAGATTTGGAAGTTTTCGATGCCCAAGCGGGGAGAAGATCGAACGATTACTTGTCTCACGTGAATGAGTCATCC
>JAEHCM010000043.1 GCA_020696365.1 Thermoplasmata archaeon | reverse complement strand
GAATGACGCTAGCCGTCGCTGTCCCCCTGAGCGCAGCGAAGGGTCTCCCTGCAACCGGCCAGGTGTCGCTACAACTCGCTGATACTACAAACTAGCCGCAACACCCGGACGTGCTACGAACGGGCTTCCGGGCCCGAATGAAGGCGCTCACAAAGCTCGGAAGAGACTGCCTTGCTTCAGGCGAAAGGCAGTCAACAGCCTCTGCGATCTCGGTCCCCCGAAGGTCCTCCTCTTTCCAGACTCGCGTGACCTCGACGCCGATGTCCTGGAAACCGGCGGCCTTCAGCTTGCCCACGTACTCTTCTTCCTCCAGCGAGCCGGCCAGGCAGCCCGCCCACATCTCCAGGTTGCGCCGCAGCTCCTCCGGCATGCCGCCCCTGTAGACGATGTCGGAGATGGCAAGGCGCCCGCCGGGCTTGAGCACGCGAAGGGCCTCGCGGAGCACGCTGTCCTTATCGGGCGACAGGTTAACCACGCAGTTGCTGATGATCACGTCCACCGAATTGTCAGGCAGAGGGATGTCCTCCATCTCCCCCTTGAGGAACTCGACGTTCTCGATGCCCGCCTTCTGCTGGTTCTCGCGGGCCAGCTCCAGCATCTCGTCCACCATGTCCAGACCGTAGGCCTTGCCCGTGGGGCCGACTCGCCGCGCGGAGAGGAGAACGTCGATGCCTCCGCCGCTGCCCAGGTCCAGAACCACCTCGCCCGGGTGCAGCTCGGCCAGGGCCACCGGGTTGCCGCAGCCCGCCGAGGCCAGTACCGCCTCCAGGGGAAGATC
>JAEHCM010000042.1 GCA_020696365.1 Thermoplasmata archaeon | reverse complement strand
GTACGCACGGATGAGAAGGACCGGCATCCGCCATCTTGGAAGCTACTGACCTTGTGATTCTCTTGCGATTCAGCGCTATACTTAGTCTCGCTTGCGAAGGCAACTTGCTCCTTCGTACAGCATAGAGAAACGTGGGGAGCGTGGCGCAGCTGGTTAGCGCACCAGGTTGTGGTCCTGGGGGTCGCGGGTTCGAGTCCCGTCGCTCCTCCCAGAAAGTCGGTTCTTGAGGTTCGTTGAGTTCGTAGTGTCAGAACCTCACGAAAGCTGGACCAAACAGATTCCAGAGTCTGCCAAGCAAACTCAAACGAAGTCGTGCGCCATTGAAGCGCACAGACTTCGCATGCGCCTGTAGCTCAACTGGATAGAGCACCGGTCTTCGGAACCGGGGGTTGGGGGTTCGAGTCCCTTCAGGCGTAATTGCAGAAGAGGGCAAGGGTGACACATTCGCCTTGCCCTCTTCTGCAATTCCGCCTGGAGTGCGCAGCACTCCACACGAACGCTCAGCGTTCGCGTTTGCCAGCATCAATTCCGGCAAAACTCCAAGGAACTCGGAGAGTTCCCGGGTTCAGAGTCCCGCCATTCTGCTCTCCCAGTTGCACGGCAACTCAGCTTTCTCCAGTCGTTACTGGTTGAGCCAATACCAAGCCAAGCCAGGAATGTCAAAACACAAGATCTGACCCCAAAGACGACCTCTTCCTCCTGAGCGACAACGTGATCCACCTCAACCACGGCTCGTTCAGCGCTTGTCCGCGACCCGTCTTCGAGCCGTGAACGCCGCC
>JAEHCM010000041.1 GCA_020696365.1 Thermoplasmata archaeon | reverse complement strand
AAATTCCTGCATCTCGCCGGAACGCTTCTTTATCTTTGCCAATTTTCACCTCTCCGCCATTCTACACGACCTCATCGGTATTAATCATTATAGCTTTGATGCAGCAATGCCCTCCCCGCCCCTATGGCCTTTTCTCTGAAAGATGAACTTGCGGCCGCCGGGCCACGCACCCTGAGCTGGCCAGACGCCCTTTTTCTAATTTCAATCAAACGGAGAATTGGCCGGAGCTAAACCCCTTTCATCTTTCCAGTGTCTATTCGATGTCGGATGCAGACTGTGAGGGGTGTAGGTTGTTCCAGCCCCGCTCTGCGACGCCAAGTAGCGAAAGGATAGTATTGATGGTTTCAATTAAGCTGTGTGGATGTGGTGAGGATATGGCGGGGGGTAAGCATAGGCCGGTCAAGTCGGCCAAGACAGCAAAGAAAGATTCGGATACTATTGATGTGGTCAGGACCTGCAAGAATGTCGGGTTGCCTCCGCATCTGTCATCCGATATGAGAATCAGATGGACGGGCCTTGTGCTGCTGCACTAGTCGTCCTTATCTCCTTTCTTCAACTCCTGCTTTGTACTTGCTTATTTCGTTCGTGTACGCGGCGACCAACGCGTCCAGGTTCTCGAGAGAACGCCTTTGAAGCTGGTCGGTCAGATACTGATGCTTCTCCATATATAGCTCCTCAAATTCACGCGTGCGTCGTTCTATTTCTGACTCGACCCTCTCATGATCTATCTTCTTTTCCTCTTCTGTCACGGGACGGTTTATCTCCATGAATCTCGCCTCTAAGACT
>JAEHCM010000040.1 GCA_020696365.1 Thermoplasmata archaeon | reverse complement strand
ACCAGTTGACGAGATTAATAAGACTCTCTTGGAAGAGGGCATCCTGGGCGGTTACAACCTGCAGTCAGACTACCCTGAAGCAGTCAACCAGATGCTGGTATGCGTAACCGAGATGAACGACCGGACGCAGATAGACCGGTTGATCCAAGTGTTAGGCCAGATCGGATAGAGGAGAAATCAGAATGAGAAACCAATTGGAACCTTTAATTTTTGAAATCTCTTCTCCGGGACGGGCAGCATTCACTCTGCCGGAATTGGGCGTCCCTGAGGTGCAGTTGCCCGAAGGCTACACCCGCCAGCAGCTCAACCTGCCGGAAGTCAGCGAACTGGATTTTGTGCGTCATTACACGCACCTTAGCCAGATGAACTACTCGATCGACACGGTCTTTTACCCGCTCGGTTCGTGCACGATGAAGTACAACCCTAAGGTGAATGAAAAAGCAGCCGCCATTGAAGGCTTGAGCCAGGTGCATCCCCTGCAGCCTGAATCCACGGTTCAGGGCAGCCTGCAGTTGATGTATGAGCTGCAGGAAGCGCTGAAACAGATTGCCGGTTTTTCGGCAGTCTCACTCCAGCCGGCGGCAGGCGCTCACGGTGAGTTTGCCGGTGTGCTGATCATGCGTGCCTATCATGAGAGCCGGGGGGACAGCAAGCGCACTAAGATGCTGATCCCCGATTCAGCTCACGGCACCAACCCGGCTTCGACCGCCATGAGCGGATACACAGTTGTCGAGCTGCCGTCGGACGAGCGCGGTAACGTTGACCTGGAAGCCTTGAAGCAGGAGTGCG
>JAEHCM010000003.1 GCA_020696365.1 Thermoplasmata archaeon | reverse complement strand
AGTATAGGCCGATGGGAAAGGGGAAAGGGGAAATCTTGCCGCCATTCGAGCAATGGGCGGCTTAAGGGCTTCTCTCCCGCCCCTATGGCCTTTTCTCACTGGAATTAACCGGAGCAAACCTCTTTCATTTCTCCCCTGCATGTGGCCCTTTCTCAGGGGGAGGCGTTGTGGGCGAGGCTCCAGATGTCAGAGGTCCACCTGGAAAAGTCTATCATCCTCCTAATCCTTCGCGTGAGGTATGGCGAGGGTGTTTGTATTCATAGACGAGAGTCACCGCCCGGACCCCACCACTGGAAAGCCGTTCTTCTGCGCTGGAGCTGTGTGGTGCATCCCTAAAGTGGAATATGGCGCACCCAAGGTCCTGAGAGATACGGTCATCGAACTTCGCAACACAATGGGTACCTTGGTTGGAAAGACGCCCATCGAGCTGAAATACTCGCATTCTGCTGGAAAGTATGTCAACCAGTTGCTTCCTCAGGCAGTAACCAGGGCATCATACGACAGCACCATATCTTCAACTCACCGAGTATGGGAGCGGTCGCCGATTGCGTTCACGGCTTCCGCGGTGAGCGTTCTTTGTGAATCCTGTTTTCACAGCGTGATGCACGGCAAGGGCCGCCCTGACCCGGATTTCCCGAATTGGCTTCGCGCCAGAAGCGTGGTGTCCCTTCTGGGGCCGCTCTTCACGTACGATTCCGAGGAGACACTTGAAGTGGCCATTGTGTTTGATGAGACCGTGTGGAAGAAAGCAGTCGAGATGTATCTAGGAAAAGATATGAGGTCGCTATCTATAGGTCATAAAGTGTCTCTGGAACCAGTCTATGAGAACAGCAAGAAGATACCAGGATTACAGATTGCTGACCTGGTTGCTGGAACTGCGAGAGACTACCTGAATGATTCCAATAATGCAGTAGCGTTTGATTTCATCCAGAAGCACTTAGTTCACAGACTCGGTAAGAAACGGCCTGAGAAAGTGCCGAGCCTAAAAGAATACAGATAAAATCGAGACGGTGGGAACGGACTCGGAATCCTTCCTAGAGGGGTCATTGCCCGCTCCGCAGTCTCAATATAGCATATATCGGAACCAGGCTTAAGAACTTAACCGAAGCGCTCTGGACCTAGTGTACGTAACTGTACGTCAACGTATAGCGCGTTACGCGCTCTTATCAACGTCGCTTCAAGCTTTAGCATAACGTTACAATAACAGGATATAACGCAACTTACGGGCAACTTACGGGTGAGTTACGGGTAAGTTACGGGTGAATTGCGGAAGGGTAACGGGTTGCTATCGGGTTGCAGGCGCAGCCCTCGCGGGTAGGTCCCCGGATGGTCCCGTCAAGCAGCACCGATGCCAATCAGGTTAGAGGGCTAACCGTCTAAGATGGCTTAAGGGCTTCTCTAACAGGAGTGCTCCCGCCGGGATTTGAACCCTTGATGTCGGCTCAAATCCAATCTGAATTCTGGGGTTTCGATGGAGACGCAGCGAACCCCTTCTCTTCCCAGCCTGCATGATATGACTGCTAGTTTCTGACTGCATCATAGATAGCGACGGCAATCATGAGCACGACGGAAACAACTCCGATAACGAGCAGCACGACTCCAACGGACTTCACATTCCCTGCATCTGATTCGGGGAAGGCATCTCCGAGGAATCCCCCTCCCCAGTACAGAATCGCCCCTGCAATCAATGCAACAAAGACTATGGCAGCCACCCCTCCAATGGATATTTTCATTTCCATTCGCGAACCTCCGCCATTTGCATCCGTTCGTCTGGATATAAATCTTCCTGTCGAACTTCATTGACTGAGGGGCCACCATGCATGGACTCTGACGGCAGGACGAGACACGCCCAAGAAGCTCGGTTAACCGTCGTCTGAGGCTCTATGCCCTCAACAGGGCACCCGCGTCATCCTTGCCTCGTTATTGTGCGGTTAACCACGGTTAACACGGCACAAGTCGTGTTCTCTACGCTTATCCATTGCTATGCGGTCTATGGATGTCATGTTGAGGTGCGAATGGCACTTCAATGTGTGGATGTCGTTTTTCGGCTGGAAAGCATCATAGCGGGGGATGACGATTCGGACTTGAATATCCATGGCAGACCGCAAAGTCGCCATCATAAACGTCGGCGCGAACACATCGCATGGTTCACTGAGGAGCCCGTTATTCAACGACCGTACTTTCGAGTTCGTCCCGATACCCGACGACCAGGTCGAGGGGCCACCATGGCGCGGTAAGGTACGGGCTTCGACGCACAATTCTCTATCTGTGACCGTTCCTAAGGCCTTTCATGGCCACACTGTGCCTTAGAGCGAATCTCGACAGCCCTCAACCTCTCGCCGCGTCATAGATGGCAATCAGGAGCAGGATAGCAACGACTCCAATCACAAGCGAGACTGCCCCTCCCGTTGAGAAAGCAGTTCCTTTGATTCTCTGGTGAATAGACTCAAGACAAATGGGTGTCGAGAGTGTGACTGTGGCTACAACATTTACGAGTTCCACTGTCCTCACCTGGTCATCGATTTGCACGATTTCGGATTCGCGTAGCTTTCGTGCAGGACCTTGAACAACTTCCCATGATTCTGAACCGTCAGGTGGAGAAGCTCGTGCGAGATGACTTCTCTCCTGAACTCCTCGGATTCTGATAGCAGCTTCGTGTCGAATGTGAGCCTTCCTCCACTCGAGCAACTCGCCCACTTGTTCTTCATCGGTCGGATGTGTATCTCCTTCGCTTCGGTCTTCATTTCCTTTGCCATCCGGACAACCTCTGTCTTGAACTCATCGGGCGCAATCATGAGGCTACTCCCTTCAGAACCCTTATCGTGTTACCTACGAACTCTGCCGGGTCTTCGATGTCCGATTTCGCGACAGCCTTGTAGAACTCCTTCCTTATCTCTCGCTCTTGCGCTTCGCTATTCTTCCAGTGGGGGTATTTGTCGAAGACAGGCATCATGTGATTCGCGACATCCTCTGGGGACTCCAGGCCGCCTTTCTTCGCCAGGTAGTAAACCGAGAAGACATCGGTGTTCATCTTCTTCTCGACCTGTTCACGCTTCGCGTCGTTGATTTCGCTCACAAGCTCTCTTAGCTCCTTCATCGCTTCCTGAGTGTCAATCTGTCTCTGCATGAATCGAGCAGCTATGCTCTCTGCCCTCTCGCCGATGGATATCAGATATGGTGCAGCCTTCGCGCTCTCGTCCGTTTCTCTGTACAAGCTCTTGATGAGGTTGAACACTTTCTGCGTGTTCGAAGCCTTGCTCTCCTCCAGTCTCTTCAACGTCTGCTCGTCTATCTTAAGCAGCTCCAGCTTCGGCTGGAACACTCCCTGCTTCGTATGCTTCTGAACGAGTTCTGCCACCTTCCTCGGAATCTCTCTATCTATCTGGACGTTCGGATTGAATGCTTCCCTGAGAATGCTGTACATCCTGGTGAGGGTGTCGAAGTCCTCTTCGTACTCCCGCAGGAACGAATCCGGGGAGACGATGTTGTAGATGTCCTCGAGATGCTTGAAGAAGTCGTAGAACTCCTGCCTCTTGTCCTCGTCCATGAATGCGTCCAGAACAGCTTCAACGGCTTTGTCTCCCTTCTTACCTTTCAATATGACCAGGTATTCAGTCCTCGCTTCGCCCATCTTCTCAGCGAAATCGTCTTTCAGCCTGTCTATGTGATGCAGCACTCCCTCGATGTCTGAGGAGTCGAAGGCTAGAGCCTTCTCGAGCCTCTCGAATATGCCAACGAAATCGAGAACCAAACCGGATGGTTTCTTTCTCCCTTCCTCCTCATAAGGTCTGTTCACTCGGGCAATCGCCTGCAATAGCACATGGTCCCTCATGGGTTTGTCCAGATACATGCAATAGAGGATTGGAGCATCGAACCCTGTCAACAGCTTTTCGGTTACAATCAGTATCTTCGGGTTCTCGCTGGGCCTGATGAACGCCTTCCGGATTCTCTTCTCCTCTTCTTTGGCGAGATGATATCGGGCGAGGGGTTCAGTATCATTGAATCCTCTGCTGTAGACTACTTGTGACTCCTCTGGTTTGATGATTCCCTGTCTGTCCAGTTCCTCTTTGTAGAGTGCACATGCCTCTCGGTCAACAGCAACCAGGAACGCTTTGTATCCCATCTTCTCAACATTGTTCCTGAAGTCCTCTGCGACATACTTCGCGACCTTCTGGATGCGGTCACGGTTCTTCAGCATGTTTCGTAGGTTGACAGCCTTCTCGAGGACTCGATTCATCTCGTCAATGTCGCTGATTCCCTTAGCTTCTGCAACATCAAGGAACTCCTTCTCCAGCGTCTCCCTTTCAATCCACATCTCGTTTGGAGCGAGCGTGTAATGCAGAGGAACGGTGGTTCCATCCTCAATCGATTCAGATATCGAGTACTTGTCCAGGTACCCCTTGGGTGGGTCGTCCTTACCGAATGTGATGAAGGTACCCTTGCCGTACTGAGTCTTGTCGATGGGTGTGCCAGTGAATCCGATGTAGTTGGCGTTGGGGAGTGCTCCCATCAGGTAGTTACCGAGCTTCCCTCCGGTTGTCCGATGGGCCTCGTCGACGAGGACGAAGATGTTGTCCCTTGTGTTGACGTTCGCCTTGATGCCATCGAACTTGTGAATCATCGATACGATTAGTCCTCGCCTATCGTGCTCAAGCAAGCTCTGGAGGTTCTCCTTGCTCTGAGCGATTTCAACGTTCTCGATTCCGACAGCGGAGAGGTTGCCGAAGAGCTGTGCCTCGAGTTCGTTTCTATCGACAAGCATGACTACCGTTGGATTCTCGAGAACCGGATTCTCGATAAGCTTCTTCGCAGCGACAATCATTGTGTAGGTCTTGCCTGAGCCCTGTGTGTGCCAAACCAATCCTCGGGTCTTCTCTCCATCCAGTGCTCTCTCGAGTATCTTCTGGACTCCTCGCATCTGATGCGGTCTTAGCACGACTTTCCTGAGTTCATCATCCTTGCGTGTGAACAGGATGTAGTCTGTTATGACTCTCACTACCCTCTCTCTGTCGAGGAAACTCTTCGCGAGTTCCTCGAAATTGCCCGTCGTCTCATCCTTCCAGTTGAACAGGCTCTTTTTCGAGTGGTTCCAGGTTGCACTGTAGTAGAAATGGACAAGGTGAGTTAGAGCGTAGAGCTGGAGGACTGCTAGAATCTCTGGGGTCTCCCTGTGGTATCGTCTCACCTGGTCGAGCGCATTCGCGATACCCTCTCTCTTGTGAGCAGCTTTCGCCTCAACGAACAGCACTGGTATTCCATTAATGAAGAACACGACATCGTATCTGTTCGTCTTGCTTCCATTCGTGTAACTGAACTCTTCCGTGACCTGGAAGACGTTGTTGTCGATGTTCCTCGTGTCAATCAATGTGACATTGCGTTCTCTCTTCTCCGACGGCACTGTGACGGTCTTGAGTCCTTTCAAGTACTCATAGGATGCAAGGTTGCCTTCGATGTTCGGCGGAACGCGCTCAAGTCTTCGGAAGAGGTCTTCCGCCAGCTCTTCAGTCATGAAGTCTGAGTTGAGCTTCAGAACCCGCTCTCTGAAGGTGTTCTTGAATCCGAATACAGTTTCTCCTCCTCTAAGTATGAGGGCCTCTTCCTCTGCGACGTGTTGCCATCCGATTTGTTTGGCGTAGGCTATCAATGGGTTCTGGACTGCTCCGGCTTCTCCACCTAGAGGACTCACACTTGAACCTCCAAGTTGTTGACTCGGAGCTTGCCCGTCATCAGGTCACGAAGCATTGCGTCGAAAAGGACGTTTTCCGATTCGTACATGTCGGATTCCGCCACTATCGACCGGTCAATCGTCCGAATCATCTTGTCAATCATCAACTGTTGGTCAAGCGCTGGCAGACAGATGCGCATGCGTTTCCAGATGCTGGTGTTAACAACACCTTGGACTGAGCCACTCTTCTGGCTTCGCATGTGCTGAAGAGACTCCTGACCGTTCAACATGTTAGAGAGGAAATTCGAGTTAATCCGTTCGGACCTTCTGATAATCACAACGTTCAATGCGTGTGCTTCCATTTCATCTGGAATCACGGCTGACAATCCACTGTTCCCGTGCCTTGCCACCATTATATCACCCGGGAACAGCTGAGATTTCTTGTTCACTCGGTGAAAATCGGAGTCGACATGTCTAAGGTTTTCAGTGCTGAGACCATTCTGAGTGATGTTCTTCGTACTGAGAAGAGGTATTCCTTCGCCCGTGTCAACATAGTGTTTGCTCACCGGGCCCACATGACCCACAACAACATCGGTCAATTCTCCAAGGGTCTCAGTTCTCCAATCGGAAGGTAACGTGCCCATTTCGGTCTCCTTCAGAGATACTTTGTCAGATTCCGCTGGCGGAACGGGCCCATATCTGAACAGATGTTTCATCAGTGACTTCTTGAGTTCCTTTGTGGCGTTGAGAGCGGCTAGGCTCCTACCGATTGCCTGCTGAATCATGACAAGAACGTTACAGATTCTCTCCTGTTCGACTATTGGCGGCACGGGAATTCTGAGCTCTTTGACTCTTGTTGATGTGATTGATGGCACGGTCCCTTGGTTTGACAGGCTCGACAGGTCAACAGTATGCAGGTATAACAGCAGGAACCGAGGTTTCAGGAGCGTCTGGTCGGCGACACTCACGCTCATGACATTATTGTCGATGAGAGCATCTGTGGATAGAATCCTCTTCTTGTTAGTGTGTATAGTAGCACCTATCTTTGGGAATATCACCGAGTCCTTGGGAAATGGCGTCGCTTTCAGGTCCTGAATGGTTGAGGCATCGATGTAGTTGTTTGCGACTGTCATCGCAATCTGATTCTCGGCAGAGTTCATATCAGAGACTTTGTAGAACGGGAGGTCTCCCGTCTTTCTTCCCTGGTACCTCGGCGGGAAACCATATCCGCTTCTGATTTTAGCTAGGGCACCGAGAGGAGTAGTTGGCCATTCGTCCGGAACGGCCGCAATACTCCGAACTCCAGATTCGTCCTTGGCTCGAGATGTGTTCATGGCTCGAACCCCAGCGCCCTTAGAAGCCTCTCAAGCCTCCTTACAGCTTCTGTTCTCTCTTCCTCAGCCTCCTTGAATAGTGTGACAGCCTCTTCAAGGGGCAGTAGCTCCTCTCTGCTACCATCAGTCACAAACCTCGATGGACTGAGGCTGAAGTCAGCATTCGCTATCTCCTCCTTCTTGACTATCTTGCTGGCGTGTTCTTCTTCCTTCCATTTCGAGAAGAGTCTATGGACCTTCTGGCAAGCCTTGTCACTAATGAAGTTCTTCGGTCTACCTTTCTCGAATAATTTCGAGGCGTTGATTAGGAGAACCTCTTCCTTATTGCTCTTATTCTTGTTGAAGAGTATGATAACTGCAGGAGCCGACGTGTTATAGAAGAGATTATCGGGCAGAAGAATCACAGCTTCGACAAAGTCGTTCTCCACGAAATTCCTCCGAATATTTCTCTCCCTGCTCGAGCCTTGATTCCCTGAACCTCTCGATACCGACCCAGAATCGAGCACAACGGCCATCCTTCCGTTGTCATTCAAAGCGGCGAACATGTGTTGTATCCAGCCCCAATCTGCGCACGATGAAGGAGGAAAGCCGTACCCAAACCGTTCGTAAGAGTCATTCTCGTAGACGGACATATCGAAGCCTTGACTCCACATTGGGTTAGCTGTGACACAGTCAAACTCCCCAAGAGAGCCATCGTTGTTGAGGTGCTTCGGGTTGAGCATAGTGTCCCCGAGTCGGATGTCCGCTTCCATATCGTGTATGAAGCAGTTCATCCTCGATAGCGCATACGTATTGTGACTGATTTCCTGTCCGTAGAATTTCAGAGGTGCGACCTTCGGGTCCTTTCCGTGTTTCTCGCGGAACCGAAGGTGACTCTTGATGAGCAGTCCGCCCGAGCCACACGTAGGGTCGTATACCTTCTCCCCGGGTTTCGGGTCTAGGAGATGCGCCATAAGAATCCCTACTTCTCGAGGAGTATAGAACTCTCCTGCACTCGAGCCCGACCCTTCTGCGAACTTCCGTAGGAGATACTCGTACGCCCTTCCGAGGATGTCGGGTTCAACGTCTTCAAGACCGAGCCTATGTCTTCCGAGCACATCTATGAGAGACTTGAGCTTGTCATCGGAGATTACCCGTTGTCCTGCAGTTGTATCGTTGAAGTCTACTATGTCGACAACGCCCGAGAGCTTCGGGTTCTCCCTAGCAATTGCCCTTACGGCGTCCGTCATGTATTCCCCGATACCGGTGGACTTCGTCGCGATGGCTTTCCATCTTGTCTTCTTCGGAATATAGAACCGTACGAGGGAGTGGTCCTTCTCTACGAGTTTCTGAGCGTTCTCCTTACTTCCGTACTCCTTCGCGAGTTTCCTAAGTTCGTCCTCGAAGACGTCGGAAAGTCGCTTGACGAAGATGATAGGTAAAATGTAGTCCTTGTACTTCGGAGCGTCTACTTCTCCTCGTATCTTACAGGCAGCCTCCCAAAGCCATCCCTCGAGCGTACCGATATCGAGCTTACCGTTTCCTCCGTATGTGTTGATGCTCTTCTTCCCCATCTTCTAGGGCCCCCGCGAATATTCCGCTACCCACTTCCTCAAGAAGGCGAATCTCTTTCAGAGGTTTATACCTTATCGAGCGGGTGAAATGTCACAGATAAGGAAAACTACCTGCAGGAATAGGAAAAGGGTCTACTAACGGGGGGGGCAGAGGAGCCCCGTCTCCTAATGGTAGCAGTTAGACCCGTTCTCTAACGGGGGCGTTGAAAACTGCACCGTCTCCTTACGGTAGGCAGGAAGGCATCGTCTCCTAACGGTAGGTCCGATTTCTACCGTCTACTGACGGTGGTTATCGCCGAGGTACCGTTTCCCAACGGGCAGAGGGCCACCGTCTCCTAATGGTCAGAGGGAGCACCGTCTCCTATCACAGCTCCTCATACCCTCCTACTCACACCAATCACCCATCAGATTCTCTCTCTTACCTTTCCTGATAATCCCTCTAAGCTCCGAGACCATCTCCTTACGCTCGAGCATCTTGGAACACGCGTCGAGGTCTCTCAGCATCCAGTGCAGCTGTGACCATATCCATCTCTGGGCCCTGTTGAACGGTATCCCCTCCTCAGGACTGCCATAGAGCCATCTGTAGCAGTCTGTGATATCCTCGGGCCGGGACATCGTAAGGGAACGCACGTAGCTTGCGGGTTCATTATGGGCGATACCGCAGAAGTCTATCTCCCGCTGCTCCTCTCGGACGCGATACTTTCTCCTCTTTAGCTCTCTGCGCATGAACCGTAGACACGCCTCTTGCCTACTAGGAAACTCCAGAGAGATTTCAGCGAGATACGGCCCGAAGGAAGCTATCGTTCCTTGCGTGTCGAGTATACCTCTGATGACGTAGGGAACGTACTCCTCCGGGACGGACGGTACCCGTAGGACATTGAAGGCGCCCTTCTCCATCCCAAGGTCGAGCAATCGCTCCCCAATATGAGCCGCCTCGATTATGACGCTCCTCCTGTCCTTGCAGAACTTGCTCTCCTGCACTAATCCTCTGAAGGCCTTCAAAAGTGGCAAGTCGTGCGACTCGACAACCGTTCTGTGGTCGGAATCCACTACTCCGCGCTCGTAGATTACTCCGAGGCACCAGGCCGTCCCGCGAGTCCAAGTATCGAAGAACAGTTCTCCTTTCCTGAGTCGGTCCGGGTTCCGCCTCATTTTCTTGTGTGACATGCCTCTCACCTCAATCATAGGAACGCCAGGAGAAGCAGATACAGGATTGCGCCGATGAGTACTCCCTTCCCGAACCTCGACAGTACGGTTTCTTTCTTGGTGCCCTGAGGTCTGTCGGCGAAATGACCCTCGTCGTTCAAGCTCGTCTCCCCCTGGAAGACCTTGCTAGGTGTGTTAGTCCCTCGACGAGGGTCTCGTAGTCCTGAAGACCAACGGTCCTGTGCAGCACTCGCCCCTTCTTCACGAAGAGCAAGGTAGGCACGTACTCAAGCTCGTGCTGTTCAGAGAGCGCTTCGTGCTTATCGACGTCAACCATCGCGACGGTGATGCCAGGGTACTCCTTCTCGAGTTTCTTCAGCAGCGGCTTGAGCAGCTTGCAGGGTTCGCACCATTCCGCACTGAAATCGACTACCAGCACCTCCGCTTCGTTCCATATCTTCTCAAACTCCTTCGTCGTTCTTATCGTTCGCATATCATTCCTCCACTTCGAGGCGCCTGGCCCAGGCTGCTCCTTCGATACGATTTGACTGAGGCGAGAGCGGTCGCTGACGCACTGATTCTCGCCAGAAACAACACGAAGAAGAAGCCTAGAGCTAACCTCTGTATTTTCTATTGTGAGAAGGGGGTAATAACACTATCGAGGGAGTCCGTCGCAGTGACGAAACTCGAGGACGGGGGCCCTGCCCCCGATGCCCCCGAAAGGAGATGTGCTGCAGCCTATCGGCTTCGCAGATAAAGGGATTTGACGGGCTCATTCCCTTCGGCTCGCACCTCCGGGTTCTACCCCTCGTTGTGTGCCAGCATTATCTTCGGTGTCTCATATGAGAGGTCATCCTGAGAACTGGATTGCGCCTTTCCTTAGAAGAACAACCAGGTAACATCGACATGAGGCAACGGAATCCTGGGACCGTCATTGACGATGTACCCTGCTCCACCCTCACAGCCTGTTTCTACGCCCAGGACTCCGTTGCGGTACAGTCCGGCTTCCCAGTGATACCCCCAGGAGACACCGCTATCGTTGAACCGAAAATTCATCCCGACATAAACTTCGCTGCCCAACTCGAAGTCGTTCTCCGATTCCCAATCGTTCAACTTCCAGTCGTACATCTCCCAGGCCAGGATATTCGAGCAACCAGGGTCAATCCACTCCGAGTACATGACTAGGCCAGTATAATTGAAATACCTGCCACCGTCCCCGCTGAACATGATTTCGAACTCTACCGGTGTTCCGTAGTTGTTCAGAAGGACTATCATGAACTCGCATGCGTCGGATGGTGGCACATACGGCGACATGGCCTCCCTCAGAGATACCGTATCATTGGCGAGTGGCCATAAAAGACCGACCACTACGAGACAGACTATGAGGATAGTTGCGATGCATCCGATTACCACGGACTGTCTACGACATATCCGTGATTTCGCAGGTGGCTTCACTTGCGGTTCTGGAGTCCCAGATTCATTCATCTCTTCGTGCCTCATTTCATGCACCCCCTGAAATCATGTAACTTCATTCATGCTCGAAGCCCTTCAATCTGGCCCTGTATTGAAGCAACAAATTCCTCTGCAGTATCTATGTAGACGCCTACAGATTTCCGGCGCAGTCTGAGGGGAGTTCCCACCTTGCCCTTGTATCCTGTCCTCTGCCTGAACCTCTTGTCGACAACGCCTGCATTGTGGGCGATGAGATTGCGGTGGGCCTGCAGGTCGACAAACCACCTCTGGGCAACCTTGGAGTCGAGAGGCGTCGGGCCGCGAAGAAGAGCTTCCAGATGTTTGCGGACGCTCTGAATATCATGGAACTTGTACGAGTTGGCAACCACTTCGCCTACGGCAAGGGCGACATCATCATGAGTCCCAACAAGGTCGGAATACCTCAACCTCTCCTGTAGCTTGGACGTGAACGCCGCTCGCAGGTACTTGTTCTTACCCACGGCCTCCATCGTGACATCACAGAGATAGGTTTCCAGGGCCGACACCGTGGCTACCAGAGCTTGCTCCAGAAGTCCTCGCTCATAAGCAGCCGCAACTGGCTTGACCCTTTCAAAGATTTTCTCAAGCTCCGGAATCATCTCTTCCGCGGCTTCTTTGGCTCGCCGTTCCATTTCCTCCTCTCCAATCCGTTCCACCCTCTCCGTTACCTCGTCGACCAGTTGCTCCGCTATTTGCTTTTCGAGCTTCTGCATGCTGATTCCTGCAACCTTCATTACCCGCTGATTGAACTGCATCATCTTTCCGATGGTCTTCTTTCCGCCTCGTTCCAGAAGGTCTTCGATTATGAAGTGGAGTTCGACAAAGCCTCTTGCCACAGTGATGTTCGCCTGGAACGCGCGATGCGGGGATTTCGACACCTTCGCCATTTATCTTCCTCCGTCCACGAGTAGAATGGTCAGGTGGTCGATAGGTTTTTCGCTACCTACTGAGGAACTCGTCAAATCCCTTTAACCGGGAGGTTCGGCGGAGCCGACCGACCTATCTTCTCAAGGAGGGCGGCGAAGTCTCCTCGGCGCGGACTCCCTGAGTTCGCGCGATTAGGCTCGAAATCGCATATGAGAGTTTTTCCCTCGTGAAATTAGGCGTGACACGTGCTCACATGTGGATGATATTTTGCTCTTTCAGTCTCTCATATGCGATGCGATTTCTCGCCGGATTTCAAAATGGTGCCATCACGAAAAGTGCCTGGCACCTCGAGGCATTCTCTCATATGAGATGCAACCTCTCATGAAGCCTCTCATGATGTGCTCTTTTTCGCTAGCATTCTCGTTGTGGCGAGAAGGTGATTGCACTTTAACGCGAATAGTTAAATAGCATTAGTCACCATGTATTTCTGAGGAAAAAATGTCAGATGGAAAAGAACACAACTGCAAGCGGTGCGGTTTCAAGTGGGCATCCCGTATCGATGAGATGCCCCTAGCATGCCCTCGCTGCAAGAGCTACCGCTGGGGAGTGAAGAAACGCGAGACCTACCGCTGGAGTGTGAAGAGATGAACACGAGTAGGTGTTCCCGATGACGAAGACTATAGACTGGAAGGCGGCAGAGCATTGGGGCCGCATCGTCGCTGGGGCTGACCATCTCATCGCAGGAGAAGGCATGAACAAACTCACGTACATCGTGTCGGGGCACACGCTGGCCCTCCCGATGAGGCTCCATGTGTATTCGGGCGGGGAGTCCCAGCATGGAAAGTCTGCATTCCAGCGGGCGATGGGAAGCCTCTTCTACCCCAACTTCAGAGAGGTCAACACCGCGAGCGCGAAGGCACATTACTATGAGGCGAAAGAGAACAGCGCATGCTTGAAGCACAGCGTCCGCATGTTCGATGAGGTGGCGGACCAGAGCCAAGAGCTTCGGGTCCAGCTAAAGGCCCTGACATCGCAGGGGACGGATACCGTGAAGATGTCGACCGTCACGGTACAACGACAGCATCTAGAGGTCGATATCAAGGGTCTCCCTGTCGTGTGGTTGAACTCCGCGAGCAGTGCATCAAACGAACAGTTGATGAACCGATTTCTCAAGACCAACATCGACGAGAGCATCGAGCAGGATGGGCTTGTTGATGCATTCCAGACCGTGAATCAGATTTCCGGGACGACGCCTTCAGTGGCTTCTCCCCCCGTCGAGAGGGCGAGAGAGACTATCGAGAGCATCCTGGAGGTCAGGGACATAGGAGTATGCAACCCCTTCGCTAACCAGTGGAAGATTACTGGAGCGAGAAACATACGTCCGATGATAGGCACCATTGTCTCTGGAATCGCATACATCAATCGTTTCACCCGTCAGATGGCTGGGCGCAAGATAGTCGCTTCCGCATCTGACAATCTTCTCGCCTACGATATCTGGAAGGCGTGCGAGGAGTTCCAGATTACGGGACTCCCTGGCAGATTCGCCAATCTCTACGATGCGATGGCAGAAGACGAAGAGTTCACCGCTAAACAGCTCGCGTCGCTTATCGGGAAGAACGGCACCACCGCACGTATCTATGCTAACGAGCTCGTGGAGGAGGGCTATCTGACCGCATTCACGCGGTATCCCGATGGGACAAAGCTGTGGAGCAGGGGGTCGCACACACCCCGTACATCGGTAGTGTACGCCCCCTCTGATGAACTACTGGCTGAGTCGCTAAAAGGGTACCCCGTACACATTACAGAGGCACAGCTACAGGATGATGATTACAGAGACACCGTGTACACATGTACGGGGGTCTCTCCCCCCACACATACTGGCTCTATCGCACAGGGGGGCGTACATCGAAAGTGTACGGGGGTTAGCCAGGTAATGTGTACGGGGGATAGCCAGGTAATGTGGGGAACGGAGATACTGGAATGAAGACACAAGCTGAAAATAGGCTGAAGAGCCAGGGGAGAGAGCGAGATGGACGGTTGGTGTGAGAACGAAATCAATGGGCGGACAATGCATGGGAGGACACTCCAGAAGTCAAGTATAGAGAGCTGCAGACATTGCTCTGCGTGTGGATGCCCTGTGCCCGTGACCGTGGCGCAGAAGCAGGCGGCAGAATGGTATTGCGATAGATGCGGTGGGGACAAGTCATCCGAGCAGGGGAAGCCATGCCACGAATGCGGACGTTGTTGTGTGCAGTCCGAGGTATAGGGAGCTATCATTGCTCCGGGAATCCTCAAACCGATACATGTGGAGAATGAGAAATGAAGTGCGCCATCTATGCCCGTGTCTCAAAGGCCGACGACAGCCAATCCCCCGAGAACCAGCTCAGGGTGCAGCGAAAGTATGCCGAGAACAATGGGCTCGAAATCTACAGAGAGTACGTAGACCGGTGCTCTGGAGCTGACCAGCACCGTCCCGCCCTGGACAAGATGCTTGCCGACGCCCGAGGTCATAGGTTCTCGACGGTCATAGTGGTGAGAGTGGACCGGATAGCCCGGTCGATGCCTAACCTCTATGACGTTCTCTCTAGCCTGGAACGAGCGGGTGTAGGCTTCCACTGCGTCGACCAGCCCGATATCTCCACGGTGACACCGACAGGCAAGCTGATGTTGAGCATCCTAGGTGGTGTTGCAGAGTTCGAGCGGAGTCTCATCTCCGAGAGGACCAAGGATGGCCTGGCGCGAGCGAGGGCTGCCGGTAAGCGTCTAGGACGTCCCAGAATCAGCGTAGACAGGGCTAGAATCCTCGAATTACGCGCTCAAGGCTTGGGATACAGGAGAATAGCCGATAGGCTCGGCGTGTCCCATCAGACGGTCCTAAACCGTCTAAAAAACGTGGGGGTGAACGGCGATAGGGAAACACCCTGAGTTTTCCCCGGCCTAAGAAATGTCCGATAAGTTTACGTCTAGGGCACACAATACCCTAGCTAAGGCGAGGATATGCGGTAATAGTCCGCAACAACTCGCCTCTGGAGGGCGACTCAAAATGCCGAAGAAGTCGCCCTTCCTGAGATGCCTAGATGGATACATGCAGTATCTGAGAGACGAAGCCATGCTAGCAGAGCGAAGCCTGAAGGACTACGAGCGCGCCATCCGCTACTGTCGTGACATCGTGCAAGATGGTGGAGGCCCTGAGAATCCGCTCAAGGTCTCGAAGGAGAACCTACGGTATCTCCTCGACAATCTTCCAGGAGCGACAAGCACTAGGAAGTGGCGCTGGTCGATTTGCTCGGGGTTCCTGAAATGGTGTGGCAACCCGGCGATTGGGACAATCAGGCAAGCGTGGCCGCATGTAATCAGAACGAATGTGGATTGGCTGGAACCGGAGCAGGCTGACATCGTCAGAGAGGCTGCTCTGCGGATGGACGCCCTTACGGGCCTCATCGTGCATCTTGAGCTAGACCTCTGCCTCAGACGGTGCGAGGTAATGCGTTTGAGGACGCAGGACATCCACAGAGGCCACATTGACGTGCTAGGAAAAGGTCGTCTGGGTGGCAAATGGAGGACAGTTAAGCTCGACCTGGATTCAGGTCCCATACTCAGTCGCTGGCTGGAAGTTCGTCAGCAGCTACAGACCCTCACGGAGGGCCCGCAGACCGACCAGCTGATTGTCTATCTGATGGAAAAGAAGCTAGTACCATATCAGAGGTCGGCTCTCGACTACATCCTCAAGCGGGTGGGCGGCGAGAGTAACATTCCCTTTAAAGGGCATCATACACTCCGTCGCACCGGAGGGCGTTTGATGTGGCTTGAGGGCGTCCTGATTGAGACGATTGCGACCATCATGGGCCACTCGTCAACGCAGACCACGCTACGCTACATCGGCGTGAACCTCGATGACCAAGGAAAGGCACTCGAGGCGGTGAGGAATGCGCGTATCCAGAGGGCGAAAAACCTACAAAATGTACCTTTGTTAGTCGTGCCAGGACTTTGAGTGGGCCCAACCGGGTTTGAACCCACCAAAATGACTGGCCCGGACGATTTAGGTACATAGTGCCCGTTTTATCGCGTCTTTGGAAGGCAATGAAAACGAGGGGTTTATTGCCCCTCACAAACCCTTTTCACTTTCCACATTCCTTACCACCTTGTGAGCCTAGGGCTTATTCTTCGAAGGATTTGCCGATAACAATGTTCCTGCTTGGTCGGTGATTTCCCTCAGAGCTCTCAGATAATTTTCAGCTGCGTATACCGCACTCTCCGATTCGTTCTTTATGAATTGCTCTGCGGATGGCCTATCGAATTCCTCTTTTACTGCTGATTCCAGGTTCGCAATGGATTTTTGAAAATGTTCCTGATTATGTCGTTTCCAATTATGGGCACGATTAACCGATACATAGACCTTGATGATTGATACCGCAGTTTCCTTATCAAGCAATCCAAGGTCTCTGGCTATTGATTGGTACACTGTCATCGAGAAATCTGTGTCCATTACCTTGTATGATTGTATATTGGTAGGCGTTGCCTTCTTCCTGACATCATGAATCTCCTTTTCATGTAGCTCTATTAGCGATTCTGCATCAGCATTGATGCTCTCAATCTCACACAATATCATTACTTGGGCATTTCTCCTCTTCTTTACTGTTGCTCTCCAGTCACGAAATAATGAGCCAATGAATCCTATTAGAAAACCAATGACTACTAAGAATGAACCAATAATGAGATCTTCATACACAAGACCAATTCCTCATTCCCGAATCGCCTTCTGTGGCTCAAGGGTTTCTTGACTGGGAGGCTTGTGCTCTGACGACCGCCCAGTCAGTAATTTAGCGAAACGCACTATTGAACCACTATCTTCAATTCCGACTTCACGCTTGAAGTACCTGAGCTTATCATTGTCATGTCTCCAAATGTCAGCCAAAGCTATCCCGACCAAATACGCGCCGAGACCCCACATCACCACAGTGGTGGAGAGTTCATCTAGAAATGCAAGCTGGACGCCTCCAGCGGGTATGAGGGCATAGCCAATCCAGAGCAACCGCTCTGAGAAACGTCTTGGGGGCCAGGCTTCGATAACCGATTTCGTGACTTCATGGCTAGCCTTCCTCGCGTTGAATAGTTCTACTATCCTGCCAAGATTGTTCTCGGCAAGAGTGATATCCTTCCGAGTAGCGTCAACCTTCCCTCTTGCGAGATCAACGGCATTCAAGAGCTCCTTTAACTTCTCATCCTCGACCTTGTCCTTGTCCCTCACCCGCTCGGTGAGAATTGTGTTAGCATCTATTAACTGAGACTCCCAGACCTGCATTTTATGGACAAGTATCTTCTCCGAAGCCTCAAAATCTTCACCCACGGTCATTGCGCTCCCCCAAGTCCGAATCGCCTCATCAGGCTTAAGGGCTTCTCCTCCGCCCCTATGGCCTTTTCTCCGAATGGAGGGGTTAATTCTTCCTCACAGAACAAACTTCATTTCTCAAGACAATTAGGTATTTGCATCTCAGACTGCAATTCATACAATGGCAGGTCATTGAATGTTCGCAGGGAAGTCGAAATGTTTGGACCCGGACCAGCAGCTCACAGTCATCATCGACGGAGTGCACAATGAAGTCAATTGGGAGAGAGGCAATGTCCCCTTCTTGTCATATGTCGTGTTCTCAGTGGTAATGATTGTCGTGGCGAGTATCATCACTGCAGCAGTCAGTCGTTCCCCCGTTGAGTCCGTGCTCTTTGGAGCGATCACTGCGGTAGTTGTCTTCGTTTGCGGAGTTGCGTTTGAGATCCACAGGATGGGCAGTCGATGCATCGCACACGAGGGAAGAATCGACTTTCAGAGCCAATCGAGATTCTGTGGCCCCTGTCACAGAACGCTGAGGCCAGAAATGGCGAAGGCGATTTGCCGCCTGTATATGAAGTGCAAGTGGCTGGAGCAATCACACGCGAAACTGGGGCCCGTTACACTGGACAAAGAGGTGCTTCGCGAATTGGACTGGCTTAGGAGCTAGGTATCTACGCTTTGAGAGATTGACGCAGCTATCTCGAAGCCGACTCTCACATGGTAGTGACCTGGCTGACGCTTGATTGCCAAGATGCGCAAAGACAGAGGATCCAACGACGCGTTTCGCTGCTGGAATGCCCCCGCTCTCTACTCATCCCCCGACGGCTTCTTGAGGATAAGTCTTCCCTTATCCTCGTACACGAGAAGGATCATTCCCTGATCGAACCCGACAGATTCCACGGCCTTCGCGGGCAAAGTCACTCTGTTGTTTGAGCTCAGCTCAATTGACCCAAGCAGCTTCATGCCGGTCCACCTTGGTGGAGACAGCGTCGCTCCTGGTATTTAAGACTGTCTCACCCGGCTGTCCTGCCCGAAGGTTTATGACTGAGGGGGGTAATGGGGATGTAGCGGACGCAGCGGGGCCGCAGGAAGGATAGGTCATGAAGGAAACGGTCGAAATAAGAACCCGACTATGCCAGAGATTGGAGCGGATTGCGAACCAAGAGGATCTGAGTCTCGCAGAACTCGTGGATCACGCCTTGCGCGCCTACGCGGAGGAGTTCGTCTGGGACGAGGAAGAAGGGTCGGAAGACGACGAGTCATCTGATGCAGACGAGGAAGACTAGGGCGACTGAGACGCCAAAACTATAGAGAAAGGTCGACCAACGGTCGACCGCCCTTGGCGACGGGTTTTGGGCTTGGGAGGATTGAATGCTGGACTACCATATGGGAGTCACTTCTAGCGCAGGTATAATACCTCCCGCCGCCGATGCCTCTAGTGAGGAGAGGATACTACCACGTGGTGGTAGACAACTCGCCTCCGAGGCGGTATCGGATGCCAAAAACAAGAGCAACCGAAGACAAAACCGCTCGGTGCATGAACCCAAGCGCAGAAGAAGAGGCCGTCCAAGGAGGCCGATATCTATGGGCCGGTATCCATTCATACCATGTGCCCAAGCCTTCCTTGAGGCCATAAAACCCTACTACGCGGCGTCTACGCACAGAATCATCACGAGGGCGATGAGGTCCATCGGCAGGGCTTTCAGCGAGCTCAGAGGCGCGGGAAAGGTGTCGACCACAAACCCGAGGAAAATGACTCAGGCCGACATAGAGGCATACCTTCAGTGGATGAAGGAGAGAAAGACCAGGAACGGCATCGGCCTGAAGCCCGCTACACAGGCGAACTACCTGGCCTATCTCGCAGAGCTGCTACTCCAGGTGGAGAATCCCGTGATGGTTAGGATGAGAGCGCTGCACTACGTCCGGTTCCCGCAGAAGATCTCCCCAGAGATCAGAACCCTGTCGGAGGCAAATGTGGAGCAGATCCGGTCGGTGCTCAAGAGCATGCCCGGCTGGGATGGCGAGGTAGCCCGTTTCATGGTGGCGATGTACGCGTATTCGGGTCTTAGACGGTCAGAGCTGCGCAGAGCCCGGCTACAGGACCTCGATATCGACCAGTGGAAGATACTCGTGGCCCACCCGAAGGGCGAGACGCGCTACGCACCCGAGGGCACAGCGCCGATTCTGCCGCCTGCACGGCAGACGGTGCTCGACTTCCTCAAGGCGAGAGAGGAGTACCTCCACGAAGACGAGGACTGTCTCCACGAAGACGAAGACCGTCTCCACGAACACGACGTTGCCGAGTGCGAGCCCCTTGTGCCCCGCATCTACACGAGCGGGAAGGTCGACTATTGGACCGACGGCATGTGGGGCGGCCTCAAGGACAAGGCGCAACGTCACGCGGGGATACCTTTCCGGGTACAATACCTGCGAGCGACCTTCGGGCAGATGGCGAAGGATCGAGGCGCGTCGATCGAATCCGTATCGAGAGCTTTGAGGCATAAAACGACGAAAACGACTGAGCTCTACTACGCCCGGATTCGGTCGGAAGATGCCTTCCGAGAGCTCGAGGACGCGTTCGCCGAAAAACGGTAGCCAGGGGGGGTGCCAGCATACAAAAAGGGTCCGATTGGAAAATAGCCAGACATCGCGAAGTGCAGGGAGCCGGATTCGAACCGGCGAACGCCTGCGCGACTAGACCCTGAATCTAGCGCCGTTGACCTAGCTTGGCTATCCCTGCATTCTGAGCTGACTCAGAAGCTGTGATTATGATGGCCGTATAAATAACTCTCCTGAGACGCCGCCCCCCCCGAAACAAGGAGAGCATGACTTCTCAGGCAAGAATTAATCAGAATTATGAGTGAAAGTGTGAAGGGGTTTTCGGCGGAAGGATAGGCAGGGTCGTCGCGCCTATCTCTTTCTCTTGGCCTTCATTATCTTCATCCAGCCGCCGCTCTCGTAGACCGCGAGTTTCCTCTTGGCGAGGGTCGCCTTGAACTCGTCCCAGCCGACCGTCTCGAGGCGCGGGTTCCGTCCCTTCGTGAACTGGATACCGTTGGTTCCCTTCACGCGGCCGGGTTTGATGCCCTTCTTCTTCGCGATTGCCATCGCCTTCTCGATGTTTATGGGCTCCATGACCATCTATTATTCCTCCTATGTCGTCCTGGCCACGTCATCCAGACATGGTCCAGATATGTATCATTATGTGCGATATATAAATGTTTGCGTATGCTGGCTATCTTTTCCCGCTTGTCTGGCTACTCCTTTTTAGGCGTCGTAGTCATGCGGAGCCAGTCATACTGGCTCCTCGGGAGGAGGTTTCCGATAGCGCCTTTCGAAAGACATCCAAGGATTCTACGCGTTCCGTAGGAACGCGGTCCCGATGACGGAATCTAATATAATCAAGTACTCTCATTTGAGGTCCCGAGGAGCGTTCGAATGCGAATTTTCGGTTCGTCTGGTGTGAGGGGTGTGGTCAACACCGAGATGACCCCCGAGCTCGCCGCACGGATAGGCATGGCTGTCGGGGGGCTGGCGAAGGAGGCCGTCATCGGCCGCGACTCCAGAACATCTAACGACATGATGCAGGCCGCTGTATCGAGCGGCCTTATGGCGTGCGGGTGCGAGGTCTACGACGCGGGCTTCGTCACGACTCCCACATTGGCCGAGGCCGCGCGGGACCTGGATTGCGGCGTCATGCTCACCGCGAGCCATAACCCTCCCGAATACGCAGGGGTCAAGCTGTGGAATCCCGACGGGATGGGGTTCGGCGTCGACCAGTCACGCCACATAGAGGACATCATCTCCGAGGGGAAGTACTCGCTGAAGCCGTGGAACCTCGTCGGTACGCCTCATTCGTTCCCCGACGCGGTGGACCGCCACATAGACCGTATCATGTCTGATGCGGGGGCCGCGAGCCTGAAGGTCGTCGTGGACTGCGCGAACGGTCCGGCGACGACCATCACGCCTCTCGTGCTGCAGCAGATGGGCTGCAAGGTCGTGACCATCAACTCCAACCGTGACGGACACTTCCCTGGTAGGATGCCCGAGCCGACGGACGGGAACCTCGGGGACCTCAAGGGCGCAGTCGTCGCGATGGAGGCCGACCTAGGCATCGCCCACGACGGAGACGGCGATCGGATGGTCGCCGTCGACGACAAAGGGCAGACGCTCTCCGGGGACGAGCTCCTCGCCGTGTTCGCCGGCAGATTCGCGAAGGACCGCATCGTCGTGACCGTCGACGCGTCTATGGCCGTGGACGACTATGTCGATGCCGATATCATCAGGACCAGGGTGGGAGACGTGTTCGTCAGTGAGGAGGTCAAGAAGTCCGGGGCGGATTTCGGCGGGGAGCCTTCGGGCACATGGATATTCCCCGACCAGACCTACTGCCCAGACGGCATACTCGCAGCGGCGAGGATAGTGGAGATCGCGGCCGAGAGGACCTTGTCCGAGCTGAGGAAGGAGATACCGAAGTATCCCACCCTGAGGTCGTCGATATCGTTCGACCCGTCCCGGAAGGACGAGGTACTGGAGATGTTGAGGATCGAGATGAGCAGTGTCGAGTGTCAGGAGCTCGTGACCCTGGATGGCTTCAGGCACCAGTTCGAGGACGGTTGGACGCTCGTCCGTCCGTCCGGCACCGAGCCGAAGATACGTATCATGGCAGAGGCGAGGGACGGCGCACAGGCCGGGAAGCTGCTCGAAGCGATGACGAATATCGTGAGGAGGTGTGTCGCGTGAAAGGTTATATCCTGACGGCCGGCGAGGGAGTGAGGATGAGGCCTTTGACCTCCAACATACCCAAGCCCCTGCTGCCAGTCGCTGGCAGGCCGTTCCTGGAGCACAACATCGAGTCGTTGAAGGCGGCGGGCATCAAGGACCTAATACTCCTGGTCGGCTGGAAGGCCAACCGCGTCAGAGAGCACTTCGGGGACGGCAAGGACTACGGGGTGAAGATAGAGTATGTCGAGCAGAAGGAGCGATTGGGGACCGCTCACGCCATCGGCATGGTCGAGGGCAGGACGGACGGGCCGTTCCTATGCCTATACGGAGACGTCGTGCTGACCAAGAAGTCCGTTAACGGGATGCTCGCGCACTACAAGAAGGTCAAGGGCTCCGTCGTCGCGCTCGCGTCCGTGCTCGACCCTAAGCGGTACGGATGCGTGGAGGTCGAGGACGGCGTGGTGAAGAGCATCGTCGAGAAGCCGGAGTCCCCTACGAGCAACCTGGTCAACGCGGGCGCGTATGTGCTCGAGCCCGAGATATTCGATGCGATACGCAGCACCGGTAAGTCCGTCCGGGGAGAGTACGAGGTGACGGACTCCTTCAGGATACTTATGGACAAGAAGCACCTGTTCGCCCACAAGCTGACGGGCGAGTGGATAGACGTCGCGCGCCCGTGGGACCTGCTCGAGGCGAACAGGATATTGATGGCGGACATCGAGTCCGAGGTCGAGGGCGATGTGTCCGAACGGGCGGAGCTCAGAGGGCCCGTGCAGGTCAGGAAAGGCGCGGCCGTAGGGCCGGGGAGCGTCGTCATCGGCCCCGCGATAATCGGCGAGGACACCGAGGTCGGGCCGAACGCCTACATCCGCCCGAGCACGTATGTCGGTGCCGGGTGCAAGGTGGGCAACGCCGTCGAGGTCAAGAACTCCATCGTCATGGACGGCACGAAGATACCTCATCTGAGCTATGTCGGCGACAGCGTCATCGGGGAACGATGCAACCTCGGCGCGGGCACGAAGGTAGCCAACCTACGCCTGGACGAGCGCGAGGTCAGCGTGATCATCGACGGCAGGCGGACCGGCTCGGGCAGGAGGAAGCTAGGGGTCATCATGGGCGACGATGTCAAGACGGGCATAAACGCCACGATAGATGTCGGGACCATCATAGGCGAGGAGGCGTTCATCGGCATGGGCGCGGTGGTGAATGGTACGATCGCCCCGAAGAGCAAGGTGTTCTAGCCTAATCCACTACTTCGAGGTCTCTCTTCTCTCCGATGCCGTCGTAGCACGCCCAGCTATCGTGGTCGAAGGGATCGCACACGATTATGTGTACATAACCGAACCTGCGGAAGAGTTCGACATCCGCACCCGACGGCCAGCAACCACCTGAAGGGTGCGAGTGGACCGTGCCGACGACGTGGAAGTCGATCGGGAGCATGTGAAGCCTGAAAAGCGCGGCCGAGTCACTCGATTCCGTGCCCGGGATAAGCCAGAGCTGGTCTATGACCTCCCCCTCCGCGCGTAGTATGGCGCCGAACTCGTTTGGCAGGCTCGACCTGCCCGCCTCGAGTATCATCTTCAGCGTGCGCCGTCTGATACCGCGCACCTGTTTCTTGCCTTTCGTGAAATCGAACAGCGACAAGGTCACCCCTCCTCTGTCCCGCTCATACGTGCGACCGTGCTGAGGAATGAATCGACGTCTTTGACGCTCAGCACTATCTGGCCCACCGTCGGGCCGAGCATGCCACCTAGTCTGAGGTCTCTGTTGAGCTTGATGATGACGAGGTTCTTGAACGACGAGACGACGAACACGGTCCTCTGCTTCCCCTTGTGACGGACGCCTATCCCGACGGTCAGCGCGCCCCACCGGATGGTGTCAGGCGCGATCTCCCGGATGGCGTCGTACGGCACCGTCGCGTTGATCAGGATGCCCATGCGGAGGTGGAGCCCCTTCTCGCCGGCGACATGCGTCGTGATAAGGCATGGGACGATGAACACGACCAGGAAGATGGCGAGGGCCGATCCAACTATCATCCAGAAGGCGCGCGTGAACGCCTCGAGGGATTCGTAGGCGAGATAGGCCGACGATATGATGCCGACCGTGCACACGACCGCGCCGAGGCCGAACCACGTCCTGGGATACCCGATTGCGGCTGTCGGTTGCTTCTTCGCGTGGTGCATATCCACTCCCATCCACCCTTCGGCGTCAATGACGGTGTACCGCGTGAGGCGTGAACGCTATCAGCTTCTCCTCGAGGTCCCTGTAGAAGTCGTCCTCGAAGCTGACGAACCGAGCCTTCTTCTCGGATGCGGTGAACTCGAGCTTTTCGTGCCCTACCATCTCTATCTCCTTCTGGCCGTCGATCACCATCGTGCACACCTTCGGCTCCTTGATGGCTATCGCGACCCTGCTGCTGGCAGGGACGACGAACGGCCTCGCCGCGAGCCTGAACGGCGCGATGGGTGCGATGACCAGCGCCTCGACCCGCGGGTCGATTATGGACGAGCCGACGCTCATGGCGTAGGATGTCGAGCCCGTCGGCGTGGCCACGATGACGCCGTCCGCCCTGAGCTCCGTGGCCGGCTGGCCGTCGACGGATATGGAGAAATGTCTCATCTTGGCTATGTGTGCGGTGTGTATGACCGCCTCGTTGACGGCGTCCAGGAGGCGCTCGCCGTCCATGACGCTCTTAAGCCGGAGCCGCTCCTCGATGCGATAATCTCCCGCGAGCAACCGCTTGATCGCAGGTTCGACGCCGCCCGGCATGACCTCCGTCAGAAAACCCAGGACGCCTGCGTTCACCCCGAGCACGGGGTGGTCGGTCTCCTTCAGGGTCCTCAGCATCGTCCCGTCGCCGCCCACGGATATCACGACATCGGCGTCGATATCCTCGAGGGGGATGCCCTCGAGCCCGAGTGCGCTCGCGGTCTGCTTCTCGAGGACGTAGTCCTGCCCTTCGAGCGCCTGCAGTATCTCCTGCGCGACTGCCTTGAACCTGTTCAGGTCGGGCGTGCCGACAATGCCTAGCTTCGTAGGACCAACTCCTTGACGACGGGGTCGCCATAGGCGAGGAAGTTCTTCCTGTCACTTAACGAGAGGGATACGTCATATTTGTTGCCTTCGAGGTCGCACAACTCTCCGCCCGCCTCTCTCAGCACGAGCGTGCTCGCGGCGATGTCCACCACGCGTATCATCCGCTGGGGGTTCTCGCAGTTCATGTAGTGGGCGTTGACGGCGCCCTGCGCCACGAGGCACATCTCGAGCGAGGCGCAGCCAATGGTCCTTATCCTGCTGGATATCTTCCTGATGCGCTCGGTCTCGGGGGCCGCGTCCCTGCCGTCGTATATGATGAATATGGAATCGTCCTGGACGTACTTCGAGACCGCTATCCTGTGGTCGTTGAGGGTCGCCCCTCCACCTCTACGGGCGTAGTACGTGTCGCCCGTGTACAGGTTCTTCACGAGCGCGAAATCGCAGTCGCTCATGGTTTTGGTGCAGACTGCGAGCGATACGGTGAAGAAGGGTATGCCGTGCGTGCAGTTCAGCGTGCCGTCGATCGGGTCGAGCACAAGGGTCCTCTTAGCCCCTCGGTCCACGTAGCCTATCTCCTCGCTGAGGACGTTCAGCTCGATGCCCTCCCGCTCGATGTGTTCGAGGACCGCGTCCTCCGCGAACTTGTCTATCTTAGAAGTCTCGGAGCCACTCGCCCCTCTGCCCACCTTGACGTGGCCTGCGAAGTCCATCGGCAGTTCGTGGTACTTACGCATGACCTCGTCCGCTATCCCGCTCAGTTCGGCCTTCACGACTCGATATATCAGACGCTACGGCTATATTAGTTTCCTGGAGGCGTTATCACAATCGGACCTTCCTGAGAAACTGAGGGCTTCCGCTGTCGATGAGTTTCCTGACGCTCAGCTCGGACCCGTACGCCTCCCCGAGTCTCGTCGCGAGGTGCGGTGGGACGCCGTTCTCCTCCAGGCTCCTGACGAAAGTCCTCGTAGCCTTCTGGGAGCCTTTCTTGTGCTTGAGATAGGAGAACCCCAGCCGTATGACGATACCTGGAGCTCTGGCGCCTACCGCCCCGACCAGCCTGGGTACGTCGCCCCGGCGGGCGCTCTCAGTCATCGTCATCCTTTTCCAGCTTCAGCTTCGCCTTGATGCGCTTCTTGATCTCCTTCTCGATATCGTCGTCGCCGCCCCTGCCGCCTTCGATGGCCTTGGATATGAGGCCGCCCACGCTGAAGCTCGACATGAACTGCGCGGTCAGCGCATACGCCTGCTCCTCTTCCATGCCCGCATCTTTCATGGACTTGTAGAACTGCGCCACCGACTTGGCCATGTTCTCCGCGTTCTCCTGGTTGTACATGGTCTTCGTGATCGCCTCGACCAGCTTCGGTATCTCGGTCGACACGACCGCGAGTATCTCCTTCAACTTCTCGGCGTCCATATCACTATCGAAATCCATTTCGTCTCACCTTCCGGCCCCTTCCCGGGGCCTCTGTCTGTAATAATGATAGGACCTCGTATATGACCGAACTGGGCAAAAGTGGCCGACGGCTACCCGTCCTGTTCGTCCTTGCCGAGGCCCAGCCCTAGCAGCTCGTACCACTTCTTCACATAACCTTCCGTCAGCCAGTATATCTTCGCCCTTTCCGAGCCCCGGGAGACGACCACGCCCTTGTCCTGGAGCTCCTTCAGGCGCTCGCGCACGGTCCTTCTCGAGGACGTGCCCCTACGCTCCTTGAGCCTCTGGGTTATCTGCGATATGTTCTGTCCGTCCCTGTCGAATAGTATCTTGACTATCTCCCTCGAGATGGAGTCCTTGACGCCCGGCACCAGCAGGTCGGGGGAGATCTCACCGTACCTCTGATATAGGTCTATGAGGCGGAAGTAACTGGACGATATCTTCTGGAACCTCTCGATGTACTCCAGGAGCTGGGAGTACGGCGTCGCGACCATGCGCATGGACTCCTCGAGGCTCTCCATCTTGTCCGAGAGCGACTTGATCTGTTTCTCGAGGTCATCGTCCGCCATCGTGCTTTCATTATGCCGTCGAGTGTATAACTTCTTTATTCGGAAGCCCATCGGGTTGTTATCATGGCACTGACGAACCCGTTCAAGGAACTCGACGGAGTGCCGGGGGTGTACACCACCGGTCGTACACTCATGACGGTCAACGCAGCGAGGGACATGGATGTCTACGGCGAGCGACTCGTCGAGTTCCAGGACTTGCAGTACAGGGCATGGGACCCCGGCCGGTCCAAACTAGCGGCGGTGATACTGCTCGGCGCGAGATCCATCGGGCTGAACGGGTCGAGCAAGGTGCTCTACCTGGGAGCCGCGTCTGGGACCACCGCCTCCCATGTGTCCGACATCGCGACCTCCGGCATCGTGTACTGCATCGAGGTGTCTCAGCGCTCGTTCAGGGACCTGATAAGGGTGTGCGAGACCAGGAAGAACATGATACCGATAATGGCCGACGCCTCCCGTCCGGAGGACTACTCTCAGATGGCCGAGGGCGTCGACTTCGTTTACCAGGACATCGCCCAGCGGGACCAGGCGGCGATATTCGCGAGGAACCTGCAGCATTTCGGGGTCGAGCATGGCATGTTGATGCTGAAGGCGAGGAGCGTCGATGTGAACCGCGAGCCTAGAGCTATATTCGCCGAGGTGGAGAAGGAGCTGGCCTCGAAGGGCGTCCCCGTCAGAGAGGTTATCGACCTCGACCACTACGCCAAGGCCCACGCCGCCTTCGTGGTGGGTCCATGAGCCATGGGGAGCCATTCACGTACGTGATAGCATTCTCAGAGGACGAGTTCGTCATGGTCCGGCATAGGCACAGGGCGTGGGAGATGCCCGGTGGCAGGGTCGAGCCCGGGGAGACGCCCGACCACGCGGCCTCGAGGGAGTTCTCCGAGGAAACGGGCATGACGTTCGAGCCTGTCGGATACCTCGAAGTCGACGGTGGCAGGGTGGTCGTAGGTATGGTGCACTCGAGCTGCGTAGACCCGCGCCCATCGGAGGAGATAGTCGAGGTCCGGCTGTTCCCGGAGCTGCCCGAGGAGTTGTCGTTCCCGGAGGTGGAGTACCGGGATATGCTGGAGAAGGCGCGAAGAATTGTAGAAACCTTTAAAAGAGGGAAGAATATAAGCGCATCTGCTTCGTCGCTTATCAAACCACTTCCATCGGAGTAGAATCACAATGGCAAGGATGCATGCGCGCCGGCGCGGACGCTCCGGCTCCAAGAGACCCATCGTCGACAAGGCACCTTCATGGGTGCAGCAGTCGCCGAGCGAGGTGAAGGATATGGTGGCGAAGCTGTCTGGAGAGGGCGTCTCCATGGCAAAGATCGGGCTCATACTCCGCGACCAGCACGCCGTGCCGAGCGTCAGGCTCGTCACCGGCATGAGCATGAAGGAGATATGCGTGGAGAAGGGCATCAAGGCGAAGCTTCCAGAGGACCTGTCAGAACTAATGAGAAAGGCGGTCCGTTTGAGCGGTCATATCAAGAAGAATCCGAAGGACAGACACAACACTCGTGGCATGCATCTTGTGGAGTCGAAGATCCGCCGGCTCGTGAAGTACTACAAGAGCGAGGGTATCCTCCCGGAAGGGTGGAGCTACTCGATCGCCACGGCAGCGCTCCAAGTTGAGTGATGCAGCCATGAGCGGGAGCGTCGTACTCCCAGCAGAGTTTTCCGATGCGCTCAAGCACACCTGCAAGGCCATCCGGTCAGCGGGGCGTTTGAGGGTAGTGTCCCACTACGACGCCGACGGCATCGCCGCTGCGGCGATCATCTCAGGCGCCTTGGTCAGGGAGGGCCTGCAATTCCATCTGACCATGGCCAAGGGGTTCGACGAGTCGCTGGTCACCAGGCTCACCAAGGAGGGGAACGCCGCGGTCGTCTTCCTCGACATGGGCTCGGGTCAGATAGAGAGCCTCGAGAAGCTGGAGGGCACGGTCATGGCCTTGGACCACCACAAGCCCGTCCGCAAGTCCAAGACGGTCCTGCAGGTCAACCCTCACTTCCACGACATTAACGGGATGACGGAGGCATGCGCCTCCACTCTGAGCCTCCTTCTCGCGATCACGCTCGACCCGTCCAACTGGAACCTCGCACCCATCGCCCTGGCGGGCATGGTCGGGGACAGGCAGCACATGGGTGGGATGAGGGGCCTGAACAGACAGATACTCGATGAGGCATCCGACAAGAAATTCGTAGAGACGCAGAATAGCCTCAACCTCACGGGCTCGACGGTCCTCAAGTCGATATCCGAGTCAGTGGACCCTTACTTCGTCGGCCTGTCGGGCCGACCTGACAATGTGTCGACGTTCCTCGAGTCGATGGGCGTCAACGCCGACACCCCGCTGGGCTCCCTGGACGAGTTCTACCGCAGGAAGCTCACATCGATGCTGTCCCTGCGCCTGATGGGCCAGGGATGCCGTCCCGAGACGGTCGAGGAGCTCGTGACCGAGGTGATCTGGATACCATCCATGGACCTGAACGCAGCGGACCTTGCGGACCTCCTGAACGCCTGTGGCCGTCAGGACCATGAGTCACTGGGGGTCGCGATGTCCCTGGGAGACCGCGACGCCCTCGAGGAGGCCCGGACTCTGAGCAGCGAGTACAACAGGAAGCTGATGGAGAAGCTGATGAGCATCGAATCTGATGGTGTCGAGCAGGGGGACCACATACAGTACTTCAATACTGAGGACGCCTCCCTGGCGGGAGCGGAGTGCGGCATCGCGATGCAGTACATCCTCGACCAGTCCAAGCCGACGCTCGCCCTGTCGACGGTCGGCAAGAAGGTGAAGGTGTCGGGCAGGGGGACCAGGTACCTCGTCTCCAAGGGTCTGGAACTCGCAGCGGCCATGAAGCGGGTCGCCGAAGGGGTCAAGGGCAACGGAGGAGGGCACGCGGTGGCGTCCGGCGCGACGATCTCCGTCGGCAAGAAGGACGAGTTCATCAAAGCCATGGACGACATAGTCGGGAAGCAGCTCGGATGATTCTGGATACGACACTCTCGACCGAAAACACAATTAACCCAAAGGATGATTCGTTAACAGGGTTGAAGATTATGAAGTGCGGCAAGTGTGGTAAGGATACTCCGGATGGTATGCGGTTCTGCGGAAACTGCGGTTGCGAACTCGAGAGCCCTGCGGTCACCCAGGACGCCGCCCGGTACAGGCACTGCGTGACGTGTGGCAGGGCGATATCATGGGACGCGAACGCATGCCAGTACTGCGGTCACGATTTCAGGGCCAAACCGCCCAGCAAGGGATCGAACGGCGACCCACTCCTCATCGGATCGATCTTCTCGATTCTAGCGGGTATCGTATCCATCATGCTGGTGGCGGTGATAAACATGGATGGAGCGGGCCCGTCCAATGCCGAGATGCTGGTCTCGGCCATGATGTATGTGTTCGCAGGGCTCGCGATCATAGGTGGCCTCTCAAGCCTGGCACGGGTGTCCTACCCGTTGTCCGTCTTCGGGGCGGCGTGCAGCATCTTCGGGCCCGGGTTCTTCTTCGGAATCCCGGCTCTGGTGCTCACCGCAAAATCGTCCGAGACGTTCGAGAAGGGCTGACCATCTGAGTGCTGGCAGACAAAGTCGATCCCGCAGCTGAATGAGCCTATCAGCTGACTTCCTATGCACCTTCAGAACGTGCCCGTATGTGTCGATGGTTCGACTTCACGAACCTCTGAGGGTGCCTCCGAACACCTGCCACGCCAGCGCGGTCTTCGCCGTCAGGCTGAGTATGATGTACATCCGCTCGCCGTGCAGGTAGTCCTTCCACTTGCCCTTGGCGCGGTACTGCAGCACCATGATGATGGCGAACACGTTGAAGAACGCCGCAAGCGAGAAGAATATCCCGTACACGAACGTCGGGACCGCATCGCCATACGGCAGGATCGCCCCGAAGAAGTATATGCCCATGACTATCCACGGTGTTATGCCCGCGAAGCAGCCAATGATGAACGCCGTCCAGTTCGTCTTCGGCGTGGTCTGGTTGTGCAGTTCCATCATGAGCCCGAACAGGTTCATCGAGGCGTTCAGGGCGAATATCAGCACCAGGCTTGAGAGCTCGTATATGCCCACGAGCATAGCGATGACCACGATCATCAGGGACGAGGATACGGCGTACTCGATCCATCGCGCATAGTTGATGCCGTTCTTGAGGTTCCGTACATACCATGGATACCCCCTGCCGAAGGACACCGAGAAGTGGGCGATCGCGGAAGCCAGCAGGAACATGGCGATTACCGGGCCGAGCCTCAGACTGAATAGGACCTCGGTGTTCCTCATGAGGGTCTCTGTCGCGGCGTCGTACTTGAGAAGCGTCAGCTCCACGGGGAGCGAGTAGCTGTTGCTTAGCCAGAGCATCAACCCTGCCTGTATGGAGTGCAGGAAACCCATCACTATGTTGAACTTCCTCAGCTTGCCGAACTTGACATCCTCAGATGATTCCAAGCCAATTCCTCCGCCTCTCTAAGCGCACTCATGAAATATCACGGTTTCGCTGAGAGACGGGTCAAGATGACTCCACCTAACCATGTCTGTCGATCACTGCATCCAGGGCAGGTCGACCTCGTCCGTCCTGAACCTCTGCCTGACGGCGCTCTCGCTGACCTGGGTCCTGATCCCGGCATCGTGCATGACCACGCCCGTCCACGCGATCATCGCGCCGTTGTCGACACACAAAGGCCCTGGAGGGACGAACATCTTCGCGCCCCTCTCCTCCGTCATGATCCTGACCATCTCCTGGAGGCGCTTGTTCTGGACCACCCCGCCTCCCAGGAGCACCTGCTCCTTCTCGATATGGGCCATCGCCCTTTCGGTAACCTCGACGAGCATGGCGAAGCAGGTCTCCTGTATCGAGTAGCAGACGTCCTCCAGCCGACAACCGCCCTTTTGCAGCTGCAGCGCAGCGGTCAGTATACCTGAGAAGGCGACATCCATCCCCTTCACGCTGTACGGCAGTTCGAGCAGCTCCTCACCCTCGCGAGCGTATCGTTCGAGGTGAGGGCCTGCGGGGAAGGGCATGCCTGTCGACCTGCCGAACTTGTCTATCATGTTGCCTATGCCGATGTCCATCGTCTCGCCGAAGACCCTGTACCTGCCACCGGAGTAGGCGATCACCTGCGTGTTACCCCCGGACGCGTAAAGGAGGGTCGGCTCGTTACATCCCGTGACCTTCCTTCCTATCTCCAGATGGGCGACGCAATGGTTCACGCCGATCAGGTCGACCTTCAATGCCAAAGACAGGGCCCTCGCCGCGGTCGCCGCCGTTCTGAGACACGGCCCCAGCCCCGGCCCCTGGGAGAACGATACGAGGCCGATATCCTCGTACGAGATCCCGGCCTGCTCGACAGCCTTGTGCATCATGGGCACGATGTTCTCGGCGTGATGATTCGCCGCCTCTCGGGGATGTATCCCACCCTTGGAGCCATCGATCATCTTCGTCAGGTTGGCGAGCACCTTACAGTCGCCGTCGACGATGCCGACGCCTACGGTGTGAGCAGTGCCTTCGATGCCTAGGCAGATCATCAGCCGCTAATCGAGCACGGGATAAAAAGAGTATTCCCCCCGCCTCAAGGCCGAGGCGGTCATATCAGATATTGCTCAGAGGACTATCTGGACGAACCTGCCGACGTTCTCCTTCGAGGCGGCGTCGTAGACTATCTTCGCCGTGAGGCTGTCTTGGACTGCTAGCCCGGTCGAGCAGAACACCGTTATCTCGGTATCGCTCTGTCTGCCCGACGAGAGTCCAGCGACGATACGTCCTATCTCGCCGTTCACATCGTCCTTGGTCAGCTCTCCCTTGGAGAGCGGTACGTTGATCTCGCCTGAGTGACTGGCCTGCTCCCAGTCGTCTATTATCACCCGCGCGCGCTTGAGTATCCTAGAATCCAGCTCCTGCTTGCCTGGGGCGTCCGCCCCTATGCAGTTGATGTGGGTGCCCTCCCCGACCCACTCGTCCATGACTATCGGCGACCTGGAGGAGGTCGCCGTGACGACGATGTCGCATCCAGAGACGGCGTCCTTGGCGGAGCTGACCGACCTGACCTTGCCGATCCTGTCCCTGTACAATCTTCTGAACTGCCTCGCGACGGCCTTGGACTTCTCCGGGTAGAGGTCGAATATCCTCACTTCGTCGAAGCTGCCGTACTGCGTGATCAGGGCCAGCATCTGCGTCCTGGCCTGGTTCCCCGCTCCGATGATCCCGAGAACCCTGGGGTTCGGGCGTGCGAGATATTTCGACGCTATTGCGCTGGCAGCCCCGGTCCTCATGTCCGTGATGTGTGTAGCGTCCATGATCGCCAGGGGCGCTCCTGTATGGGGGTCGATCAGGACCAGGAGCCCCATGACGGTCCTCATGCCGTAGTTCTTGGCATTCTGCGGGTGCACGTTGACGATCTTGACCGCCGAGACGTCCATGTCCTCGACATACGACGGCATGGTGCGCAGGTCACCGTCGAACTTCTCGTAGAACAGGTAGGCCTTGGGCGGCATCTGCACCTTTTCAAGTCCCTTGTGCTTGAACGCGTCCTCGACGGCTCCGAGCACGTTCTCCATGGCAAGGATCTTCTTGACCTGCTTCCCCGTGAGGAGCAGGGTCTTCACCGAGGTGTGATGTGCGGACATCGCGGTTCACGACTCCGATAACGCTCTATCGGGTGCCGGAATATAAGCGTATTCGACCTAAAGGATAATGAGGCCGCAGAACCTGGGTGGTCATGGACATGCACCTGGAAGATCGCTCCGTCGTCATCGTTGGCTGCCGTTCATGAGCAAACGGATTTATCCGAGGACTGTGTATTATACTCGGTGAAATCCCGCCTCTCTGGGGAAGCTGGAAGACCATGTCTGGAACCGGTGCATCTATGGACGAGTCCTTCAGGAATAATGTGATCGAGTATCTCAAGTCCAAGACGGACAGGATAGTCGAGCTCTGGACTGCGGAAGTCACCTCGGCGCCGTATACTAGGATAGCTGATTTTTCCCTCCCGAAGGAGGCGCGCTCGACCTGGCTGAGGTCGTGCCTGGAGGCCCTTCTTGAGCTGGCAGTCAAACCAGGAGACGCCCAGGCGAGGGAGCGCCTCAGGATCACTATCAGGAGCGAACACATCAGGAGTGTGGGCCTCGTGAAGATCGTCACGAACGATCACGCCCTGCGCAGGATAGCCCGGGATATGCTCAGAGAGCGGTTCGAGGGGAAGGAGGCCGAAGAGGCGGAGCGGTTCCTGGAGGGTGTCATCGACATGTGCATCGAGGAGACGGTCATCCTGGTCGAGCAGCACATCGAGGCGCAGCGTGCCCTCTCCAAGAGCGAGTGGGATTCGAACGGGAAGTTCTCGGACCCGGAGCAGATGTTCGCTTCCTTCTGCCGCAACACGATGGAGTACTTCGACGCGGACTTCGTAGCGCTGTTCAGGCTCAACAGGGACGCGAAGGAGCTCGTCTGCGCGTCGTGCTTCGCGAAAGGAATCAGCCTGTCTAGGAATGCTAGGATATCCGTGCACTCGATCCCACTTGTCGAGAGGGCCATCGCAGCGAACAAGCCCCTCTCATGCCTCGACCAAGACAGCGGGAGAGGTGAGAAGGTGAGGCTCGTGGGCGGAGCGAGCTTCGAGCACTGCATAGTCGCTCCGTTGAGCATGAGGGACGATGTGACCGGCATCCTGTTCATCGGCGACAATGGCCGCACCAACTATTTCACCCCGGAGGAGGTGGGCATGGCGGAGGAGTTCTCGAGGCTCGTGGTCGGAGCCCTCGACAGCGCCGACACCCTCAGGATGCTGAGCTTCAGGACACGCGCGCAGAAGGCGCTCATCGAGACGGCTGCGAACATGCAGCAGGAGATAGACTCCGAGGAGATTTACAGGATACTCGCCATCAAGATGGTCGAGCTGATTCCGAGCCACGAGGTGGTCTTCTACGTGTTCGATTGGAAGCGGAATGTCGGGAACCCCGTTTACGCCACAGGTCCATACGCGGACGAGATAATGGCGGACCGGGATTTCCCGGCGGACGTGGGCGTCGTCGGCGCCGTTGGCAAGAGCAGGCGCGCGGAGATCGTGGCCGACGCGGAGGTGGACTCCCGCGCAGCAGCCATACCGGACACTCCTGCGATTCATACAGCTATGCTGGCGGTGCCCGTGCTGGGGAGAAGAGAGGTGCTCGGCGTCATAGAGTTGCAGAGGTACCTGCCGGAGGGCTTCGTCCAAGAGGAGCTCGAGATCGCAGTCATGTTCGCGAACCACGCGGCCGTCGCCCTGGAGAACGCCAAGTTGCTGAAGGAGATCACTAGGGTCAGGGAGGAGGTCGAGCTCCACATGGACCTCCTCACGCACGACATCGCCAACTACAGCACCCCTCTCATGGGATATCTCGAGACCCTGAAGGGCCAGTCCGTCGAGAAACAGGTCGAGGAGACCGTCGAGAAGACCATCTCGCAGGTGGAGAATATATCGAGGATGGTCAACATGGTCCGGACGTTGGCGAAGCTGCGGAGCACCGCCCCACGCGAGTTGAGGAGTATGGACCTCAGAACCGCGATCGAACAGGCGGTGAGCGTTGTCAAGAGCCAGAGCGCGGGCGCGAGGATAGAGATGACCGTCGACCTTCCGGACGAGCCGATGCCAGTCTTCGCGGACGAGCTGCTCCCGGAACTCTTCATCTGCCTGTTCTTCACTGCTGTCAAGCCGGAGAGGCACAAACAGGCGAAGCTGATCGTCAGGGCCAAATCTGACGTAGACGGTCCGAAGCGCATGTGGACCGTCCAGATCATTCATCCAGACAGGAGCATCCCAGACGATCTGAAGAGGAAGATCATGAGGGTCGCCAAGGCGTCTAAGTCCGAGCTGTCAGGAGGGTTCGGCATCGGGCTGGCCTCGGCGAGGGGCATCGCAGAGAGATACTCTGGCAGTATGTGGGTCTCGGATATCGACCCCAAGGACCCCGAGAAGGGCTGCGTGTTCAACCTGCGACTGCCCCGGACATCGTGATACGGGGCGTGGACGACCATTTTCATCTAGTGCGGACACTGCCGACTCGGCATGAACTGTCCCGCGCACAGGAAGAAACGATTAATGCGCTGCCCGGATAAGGCCGAAGTTTATTGCCGGGGAAGGACGATTCCGTTCCCGTGGGATCCGGAACGAAGGAGTACGGACTGATCGTCATCGGTTCCGGCGCGGGCATGAACGTCGTCGGCTCCGCCTTGGAGCGTGGGCTCAGGGTCGCAGTGGTCGAGGAGGGCCCTCTGGGAGGCACCTGCCTGAACAGGGGTTGCATACCCTCCAAGGTGCTGATCCATGCGGCGGACGTGGTGCGCGAAGCCGAGCAGGCCTCTTCCGTGGGCGTACACCTGAGGCTCGACAAGGTGGATTTTCCCCTCCTGAAGAAGCGTATGTGGGATATCGTTCTCAACGGGAGACACGAGATGGAGGTCGGCGTCAAGGCCGCGAGAGATATCGACCTCTACAACTCTATCGGCAGGTTCGTGTCCGACTACACCCTGGAAGCCGGAGGGGAGATTATCAAGGCGACCCGCATCGTGATCGCCTCTGGCGCGAGACCACGAATACCGGAGGTTCCCGGTCTGGACAAGGTCGGATACCACACGTACCGGACTGTGTTCGACATAGAGGAACAGCCGGAGAGCGTGCTCATCCTCGGAGGAGGGTATATCGGCTGCGAGTTCGCGCACTTCTTTTCGGCGGTCGGCACCAGGGTGATCCTGGTCGGGAGGAACGCGGCCCTGTTGCCGAAGGAGGAGCCGGAGACGAGCGCGTTGGTCAAGAAGCGTCTCTCGAAGCACGTCGAGGTACACACGGGCGCCGATGTGCTGTCCGTCGAGAGCCGTCCATCCGGGGTCGGAGCGGCGGTCTCCACCGACAGCGGGAAGAGCGTCACGACCGTTGAGGCGCAGCACCTGCTCGTCGCGACCGGTGTGCGGCCCAATTCTGACTGGCTCAAGCCGGAGAACACCGGCGTCAAGACCGACGACCGCGGCTGGATACTCACGAACCAGTTTCTTGAGACATCGAAGCCGGGCATATACGCCCTGGGGGACGCCCTCGGTCGGAACATGTACCGGCATACGGCGAACTACCAGGCCCGGGTGGTGGAGCGCAACCTGTGGGCGGACACAAAGCTCACTATGGACCTTCACGCCGTCCCCCACGCTGTGTTCACAGACCCTCAGGTGGGTCAGGTGGGGATGACCGAGGAGGAGGCGAAGGCTCAGGGCAAGGTGCTCGTCGGCAAGGCCCAGTACAGCGGCACTGCGATGGGATACGCGTACGGCGACAATGAGGCGTTCGTGAAGGTCGTCGTGGAGCATCCTACGCGGAGGATCCTCGGGGCGACGGTCGTCGGTCCGCAGGCAGCAATCCTCGTGCAACAGGTCGTGAACCTCATGTCTTCAGGCGACCAGACATATCTGCCGTTGGCAAGGGTGCAGATCATACACCCCACACTCACGGAAGCCCTGGCCTCTGCGTTCGGTAAGCTGAGGCCAGTCAACTTCGAGGCCGAGCATGTTCACCGTCACGACTGACTGGGTTGGCCATGGTCGTGCCTTGCATCGGCGCGTCTGATGAATTCCGACACAGCAACTATATACTTTCTTCGCCGATGTTATCGGACCCCCCCCAGGGGTGGTGCCAAATGATAAGGGTTCTCCACGTGGATGACGAGGGGTCCTTCCTCGAGGTAGCCTCGCACTTCATGCAGAAGACTCGCGGTCTGGAGGTACAAAGTGCGACCTCGGTTCGTTCAGCCGTGGACATGATGTCGCAGACCTCGTTCGATGTCATCGTATCCGACTATCAGATGCCGGAGGCCGACGGCATCGACTTCCTCAAGATGATACGGGCCAGAGGGTCTGACATACCGTTCATCCTCTTCACAGGAAAGGGCCGCGAGAGCGTCGTCATCGAGGCCCTGAACCAGGGCGCGGACTTCTATCTTCAGAAGGGCGGCGATCTCAGGTCGCAGTTCCACGAACTCGCCAGTATGATATCTAAGGCGGTAGAGAGCCGGCGGGCCTCCGACGATCTGGTGGATAGCCGGGAACGATTCAGAGGGTTGGCCGACAGCATATCCGACTTGCTGGTTGGTTTGGACGACGATTTCCGGGCGACGTTCTGGAACAAAGCAGCCGAGGAAGTGCTGGAGATCAAGTCGGCGGAAGCGATCGGTATGACGGCGTTCGACCTCATCCCGCAGATCAAGGGCACTTCGGTCGAGGACGCGCTCAGGACCGCGGCGAGCAGCGGGAACATGAAGTCGGCGATGACCGATCTGCTTTCCGCGGATGGCGCGAGGACGTTCGATGTGAGCATCTACCCCGGTGTGGAGGGACTGCTCGTCTTTGCCCGAGACATCACTGCCACGAAGGCCACAGCTCGGCTGCTAGTAGAGAGCGAGGAGCGCTACAGGGCTCTTGTGGAGGCCGCTCCCAATGCAACCGTCGTGTTCGCCACAGATAAGATACTGTACGCCAACCCCGCCGCAGTTAGAATGTACGGCGGAGATGACGAGAGTGACCTTCTCGGGAAGAGGATATTCGACCTTATGCCTCCTGAGTTCGCCGCAGATACGGCTGCCCGCATCCGGAAGATGAACGAGGAGTCCGTTCCCGTTCCGCCGCGGCGGGTGAAGGTCTACACGAAAACCGGACAGACCATCGACATGGAGATCAACTCGATCCCGATTACATTCTCTGGCAGGAAGGCGTTCCAGACAATACTGCGAGATGTTACGGAGGATGTGCGTGCTGAGACGCTGCTGCGCGCTCACCAGGAAGAACTTCGAACCATAATCGACTCCGTCCCCGCGATGATATCATACCAGGACGCTGAGGGTAGGTTCGTCAGAGTCAACAGGCTCTTCGCCGAGACCACCGGAATCGATGAGAAGCACTGGCGTGGCCGAAAGGTGGAGGATGTGTTGCCAGCCTTCGGTGAGATGTTCTCGCCGCGGGACAAGAAGGTCATCGAGACCGGAATCCCCCTGATAGGCGCCTTAACCCCATATCCCGCGAAACAGGGCGTCAGATGGGCCAGAACGGACAAGACGCCGTATGTGAACGCTGCTGGCGAAGTGGTGGGCGTAATCACCGTCGCTGAGGACATCACGGACAAGCTCGATTCCGAGCGGAGACTGGCCCGACAACATGCCATGCTCGACAGCATGAAGGATGCAGTTATGTTCCTTGACCCGAGTTTCGTCATCGAATTTTGGAACAGGGCGGCGGAGAGGTTATTCGGGTTCACTGCGGAGGAAGCGATCGGCAGGAACGCCCGCGAAATGATGGAGACTGACTACCTCGAGAACGACCCCGAGGATCTGACAGATTCCCTCGAAAAGAATGGACAGGTGGAGATGCTTCTTCGCGAGAAGCGAAAGGACGATGTATGGCTATACATCGACTCCACGGTCGTGGCGCTACATGACTCCGACGGGGTGGTCACCGGCTACGGCGTGATCAACAGGGATGTATCCGAACGTGTGAAGGCCGAGGAGACTCTCAGGGAGAGCGAGGAGAAGTTCCGATCCATCGTGGAGCTATCGAACGAGTGGATATGGATGATGACTCTAGACGGCAAGATGACCTACAACAATCCCGCGATTGAGACAATACTCGGATACTCATCCGAGGAGCTGCAGGGCAGCGACACGCTCCAGCACATGCACGATGAGGACCGGAGACGCATCGATGAGATGCTGCCTGGGCTCATCGAACGGCGGGAGGGTTGGGAGAATCTCGTCGTGCGGTGGAGACGCAAGGACGGGAGCTGCGCGGTCCTGGAGAGCAACGCCCGTCCGATCATCAACGCCAAGGGGGTCTTCGTCGGCTACCTCGGGTCCGACCGCGACATCACGGAACGCCTGAAGACCGAGGAGGCGTTGAGGGAGGGTGAGGATGCCTTCAGAGATCTTGCCGAGAACTCTCCTTATGCCCTGATGATCGGGGATGGAAGGGGGGGCCTGCTCTATGTGAACAAACGACTAGCGGACTTGACTGGCTACAGTGTCGACGAGCTTCTCAACCTCAACGCCTTTGAGAAGCTGACGAGGCCGGAAGATAGGAAGAGCATGGAAGAGAGAATGAAGAAACGCATGGAAGGCGTCTCTCCGGACGAGTCTCCATACGAGCGGATTCTTCTACGCAAAGACGGCACTGAGGTGTTGACGGAGCTGACGCCCACAATCACGATGTGGAAAGGCGAGAACCGTCCTTTAGCTCTAATCATGGACATCACCGAGCGCAAGAAGGCGGAGGATGGGCTGAGGATGGTCAACAAGAAGCTCAACCTCTTGGGAGGTATCACTCGGCATGACTCCCTGAACCAGCTGACCGCCCTCAAGGGTTGGCTGACGCTCGCGATCGAGCAGGAGAGCGATGATTCCGTCCGCGACATGCTGGTCAAGGCCGAGAAGGCCGCCGACTCCCTGAAGACTCACCTGGATTTCACAGCGCAGTACAAGAGTCTGGGTATGAAGAGACCCGGATGGATGCCCCTCGCGGAGGTGGTAGCTAAGGTGACTGAGGGTCTCGGCAGGCAGGGCATCTCGGTAAGCATCGAGGTAGAGGACGTCGAGATATTCGCCGATCCCATGCTCGAGAACGTCTTCAGAAACCTAGTCAACAACTCCATCGCCCACGGTGGCGACATGGACAGCATCTCCTTCTCGTTCGAGGAGGGAAATGATGGCCTTGTGATAATCTATGAGGACAACGGAGTGGGGATACCTGCTGAGGAGAAGGCGAAGATATTCGCGCGAGGATACGGCAAACGGCACGGATACGGGTTGTACCTGAGCTGGGAGATACTCTCCATAACGGGCATGATGCTGAAGGAGACCGGCATTCCCACGAAGGGTGCCAGGTTCGAGATATCCGTACCTGCTGGCAACTACAGGCGGCAGAGCGAGTAGCCCGTCACTCCATAAGCCTGCCCTGGAGGGACTTCTCCGAAACCTCCTCGACGAGCACGTTCCTGTACCTGTCGAGTATGGCTTCCCTGTCTAGCATGCCCACCAGCTTGTTCGGCTTGTTCGGGTCGACCACGGGCAGGTGGCCTAACTTCCGGAGCACCATCTTCTCCAATGCGGTCTGCAAGGTCTCGTCGGGATACACCGTCACGACGCGTTTGGTCATCACATCCCTGACCAGTACGTCCCTCCTGTCGCTCTCGAACGCTTTTCTCACATCACTCAGAGTGACGATCCCTCTCAACCGTCCGTCCGAGGATATGACGGGGAAGCCCTTCCTTCCCGTGTACAGATGCATGTCGACCACCTTCCTCAGGGGCGTGTCGTCCTTGACAGCGACATAGTCTACCGTCATGGCCTCCCTCACCCTGCCGGATTCGAGCACGTTGACCGACAGGTCCTGGACGTACCTGATCCCCTGCTTGGCCAGCTTGGCGGTGTATATCGTCTCCTTCGACAGCAGGCTGCTGACGGCGTCGCTCACCACGCAGGCGAACATCAGGGGGAGGATGATCTCGTAGACGGATGTCATCTCGAACAGTATCAGGATGGCTGTGAGCGTCGCCCTGCTCGTTGCGGCGAACAGTGCTGCCATGCCGACCATCGCGTAGGCGCCGTAGTCCGCCGATTCGAACGGTGACACCAGGTTCACGAAGATGCCGAAGGCGGCCCCGAGCATCGCCCCCAAGAACAGGGACGGGCCGAACAGTCCTGCGGACCCTCCTGATCCCAGGGTCAGCGACGTGGCCACCATCTTGACTATGACGAGCAGCCCGAGGAACAAGATTGCCATGACAGGCGCCGACGGTATCTCCATGGTGCCGTTCAGGACATTCGCCACGGAGTCATATCCGACGCCCATCACCTGCGGGTAGAACAGGCCGACCGCCCCGACGAGCGAAGCGCCGATGACCGGTTTGGCGTACATCGGGAGCGAGATTGCGTCGAAGGCGTCTTCAAGCCTGTAGAACACCTTGATGAACAACACGCCCGCGAGACCTGCCAGAAGGCCGAGACCGAGGTAGAACACCAGCTCGTACGGGTTCTCGAGCCGGTACTCGGCGATGATGGCGAATGTCGGGTTGTCGCCCAGGTAATGGCGCGACACCAGGGTGGCGAAGACCGTCGACACGATAAGCGGGATGAACGACCTGGTCTTGAACTCGAGGAGGAGGAGTTCGAGGGCGAACACGGCGCCTGCGATAGGCGTGTTGAACGTGGCGGCTATCGCCCCGGCCGCTCCGCATGCCACCATGATCCTCAGCTCGGCGCTCGTCAGCTTGAGCTTCTGCCCGATGGCGGATGCGAACGAGGCGCCAATCTGGACGATTGGCCCCTCACGGCCGCCTGAGCCGCCCGACCCCAGGGTGACGGCGGAGGCCAACGCCTTGAGCGCCGGTACCCGTGCCCTGAAGCGGCCCCGGTTCGCCACGAGCCCACGCATGACATCGGCGACGCCAGCACCCTTTACCTCCGGTGCGAGCCAGTATATGATCACCCCGACGAACACCGCTCCTATTGCAGGCACGACGATGATCCATACGCCGAGAGAATTATCCATCGGCGATCCGCCTATGAAGAATACTTCCTGGACCGCATCGATCATCCATCTGAACGCTATCGCGATGAACGCGCCGAAGACGCCGATTATCGCTGCGAGCACATTGAGCTTGCCGTAATCTCTCATGAACTCGCTGCGGATGTATCCTCTCAAAGTCTTCTGGAACTCTCCGAACACGTTCTAACCCCCTTTGCCTGATCTTGGCCCAGGATTATCCCAAGTCACGGACCTTGAAGATGCAACGGGCGCTTCGCTGAGCCTATCGGGCTCAGGCTAGTCACACACTGAGTGAAGTAACACGTCTGACATATTTCTTTCTGATTCGGTGGTTCGACATTCGCCCATGGACGCGCAGGAATCGCCCCTGACGCGGAGTCAAACGGATTGCGGACTCCGCTCAGGTGCCTTACTTCTTCCGTGCTCTCCTTTCGTGCTTTCCAGGCAGGACCATGAGCATCTCGTCTGAATACTCGCCGTCTTCCTTCATGGCGTCGGGGATGCAGCCGACCCGGACGAAGCCCAGGCTTCTGTAGAGGACCTGAGCCGCCTCGTTGTAATCGAGAACCGAAAGGTCGAAGGACTCGAGCCCTCGCATGCGTTTCTTGGATAGGTCCATCGTCTCCTTCATGAGCGCCCTCCCGATGCCTATCCCCCTCATGCTCTTCACAAGCGCGACGCCAATCGCTGCTCTATGGTTCTCCTTCCATGGCCGCCTGCTGGCATGGCAGTTGCCCACGATCCTGCCGTCGACTTCGGCAACGAGCATCACTACGGACCTCTTCCTTATCTCCTCCAGCCTCGCCTTCAGCCATGCCTCCTCCTGTTTGAGGGTAACGGGGCGATCCACAACGATGCCGGACCTTCGCTCGCGTATGACTGAGTTGATGTATTTCATCATGGACTTGGCATCCGTGCTCACTGGCTCTCTGAGCACGACTTGTGTGCCATTCTTCGCTGTGAACTCTTTCCGCGCCACGGGTCCGAATGTAGTATCCGGGTTAATGAGGATTACCCTGTTGCACTACTCCCGTCTAACTAGACACACTAAGGTCAGGAAGCGGCCATGGCGACCGAGGGAATGGTGCCTTGCTCAGAATCTCTGGCCGCGCAATGAGATCATCAGGTCTCGCCTTCTTCAAGGTCCTCAACGGTTTTGGTGACCTTTGCGAGCAGCGCCTTGTACTTCTCTCGGTTCGACGGTGTCACAGACGGGTCCTCGCTCCACATTCTGATGTGCTCCAGCCTCCATCGCAGGTGCCTAGCGTCCCCCATAGACGCCGCAATCTGCAGCTCGGCCTCAGCCGCCTTGAGATGGGCGTCGTCTACCTTCTCGATGTTGTCTACGATGGCGTTCTTCGTAAGGGCAATGCCCATTCTCTTCACGTTGTCTATCTCGACGAGTTCGTGGACGACGACGAGCGGTATTGCGATCACCTTGTCGAGCCCGAAATCCTCGTCAAAGGGCGTGTCCGCCTGGAACCAGAGGATCAAGTCTTCGGCCGTCGCCTGACATTCGTAGCCGTGTTCAGCCAGGAGCTGTATCGCTTCGGCCACCGCTCTGTCCACATCACCCTTCCCACGGGGCTCCCGATACTCTCGATGGCCCTCTGAGACCATCGCGTGGTCGTCTGGAGTGCTCCATCGGTACAGTTTCTTCTTCCGCTTCAACTCGTCGAGACCGCAGTCAAAGCATATGCCGTTGTGGCAACACACCACTCCGCCGCATCTCGGGCATTTCCATTTGACTCTCTCAGCCTCGAGGAAACTCGAGATGCCGTAGTCCTTGATGCGTTCGAGGTTTTCGATCTCGCTCATTCTGTAGTGAGTCCTGTAGCGTTTGTCGATGGCGGAGAGGTGCTCGCACGGGAAGTCGTCGCATTCGAAGCAGTACTCAACCTTGTTCTCGAGCAGCAGGTCGCATCTCTTCCTCAGAAAGGAACACGCCTTGTTCCTCGGCCTGCATCCCTTGCAGTACGCCATCCGGACTCCCTTGCTCTTGACATCATGCGTGACCGCGAGATACGAGGCGCAGATGTTGCAGTTCATCCCGCAAGGGGCGATCAACTCTTCCTTCATCTGCTGGAGGAATCGTTCTAGAATACATTAAAACCATCAGCGGAGAACGGGGAATCCACCGGAGCCTTAGCCGACCGCCTGAATCACAAAGCTCGGATGGTGCTCCTGCAACAGAAACGCCGATATACCTGGCAGCAGTATCTACTTCCAAGGGTCGTTCGAGGCCGATGCGTGGTGCGACGAACCCCGCGAGGCCGATAATCGACCTGCGAAACCCCTGCAAGGCGGATTTACGATGCTCTACGCGACGCAGAATGACGGGGTGACGCCAGACCGAGTCGAGATAAGCCTCAAGATGGCTTATCTCAAGTCTCGGAGAGATCCTAATTCCAGGATTCTCGAGGGGTTCGTTACGCTCCTGGAGCATTTTCAGAAGAACCACATGGCCCTCGCCGCACTCCTGCAGGAGGCTGCGAACCTCATCAGGAGCCAGTTCACCCTGAGGTATGTGATGATCGGCTTGAAGGGCCAAGACGGGACGTACAAGTACGAGTTCATGTCCGGGATGAGGGACGATTCATGGGCTGCGCATAAGAAGAAGGTCTACACACTGGCGTCATTTGCGACATCTGTCCCTGGATGGTACAGTGTAGGAGTGATAAGCAAGTTGAGCCGGGTCTATCTCGAGGAGAAGAACCCTCTGGGTCCCGGATATGAGACCTCGGTGAATAGGCCCGCGCTACTGAGCCTACAGAGATCTTCGATCGATACGAGCCTGGAGGCGGATTTTTTCAACACGCTCATCAAGGGGTCCAAGGACGAGTTGCTTGGATGGATAGAGTACCCCGGAACCGTAGGGGGCAAGCTGCCCGACGCGACTGTGATCAGGAACGTCGAGGTGGTAGCATCGATCCTGGGCGCCGCGATAACGTATCTGGACAGGAAGAAGAGGACACCCTAATATGGAGTGACATTGCAGCAACATGAACCTCAATAGTCGATCTGCCTTGGGATTGTGTTGACGCAACTGAAGTAGGTCACTGGGTTGCTGATGTCGTTCACGCGAAGAGAATTAGGTGGTTGGGTTGAAGGTGATTATAGCCGTCGATAGTGTGCATGGCAATACCAAGCAGGTGGCGGAGACGCTGAAGGACGAGATTGAGAAGGCGGGACATGAGGTGGTGTTCATCAATCTGAGAAAGGAATTCCGCGTGCCATCTGAGGGGGATCTGCTTCTGGTGGGGTCGCCGACGCGGGTGGCGAAGATGACAGGAAAGGCCAAGAGGTTCATGAAGCGATTGGACGTGGCTGCGTGGACCGGCAGAACGGTAGCCACGTTCGACACCCACATGCCACTTCCCGACGACCCCAAGGAGCGGGAGAAAGCACTGAAGTGGGTGGAACCCGGTGCTGCTGGTAAGCTGAGCGCCCTAGCTGCCGAGCGTGGGCTGAAGGTTCACTCGCCTCCCCTCAGATGCATGGTCTCGGACATGAAGGGGCCGCTGGCTCCTGGAGAGTTGGAAAAGGCCGGGGAGTATGCGCGCCAAATAGTCGCTTCTATCTCCCGCTGAAGCATCGCGTAGAATACACAACTCATTCTGGACTAGAGTCAGAAGGCTAGGGTGGGCCCAACCGGGCCTGAACCAGTGCGCGGCCAGACGGTGCGGCTCGGATTCTAATTCATTATCGATAGCAGAAGGCCAGTCCGAGAAACCTCTTGATCTTTTTCTTTTCCTCTCCATTGTCTACTATTGAGTGGAGCCGACTCTGAACCGCGATGACCGGCATATGACAGCAACCTTGTTTCAGAGGAGCCAGAGGAGTGTATCGTAGGTCTTCGATATCTCGACTATCGCGGGACTGCCCTGATACTCCATGGCCGCGTCCGCACCTTTGGCCATGGCGGCCATCAGCCCCTCGTCATACGGGATCGTTCCAACACACGGCATCTCTCTCCTAATAGCCTCCTCGAGGAGGGATGCCGTCATCTCGCAATTGAGGTCAGCTTTGTTGACCAGAAGGGCACATTTGATCTTGAACCCGCCAGCGAGGTCCGCGACCCGCCTGAAATCGCTCAGGCCTGATACCGTCGGCTCGGCGACTATGACGACGATGTCCGCTCCGGAGAGCGCTGCTATGACCGGGCATCCTATGCCCGGCGGACCGTCCACCAGCACCAGCTCCGCCCCGCTCCCCTTCGCCGTCATCTTCGCCTTGTGCTTCACCATGGCTACCAGTTTTCCGGAGTTCTCCGCTCCCGGCTCCAGGAGCGCATGTATCATCGTGCCGTAGTCGGTGTCGGAGACGAACCACTCGCCGACAATCCTGTCCCTGAGGTCGATCGCATCTTCTGGACACACACGAACGCATATCCCGCAACCTTCGCAGCTATCGATGTCGATGTCGACCCGCTTACGTCCGTCGTCATCGACGGTTGAGATCGCATCGAACCTGCATAGGCCTTCGCACTTGCCGCAGTTCGCGCACTTTTTGGGATCGACGACGGCCATCTTTGAGCCGACGAACGCCTCCCTGTGCAGCATCTTGGGGTTCAACAACATGTGCAAGTTGGGAGCGTCGACGTCGCAATCGGCTATCACCGCGCTGTTAGCGATCTCAGCGTACCTCGCGAGAACGGTCGTTTTGCCCGTTCCGCCTTTCCCGCTGACCACGACGATTTCCTTCATGTGGTCAACATCTCCTTGATCCCGTCTCTCAGCGATTCGAAAACACGACGGTGGTCGGCCACTCGTGTCAGGAGTTCTCCTCGGGAGTATCTCTCTGCTATGTCTCTATCGAGCGGGAGCCGCCCGATGACCGGGATCCCGTTGTCATTGCAGAACGAGTCGATGTCCGGACCGGGCAGCCCATGCTTGTTGATGAAGACCGCTGTGCGCACCTTCAGCTTCTCGGTCACTCCTAAGGCCAGCTTCAAGTCGTGGAATCCGAACGGCGTCGGCTCGGTGACAAGTATGCAGAGGTCCGCTCCACGGATGCTCTCAACGGGTGCACACGAGGTCCCGGGCGGGCAGTCGACTACGGCCTGCCTGCCTTCAGGGATGTGTTTCCTGACCTCTCGTATGAGGTGGGTGGGCATCGCCTCGCCCACTCTGAGCCTGCCGTACAGAAGGTCGTAGGCATCTCCGGAGGTCGATACGATGTCGCCGACCAGATGTCCTTTCTCGCTTATCGCGTCCTCCGGGCAGAACAACGAGCACGCGCCGCATCCGTGGCAGAGCTCCTCAAAGACCATCACCTCTCTGGGCAATACGACGATCGCGTGGAACTCGCAGACTTCGCCGCATTTGCCGCAGAGCGTGCACTTGACACTGTCCACTGATGGGACTGGCCTGGAGGCTTCCCCGGTAGTGTCCACCCCTCCCTTCTGGAACAGGTAGCAGTTCGGCTCCTCGACATCAAGGTCTACAAGGACCGAGTCATCCATGACAGCAGCGAGGTTCGTTGCCAGGAGGGTCTTGCCCGTACCGCCCTTGCCGCTCGCAATCGCAACCTGCGTTCGTTTTCCCCCCGAATCCTGGAATGCGGTCAGTGCTGGTGCTCCTTACACGCGACGTCGTGGGTGGCAGTGGTGAGCTTCCCATCCTTCCACATGTCTATCGCATCTCTGACGGTCCCAGTGGCCCCGACGAAGACCTTTATCTTGAACTCGACGAGCATGTCGATGGCCCTAGGCCCCAGCCCTGAGCAGATCAGGACCTCCGCGCCGGTCTTCGCGATGTGCTCAGGCGGCTTCCCGAGCCCGCCCATGTGTTCGCTCCTGTTCTTGACGACGAGCACCTCGTCCGTTTCAGTATCCACCACGGTGAAAGTCGGCGCCCTGCCGAAGTGGTCGCAGACCGTGTCGTCAAGCCCTCCGCTATCCGTCGTTGGTATGCATAGTTTCATTCCTGTCCACACTCCTTATTATCCTGTGAATCCTTCTTCATCCTGGCTCTCAATCTCCATCCTTCCCTTGCTATGCTGGTCGAGCCGCAGGAGAAGCATTTGTCCGGCCGCTCCTCGAGCACCATCTCGAGGCCGCAGCCGGAACATCTGAAGCGTAGGAGCCTCATTGTTCTCCGCCTTCCTTCTCCTTGCGACGTCTCACACAATCCCTGAGGGCGTTCCTCAGGGCTATCACGGCAAGGCTGGTGCAGTGTTTGTGATCGTCTGGAAGCCCTCCCAGCAGGCCAGCAAGGTACTCGGGCTCTATCGCGAGGGCCTCCTCCAAGGTCTTTCCGGTGGCGATCTTGGTCAGCCTGCTGCCGCACGCTATCGTCGCCCCGCACCCGTCTGTGAAGAACATGCACCTAGCGATTCTGTCCCCGTCGAGTTTCAGCGTGATCTCCATGGTGTCGTTGCACAGGCCATCGGCGAAGCCCACGCCATCGGCGTCGGCGACCGAACCCACGTTTGCCGGGTCCTTGAACTCCGCGATGACATCTTCCGAATATATTTTCGAATCCTCGGATTCGAGGGCGCTCATTATGTTCTGGACGATGCGGTCCAGCTCCGGTGATTCCTTTCCGTCCTCGGTCATGGTCTGTTTCCCCGACGTCTTCCGCCCATGCCGTGATGGCCTGGGGAGGTTGAGGCGGAGGTTTGAGTCAGTGAGCCGCGCCTGTAATTCTCCAAAGCCTCGCGTACCGTGCCGCTGCCTCCGACGAACACCTTGATGCCCGCTGCCGCCAACACACGGAAAGCATTCGGTCCGACATTCCCGGTTATCACGGTTCCGACTTTCAGGTCCGCGACCTGCTTCGCGGCCTCGATGCCCGCGCCGTTCCAGAAGGATTGCGCTCCGTTGGCCGCTGGCTTCATGTTCCCCGAGGGGTCGATGATCGCGAAGAAGGTGCATCTGCCGAACCGCGGATCCATTGGCGAGTCCATCTCCTGTCCGGTAGATGTGACGGCGATTATCGTTTCCTCTCCTGAATCTGTCTTCTCATCCATTTGCGGTTCCTCCAATATCACTCTTGGCACTGCTCGCCTTTCATCATCGAGCCACATTTCGGGCATGCACGTGAGCTGCACGGCTTCCCCCGCTCCATGTGCGGGACGACAACGCCGCACTTCGGACACTTGCAGGTCTTCGAGCCGAACTCCAGCTCCTGCCCATCACTCTTATTCTCTCGGTCCTCTGCCATCTCCACCTCGACCTCTTCCGTTTGAGGATGGTCCTCTGGGGTTGCGGCGTCCTCCGCAAATCCATCGTGGGCCTTTGTCCTCGTCTGCTCTGCGAATGTTCTTGCTGCCGCACGACGGACAGGTGATAGGTCTCCCTGTCCCGTATGGCTCGTCCCAGGCGTGTGAGCAGGATACGCATTCGAACTTCCTAGGTTGACTCATGTCTTTCATGTTCTCTCAAGCCTCTTTCTTCTGCTCGACCGCCGCCACTATCCGTTCGGTGATCGCGTCGAAGATCGCGGCATCGTCGTCGTCTGCAGCCGCGAACGGGGACCCGCTGTCGCCGCTATTGGCTATGCCCACGCTCAGCGGGAGCTTCCCCAGAAGTGGGATTCCGTGTTCCTTCGCCGTGCTCTCCGCGCCTCCGTCATTGAACAGCTTGATGTCCTTGCCGCAATGAGGGCACTTCATACCGCTCATGTTCTCAATCAGTCCTATCGGTCTGAGCCCTACGGCTTTGGCGAAGTTGATCGACTTCCTCACACTGATCAGTGCGACATCTTGCGGTGTCGTCACGATCACCGCTCCGTCCGGATCTGGTACCAGCTGCGCGACGCTAAGCGGCTCGTCCCCTGTCCCGGGTGGAAGGTCGATGATGAGATAATCGAGTGCGCCCCACTCGACCTCCTCGAGGAACTGCTTGATGGCACCCATCTTGATAGGCCCGCGCCAGATGACCGGCGAGTCTGGGTCGCGTAGTAGGAATGCGATCGATATGACTTTGAGCGAAGGGGCGACCATGAAAGGCACGATCCTCTCCTCGTCGTTGACCGTGAGCGGTAGGTTCGACATCCCAAGCAGCTTCGGAACGCTCGGACCGTGCATGTCCGCATCCAATATGCCGACGGCCTTGCCCTTCTTGGCCAGACTGACCGCGAGGTTCACCGCGACCGTCGATTTCCCGACGCCGCCCTTACCGCTCATGACGATCAGCTTGTGCTTGACGTTCTTCAGGTTCTCCGCCGCTGATGGCGCAGGCGCCTTTTTCGATGGCGCCTTCTCCTTTCCAGTGAATGCGTGCATTCGTCCCCCTCCTTTCTGGTCAACAGGTGAACACGTGGTCGGCCTCAACCGCCTCGGCCGTGAAGTCCATCAGGTTGACGAACTTCACGTTGTCGACGAACTGTCCCTTGTCGATCCCTCGCGCCTCAAGGCAAGGGATGCAGACCTGGATCTTTCCCCCGTTCTTCACGAAGGCGTCCATCATCTCCTTCACGGGGGCCATGCCTGTGACCGGCTCCAGCTTCTCAGCGTAGCCCCTCTGAGCCAGCTTGACCCCTTCGCCTGTGAGGAATACCGAGGTCTTGATGCCTAGTGCTGACGCGGCGCCAGCACACGCAAAAGTCATCGCCGCTCTCTCGCGGCCGTCCTCGGCATGCGTGCCTACTATCAAGAAAGTCTTCTTGGAATAGTCGATACTCTCTGCCATTTCTACACCTTCACTCCCACGTGTGCGCATCTAGCTTAAGCCATAGACGGCGAACAGGTTAGCCGTCGGGCGCACAATGCTTATGGATCCAGGCCGAATTTCGTCTCCCTGTAGTACGAGCTGTATATCGCTCCAGCGGGGTTGTGGGAGAGGACTCGGTCCTTCACTATCAGGGTCGAGACTGGCACGTGTGAGCAATCGGTGAACAACATGTCATGACCGATGCAAAGCCCCACAATGACGTTGAGCTCCGTGCCACACCTCTCGAGGCACAGCGCCTACCCGACGGGGTTGCATATGGCCTCCGCCCCGTCGCCGTGCATCTTGACGACGCCCATTTCCGCCTTGTCTATGCCGCAGACCTTGCAGCACGCGGAATGCACTTCGAGCCCCTTCTTCTGCAGCACATCCGCCACCGTGCGTGCCTCGCTTGATAGGCCGACGCAGAACGCGATGCCGATCCTCTTCAACCCCATATTGGAGGCGTACAGTGCGAGCTCCTCGATCCTTGTGAGCTTCATGTAGTGCTCAGCCTCTATCTCGCCGGACACGCGCATCGATTCGATCTCCTCGGGCGTGTATTCCTTCCTCACGTCGTCCGCGAGCGCGTAACAGTCCTTGCCTTCGTAACAGTCCTTGTTCTCACAGTGTCCACAATTTGCCTTCATTGTCCGTAACACCATCCGGGATTCTCGGTCAACAGGATAACCATCAGAAGTCGCCTACGTGACTTGCGACAACCTTCCGTTGTGCTCTCCTGAGCACGACATCGAGCGTGGCCTTTGATATGTTCAAACGCCTCGCCAGATCCTCCAGTCTGATCTTCTTGGGTATATCGAAGTACCCGAGGTCGAAGGCGGTCTGAAGAGCTCTCTCCTGTTCGATCGTCAGCTCCCGCGCGGTCCTGAGGACCGTGACCTTCTCGACCAGGACGCTCGCGCCGACTCCCTTCATGTCATCAACGAGTTTGATCAGGGCGGCGCCGTTTGGAGCGATTACGTTCCATCGTATGCCTCCATCAGGACGCGATGCAGCGGAATCCAGTATACAATCCGAATCGCCCAGGATCCTGCACGTGTGGCACGAATGCATGTCGACGGTGGCGATGAACCTTCCAGAACCGTTCTTCGAGAAGCGGACCGAGTTCTTCGGGTCTGCGGATCGGATGGCGTTGGTGATGACCTCCTCGCTGACGTTCTCGGACCCTCGGATCCTTATGAGGCTCTGGCCGCCCTTCGTATTCTTCGGGGCACATTTGAGAACCTTGACGGTGACGTCCGAGCTGCTCGATAGGTTGCCGATCCAGTTATCGGGGATCCGAAGCAACAACGTTGCCAGTCTCAGTTCCTATCCCCCCTCTTCACTGGCCCACACTCCTCTCCGAGGATATTCTTACCGCCTCATTCTGGTCCCCATTCTGGATTCTGAGGGCGCAGCCCTCCACGATGGCCCTGGCGACCTTCTCACGGGCGGACTTGAGGATGCGGTTGTAGGTCGGCTGAGAGACGTCCATCTGGACGGCGGCTTCCAGTTGGGGCAGATCGAGAACATCCGCAAGCCTCACAGCTTCAAGCTCGTCCAATCCGAGGTCGATCTTGTGGAGGTGCGTCGTCGGTATCCCCTGTGGTTTGAACATCAGGTAGCCGGGTTCGCAGCATACTCTCCTACACCTTCGGGGTCGGGGCATCGGTTATGAATTATAATTCATAATGATAAACCTTTCCGGTGCTGGCGCTGCTCGGCCTGGCATTCTCCGGAGCCGCGAGTGGGGAGGACGAAAAGATCGTGGTCTGACGATTCTTATAGCCGGTAGCGGGAACCACGCAATACTACTTGCTAAGCCCATGCTCATCAGCCAATTTGAAGACGGCATCGAGCTTCTCTACCTTTGCCTCAATTGCCTTTGCTTTATGTGGCCCGTACCATCTTACAGCGGACTTGCTGATTTCCATTTGACCAACCTTCTTATTATTGGACCGGAATATGATTTCGATAGTCTTTCCTTTGCCCCTCCTTCGCTCTCTGCCAAAACTGCCCAGCTCGACACCGTACACGGTCGCCTTCGTAACGTTCTTCGCCATTCGAACTCACCCAGTCTACAATGGAAAACTGGATTTAAGCATTTGGCCACTCGGCCGCTGTATATGGTGGGCGTTTCTCGCGGCGAGAGATGGGACGTGCCATACCACATCAATAAGCTGAAGTGCCATCTGTGTCTCTGGGTGGAAATGGTGCCATCTCTGAGTTATCATCTGGATTTTGACGAGAAGCGTCTCAAGAAGAACGGAGTGATATACGAGGATACTGACGGTGCGAGCGTTCATAGAAGAAGGGATAGGAACGCAAAGAAATTCGGCCCCGACCATCGAGACCTCGACTACTGGCATTCTCCGGAGGGGATACGTGATATGATTGACGGTTTTGCCGACACAATAGGAATCCATCCAAAGACAGCAACCGACTATGTTAGAATTGCTTACGGCCACCGTTGTCTGGATTACATCGCTTCAAAGACGAGACGGAGCCTCAATTGTCAGTACAAGGACTTGAGCAAGGATGACTGGCGAGACGTGTATACGCGGGCCTACAAGCTCTTTAGGCGCAATGGGTGCCACAAGAAGGTTTACCAGCCGCGAAGATGACGAATGAAGGACAGATGGGATGTGCCGTATCATCGGTGAGATAGGAGGAGATGGAAATGCCCGTGTGGGAAGTGATGGCGCGGTGAATCATGTAGCGCTCCGTCGCTCCTCTCAATGGTTTAAGGGCTTCTATCCGCCCCTATGGCCTTTTCTCCCGGCAAGGACGAACATGCTCTATGCACCATTGCGCACACCTCAAAGATAACGGAGCCAGTAGAGCACGGTCGTGGCCACATACAATGCGAGGAACGGGAACCAGAATTCCAGAACGAATACTCGTGCATCGCTGAGGGACAGGGGTTTCCGAATCCATAGGAGGAAGACAATCATCCCAAGGACGATGAATGGCAGAAGTATGACCATTGGGTCATAGTAGAAGTAGGGGGGGGCCTGTAGCGCTCTCGGCAAAGAAACATGCGAGATAGGCCACTCCAAACCCTGTAAGATTCCCTGTTGTCGCGGCTAGTAGGCGGATGGCCTTGGTATCACTGGTTGACTCCTGCAATTACTCACCTACGTTTCTTTCGCTTTCGTCTATCTGCTTCTCGGACAGTCGCCCAATACGCCCTGCCAGCATCATTCTGGGGGTTCTCGTGCATGCTAGGCTTGGAAATCCGAGATCTGCGAACATCGCTATGCACTCGCTGACGGCCCCCTCAGAATACCTTGCTGTCCTCGTAACGGACCAATCCTCGGATATTGTCCACCAGTGTCACCCGACGGTAGCCCCTCACTCTGATGGCTCCGCAGTGGGTGAAATCGAACCCCGTAATCAGGGCAGTTACATCGTCATGGTGTTTCTGGCAGAATATCTGCCCGATTCTCCGTGGGCGTGGGCTGACATGCCCGATCCTCTCTCCGCATTCATCGCACTTCAGTTCAAACGGTTCCATTTCTTTCGTTTCTCCTTTCACTACAGACCATCCATCGGCAACTGAATAAAGGGGCCGTTGCTGATGATGGCCCACACCTGGCCGCTACTATCCATCTCCAGACCAAGGATATCCACGCCAGTGAATGCACCCGCAGACCAGGCGTTGTAGTCCACGAAGACCTCTGTCGGGTGGTATTCAAACTCGAAATGGATATGGACATTGACGAGCGGAGCGCCGAGCATGTCCCTGATTCGGACAGCCACTCCGCCAGGAACGAGCCACTCCGAATATACGACGGCACCAACCGACTCAGTAGTCCATTCGTCCACTATGGTTTCCTCACTCTGGAACTCGATTTCGAACCACACTGGCTCGTCATAATTGTTCACAATGACGACTCCGAATTCCGTGCTGTCACACGGTATGTACGGTGCCATGGTGTCCCTCAGAGATATTGGGTCACCGACGGGGCATGTGCCGTAAGGCCACATCAGCGCGATTCCGACTATGACGGTCGCAACCACTGCGGCAATCGATACTACTATCAATCTCTTCTTTTTGTTCATTTCTTCACATCGGGGATGCCTAGTGCTTCTCGCATGTTCGCCCTTGCCCACGCAACCCCTTTATCGTACTCTTCCCGTTCCCGATTCGTGCGCTGAATCATGTTTTGCCCTTGAGAATTTCGGCCAGGGCGATAGCCATATCCTTGACGGGTACGTCCACCAGTTCCCTCTCGATTGGGAGTTTGCCGCTCATCGCGCAGGATAGATGTATCTGGCATTTGGGGTCTGAGGTCAGCAGGTACTCCGCCCCCGTTCTCTTTGCCTGTCTCATCCGCTCCAACTGCATCTTCATCGTTGTCGATGAGCAGTTGGTCCACGCGCAGTTGCCACAGCAGTACGATCTATTCTTCGTGTTATCCATCTCGACCACCTTCAGGCCCGCAGCCTCAAACAGCCGTCTCGGTGAGTCGATGACCTCCAGGTGTATCCCAAGCCTGCACGAGTCGTGATATGTGACTGGTGTCGCTGACTCTCTCTTCGGGAAGGTGAGCCTCCCATCATCCATGAGACGTTGGAGGTACTCGGAGATGTGCAGGGGCTCGAATCCCAGATCTCCCTCGAATTCCTGGTAGTCCCTCAGGAAGGTCCGGTAGCATTCCGGACAGGAGAAGACGACCGTTTCTGCCCCGCTCTTCCTTATGATCTTCAGATTCTTGTCCATAAGCTTCAGGAAGTTCTCCTCATCGCCGGTCCAGATGAGATCGTGTCCGCAGCATACCTCATCGTTGCTAATGTGAGGAGACACTCCTGCTGCGTTCATCAATTGAACAGCGGCCACTGAGATGTCCGTCAATCGTAGATTCCTGTCCGCTAGGACCGTGTCGAAGTGGGGGAGGCAACCGACGAAGTAGAACACATCGCTCCTTTCGCTGATGCTCAAATCGGGGGGTATCCATCGAAGCCGGTCCTGCCTGATACTCGTCGCCTTTGCCATTATCCTCATCGCGGAATGAATCAGCCCTCGGTGGGAGCAAGTAGGGTCGTTTCCCAACGCCCTCGCCTGAGCTCTCAGCCCCTGTATGAATCCGCAGTAGTCCACGTCGAAAGGGCATAGCGAATTGCACAGCCCGCAGGTGGTGCAAGTCCAGATGTCCTGGCCGTCGGAGAGGTGGTCGGTCATCCCCTCGATGGACCTGAGCACCATTATCCTCGGCATGGGAAACTCCGGCTCGAACTTGGGGATGGGGCAGACCGCCGTGCATTTACCGCAGTCGACGCACTTGTAAGCTTTCGTATCCTCCACGAGCTGCTTGACTTCCTTGTCCACGGACTCTTTGTCAGCATTCTTTGCCTTCCTGCTGGGAGTTATGGGCACGGGCCCGAGCTCGCGAATCTCGTTCACAAAGGCTTCTAGTCGGTCAGCGAGTTTGGCTCCGTCAGCCGACGTCACTCGCTCACTGATGATCCTGTCAGCTGATAGCCCAAGCAGCTCCAGGAGTCCCTTAACGTGGGTCAGCTTCTCTTCTGCGAAAACGTTCCCGAACCTGTAACGACATTCTTCGAGCCGGCAGCCAATCACAGCAATGCCGTCTACACCTTTCTCGAAGGCCTGGATGAAAAGCGCAGGATCGATGGACCCCGTGCACCTCACCCTCAGGCTCTTCACATTCGGAGGGTAGTGGTGTCTTCCTCTTCCGGCCGAGAGCAGCGCCCTCCAACCGCTCGCAGAGCACGCGAACGCGATGATGTTCGGTTCGAAGCGGTCTGTTGTCAGCCGCCCACCTCCTCGATCATCCCCAGCATCTGAGCAAGAAGCTGCGTTGTGGTATAGCCGAGCAGTGCCATCGCTCCGTTGCAGCACGCAACCCTGCAGAGACCGCAGCCCTCACAGCGCAGCTCGTCTATCTGGGCGACCTGCTCTCCCTTTTCCTTCTCGACCAGCTTTATCGCGTCGTGCTCGCATATGTCCGCGCATTTGCCGCAGCCCCTGCACCTGTATTCTTGGACATGAGCCACGTGCCTCGGGACTCTCACGGTTTGCTGGCGCATGATTCGGACCATCGCTGATGCCGCCGGCTCAGTCTCATTGTCCGCTCGCGCGGCCGCCTCCTTTGAGTCGGATGTTCGGATCACAAAGATCCCCCTGTTGAGATCGGCGGCCTGTCCCCCCGCGAAATCGCCTCCGGTTCTGCTTTCACCGGTTCCCGCGTGAAGAAGCTCTAGAGCTCTCGACGCCATTCCCGACGCCCTTCGGTCCCCGACGGCAACAACCAGATCGCTCTCGACATCTGTCGACTCGTCATGTCCGAGATGTCTTGCCCTCACAAGCGTACTTCCATCCTCTGACGTGATGTCTGGTGGCGCTGCAACCGAATTGAATTTGATCCCGCTCCTTGCGGCGGAGTCGGACAGGGCCTTGCTTGTCCTGAGAAGGCCTTCGGCCTCGTGCACGTAGAAGTCGATCTCCATGTCGGGGCGCAATCTCTTGAGTCTCAGAGCTTGTGTAATCGCCAGGGCAATGAATGCGGATTGCTCGGGGGCAGCCCTTCCAGCTTCCTTATCGTCGTCCACGCGTTGAACGAAGCCGATTCTTCTAAGAGGTGCACCGTCAGAAGGGCGCAAGGGCTGCATACCTTTCTCTAACCCCATCAGGAGTCTCTCGAACTCAGCGACGGTAATCAGACTCGGGTTATCTGAAGAAGAGTGATCGAAGGAGTCCTTGGCAGACGCTTCCCGGGGCGTGACAACGAGAATCGTGCCGACCTCGAATTCTCTAGGTCCCTGGGCGGTGTGCACCTTCACGTGCCGCCGTCCGAAAATTCCATCGATGGCTTCGATATGGCAATTCAGAAGGATTTCCACATTCTCATGCCCTGCCAGGATGCCTGAATCTGGATCGGCAGGCGTACGCTCCGTGGGACTTCGTCCACTGCCCTCCTCGTCGATGAGATACACTCTGAATCCCGCCTCGGAGATCTTCATTGCAGCTTGAATTCCAGGCTCTGAGCAACCGATGATCAGAGCCGCACCCGCTATGTCGAACGACAGGTCTTCAAGCGGTTCCTGTCTCAGGCTCCTGTCGATGGCTCCTCTGATCAGCGCAGTTGCTTTGGCAGTCGCGGGTCCAATAGAGGAATGCACCCATGCGCACTGCTCACGAATGTCAACCTGCTCGACGAGGTAGCCGTTTATTCCGGCCTCCTCAAGATCTCCTCTCAGTGGGTTCTCAGGAACTTCCGGCGAGCAAGCGCCTATGACCACCCTTTCTCTGCCCCGTTTGTCGCAGAACTCTCGCATTTGGGATCGTCCTTCTTTGGAGCATAGAGAATCGTGTATGGATGCCATATCCACTTGAGGGTGGGTGAGTAAGCGATCTCGGACTTTCTCCAGATCGATTGTGCCCTGGATCTCTCCTTCACACCTGCACAGCAAAACGATGACTGACCGCTCGCCAGAGCCCTTATCTCCTACTACATCCAAGATGTCCCTCCTTCCTGGTTGAGTCCACGCTCCTCCAAACGAATATCGATATCATGTCAACCGATTTCGACGCATAGATATACGCTTTTCAGCAACATAATGCAATCCATGTTACATTACCTCTATTCGATAGACGATATTCGTCTTCTTGAGTCATTATCGAACCGGAAAGCGTATCGGTCGTTACAAGGTGTCATGCCCTCGTCGCCTGTATTCGTCGCTTCAGCTGATTCATGGAAGGGAATCCTGCTCGATGATGAATGACACGCCTTTCGTTATTGAATGAGCGCGGGATTTCTTGCCAAGGGAAATAGAAGTAGAGAAGACGATGAGGACTTATCGAAATAATCCGGTTCACCATTTCTTGCTGACCACCTCTTAGCAGTAGGCATCTCGGCAGGATTCTTCGTCTCTGATACTCTGAGAAAAGGCCATAGGGGCGGAGGAAAAATGAAAGGGGTTTGGGGTATTCTCCCCGGATTTCAATTCCTGCTGATTGAAAAAGAGCCAGTAAGGTGAGAGTGGGCCCAAATGGACCCGAACCAAGAGCCGTCCAGCAATGGAGCTAGAAGCGTCAAGGACAACGAAATCGCTTGATCTGAATTCTGCAGCCTCTTGTCTGGCCGAGACATGGAGTGGGCCCAACCGGATTCGAACCGGTGATTTTCTGCATGTCAAGCAGATGTCATAACCACTAGACCATGGGCCCTGATGGAGCCGAGATAAGACAAGAGGTTCTATAACCCTTTCTATGCGTTCATGGAGGGTCCGTCAGGCCACGAATGTGTCCCATATTCATTCATGGGTGTGGTCATGGCGATTCTATGGTTTCCACCTGATTATCAGGAACGCCCCAACGCCTGTTGCTCCCAGCGAGACGGCAGCCACGACAAGGAACAGGTCCATGCCTTCATCATCGCCAGATTGCGAGGACGAGCTGGTCTCTGCCCCGAACGCATACTTGGCCGTGCAGCTTGTTTCGTTCACATACGCGATGTGAACGTCACCCTTGGAATCGAGAAGAAGCGCGCTCCCCGAGCCAACGAAGTCCACAGCGTCCACCCTTTGCTTCTGAAATACTCCCACTTCGTTGGTGGCGTAGACGAGGTCCATTTCTTCCACATCACAGTAGCTCATGTGGAAGTTGCCTTCCTGGTCCAGCTGACCAGAGACGCCACTGAAAGAATTGAACCAGCTTCCTTCGATGCTCGAGAGGGACCAGCCTGCATCGCCCTCCTCGGCATAGCGTACGACGCTCCACGTGTCCCATGGGTTTTCGGGTGGTATGTAACCGCAGTAGGCTATGTGGGCGTGGTCGTCATCCGTGACGTCGATGGTGACCGAGTAGAGTATCAACTGGTCGTCGACCGATTCGACGGCCCAGGTGCCTCCATCCCTCGTGACATGCCTCAGCTCGTCCGTGTCGTAGTTGTAGTATGCGATGTGCGGAGAGCCGTCCGGGCCCAGGGCTAGCGCGTAGGTCGATGAGGAGTTGAGGGCCTGTTCGATGCTGGTGATCTCCCAATCGCCTCCGGAGTTTGTGGCGTATCTCAACTCATGTCCCTCGGCCTTCGAATGGTAGCAGAGATGGACGGCTCCATTGTCGTCCACCAGAATCTTCGGCCTTGGCACAGAGCTCCATCCTCCGGTCATGGAGATGTCGTCGATCACCTCGACTACCCACGATTGGTTCGAGTTGGTGCCGTACACTATCGTTTCGAAGTAGGTCATGGCCACGAAGTGAGTGTTTCCTGCGCCATCCACCGCGAATCTCATGTAATCGATGTGCATGTCCAGCTCCTCGATCAAGTTCGATATGTTGACGAGGTTCCAGTCGCTACTGCTTCCGAAGGCCATGCCATCATACCAGCTGGCGCATATGTGCAGCGTCTCATCATCATCCATGCTGAGCGTCATCTCATTGCCGTAAATGTAATAGTCGAAACACGCCGGAAACGGGAGATCGTGGATCTCCCACTTCCTTGTTTGAACGCTGTCGGCCGAAGCGGATCCGAGGGGCATCATCGTCAACATCGCCACGGCACAGATGACGGCCATCATCGTCGTCGCTGGAAGCCTCATTTCATCAGCCTCCTGTACGCGTATGTGATGGTCAGAACAGCCGCTACCAGGCAGGCGAGTACGACGTACCTGCCGTCCAGCCAATCACCGCTTGCTGCAGCCGGCTCCTCTGAGGTCGCATAGATGACCTCACACCAGCCACCTCCGGAGAGACCGGAGAGACTATTCTCTTGCACGGACATGTACAGGAGGTGCACTACCCCTATGTCATCCACAACCAGAGCTCCGGTGAACCCCCCCATGCCAACAGTCGCGAGTCTGTCTATGCTCCAAGATGACCCGTTGGCGTCCGAGTTGGTCGCGTACATGGGGTCATAATTGTACTGGTCGTTGTACAGCAAGTGCGCTTTGTCCTCCGTATCGAGAGCGAAGTCGACAGGTTGCCCTACTCTGAAACTGCTCGAAATCGTGCTGACAGACCATCCGGACGAGTTCTGGGTTGCGTAGTGCATGGTGTTGACGTTATCCACCTCGTCCGGCCAAATCGCGTAGGACCTGTTGTTGAAGACGATGTGAGGCCTGTTAGAGCTGTCGAGATCTATGCATATGTTGCCAGGTGCACCCCAGAGCGGATTGAACTGAAACACCTTCTCCACCGGCCAGCTGCCACCAGCGTCCGTTGTGTAGTTGACGGTCACCGTGTCGTTCAGGCGTGAGTAGAACGCCAGGTGGATCTCGCCCATGGCATCCACCTCCATCGTCAGATCACTGGGCGATGCCTCCGTGCCATTGAAGACGATGTCTGTGATCCAATTCCCCTCCCTGTTGTGTGCATAGGATATCCCGTAGGTGTAGGATACGATGTGGGATACGGTGGGATCATCTGGCGGCACAACCTGGTTGGTCTCATAAGCCGCAAACAGGTGCCCGTCTGGGCCAAAATCCACATATGCTCTATCCCACCGCGTGTCTATCTCAATTTCCAGGAGAGGGAATATCCTGAACGCTCCACCCTCGTTCGTGACGTGTAAGAGTTGCACCTCCTCGTCCGAGAGCGAGAATTTCGATAAGTATGCAACGTGCAGGTTTCCCTCGTCATCGATCATCATCGCCGGGTTCGAAATGGTGGACCTGTCGATGTCCAGGACTGCGCTGTTCCAATGCCCATCTGAGCATCGTGCGTATCGGATCGTACCATTCATCCGGTATACTGCATGCAGGTCGCCATCCGGTCCGAGAATCATCTCCATCGAGGATTCATCAATATATGACGTTCTGGAGTCGACGGTTCTGGTCCTGAAATCCCCTTGGTATGACTCGGTCCATGGGCCTTCCGTCGGTTCCTCCGGAGCCTTGACTCGGTCTCCTTCCCAGATCTCCTCCGAGATTGGGTATCGATCTTCTATGTCCGTGGTAATCTGTCGTGCCAGGGTACCATCGTGATCCGACCAGTGATTGCCGGCCTTCTGGCCTTCATCGTGCCACTTGTTCCGCTCTCCACGGAATTCGAACGCCTGCATATCGTTCGATGCGAAGTCGTTCCCGAAGACGGTGCAATCCCAGCATCCGAGGAGATGGACGCCACAGCCATTATTCTCAATGAGGTTCCCTGTGATGTTTGTGAATGCGGATTCAGACATAATGATCGCGGCCATCTCGTTGTACGCGAGTTCGTTGCCCTCGATGTGGACCTGTCTGCAGTTGTCGCCCATCAGGCCAACGCCATTGAACACTATGCGATTGCCCTCGACCTGAACATCCCCCTGGTCATCACCAATGTAGACGCCTGCTGCGCAACCATCGATGAGGTTGCCTTCCACTGCGATCTCGCTTGACATTGAGGTGCGAATCCCACTCCCGGCTATGTCGCAGATGGTATTCTCTTCGACAGTCACATTCACCGATTCTCGGACGAATACACCCGTGAAAGGGCATCCCCATATCTCGGATCCCGCGATTTCGACGCCAGCCACTTTGTAGACTTGAATCCCATTTACACAGATGGTCACGCTGACGTCCTCCACACGGACGTTCGTGACGCTCTCCAGGAGTATCCCATCGTTGTCGTCCATCGAGATACCCGGATGCGATATCCTTGCATGGCCGTGATGCACGAAGACATCTCGAATTACGACATGTGCGGAGGTGTACGCTATGTGTATGCCTATCTCCTCAGAGGCGTTTATGTCCCATCCCTCTATGATGTACGGGTCGAACTCCGTTCCAGAGCCAGATACAACGCCTTGGTCTGCGGTGAACCCCGCGTCGCCAGAGATAGAAATCGGATCATGCGGGAACAGGTCCTCCGCGTAGCTGTAATCCGTGCACTCGCAATCATCTGCTGCAAGGTTGACAGCTGAAAGCAGGACGATGGCTCCGAGAAATAGGCACGCTCCTCCAGACCACACGATTGTTGGAGGCGTAAGGTGTTAGATAGTCTTGTCGGTGGAAGTCCTCATGCCAGTATGGCCTGTCATCAGCACAGAAGATAGCCTTATGACAACAGGGAGCATGACGTAGACACAAGCGGAGATCGACAACAACATGATAGAGGTCTACGCCGGGAAAGGATCGTCGCATTCGTGGGTTTGGCTCGCTCGTCTGTTCGAGTCGGCGGGTCTTTACGAAGTCGACTTCATTTCGTCCGATGAGGTCAAGGGCGTCACACGCAGGATGCCCGATTTGCTGCTCATATCTGGAGGAGACGCATTCGAGATCGCCGAGTCCATCGGACGGGGTGGGTTCGCGGAGATCAGGAGATTCATCCGATCCGGCGGCAGATACGTCGGCATATGCGCCGGAGCATACCTCCCGCTTCCCACATCCGTCCCTCCTCTGAGCGAGTTCAACTTGTGCTCGACGAAGATAGAGAACATCGTGCGAGGGTTGCCGACATCCGGGAGCGAGCCACCAAGATTGAGCGTAGGTTATTGCGACAAACGGATCATTCACCCGGTCCGCGGGGAGGTGCTGCTCAGTTGCGGCGACATCTCCGTGAAGGCGCCGGTGTACGGCGGTCCGGTCTTCAGGGAACCGTCCGATGAGCGGGTGATGGGGCGATTCTCCGGTTTCACGGAGAAGACCGAGGTTCAGATAAACGCCCAGAGCGCAAGGGAGATGGTCCTCGGCAGGCCAGCAGTCATCGAGGCCCGGTACGGGGAGGGTAGGATGCTGCTCCTGTCCCCACATCTCGAGCATCCGCTGTATCCAGAGGCCAACCTACTGTTCATGGGACTCCTTCGTCTGCCCGTCGACGGGGCCCAGAACACGACTGTGACGCAGTCTACAGCCGACTCCTCGAAGGGCGAACTCTCAAAAGCGGTCGCGGATCTCGCGGTCTCGCTCCACGGGCTCGAAGGCCGGTCCTTTGTCATCGGCAACAAGATATGGGATTCGGAGAGGTTCCTCGTCTTGTTGGAGGCGGTCCGTAAGAGGTCTGTATCGCTTCCGGAAGACGTCGCGAACGGTCTCGCCGCCCGTCTGCGCAGTATTAGGATGAGCCTGCTCGACACGCCCCTCGACGCGTCGGAATCCATCGACGCCGTCCTCGACTCTCTCATGTGTGTCACGAGGGATTGCGTGAACCTGCGGTTTGAGCAGATGTCAGGCGGCAGATGACTATATACGAACCCAGCCTGATTCTCGATGGGATGTCGAGCAGCAACGGATCGGCGGGAAGGCTGTCCCTGTATCTCATTCTGGTCCTCGTGATATCAGCGTTCACGTTGGCCATCCTGGTGCTGCCATACGACACCGTCTACGTGCAGGATAGGGCATATCTCGACTGGTTCCTCGCAGTCATGATCGTGTGCTTCGCGGTCTTCGTCCTCGGCACCGTCTCCAACGCACTTGTGTGGATGCGCGGGAAGGGGCTGGTCGGAACACCGGAGTCGCGGTTGATGCGGACCGTCGCCAGAGCCTTGTCCGTCATCTTCAGCAGGAAGATAGTCAGGCTCACGTCCGTCTTCCTCAGGGAGGCGTTGTACATTACCAAGCTGCGCGAGCTGAGTATGCTCAGATGGTTTGCCCACTTCATGATACTCGGAGGGTTCCTCCTGATGTTCGCCCTGGACATATTCGTCACGTTGTCGCTCGACATCTTCGGATGGGAGACGATGATATCAGAGGACGGATGGGCGAAGCTGCTCGTGAGGGATTTCGCGTTCGAGATAGCGGGTCTCATGATGCTGGTGGGGCTCACGATGGCTCTGACCAGGAAGTTCGTGGTCAGGCCGAAGCAGCACTCGACCGAAGGGGCAGATGCCGCCTCGCTCGTCTTCCTGTTCCTCATAGTCGTCGGGGGGTTCGTCCTCGAGGGCATGGGCATGGCCGGGAGTATATCCGGCCACGAGGGGAACGAACTGTATTCGTTCGTCGGCTACGCGTTCAGCCTCGTCATGCCCGGATCGGCCGGGGACTACTACGATCAGGCGTGGCTCGTGCACGCGGTCATGAGCGCGTTGCTGATCGCCTTCATACCGTTCAGCAAGTTGTTCCACATGCTGGTCACGCCGGTGGTCATTCAGCTGGAGATGCTGCTCGGTCAGGAGGGGGGTGCCCTGTGAAGCGGCTCGACATCTCCCGGCTCGACGTGTCCTCCTTGCTGCGCTACGATGCGTGTGTCAGGTGCGGCGAGTGCACTATCACGTGTCCCACGGGAGGGGAGGCTCAGGATGTCGAGCTCGTGACGCCCAGAGGCAAGATACTGCGCCTGCGGGAGTTCATCAGAATGCAGTACGGGATCAAGGCGCGGCTGTTCGGGCCGAAGGTGATTGCTGACAATGATCTCAGGGAGTTGTCGGAGCGTGCATACGAGTGCACGATATGCGGGCAGTGCAAGGCCGTCTGCCCCGTAGGGCTCGACACGATCGCCATGTGGGAGAACATGAGGGAGTTCCTCGTGGCCAACGGCCTCGGCCCGTTGCCGGCGCACGAGCCCCTCGTTAAGAGTATCGAGAACTACGACAACCCTTGGATGCAGCCCCGGACGCAGCGCTCGAGATGGTCGAAGCGACTCGGGAAGGAGGTCTCCGTGGGCGATTCCGTGAACGAGGCCCACGATGTACTGTACTTCGTCGGATGCACCGCGGCGTACGACCCCAACATACGCGCGATGGCCGAGAAAACCGCGCGCGTGCTCGCACATGCGGCCGTCGACTTCGGTACGCTCGGGAACGACGAGGGATGCTGCGGATCCACGATGATGCGCACCGGCCTGTCGGAGTCCGCGAAGGGCCTCGTACTGGGGAACATCGAGAAGTTCGAGCGGGCGTCTCCGTCGGTGATAGTCACGAGCTGCGCGGGATGCTACAAGACCCTCAAGCAGGACTATCCGAAATACGGCAAGCTCCCTGCACCGGTCGTACATATTGCCGAACTCGTGGGGGACCTGATAGATTCCGGCAAGGTCTCTCCCTCCGCCCGTGTGGACAAGACGGTGTCGTTCCACGACCCGTGCCATCTGGGGAGGCATGTCGGGCTGTACGCCGCACCGAGGAGGATACTCGAGTCCATCCCGGGGGTCCGCCTGGTCGAGATGGATAGGAACCGTGAGAACGCCCGGTGCTGCGGGGCCGGCGGTGGCGTGAAGACGGCCTTCCCCAAGCTGGCTGACGATATATCCGGGATGAGGGTGGCCGACGCGGAGCAGGTCGGATGTGAAGTCCTCACGACATCGTGTCCGTTCTGCTACCAGAGCCTGAAGTCCGCCATCGCCTCGCGCAGGTCCGGGCTGGAGATGGTCGACCTCATGGAGCTGCTCTGGAGATCGCTTCAGGTTCCACGGTGATGCTCCGAAACAGGCACGACCTCGCACCCCTTCTCGGCTTTCCGCTCCTCAAACGCGACGAGGCTGAGGGCCAGGAATGGAATGCACAGCAGAAAGCACTGCTGCGGTGTGAAGTCGAAGTAGAGGAGTGTCATCAGTATTGATATCGTGACGACCCTGCCGATGTTGAGGAAGAACTCCCTCCCTACGACTGAGTCGTTCTTCGCATCCTCCATCTTGTCGGTGAGGATGGCGAATAAGAAGATAGGCAGGACGAAGCATGCGACCTCCAGCAAGCCGTTGGTGAGAGCGAACTCCTCCAGGGAGGTGGCGTAGGAGACTGCGATGACGCATGGTATCGATGCGAGCGCGCTCACCCGCAAGAAGAACACCCTGTTCTGTATCTTGTCCGAGACCTTGCCCAGTATGACGGCCATTATCCCCGCGCACAATCCGAACAGCGAGAACAGGGCTCCTATCGCAACCTCATCCTGCGTGAACACGTACGCCACGAGGACCAGTCCGACCCAGAACACCCCCTCGAACCCTCCTTCCCCGAACAACGCCAGCACGTTCCTCTTGCCCAGGGCGTCTATGCGTATCCGCATGACCTGTTTCGTCGGGATGTATTTCCTGTAGGCGAACACCACGCCTATTGTCAAGGCGATGATGGCGATGCCGATGATGAACAGCAGAGAGTAGTTGGTGAAGCCGATCACCAGCCCCCCGAGGAGCGGCGCGACGAAGGCTGCGAGCGGCCATGCGAAGAAGAACGCCCCGTATGTCACGCCCCTGTCGCCCTTGTCGGTCATCCTCGCCATGAGCACGTTGACAGGGATCCAGAAGAACGGGAAGTAGAGGCCGAAGGCGACGCCGACTAGTATGCCCAGGAGCCATCCGTCGTGCACGACGAGGAACAGGGAGTACTCGATGCACAGACAGAGCAGGCCGAACATGATCGCGTTCCTGGGGTCGATGTGCGGCCGCCAGGACATCCAGAGGCTCACGATGGCCGATATGCCGAACCCGAGGACGAGGTATATCGGGCCGTACCACAACGGCACCTCGAGCTCGTTGTACATGTAGATGATGTTGAACGACGCGGCGAACGTGATGCCGAAGGCGAGCATCGTCTCTATCAGCATCAATCCGAAGAACGCGCGTCTGTCCATCAGCGACGGGAGAATGGGAAGTTCGTCTTAAACGTTGCTGGAGGGTACGGGACTCTCACTCGCCCTTCAGAATCTCCGATATGTCCCGCTTCTTGTGCCCGCCGGGGCCACCCCGCTCCATGCGCGCCTTCTCGATGCACTCCTCATCGTCGCAGACTAATGCCGCAAACAGGAACCTCGTGGCCGGTTTCCCGCAGATCTCGCACTTCGCGTCTTCCTTCATCGGCAATCGATACGCGCGGTGGGATATCAAACCTTGCGACCGCGGCCGTCCGCCTTCTGGGCGACTAGCCTTCTGCCCACCTTCGATTCGGATAGCGCCTCGTAGAACTCGAGATCCGCGCCGCAGCCTCCACAGACAGCAGAGTTTTCCTGCACATCTGAGTCGCAAACGGGGCACGACGCGATCGAGGTTAGTCTTGAGCGAGACCTTCTCACGCCCCACACGAGAGGTCGTCTGCTCCTGTCATCTGACGGCTCGTCGGAGACCATCCTCATGACGAGTTCCTGGGGGTCCTCGGACAGCTCCTGTTCCTCCTTCTCCGCGCTCACCTCCAGCCCCGAAGCTATCCTCTTCATCGATCTGGGGGCGACCCACACGAAGCTGCTGCCGGAGTTGGCCCTCGCGAATTGCGCGAGGCGGTGTCTGAGCCAGTTGGGCGACCCCGTCCGTGGGAGGCCGTATATCGCACACAGTATCCTGAGGTCGCCCGGGTCGTCGAAGAGATCGAGGTCCCCTTCGGGGACCAGCTCGACACGGTACCGTTTGTAGACCACGTAGAGGTAGATGGAGAGGATGACGACCACGAACGGCAGGACGAAGGACAACTCCTCCCCGCGCGCGATCAGGAGCGCTGATACGGTCGCGAGGGCTGATACGAAAAGGACCGTGACCGCTCCCCAGACCTCGCCTGCACGCATGATGTTCGATGCTGGAGGTGCGAGACGGTAGAAATACCTGCGGACGTACCAGCTCATTCCCCGGTGACCGTCATCGAGAAGTTCACAGAGCGGACCGAGTGTGTCAGCCACCCGAGCGATACGATGTCCGCGTACGATGCGTACTGCTCGATGTTGTCCGGTCGTATCCCGCCGGAGACCTCGATCACCACTCTGGGCCACCTTCCCTTGATAGCCTTCGCGACGCGGGCGCCATCGGAAGGGTCGAAGTTGTCCAGCATGATTATGTCCGCTCCCTCCTCGGCCGCGATGAGCGCATCCTCTTCGTTCTCGACCTCGACTTCTATCTTCTTCGTGAAGCTGGCCGCCTTCGCCTTCCTAAGCGCCTCACGCACGCCTCCTGCGAGGACGATGTGGTTGTCCTTGATGAGGATCGCGTCGTCGAGTCCGAACCTGTGCGGGTCGCCGCCTCCGAGGGAGACCGCGCGCTTCTCGAACTCCCTGAATCCGGGGGTGGTCTTCCTGGTCGCGGCCACGTTGACATCCGGGTTCGTGTTGCGGCATGTCTCGAGAAGGTCGCTCGTCAGGGTGGCTATGCCGCTCATCCTCATGAGGAAGTTCAGAGCCAGCCGCTCACCCGTCAGGATGGCCCTTGCAGGTCCTTTCACGACAAGGACGACGTCTCCCTTCGCGACCCTGGTGCCCTCGGGCACGGGTAGGGTGGCCTCCGCCCCGAGTTCGGCGAAGACCTCCGCCGCCTCCTTCGCACCGGCTAGGACGCACATCTCATTCGCACTGACGGTCCCGACCGCCCTGCGGTCGGGTGAGAGCAGAAGTTCGGAGGTGATGTCTCCGGAGCCGACGTCCTCGCGTAGGAATTCAGAGTACTTCGTCCTCATGACAAGCATAGACTAGAGGTGTACGCCACCTCTTCTAGGTTTTCCCCTCACGGCTACGTCGTGAACTTCTCGCCGTTCTTGGGCAGGAGGACCTCGAACCCGTCCTCCCTGAGGTCTTTCGCCAGCGCCTCCCTCTGGTCACCGTGACAGAGAACGATCTTCTCGGGGGAGCAACCCCTGGCGAACCCAAGGAGCTGGTCGTGGTCAGCGTGGGCGGAGAAATCGAACTTCTGCACCTCGCAGTTGACCTTCACGGTCGCCCCGTTGACGTCGATCACGCCGTCGTTGAGCAGCCGCCTACCGTTGCTCCCCTCCACCTGGTAGCCTGTGAGAAGGACGGCGCTCTTGGGGTCGTCCTTGAGCTGGTCAAGATACCCCAAGACCGGGCCGCCGTCCAGCATCCCGCTGGTCGTCACGATCACGTCCGACTTGGCCGCCAGGGAGCGTCCCTGTGCGTTCCACACGAGCTTGGCCCTGTTAATTGCATGGCGCAACCTCTTGCCGGAGCGCACGTACTCGGGCATCGAAAGGTAGATCTTGCTCACCCTCCTGCCCATGCCGTCCACCCAGAACTCCCGTTTCAGGTCCTCGAGCAGCAGCACCATCTCCTGCGTCCTGCCGACGGCGAAGGCCGGGACGATGACCTTCCCTCCCCTCTCGAGTACTTCGTTCACCTTCTTCAGGAAGGTGTATTCCGTTTTAGAACGGTCGGTGTGGTTCCGTCCGGAGTAAGTGGACTCCATGATCAGGTTGTCGCACTTGACCGGCTTGGCCCCTTTCACGAGGCGGGTGTCTACCGTGTGAAGGTCGCCGGTCACGAGCGTCGTGGACTTGCCCCTCAGCTCGTACATCGTCGCCCCGGGGATGTGTCCGGCCGAGTGGGCCTTCAGCTGCAGCTTGCCAGCATTGACGGTCTCGCCGAAGCCGATCTCCCTGAACTTCCTCTCAGCGACCTTCACGTCGCCGATGTCGTACTGTTCTGGGTAGCCTTCGGCCTTCCCGACCTTGATGCTGTCCTCCATGAGCAGAAGGGCCACCTCCCGCGAGGTGGGCGTGGCGACGATGTCGATGTCGTATCTCGCGGTGAGCCACGGTATCATCCCGCAGTGGTCCAGGTGTGAGTGCGTGAGAAACATCTTATCTATCGGGGGCGAGGCCTTCGGATACTTGGGCGGTGACGAGGCCGTCATGCCGTAGTCGAACAACATCCTGGCGCCGTCGCACTTCAGCAGAATGCCTTGTCTGCCGACCTCATGCCCTCCGCCAAGGAATTCTCCTTGAATTTGCATTGGGGGAGTCAATCGGCTCCAGTATAATATGTTTACCCCAGCTAGTTGCTCGCTGGTCAGTCCAGTCTATCGGTCGCCGACCACCTGCACATGGACCTCCCTCGTCCGAGGCTTGTTGTCCAGCTCCATGAACACTATCTGCTGCCAAGTGCCCAGCAGGAGGTGTCCGTCCACCACAGGCACCGTCAGCGACGGGCCTATCATCGACGCGCGCACGTGCGAATGGCCGTTGCCGTCCCTCCAGCGGCGATGATGCTCGTAATCCTCGCCCTTCGGGTAGAGTCGGTCCATGGCGTCATGGAGGTCCGAGACGAGGCCGGGCTCGTACTCGACTGTCGTTATGGCCGCCGTCGATCCCGCCACGAATACGCAGGCAACGCCCTCCCGTATCTCCGATCCCGATACGATCTTCTGCACGCCGTCCGTGATGTCGATTATCTCGTCCATCGCCTCCGTCTTCAGGCGGAGGCTGTCTGATGCCGTTGTCATCGTAAGTGGCTCCGGTCGTTCATCCAATCGCGCTTAAGGTGCATAAACACTGCCATCCTTTGATGATTGTACTACCCACAGCCGTAGGAAAGAGTGGTACGTACCATTCTCGCCTGACATTTCCTGCGAAACCCTATATACCATTTGTTGCCAATAATCTCCCTCAATGAACACGGACAACACCTATGTTCCGAGGCGCCTCCGGAACAACGCCGGTCGAAGGGTCTGGCTCACCTCGTCCTTTAGGGTGGAGTTCATCAAGATGGGGATCGAGAAGGCGGGGAGCATAAACAGGCTCGCCCGTGAGCTGGGCTACCGGTCCCGGATCCATCCAGGGTGGAGCATAAGGCAGATCCTGGTCGGCGAGCAGCCGTTTCCATACGAGCGCCTGCTCAAGATGACGGATTTCGTCGGCTATCCGATGGATGAAGTGCTCAGGCACAGGACCGAGCCCGCCCGGGTTACTGTCGATAACACGAACGAGGCTCTGAGGAAGAACGGGCTCTGGTGCTATCACGTGGCGAGGATGCGACTGCGCTGATCGTCCGGGCCGCAGCCGTTCGATTGCGGGTTCTCATGGCGTTCCGAATGACGGCTCCGGCACCATTGGCAATCCGACATAAACCATAAATAGACTCTATCCTCTACTATCGGACATGGCTCTAGGTGCGGAACTGGCGCTGGCGTTCGTCGTGGTGGGCGTGCTCATGCTATTGGCCGAGCTCGCCTCTCCGGGGGCATTCATAATAGTCCCGGCCAGCGTACTCATCGTGCTGGGATGCGTGGGACTGATCTATCCTGATTGGCTGCTCACCTGGTGGGCGCCACTCGCGGCGGCAGTCATACTCGTCCCCATGACACTGGTCACGATGAAGCTCTACCAGAATCTCTCGCCTCCAGCGCCGCCGGAGACGATCGTGGCGACTACTCTGGTGGGGCAGAAGGGCGTGGTGAAGAAGGAAATCCATCCTGGCAACCTGAAGGGGAAGGTCAGGATAGACCACGACACCTGGAGCGCGACGTCCGTCTCGGATGTCATCCCGGCTGGAAAGAAGGTCTTGGTGACAGCGAGCGAGGGCGTGCACGTGACCGTCGAGGAGGTACCTGAGACCACGCCGAAGGCGTGAGCCAGACGACCCTGCGGTCTGAATCAAGGAGGAGGAAATAGGAATGGATACAGGAATGGTATTCGCGCTGCTTATGCTCGTGATCATCGTGGTAATCGCCATTATGACGAGCGCGATCAAGATAATACGGCCCTACGAGCAGGGAATCTACATGAGCCTTGGCAGGTTCATGAGCGTCCTCAACTCCGGCCTGACCATAGTGAGGCCGCTCATAAACGAGGTCGTCAAGCTCGACCTCAGGACGCAGGTGTTAGACGTGCCTCGTCAGGAGGTCATCACCAAGGACAACTCGCCCACGAACGTGGACGCGATAATCTACATCAAGGTGGTCGACCCGAAGAAGGCGTTCTTCCAGGTCACGAACTATCGCACGGCGACCATATACCTCGCGCAGACGACACTCAGGTCGAGGATCGGCGACATGGAGCTCGATGAGGTCCTCTCGAACCGCGACAAGATCAACGTACACCTGCGGGACGTCCTCGATGAGGCGACCGACAAGTGGGGTGTGAAGGTCGAGGCCGTCGAGATAAGGGAGGTCGACCCGGCCGCCAAGGTCAAGGCCGCCATGGAGGACCAGACCTCTGCCGAGAGGCTCAGGAGGGCTGCGATCCTCAAGGCGGACGGACAGAAGCGCGCTGCGATCCTGAGCGCCGAGGGTGAGAAGCAGTCGAGGATTCTGAACGCCGAGGGTATGCGACAGTCGAAGATACTCGAGGCCGAGGGGCAGAGGGTCGCTATCATACTCGAGGCCCAGGGTGAGGCGCAGAAGCTCAGAGTGCTCGCCGTGGGTGCCGCGCCGCTCGATTCGAAGGCGCTGACCGTGCTCTCGCTCGATACCATGAAGGCCCTCGGGAACGGCCAGGCTACGAAGATAATCTTCCCGTTCGAGCTCACGAAGCTCATAGAGGGCGCGTCAGAGTACCTCGGAGTCGGAAGGCTCACGCCTCAGCGCGAGGTGACCGCTGTCGCGGACATCGAGGCATCTGTCGGAAAGGCGGACGACGTGCTCGGCCCCATACCGAGGCCGGAAGAGCTAAGGGCGGAGATGAAGGCGGTCGAGATGGCCCTAGTGAAGGAGAAGCTCGAGGCGGAGGAGATCGCAAGGATCGCCAAGAAGGAAAGATCCATCTGAGTATGATAGCATCGACGTCGACCCCGCCACAAACCCCTTGCGCAAACCCTTTCTCATGTTTCTGATCGGAGCGTGCTTCAGCCGGATAGCAGCTCCTGGGCACATGCGACCGCATCGGCCGCGACCCTGTGCTCGTCCGCCCTCGTGAACCTGCCGTCGCGAACGACGAACTTGCCGTCGACCATCGTGTCACGCACGGCTTTCGAGGGGCTCGCGTAGACGAGATTCGCCACGGCGTTCTCCGCCGTGGTCGGGGCCATGGCGGGATGCTGGCAGTCGATGATCACGATATCCGCCCTTTTGCCGGGCTCGAGCGAGCCTATCCGCTCATGCGCTCCGAGGCTCCTTGCGGCGTCGATGGTGGCGAGGTCCAGCGCCTTCTGCGCCGGCAGCACGGAAGCGTCCCACCTGCTGGACTTCTGCAGGAGCGCAGCGAACTTCATCTCGAGGAACATGTCGAGCGAGTTGTTCGAGGAGCAACCGTCCGTTCCGAGACACACGGTCCCATCGCTTTCGAACATCTCAGGGAGAGGCGTTACGCCTCCCCCTGCGAGTTTCATGTTCGAGGTCGGGCAGTGGACGGCGGAAACGCCGTGCCTGGCGAGATCCCTCACTTCGTTGAGAGTCAGCCAGACGCAGTGCGCCGCCACGTCGCCCCCTGATAGGAACCCTATGTGGGCCAGGTGCTCCACCGGCCGCCTGCCCCTGCTCTTCCTGTACTCATACACCTCGTGCCTGGTCTCCGACAGGTGATAATGGCAGAATGTCCCCTTCGTTCGGGCGAGCTCCTTGGCGGCCATCAGCGTCTCGTCTGAGCAGACGTAGACGCCCTGAGGCGCCACCACAGGGGTTATGAGCGGGTGGTTCCCGAACTGCTCGATGAACCGCTCGCAGTTGTCGAGCGGTCTACCCTTCTGGGTCGTCAGCTCCTCGTCGAGCACCGCCCAGCCGAGGTACGCCCGCAGGCCAGCCTTCTCAACGCTCCGTGCGATGATGTCCTCCGAGTAGTACAGGTCCAGGAAGCTCGTCGTCCCCGAGCGGGCCATCTCCACACAGCCCAGCAGCGCGCCGATTTCGATGTCCTTCGCCTTCCTCCTCGCGTCGACGGCGAATGTCCTCTCGAGGAACTGCTCGAGCCTGAGGTCGTCGGCCATGCCCCTCATGACCGCCATGGCTACATGGGTGTGGCAGTTGATCAGGCCAGGCATGACGATGCATCCGCCCGCGTCGACCTCTTGGTCGGCCTTCTCCTTCACCTCACCCACGTGCGAGATGGCCCCGTCGTCGACAAGGACGTCTCCTCTGAAGACCTCCCTGCTCTCGTTCTGCGCGACGATTAGTCCATCCCTTATGATTGTCTTCAGAACGCATTCCTCCTGGAAGTGGAAGGGTATTAAAGGGGTCACGCATTAAGGTTTTGTAGCTAATGGTCAGGATAACTTTTCTCGGGACGGGCGGGGGCCGCTTCGCGACTATCTACCAGGCGAGAGCGACCGGCGGCATCTACCTGGAGGATGGGCGGAACGTGCATATCGACCCCGGCCCTGGCGCGCTCGTGCGTATGCGATCCGTCGGCCTGGACCCGATGTCGACGCATGCGATACTCGTCTCCCACTGCCATCCCGACCACTACCTCGACGCTGAGATACTGTTGGAGGCGATGACCGAGGGCGGGACGAGGAAGCAGGGAGTGCTCGCCGGCAGCAGGAGCGTCATCGAGGGCGATGGTGAGTTCGGCCCCGCGATATCGAAGTACCATCTCGCCAAGCCGAAGACGGTCAAGGTGCTGACCCCATCGGCCAAAGTCTCCATCAATCCTCTGGAGGTCACGGCGACGCCGTCCGCGCACAGCGACACGAGCTCGGTCGGCTTCAGGATACAGACCAGCAAAGGCGTCGTCTCATATGTCTCGGACACACAGCTCGTCGAGCCGGTCATCAAGGCGCACAGGCGGTGCAGGCTGCTGATAGCCTGCGTGACGCGTCCCCTCGGAAAGAGGATACCACATCACCTGAGCACCGAGGATGCTGGGTATCTCATAGAGAAGGTCAAGCCAGAGCTGGCGGTCCTCACCCATTTCGGCATGCGGGTCTTGCAGGAGAACCCTGAGGCCCAAGCGAAGTGGATCGAGGACCGTTCAGGGGTGAGGACGGTCGCAGCGAGGGACTACATGATGCTGGAGATGGAGGAAGGCGATATCTCGGTCTCCGACCGGATACGCAACGGCGTATCGGATTGATCAATCGGTCAGACCTTGTCTCACGGGGCTCCGTTCTCGCCCGTCGGGTCCGTCCTCGTTCAGGGCGACGAATATTCTACACTCGTCACAGGCCTGTATCATGCCACGAAATACCCGGCAATCCTTCTCAGAACACATGCTAATCCCATCCCGCTGACGACTGCATCGCGGTGCTACATGGAATAAACGCCGCATGTACGCGCGCGTGACCGGCAAAAACGCTATCTATGCAGCCGGGAATCTACGGGCATGGGAAGCGTGTCGCTCGACTCGGCATCGATGGAGGCGATCAGGGAGCATGTCGCGGGGTCTCGGATGAGCCTCGCGGTCGTTCGCACATCGGAGGCTCCGCAGCAGCTTCGGCCCATTTTCGAAGCTGTTACAAGGACGTGTTCTCTCCACCTAGTGAGGACGGTATTCTCGCCCCTTTCCGATTTCGGATTCGCTGAATTTAATTCGAACGGGAAGATGCTCGTAATGTTGTTTATCGGAGGCGAAGGTACGGAACTCGTAAGCGTATCGGACACCGATGAGATCACCGTTCGGGACCTCGAGGACTCTGTGTCCTCATCAAACATCCAGTCGTCCATTATTAGGGACGGGTTATGACGATTCCCCTGCCCTTCGCCAGCCGCATCCGCCACAAGTCTGGCATGTAAGCTGGAAAGGCTCATATACCACCTGACGATTGGGCGATAATCGGTGTCTTAGGTCGGTGACTCAACTTTCCTCCTAAGCAAACAATTTCGACAATCCCCACTAGACCGGCCGAAAGACACCATCCCTTTTTCCTCCCCTCATTCCACGACTCCGCGAAGCTCGCGTCACCGCCTTCGCGTGGATAGATTCCCCGATTCTTTGGAAATCGTCCAATCGCCCTCCGGGCACCTGATTTAAAAGCCCGGGCAATCATCACGGATAGGACATGAGAGCTGTGGAGCGGGAGGTGCTGAAGAAGGTCACGCCGTCGGCCGCCGAGGACCAGAAGGTGTTCAGCGCGGTCGAGGCGCTCGTACCTATGGTTATGGAGGCCGCGGCAGCGCTTGACGCGCACATCGAGCCCAAGCTCGTCGGCTCCGTCGCGAAGGGTACCCACCTCAGAAACATGGACATCGATCTGTTCATGCTGTTCCCGGAGAGCACGCCGGTCCCGCAGCTGAGGGATGTCGGGTTGGAGATCGGGAGGAGGGTTCTCGGCGGCGAGGAACATTACGCCCAACACCCGTACGTCCGCGGTACTTTCAATGGTTTCCAAGTGGACCTAGTCCCCTGCTTCCACGTCCGTGACCTGCGCAAGAAGATGAGCGCGGTGGACAGGACGCCGTTCCACACTGAGTTCGTGAAGGCGCACCTGAAGCGCGGCCAGCATGACCAGGTGAGATTGCTGAAACGCTTCATGAAGGGCATCGGCTACTACGGTGCGGAAGCGAAGGTTCAGGGATTCTCCGGCTATCTGTGCGAGCTCCTCGTCATACGCTTCGGCACGTTCGAGGAGGTGCTCAGGGATGCCTCCGGCTGGACCGAGGGGGCGGCGTTCGGGCTGCCGGACCATCCCGGCAGGGAATTCCCCGAACCGTTGACGTTCGTCGACCCTGTGGACAGCGAGAGGAACGTGGCGTCAGCGGTCTCAACGGAGGCCATCAGGAGGTTCATCCTGGCATCCCGGGCGTACCTCGCTGGTCCAGACGCTAAGTTCTTCTTTCCGGCGAAGCCCAAGAAGTGGCTGAAGGCGAGGATCGCGAAGGCCGCCGGGGACCGGCTGGAGAACATGACCGCGGTGTCGTTCGAGCGGCTCGATCTCATCGACGATGTGTTATACCCTCAGCTGAGGAAATCCCTGACTTCCATGACCGCCCTCCTGGAGCGGAGCGATTTCGAGGTCGTCGGGACCGCGATGTCCGTCGAAGACGAAGTGACCCTCCTGATCGAGCTCTCGTCCATACGACTGCCGCGTGAGCGGGTCCACAGAGGCCCTTTCGTGGGCTCGCCGAACGAGGTTGAGTTCCGCGCCAAGTGGGACCACGCTGGACTCTCCGAGCCGTACAAGGATGGGGGGAGGTGGTACGTGGTCGCGGAGCGGAAGCAAGTCCGGGCTGACGCCCTCCTGAATGAGATGATATCCTCTCTGACGCTCGGCAAGGATGTGAAGAAGATCAAGTCCTTCGTGGTCGAGTCCGGCGACCAGCTACTGGCCAGAAGGTATGCCAGCGTAATGACGCACTACCTCGACGAGACCCCCCCCTGGGAGCGGTAGCTGCCCGATGTGTCGTCTATGACGCGAAAGGTATGCCCGTCACGGGCACGAACGTGATATCGTTGTCGTGGTCGTCCACGGCGTGGATGAAGAAGAACAGTTTCGACAAGCCCTCGAGGTCCTCCCCGCCTATCTCATGGTCGAACCTGTTGAGGACGTCAGCATCCTTCTCCATGTCCGAGTAGATGCCCTGTACGTCGCCGACGGATATCTCCGTGATCCTGAGGTTCCCGTTGTCTGTCACGCGGGCCGTGATATTCACTGTGAAGTTCTCGTTCGCCGCGATTATGCCGTCGAGCTCCCCGCCGTCGCGTGGGACCCATCCGTAACTTCCCTGGCTGGAGACGTACTTGTAGTCGATCGCCGTGATGTTGCCGGTGTCCTCGTTCGTCACCCAGACCACGATGTCCTCGACCTTGGGGTTGGCGTGGTCCGATATGGGGAAGTTGAAGGTCAGTATCCAAACGGCCAGGAATGTCAGGAAGAACCATGCCACATTCCCGGCCCAGTTCTTCTTCTGGAAATCCTCCGTCTTGATCTTCAGGAACGGGTAGAAGTACTTGAGCGAGTAGAGGCCGACGAATACGAGGAGGAAGGATAGGCCTATGAGTTTGTTCGAAATGTGAGCGAGCGCCATCGCCATGATTCCAAAGAACGCGGCGTAGCCGACGGTGATAAGCACGGTCTTGGTGTCTCTGAGCTCCTTCTTTATGAACTCCTTCTCGTCGAACTCAGGAGGCCTGAATTCGTACTCCTCCTCCTTCTTCACCTTGTCCTTCTTCCGCTTCTTGGCCATACCACCCCTCGAAGAGCAAAGCCTATTTAATACCTTTTGGTGCCAGCCAGCACCTGTCAGGACGGCCGCTCGGAGGCATACCAGGTCGTGCGTCACGAGGGGCCGCCGCCCCACTTTCGCGTACCTCCAATCAATACGCTTATATTCCGCATGGCTGGTCTTGGAGGTTGCAGGTGTTGAGTGTCAATGTCGGACGAGGAGATATCGAAACTGCCTGGTGTCGGTCCAGCCATCTTGGAGAAGCTGAAGGAGGCTGGGTACAACGACATCATGATGATTGCGGTAGATTCACCTAGGAACCTCGCCGAACTGACCGAGATAGGTGATTCCACCGCAGCGAAGATAATTGCCGCCGCTAAGAAACTCGCGGATGTCGGCGGCTTCGAGACGGGCGAAATGCTCCTCGAACGCAGGAGGAGCATCGCGAAGCTTCCTTCCGGCTCGAAATCGCTGGACGATTTGATGGGCGGTGGGTTCGAGTCTCGGGCTATCACCGAGTTCTTCGGCGAGTACGGCTCTGGGAAGTGCGTCTCGCCGCGCACCGAGGTGCTCTACCTGGTCGATGGCGAGCCGCGGGTCGAGGAGATTTCAAGGATGTACCAGCGGCTGGGACGGGGGATGGCCGTGCCGTTCGATTCGGGACAAGTCGTCCCTCTCAGCGGCGTCGAGGTCCCCAGCCTCGCCGGTGGTAAGCTGGAGCGCGCCTCCGCCGCCGCGATATACCGCGAACGCGTCATGCTCATGTTCGAGGTCTCGACTGCCGGAGGCAGGAACCTCGAGCTTACGGGACCGCACAAGCTCCTGGTGATGCGCGGGCCGGATATCTCTTGGAGGCCGACATGGGAAATCCGCTCTGGGGATCTCATCGCCGTGCCGGCTTCGTCGACGTCGTATGACAACGCCTGCAGGGGGGTGAACGATGATACTATCTCATGGGACGAGGTGTCTTCCGTCCTCCCGTTCGCCCATGACGATTTCGTTTACGACCTGGTAGTGCCAGGAACCCATTCGTTCGTCGGGGGCAACCTGCCCACGGTGCTCCACAACACGCAGATATGCCATCAGCTGGCGGTCAACTGCGCGAAGCCGGTGGACGAGGGGGGGCTGGACGCACATACCATTATGATCGATACGGAGCAGACCTTCAGGCCCGAGAGGATAACCCAGATGTCGGAAGCGGCCGACATGGATCCGGGCGATGTGCTCAAGAAGATTCATGTAGCCCGCGCGTACAACAGCCACCATCAAATGCTACTCCTGGATAAGGCGTTCGAAGAGGCGAGGGATACGCCTGTTAGATTGCTGATAGTCGACTCTCTTACGGCCCATTTCCGGGCTGAGTACATCGGAAGGGGGGCCCTGGCCGAGAGGCAGCAGATGCTGAACAAGCACATGCACGCCCTCCTGCGCTTCGGCGATGTACACAACGCCGTGATAGCTGTGACCAACCAGGTCTCGGCGAAGCCGGACGCGTTCTTCGGTGATCCCACCAGACCCATAGGAGGGCACATCGTGGGCCATACAGCGACATTCAGGATATATCTCAGGAAGAGCAAGGGGGGCAAGCGCATCGCCAGGCTCATCGACTCGCCGAACCTGCCGGAGGCGGAGGCCGTGTTCCAGGTATCTGAGGCCGGCATCGGCGACTGAGGCGAAGCCTTTATCCAGACCGTAGCATCTCGCCATTCCGTGAGGCTGCTCCTTGAGCTCTCGATGGAGTGCGAGTCGCTCGCTCGATCAGAGGCTCTTTCTACGGCGGAGACGCTGGGCGGCGCTGCATCGATAGTATCCGAGGAGCCCGGAGTGGTCGTCATCGAGACCGAAGCGGACCCCGGTGCCCTCTCTGAGCGTCTGGCATTGTGTCACTGCGTCTCGGAACATCTCTTCTCATGTGCGCCGGACGAGTTGATGGATACTGTCAGGGATATCGATGTCCCGGGTCCTGTCCGCGTGCACTCCACGAGGGTCGGCACTTCCTTTCCAGAAGTCGACCTGGAGCGCACCAACGCCGCAGTTGGTGAGCTGGTCTGTGGTCGCTTGGGCGTCGACATCCACTCCCCTAGGTCGGAGGTTCGCGTCGTTCTTTCCGAGCAGGCCTGTGTGGGCAGATGCATGGGACGGATAGATCGATCGTCATACGAGAGGAGGAAGGTTCGTAATCTTCCGTTCAACCACCCGATATCCATCCATCCAAAGTATGCGCGGGCTTTGGTGAACCTCACGAGGACGCGGCCAGGAGGCCGTCTATTGGATCCATTCTGCGGGACGGGCGCGATAGTCATGGAGGCGTCGCTCGCGGGTTGCTATGCGCTCGGGACGGACATATCGCAAAAGATGATCGAAGGCGCTCGTATGAACCTGCGATCGTTGGATATCGATGCCGAGCTACTGAGGTGCGATATCGGCAAGATATCGAGGGTCGTGGGGGATGTCTCGGGCATCGCGACCGACCCGCCCTATGGCAGGTCGACGAGCACCGATGGAGAGCCGTTACCGGAGCTGTTCTCACGAGCACTCGGTGCGTGTGCTGACGTGCTGAACCGTGGTTCCAGGATAGCGATGGCAGTGCCCGATCCCTTGCTCCTCGATGGGAACGGGGATTTCGAGACGGTCGAGGTCCATCCCATGTGGGTTCACAAGTCTCTAACTCGCCACTTCTGCATTCTCAGAAGGGGTTGACTCACTCTATGATTATGGTGATATCGATCGTCTCCAGCACAATCTCGTGATAGGTGGCCTGAATGTGCAAGGTCGTCTCTCCAGGTGGAGCGTGCGAGGAAACGAATATCAACACTTCGAAGGACGAATTGCTTTGTTCTGAAACGGTTAGGTTCAGGGTCGTTGTCGAGTTGACATCGAGCGAATCTTCGTAGAGGGCCACACCCACCATCGAGGGCGAGTTCAATGCCGTCATAACGATCTCAACGGTTCCGTTCCCCGTGTTGTTGACTTGGATGCTTGTCGTCGCTTCCTCGCCGGCTGAGATGGACAAAGTGTTCTCGGGGAACCAGAAGGCGAGTGATGGACTTTCTACTGTGATGTTGAACTGAAGGGCTCCCTCGAAGTATACCTCCCCTTGCGGGGACAGTGCATATCCCGTGATGGTGATCGTCTGGTTCCCTGGAGCGGCTGTCTCAGATGGGGTGATGCTCGCGTCGAAGCTCATGTTCTCGGAGACATTGAGCTGGTACAAGATCGCGCTAGAATAGTCCGATGGGTTCGTATCGGACGGTTTGAGTAGGACGTCCCAATCTGCCGGAGCGTCCGTGAACTCGATGGTCAAGTTGCTCTTCACATTCCCAAGGTTCTCGACATGGAAGGACAGCACGGCAGTCTCTCCAGGGGATAGTATCTCGCCGATGCCGTTCGAGGGTGTGATCTCGAAAGAATGGTCGATCTCCGTTATCCACATCGGTACGGGGACGAAAGCTAGCACGAGTATGATGAATGCGAATATCCCCAACGCCTTCCTCTTGGTGTCGAGTTTGTTTATATCGTTCAGGGGTGGCGGATGCCTGCTTCCGATGACGAGGATCAGGATGGCCAGGATGACCCAAGCGAGGAAGAAGTAGGACAGTCCTATCAGCACGGCGATGGTGGCCCAGCTGGCGTACTTTGCATGTTTGCCGAAAACAGCTCTCGCGATGTGTCCTCCGTCGAGTTGTCCAGCGGGCAGTAGATTTATCGCGGTCACCCAGAACCCGACCCAGGCAGCGAACGCCATCGGGTGGAGTAGGTAATCACCTTCGATGGGCACCAAGTACTCGATACCGATGTAGATGAGAGGAAAGGCGATGCTCAGGGAATCCCCAGGTTCGAGGTCGTCAGGAACGACCTTGGCCTCCATGTTGGTCAGCATCAGACCTGCAACGCCAACCATTATGGCGACTAGAAGGCCCGCTATGGGGCCGGCTACACCAATATCGAGCAGGGCCTTCCTGTTGGGTATCGGGTCCCTAAGGGATATGAATGCGCCAAAGGTCCCGAACGGCGGTATCGACGGGATGAAGAACGGCAGCGACGCTGCCACTCTTCTCCTTCTCGCCGCGAAGAAGTGAGCAAGTTCGTGTGCCCCTAGGATCGCCAGCAATGGCAGGGTGAATACGAGGACGCTCATCGCGATATTATGTGGGGAGTAGACTTCATCGCCTGGGACTTCTGCGTAGGATCCCCAATAGAGGATACCCGCGAACGTCACCGTGATGAGCGTTATCATGAGCATTGCGAGGTTCACGTACGCGCTTCTGTGCCTCGCTGAAGGCTTCTTGCCAACGACCAGAACGTGCTCTCCTTTCACGTAGGTGATCATCGGAATGTATCCCTGTGGGATCATCTCCTCTCTGAGTCTCTCGAACGACTCCTCGAGCGAGTCTTCATCGATCTTGCAGTAGAACTCGACGACGTCGTAATTGACTCGGACATCATAAACGGGGAAGTGCCGCGCAACGAGACTCTTCACATGCTCAATCTCTTTGGCGGCATCTGGGGGCATGGGATTTTGCATTCCAGGACGGACGAACAGGACATCCCTACATAATGTTTTTCACGTGCACTCTGTTCAAAACCCTTATATCCGCACAGGATGTGCCAGAGTCGATGGCATCCCGGAGATGGCCTCGCGTTGTTGCGGGACTCATATCGATGATGCGTCTTGGCAATTGTGCCATGGGAGCCGCCGCGGTTCTGCTCGCCGCGGTGATATGCGTCGGGTCCGAGGGTGTGTGGGACTATCTGACAGAGGTAATCCTCTCGATGCTCGTCGTCGCTGCGTTCACAGGGGCGGGCAATTCCCTGAACGATTACTTCGACCGCGAGGTGGACAGAGTTGCACATCCATCGAGGCCGATTCCTCGTGGTTTGGTGTCACCTTCTGGCGCAGTCGTCATGTCGTCAACTCTTTTCGCCCTCTCCGCAGCCGGAGGGTTCGTTATCGGTGTGCCATCGTTCATTATCGTCGTGGCTTCCGCCGGGGTTATGCTGGCCTACGAGGTGTTCCTCAAGTCCGAGGGCTTGATGGGCAACCTGGCGATAAGCTGGCTAACGGGGGCCGTGTTCTTCTTCGGCGGCGCGTCCGTCGACGGCCTCGATCTGGCATGGATACTGGCGCTGCTTGCGTTCCTGGCGACCTTTGGAAGGGAGATCGTCAAGGATGTCCAGGACCTGGAAGGGGACGAAGGCGCCAGGACTACGCTTCCGATGAGGCTGGGCGCTAGGAATGCGGGAATCCTCGCGTCGCTGTCTTTGATCGGGGCAGTGGCGCTCAGCCCAGCACCCTACCTACTCTCGCTGCTGTCTATCTGGTACATCCCGTTCGTCGTGCTCGCCGATGGAATCTTTATATATAGTTCTCTGATACACTTCGAGGATCCTGAGAGAGGGCAGAAGATGATCAAGCTGGCTATGCTCATCGCTCTGGTGGCGTTCTTGTTCGGAGGGATTCTCTGAGTGTGAAGGATTACATCGATCAGACCTTGCTTGCACATAAGATGCACATGACATTGGTGGACCCTGCGAAACAGTCTGTCGATGTGGCGGGGGAGATCGCGTCGAAAGCAGAAGCTGCGGAGTCTGACGCAATCATGGTTGGCGGCTCTACTGGAATAACGCAGGAGAACCTCGACCAGACCGTCGACGAGATGAAAGCCAGATGCAAACTCCCGGTGATCTACTTCCCATCACGGGCGAATGCCATCGCACAGAGGTGCGATGCGATATACTTCATGAGTATGCTCAACTCGAAGAACCCGAGGAACATCACGGGGGAGCACTCGCGAGGAGCACCTGTCATAAAGAGACTGGGACTCGAGACGCTCTCCATGGGATACATCGTCGTTGAGCCTGGCATGAAAGTCGGAGAGGTCGGCGAGGCTGACGTTGTGGGGAGAGACGATATTGAGAGAGCGGTTGGGTACGCCCTCGCGGCTGAATATCTCGGCATGTCGATGGTGTACCTGGAAGCCGGCTCCGGCGCGCCATCACCCGTCCCTTCCGCGATGATAAGCGCTGTGAAGGACAGCATCGGAGTGCCGCTGATAGTCGGAGGAGGCATCACCGATCCTGAGAGGGCACGAGACGCGGCGACGGCCGGAGCTGATATCATCGTCACCGGGACTCTCGTGGAAGATGGCGATTTCGAGGAATCACTCAGGGCGTTGGTCCGGGTTGTACATGACTCGAAATGAGGGTCACGAACCAGAACGGGATAATGTTTTTACCTGGAAGTACGGATGTCGTGCGGCGGTCAAGGTGAGCGGCTTGGAACACCTGGAGAATATCGAGAAGGACAAGATGTGTCCTGAGTGCGAGAAGCACAGAAAGCATGTGAAGCTCGTAGAGGTAGATGGCAAGATCTTAAAGTGCCCAGCCTGTGCCTATTCACACCTCCTCAGGAGATGACTGCCCGCCCCGAGGCTCTAGGCGGTCGTACTGTTGACCGATAGACCTGAGATTGACGTGTTCGCGAGTCTGATTAGCCCGCTTTCTGCCGACAGGCCGCATCTTGGTTGGGGCTTCAGGTCGGGGCTGTGCACGGTATCGACCTGGGCATAAGGTTAATAGGTTTGTTGAGCCCTTGATTGTGGGAGGACAATGGCTCCCCCCACCGAAGCCAGCTCTCCAGAGCTGGACAGCAAGTCACACTCAACAAGGGTGCTCCTAATCGATGATGACAAAAACTACGCGGAACTCGCCGTTCGATTCCTCAGGGAAGGATGTATCGGATCGATAGATGGCGTGAATTCTGGCAAGGAGGCCCTCGCCTGCTTGGAGGCGAACGAGTACGACGTCATATTGTGCGATCACCGGATGCCCGAAATGGACGGGATCGAGCTGCTTAAGGAGATTCGGTCCCGGGGCATCCATGTTCCGTTCGTGATGATGACTGGAGAGGGCATGGACGATTCCGTGACTGAAGCGCTCGACGCAGGAGCTGACCTCTTTGTGGAGAAGAGGGGGAACATGAGTGCGCAACTCGCAGAGTTGTCAGTGGTCATCCGGAACTTGGCCCGACGCAAACGAGCTGAAGAGCATCTCAAGGGAGAGCGAGACCTCTACAAACTCGTCGTCGACGTGAACATGATCGGCATCATTGTCCTGGATGCTGAAGGCAAGGTCGCCATGTGGAACGATGGGATAGCCAAGTTGACCGGAATAGGAAGGGGTGATGTTATGGGTCGCCCCTTCTCCCCGGAATCAACCCCCATCCTGTCAGATATCATTGAGCGTGGCAAAGTGGATGGCATGCTCAAGGGTCGCGTTAGTACGCATAACCAAATGCCCTCTTTGGATAGCGAATCGGGGAAGACGAGATACTTCGAGGTTGGCTATTATCCCGTGCCCGATGAGGAAGGGCAGACGAGCGCGAGCATGGTTATTGTCCTTGACTCGACGGAGCGTATCCCCATGAGGGTGGCTCTTGAGAGCAGCGCGGAGAATTACAGGCAGATTGTGGAGCTTGTGGACGAGGGTATATGGGCCGTCGACAAGGATGACAATATATCTTACGCCAATCCGAAGATGGCACGGATGATGGCGTGCTCCGTCAGGGAGATGATCGGGAGACCGTTTTCGGAGTTTGTCGCTGTTGATGGACGGAAACTCGCGAGCGAAGCGTTGGGGCTCTGCAGAGACGGGAATGATGTCGAGGTTGACTACGAGTTCAAGAACAGAATCGGAAAAAGGCAGTTCGTGAGCTTCAAGGCATCTCCGTTAGGGGGAGACGGCGAGTATCAAGGAGCGGTATGCATCTTCGTCGACCTCGCCTCCAGGAGACTGATCGAAGATGCCCTTTCCGAGGCTCTTAGTAGTCGAGAGGCGTTCGAGAAGATAGTCAACGCCAGCCCTGTCGTCGTTTTTCAGCTAGATCCTAGTCCTCCCTGGAACGTTGAATTCGTCTCTGACAACGTGACGCAGTTTGGCTACACGCCCGACGAGTTCAGCTCAGGTAAAATTACGTTCGTCGATGTGCTTCACCCTGACGCTGCGGAAGCTGTGCTGGAGGAGTTCGAGAAGCACATCCTTGCGGGGGACGATTTGTTTAGCTTGAAATATCAGGGCTTGACGAAGAATGGAGCTACCTTGTTCATCGATGCCCACGTCTATGTCCGTCGTGACTCAGAGGGCAAAGTCACGAAGCTTCAGGGTGTCATCCTGGACGATACCGAGCGCAGGAGGACCGCCTTGGCGGTCGAGCGACTCGCGTCGATGGTCGACTCCACTACGGACGCAATAATCAGCAAGAGCACTGACGGCAGAATACAGACATGGAATCCCGCTGCAGAGTCCATGTACGGTTATTCCGTCGATGAGGCTGTCGGAAACCCCATATCTATGTTGATACCACCTGATCGGCTGGATGAGTACTACCGGAGGTTCAGTCAAGCCAAGAGGGGAACCCGCGGACAACCATTCGAGACCGTGAGAATGAGGAAGGACGGTTCGTTGGTGGATGTCTCGTTGACGATCTCCCCCGTGAAGGACCGGTCTGGCATGACCATCGGTGCTTTCGCCATCGCCAGAGACATAACGGAGCGCAAGAAAGCGGAGAAGGCGCTTGAGCAGGCAAACGAGAAGCTGAACCTGATGGGGTCCATAACTAGACACGATGCCATCAACCAGATAGGGGTTCTATCTGGATATCTCTCGCTGGCGGAGGATGACAGCAACGACCGTGAGAGGACTGAGCACTTGGAGGCAGCGAAAAAGGCCTGCAAGACGATTACAGAGCAACTCCAATTCGCAGGTAGCTATCAGAAGGCCGGCACGATGGACCCAGAGTGGACGAGAATCAGACTCGAGTTCGCAGGTGCGGCCTCTGTGATCGACATGGGGAATATACAGGTCAAGGAGAAGTTGGGCGACCTCGAGGTGTTGGCTGACCCTATGTTCGAGAGGGTCTTCCTGAACTTGCTGACCAACACCCGAAGACACGGGCAGAAGGCGACACAGGTGACCGCGGAATTCGAACACAGGGATGACACAGTCGCAATCAGGTACTCTGACGACGGCGTGGGTATCCCTGCAGACGCGAAGGAGAAGATATTCCAGCGTGGGTATGGTAAGGATTCGGGCCTAGGTCTCTTCCTGATCCGAGAGGTCCTCGGCATCACTGGTATGAGTATAGAGGAAATCGGAGTGCCCGGAAAGGGGGTTGTGTTCGAGATACTTGTCCCGGGCGGGAAGCATAGGATGGCTTCTGAGTCAGACTGAGATGAGGGGTGGACTCTGCCACAGTACGCCCCATCGGTCCTGCTTCATGGTCTGTTCAGAATCAGCATCGACACGAATGCGGAGCTGTGTGCGGGAGAGGGGATTTGAACCCCCGGACTCCTGCGAGACAGGATTGCCTATCCGATACGCTCGGACCTTAAGTCCTGCGCTTTTGTCCAGGCTTAGCTACTCCCGCGAGGCCGGTAATCCACACGGTCCGGTTTAAACCCTTCCCGGAGCGGTGTCAGATTCCTCTCAGAACGTCGTCCAGGCTTGGCTCGCCTTTAACCTGAAGGTCGTATCTCACTCTGATTATGGGCTTGTTCACGTTCTTCAGTATCCTCTTCAGGTCTATCGGTGTGCCGGAGACGACTATGTCGCAGTCCGATGCGTTGATGGTCTTCTCGAGCTCATCAACCTGTCTGTCCCCATAGCCCATGGCCGGCAGCACATTCTCCAGATGAGAGTACTTCTCGAAGGTCGCCTTGATCGATCCAACCGCGAAAGGCCTGGGGTCGATGATGGCCTTCGCACCAGCGTTCTTCGCAGCTATCATGCCCGCTCCGAAGGTCATCTCGCCATGCGTCACCGTCGGTCCGTCTTCGATTACCAGGACCCGCTTGTCCTTGATCGCCCCTGGATCCTCGGCCGTGACCGGAGACGCCGCCGTCACAACCTTGGCCTTCGGGTTGAGCTCAGCGATGACGGCCCTCACGGCCTCCACGCCCTTCGGGTCCGCTGTGTCGACCTTGTTGATGATGATGACATCTGCCATCCGCATGTTGGTCTCCCCAGGATGGTAGAGTTTTCCATGACCCGCCCTGTGTGGGTCGGCGACGACTATGTGCAGGTCCGGAGCGTAGAACGGCGTATCGTTGTTGCCCCCGTCCCAGAGGACCACATCCGCCTCCTGCTCCGCCTGCCTTAGTATCTTCTCGTAGTCGACTCCGGCATAGACGACCATCCCCATGTCAATGTGCGGTTCGTACTCTTCGCGTTCCTCGATCGTGCACGCGTGCTTGTCCAGGTCGTCATATGCGGCAAATCTCTGGACCGCCTGCTTCTCGAGGTCGCCATACGGCATCGGGTGTCTGACCGCCACGACTCTCTTCCCCTTGCTGATCAACGCGGAGGCGATGGCTCGCGTTGTCTGCGATTTTCCTGAGCCAGTTCTCACAGCACATACCGCGATCACCGGGACTTTAGCCTTCAGGAATGTCTGGTTCGTCCCCATCAGTCGGAAGTCCGCACCGCAGGCGTTCACAAGCGAGGCCTTGTGCATGACCTCTACGTGAGGTATGTCCGAGTAAGCGAATACCACCTGCTCGGCACCTAGCTCGCTTATGAGCCGTGATAGGTCCGACTCCGGGTGGATGTCGATGCCTTTCGGATAGAGTTTTCCAGCCAAGCTCGCAGGGTACTTCCGTCCATCGATGTTCGGTATCTGCGTCGCGGTGAACGCCATTACCTCGTAGTTGGCGTTGTCGCGGAAGTAGACGTTGAAATTGTGGAAGTCTCTACCCGCGGCCCCCATGATGATGACTTTCGTTCGCATGCCCTCTTCACCTGTCCCGCTGTAGTCGCTGCTCTCTTATATTCTTTACCGACCGACTGACGCCGAAACCCTATGCTGGACGGACCGTGTCGGGCTTGCCAGCACCGCCCTGGTCTGCGTGGAAAGGTTTTCGTAAGCGTACAGCCATCCTGCTCCGATGGCCTACAGGATACCGTCTGACACCGAGGTCGTGGAGGCTATCAGAGATGTTCTGGGCAGGTATGGTATCATCAACTCCCAGCGAAAACTGACCGAGTTTGTGCTGCGCTCCCTCAGGAGGCACGATTCGGACTACGCCATCAGCGAGGAGCGGGTAAGGAAGCTAGCGTTGGGGAACGGTCTCGCCACCGTCGAGATCCGATGCCGGGACACGAGAGAGAAGACTTCCGCAGGCGCCTGCCCCGTCTGCGACGGCAGGACCGAGAGGATCAGGAACCTCACGGTCTACGGCGGATCGGTCACGATGGGCTATAAGTGCAGGACCTGCGGGTATTGGACCGGGCTCAAGAACCGAGTGCCAACTCTGTACGTCTTCACTCCGAAACCGTAGACCCGTCTCAACATCTTTATCATTCGGTTAAGCCTACAGACGTACACGAGGGGAAACGCCATGAAGCTATGGGATTTCGGGCGGATGGAATCCGGAAGGATCATTATCAGCTCAAAGGTCGGCGAGCCGTTGGGTCTCGTGAACGGGAGCGAGGTCTTCAGCTCGATGTTCAGATACGAGTACGGAGAGAAGAAAGCGTATGAGATCGTGCTCTCCCCGTTCGGTCCGGAGAACTACCGGGAGATCGCCTACGTCACCATCCAGGTCAGAGACGAGCCCGGAGGCCTCTCTCAGGCTTCTCAGTTCTTGAAGTCGCTGAACATCGACATCCTGAACTCCGAGACCGTCAGCTCGATCCCGAACGTCGTCATGATATGGGAGATGCTGGTCGACCTGTCGTTCTTCGGAGACTCGTCGTCTCTCAAGAACGAGTTCGAAACGGCCAAGACGGCAGCGGATCCGTCTCTCAGCCTTGTCGACTGTCTCCGTGTCGAGAGTTCCGACCTTGCCACCCGCTACACCCAGGGCGCATCGCTCGATAGCAGCGCAATCAAGGTCAGGGCTCTAAGGAAGACCGAGAAGAAGGCCAGTATCATCGAGGACGGCGTATTCGAGCTGCCTCAGGCGTACAGGAACTTCCTCGGAAGGGATTCATCCCCGGTCATGCTGATAGGGGACCCTGACTCGTGGATTCTATCGGTCGTATTCCTCGACGACGAGCCGAAGCTGTTCAAGATCAAGGTCGATCTACCGGACCGCCCTGGCTCTGTCCATGATATCATGAAGGCCCTGGGGGACGAGTCGATAAACGTGGTGGCGGGATATACGAACGTTCTCGTGTACTACGAGCGGATGACCTGCGAGCTCGTCATCGATCTCAGGGGATCGAGTCTGAAAAGTGCGGACGACCTGAAGGGGATACTGGAAAACAAGATGTCAGGACTCGGACCGCAGTTCGCTCTCGCCGGATTCTCCCCCGTCGTCTTCTGAGTCGTCTGGCAGTTCCATGACCTCTTTGATGTCGTAGAGTGGGCTGCAGATGTAGGTGTCCCCCAGCTGGACAAACGTGACATCGTCGCCCACAGAGAATGGCGTATCCGTCCAGCAGGCGATCTTCGGACCTGTCTTCACCTCCAGCATGAGCAGGTCCATGGGGAACTCATAGTTCACAGGAACGACTCCCAGCCTCACGTATGCCAATACAGTCCCCTGGTTGGACCAGTAGGTCAGGGTCATGCGCTTCCCGCATCGCGGGCATCTGAGTCTTTTCGCTGTGGTTTTGAAACCGCATCTGCATCTGTGACCTTTCGTGACCGTCCCTCCTCTTCGGTGTTGGCAATATCGATCTTCTCTTGCAAGGCGTTGTCACGGCACGCCAGGCCAGAACCTGAAACACACTTCTCAGTATTTCAGGGATGCCCTCATAGGCCGTGTGATTCCTGGCGAGGGTCGAAGCCGCCCTCCGGACAGACGAGCGAAACAGTATTAAATGCCAGACATCTATTCGATGCAAGCGCGAATCAGAGTGTTGCATCCTTCGTCGCGACTCCCCCCAGCGAACATTTAATCGCAGATGGTCGTGGCTCGACAACGCTCAGGAGGCCACGCCTTTGGACCCTATCGAGGCATCAAGACTGATAATGGATACCTACGCTGCGAAGATACTCGTGGCGTGTTCACGAAAGCCGAAACATGCGCTTGAACTTAGCGCGAAGCTCAACATACCGATCGCGGCGTGTTACAGACGGATACACGTGTTGGAGAAGGCAGGGCTTCTCAAGGCGGTTGAGCGAGCACTGACTCAGCAGGGCAAGCGGATAGTGCTCTATCTGTCTATGCTGAAGAACGCTTACATATTCTTCGAGGGGGGGAAGTTGAGGGTCAGGTTCCAGATGGTCACGGGAGCGACCCAGGACTTCGGCGGAGAATGGAAGGAGATTAAGCTCATAGAAGAAGAGGAAGAGGATGATGGAGCACCTGGAGGGCTCCTCAGGCCTAGAGATAGATGATCATTGTCATCGACGAAGGAGTATGGTTGTGATGGAAGAGAATAATGAGGTTGGTACGTCGACATTCCCAAAGGAGATAGTCAAATTCCTGTCCAGCCCCGGAGGTCATTCGCTGATTCTCAGGGGCATGGCCGGCACAGGGAAGACCACGTTGGCGCTCCAGATGATAGAGGAGCTGGCACAACTCCAGCAGAGCTACTATATGTCCACCAGAGTCTCTGACCATTCGCTCTTCAACCAGTTCCCTTGGTTGATGGACAAGGTCAAGGAAGGGGAGATACTCAAGGCTCGGAAGAAGCTCAGGAAGAAGGCTGATTCCGAGATGCAGGTGGAGAAGATACTGCTTGGCCTCGCGGCCATCAAGGGGGAGCTTAAGGGTGCGAAAATGAAGTCGCCCAGAGGCGAGCTCCACCGGTTGGAGGGCAAAATAGAGGCCGGAGGGGACGAGGACACATCTGCTGCGGAGCCGACAGGAGAGGATGAGCTCACAGTGACGGTCGGTTCGATGATGCCCGAGATCGAGATGGCATACGATGTCGTCGACAAGGCACTGCCTGAGCGCACCCTGATAATTATCGACAGCATAGACGCGCTGGCGGATAAGTACGGCGTCGGTCCTGCTAGGCTCATCACCGCTCTGCAGAAGGACCTGGTCGAGGGTTGCGGCACCAACATCGTCTATGTGCTTGAAACGCCAGACCCGTTGCTCGACTACCTCGGTGACGGAGTCCTCTATCTGTCGCTCGACAACTCGAGTGGCAGAAGGATCCGCGAGATGGACCTCCTGAAGCTAAGGGGCTGTGAGATACGTCAGCCGAAATACGTGTACACGTTGCTCGGAGGACGGGTCAGGACTTTCGAGTACAGCAGGTATGGCAAGCCGGAATCGCCGATGCCTTTCGAGTCGATCAAGTCCTCCAATGAGAAGTGCATGTCGACCGGCAATCCGGCCCTCGATGAGATGCTCGAGGGCGGCTTGAGAAAGGGGACGATCGCGTTGATCGAGCTGAACCCGGGCGTGCCCGTCGTCTCATCGTCGCAGATAGAGAACGCCATCATATGCAACTTCGCTTCCCAGGGCCACGGCGTGGCCTGGATGCCTACGAAGAAGACTGGAGCGGACACCGCGAGGGAGGAACTGCTCGGGTTCATAACGCCTGAAATCTTCGACAAGAACGTGCGGATACTCGAGCCTCACGCCGCGTCAGCGTCCCCTAAGGACTACTCGATGACCCTTGAGGGTGGAGATGTGAAGGTGGACATTAAATGGCAGGATATCCAGTACGCTCTCAAGGACACGCAGCAGCCATATCTCGCTATCATCGGTTTCGACTCGCTGGAGTCGATATACGGCTCAACAGTCCTTAACGGGATGATGGATTTCCTGACAGCGATGCTCAACAACGACGGCATCCTGGTGGCTACGGTCACACCGAGCGTGAAATCGACTAGTAGGCTCTCCGACCTTGCGCATACACATTTGCGCATAGACAAAACATCAGGGGTCACCGTGATTCGAGGCGATGAACCGTTCACCGCTCCATACGCCATGACGGCCCCCGACTCAGGGGATTTCAGGCCCAATCTGGTCCCGATACTGTAGACTGGCAATTGCTCGAGATGTGTGGCGCTCGTCGTTCAGTGCTTGAATAGACGCAGTCCGCTGAAGACCATGGATATTCCATGTTCATCGGCAGCGGCGATGGCCTCGTCGTCCCTCATTGAGCCACCCGGTTGCATGATGGCTGCGACGCCCACCTTCGCCGCAGCGTCCACTCCGTCCCTGAACGGAAAGAAAGCGTCGGAGATCAGGATGCTGCCCTTCGCCTCGTCGCCGGCCTTCATGCCTGCTATCGTGGTTGAATCCACCCTGCTCATCTGCCCGGCACCTACCCCGACCGTCCGCTCGCCTTTCACAAGGAGGATGGTATTCGATTTGACATGTCTGCAGACCTTGACGCCGAATATCATCGCGTCGACCTCCTCCTCCGTCGGAGCGCGCTTCGTGGCAACCTTGAGGCTCCCTCTGTCGAGCTCCACATACGCCCCCATCTGGACCAGCATGCCCCCCTTGACCTTCGTCATCATGAGCCTGCCATCCTCGCGCTTGATGGGTGTGTTCGTCCGAAGTAGTCGGATGTTCTTCTTCTCCTCGAGCAGCTTCTCCGCGTCTTCGTCAAATCCGGGAGCTACGACCGCCTCGACGAAGTGACTCGCGATCTCCTTCGCGGTCTCAAGATCGACCTGCCTGTTCAGACCGACGACACATCCGAACGCGCTCACTGGATCGGCATCATATGCCGTCCTGAACGCCTCCGCAATGGTCGCCGCACTTGCCACTCCCGATGGGTTGGTGTGTTTGATGACCGCAGCCGTTGGTTTCTCGAAATCGGAGACGATGGCAATTGCGGCATCGAGGTCAAGGACGTTGCAGTACGATATCTGCTTCCCGTGCATCTTCTCGGCCGAGGGTACGCTCAGGGCGGTCTGGTCGAACAGATCCTTGTAGAATGTGGCCTTCTGGTGCGGGTTCTCGCCGTATCTGAGGTCACCGAGCTTCTCGAACGACAGGGTCATGCTCGCCGGGAACGACTCGTCCTTGGCGAACTGCTTGCCCAGGTAATGTGCAATCGCAGAATCGTATCTAGCAGTGGCTCTGAAAGCCTGAAGTGCGAGCTTCTGCCGTGTCTCCAGGGACAGCTTGCAGTCGTTCTGCCTGAGCTCATCGAGTATCTGCGGGTATTGCGCTGGGTCCACAACGACTGCCACGGAGGAATGGTTCTTGGCCGCCGATCGGAGCATGGATGGTCCTCCTATGTCGATGTTCTCCACGGCGTCCTCCAGCGCTACGTCCTTCCTCGCGATAGTGGCCTCAAAAGGGTAGAGGTTCACGACCACCATGTCTATCGGCTCGATGCCGTGCTTCTGAATGGCTTCCATGTGCTCGGGCTTCTCCCTCATCGCGAGAAGCCCACCATGTATCGCTGGATGGAGCGTCTTAACCCTTCCGTCGAGCATCTCGGGGAACTTCGTGACCTCCGAGACGCCTACCACGGCCACGTTGCTCTTCTCCAAGAGAGTGGCTGTTCCCCCAGTCGACAATATGATGATCCCAAGCTCAGATAGCCCCCTGGCAAACTCGGCCAGACCTGTCTTGTCTGAAACGCTAACGAGAACTCTCTTCACCTTGCTCATTCAACCAACTCCGCTGCATTCTGTAACTACTGGCTGTAGCATCCCTCTCCCGCAAGGCAAAGGTATGCTCGGAGCGTATAGACTGAATGGTTATAACCGTTTTCGCTTCACGCACGCGCATAACAGCCGTAGGCGGAAAGCCCTGTCTAACGGGCCTTAGCGCTTGGACAAACCTTCTCTCACTCTGTCTTTCATCAGAGAGAACGGCAGCTCGCCGTAATCCGCCACGAGGTCATGGAATCTCCTCTCGTCGAAGCCGTTCCCCAGGTTGTTTTCCATCTCCTCTCTGAAACCTATCAGAAGCTCCCTTCCAAGCAGATAGGATAATGCCTGGCCGGGAGTGTGAGTATATCGCTTCACCTCCGCCTCCGATGCGTTCCGGGGTATCCCTGCCTCCTTGATCCCTAGATCGACCATGTCCTCGAACGAAGCTTCTCCGCAGGCCAAGCCGATGTCGGCTATCACCCTGTAGGCCCGCCAGAGTGCCCCGTTGATCATCTCGAACGCTGCCAGGTCAGTCGCTCTGTAGCTGCTCTCGAACATCATCTTCTCACAGTAGTGCGCCCACCCTTCGCAAGTCTCGGTGCCACTGTCGAATGTATCGGACGATATGATCATTGTGTTGAACTGCAGCATCCAGTGCTTTCGGTTGGACCTTACGCCCTGATGGAAGTGGCCGGGATATGCCTCGTGGACTGCCGTATTGATGATCGATCCTTCGTTGAAGTGGCTGCCCAGGTCGTTGCTGTCCTTCGGGCGGGTGACGAGATACTCCCCCTTCAGCACGGGGTCGAATTTCGAGGACATCGAGAGGGCGGCGTACGGAAGCATCGTCGCAAGGAACGCCGGAGTCTCGACGACTCTCAGCTCTGCCTCCGGGTCTATTGTGGCAATGCCGTTCTTGATTATGAACCCCTTTGCGGATTCCATCTCCTCCCTTGTCTTCTCAAGGGCCTGCTCGAAGGTTTTCGGAGCTGTGTTACGGCTTATTCTGACGGCCTCATCGACTCCCTTGCCTGGTGCGATTCGGTCCGCGAGCCTGACGCGCTCCTGTTTCAGTTTCTCAAGCCGGTCTCTGCCAAGAGCGAGGATATCGTCGACCGACATCTCTATCTTCCTTATCTCAAGTAGCTTCGCAAATCTGTCCCTCCCCATCGAGAAGTCTTCGCTCGAGCGGTCGAGAAGCTGCTTCAGCCATTCCATGTGCTCCGCATTGGATGGTCCCAGTGCCTGCGCCGCATCCACCAAGTCTCTGTGCTCATGACCGCAGTCCTTGAAGGTGTCTTTGACGAAGTCCAGCAACCCTGGAAAATTGTCGCATGATTCGATCGCCATATCTGTCCAGAGTCTCACGGGCTCCCCCGGGTCGAACCTGGTCCGAAATTGCTTCAGATGGTCGGGGATGAGTCGTAGCCTGCATGTTATGTCCTTCGCTCTTGCCATTGGAGGCGCATAATCTCTGGATGCCATCAGAAAGAGGAGCCCACCTATGCTCTCTAGGCAGTCTGGATACATTTTCCAAAGCGGGTATTCGTTGGTGGCGAATCGCATGATATCCGTGCTCATGCTCAGCAGATCGAGATGGAGGTTGTCCTCCCCCGATAGTTCCTCGGACGCCGCCTGCCATCTCGCCGTGGCGTTCCATCCTTCGAGAAGTGCAAGTGTGTCGTCCAGGCGCTTCCTCCCGCCGTGCGGGAGGAGTCGATCGTATGGGTCATGCAGCCCGATGGCCGTCCCGACGCCCGGGTTGATTTTCAAGAACTCCTTCAGCATTCTCTCGTGGAGTTGTTCGAGCTTCGCGGTGTTCATCGTCCCACTTCAGCATCACCGAGGTGCTTCAGATGGATAATTCTTATGGACGAAAGCCGAACCGATGCCTGGTAATCTCACTTGTACGCCGGTCTCTGAATCAGGCCCGCTGTCTCAACGATTCGTGGGACGATCTCCTCCCACATGACCGCCATTATGTGCACGCCGTGGACGCCCTTTATGTTCTTGAGGGTCTCGATCTGCTCCACGCACAACTTGATCCCCTCCTCCTTCGGGTCCGAGGCATTCTTCATCCGGTCGATGATGGAGTTCGGGACTATCATTCCGGGCACCTTGTTCTTCATGTACCTTGCAGCGCCAGCGGTCTTCATGGGGATGACCCCGGCTAGGATGTGGATCTTCTTGTCGAGCCCTCTGGACCTGACATCGTCCATCCAAGTCTCGAACATGTCCATATCGAATATCGCTTGGGTTTGGACGAAATCCGCTCCCGCGTTAACCTTCTTCGCCAGCCTCATTCCCCTGAACTCATAGGGCGTTGCGAACGGGTTCTCCGCGCAGCCGAGATACACCTTAGGTGGATCCTCTATCTTGTCGCCTCCCGACTGCAGTCCCTCGGTCCTGAGCTTGTCAAAGGTGTACAGCTCGGATATGGAGTCGAAATCGAACACGCTCTTCGCGGACTTCTCGTTGCCAAAGGTCTGATGGTCGCCCGTTAGGCAGAGCACGTTCCTCACACCGATCGCGCTGGCGCCCAGAAGGTCACTCTGAAGGGCTATCCTGTTGCGATCTCTGCAAGTCATCTGTATGACTGGTTCGATCCCTTCCTTCATGACGATCGCAGCGGCCGCGATGCTGGACAGCCTCACAACAGCCGTCTGGTTGTCAGTCAGGTTGAACGCCTCTGCGTATCCTTTGAGCATTTTGGCGTGATGGATCAGCGGCTCCGGGTTCGCAGATTGTGGCGGGCCAATCTCAGCAGTGACTGCGAACTTGCCGTCCTCGAGAACCTTCTCGAGGTTGCTGCCAGCCTTCATTCGAGCACCTCCCGTCCCCTCTTCTGGTGCGGTGTGAGCTTAGCGTCTTCCTTGACGATTATCCTTCTGCCGCCTGAATGGCTCGTGCTCCAGTTCTTTGGCGGGCGCACGTATTCCATTAGCTCGAGCCGGTTCTGCAGCTTCAGCCGCTCGTGGATGGCGTACCACGCGCATTCGATATCCGTGTTCACCTCGCAATGTCCATCCGATGATCCCCCGCACGGCCCGTTCAGCATGCTCTTGGCGCATCTCGCGATCGGGCATATGCCACCTGTGGTGTCGATTATGCAGTCGCCGCATCCGAGGCATTTCTCGGACCACACGCCTTGCTCCTCAGGCACGCCGAATATGGCCGTATTGAGGCCTGGCACGATGATCTTGTGCGGATACATGTCACCGATCGTCTGCGTCCCGAGGGAGCATGACATCGAGAGCACGATGTCCGAATCGAGTATCTTCTCCTCGACCTCCTTGACCCATTCCTTCTCGCACTGCCTCTCGAGCACGAAGCCGTCAAGCGACTGTTTCCTTCCATCCTTCCTGTTCTTGAGCCTCATGGCGGAGACGAGCATATTCACTTCCTTCTCCCCGCCGGCGAGACATATGGCGACGCAGCTTCTGCAGCCGATGACCGCGACCTTCTCGTACGGCGCGATCATTTTAGCGATCTCGTCAAGAGGTTTCCGTTCCGCGACGATCATTCCGAGCCACCTCCTTTTGGACGGATGGGTCCGAGACGCTCCGCCACGTCTTTCATACTCGAGACGATGTCGTGGAACTTCCAGGCCATCGATGACGAGGCGTTGAACATCTCCACGCGTTCCGGCTCGATGCCCGTCTCGGCGAGCATGCCCTTGACGTATTCCACCCTCTTGCGCCCCTCGATGGAGCCCGTGTCGTAGTAGCAGTTCTTCTCGAGGCACCCGAGGACGAACACCACGTCAGCTCCGTCCTCCAGCGCTTGTAGTATGTGCATCCCGTCGACGCGTCCGGTGCACGGCACCCGTATCAACCTCACGCTCGCATCGTATTGCCTTTCGCTGCGCGCGGCCAGCGTGACACAGTCCAGTCCATGCTTCTCGCAGCAGAACCCGATTATCTTCGGCCTGCGCTCAGGCATCAGAAACCACCTCTCAGATACGCTTCGGTCTCGATGGACAGCTGCTCGTCCGTGTAGTTGTGGATCTCGATGGCCTTGCTCGGGCATATGCCGGCGCACATGCCGCACCCCTGACAGAGCTGCTCTCTGATCTCGGCCTTTCCCGCAGCCCCTATGAACGGGGCCTCGTACGGACAGGTCCTCACACATGTCAGGCAGGCGGAGCACTTCTCGGGGGTGACCTTCGCGACGGCGCCGCCGTATTCCACAGTTCCTGGAGCGACGAACTGGGTCGCCAAGACACCCGCGGCTTTTCCTTCGGCCCTTGCGACCGACTCAGTTTTCGGGAACATCGCTGATCCACAGACGAAGATGCCAGGCCTAGGGGTAGTGACAGGTCCCCTCTGCATACTCCCCCGCCTTATTCCGCCGTCCAGGGCTATCGGTATCCTCAGGGCGTCTGCGATTTCAATGTTGTCCGGGTTGGCCGGGACAGACGCGTACGACAGAGTACCGAATCGAAGCGAAACGACCTCGTCCTGTGCCAGATCCCTGACGGTCAGCCTCTTCAAGTCCTTCTTGTCGATCGTGGGCGGGTTCTTCTTGTCATACCGGATGAACCTGATTCCGAGCTGTGCGGCCTCCCTGTACGTCAACTCAGACAATCCAGAAACCCGCATCTCCTGGAAGATGAGTGTGACGTCCCTTTCGGGTGAGGCCTTCTTCGTTGACATGGCCAAATCGAGCGCGTCATCCCATGCGAAGTCCTGTGCCTTCATCGTGCTGCCCTTCGGATCGGGGGTGTCCACGATTACGACCGGACCGCTCGGGAGGGTCCCGTTGTCTACGGAGTCTTTGAGCCTGAAGAGGGGCATGGCATCCTTGCAGGCTTTTGTCAGGGGTCCTTTTCCCTCCGACCAGTCTCCTCCAGAGGCGACAACGATTGCCGCGCACTCCAGAGTCTCCTGCTTCTCGCCCGCCTGTATCACGAGCTCGAAGTTGCCTCCATGCCCCTTCGTCCGCACAAGCCTCGACTTCGATAGCAGAACGCCCGGAGCTTTCAGTGGCCGGTCAGTCTTCTCGATAAGAATCGTGTGAAGCCCATGTCCGGCCGCGACCTGCGCCGCCTCGAGGCCGGCTACTCCGGCCCCCACAACGACCAGGTTCTTCGTCCTCATCGGCTCCTCGTGCTTCTCCAACGGTTCCAGGGCCGCCAGGCGCGCGACAGCCGCGGCAAGCCTCGTCTCCGCTTTCTCCTGGGCGCGGGCAGGGTCTTCGCGGTGGGGGAGGATGACCTCGTTCGTGAGGTCCACGGTTTCGATGAGGAACTCGTTGATCTTCCCCCTCCTAACGTATGCCTGGAACAGGCTGGGGGAAACGTCGTTCTTAGAACAGGGGACGACCAGGACCCGGTCCGCCCCCTTCGTCTTGGCGTCTTCTACGATGGAGGATATGGTCTTGCTCTGGCACGCGTAGTCAACGGTAACGACCGAGCAGACATATGGCGCCTCCGACGCCGCCTTCGCGAGCTTGTCGACGTCCAGTACCGGCACTCCCTGGGAGCATACGCGGCAGATCACAACCTGTATCTTGCGCTTCATCCGCCCCCCTCCTCCGTAGGTCTGGCGACCGATGCTGCCATGGCTATGCCTCTCGTCACAGTCTCTTCGATATCCATAGGTTCGCATACCGCTCCCAGAACTATGACCGCGCCTCCGGTTTGAGCGTCGTCGCACTTCACGAATCCGTATGGGTCAAGGCCGAGTCCGAGAGATGTGAGTAGTTCCTCGGACTCTTTATGTGGACGCATCCCCACCGATAGTATGACCAGGTCGTACGGTTCCTCGGCGACCTCGAGATCCGTCTCCCCGGACGACCTCAGCAGAACCTTCCCGTCTCCCTGGAACACCTGAGCGGGCATGCTTCTGATCAGGCGTACCTGGGGCACTTTCTTCTTCCCCACCTTTTTCTTCTTAGACTTCGCCCATTCCTTGAAGTCGTCCTGTGGTTCGTAAAGAGTTCTGAGGTCCATGAAGTAGAAGTCAAGGTCGATCTCGGGATCGATGTCCATGAGCGCTTGCGCGATCTTCGACCCGTATTTGCAGCAGAACTTGGAGCAGTACTCGACGCCGGTCTTCTCGTTGCGTGATCCGACGCATTGGACGATTGCTATCCTCTTTGGAGGGGCGCCGTCCGAAGGTCTGAGCAGGCGGCCCTTGTCGTTGAGAATCCTCTCGGCGTCCACGCTCGATATCACGTCCGGCACCCGTCCGTATCCTAGCCTGGAGACTTCGCCTGCATCGATGGGTTCGATGCCTGTGGCGTATACGATGGTCGAGACGTCTCTGGTGATGTTCCTCGCACGGTCGTCGTAATCGATCGCCTTGGTCGGGCAGACGTCCGCGCATTTGGAGCATTTCGCCTTCTTGAAATGCAGGCATCTGGTCCTGTCGATCCAGTATGTCCTTGGCTGGCCGCTTCCGGTTGGCGGAAAGATGGCCTTCCCTTCGACCGGGCATGCTTCGATGCACTTCCCGCAATCGATGCACTGGCCGGTGACGTATCTTGGAGATGTCTTTATCTTGATTCTGAAGCCCGCCTCGCGTCTCTCCACTGAGACGATCTCGGATCGTAGAAGGGTTTCGATCGAAGGGGACCTGACCACTTCTCCCGCACGGTCGATAACATAGCACACACCGCAGTTCCTGCACTCGGATACGCCCTTGCAGGCAAGCTCGCGCGCCATACCCCCTAGGGTCTCCTCGCGCTCCACTAGCACGACTTCCATCTGGCTATCCACAAGGGTCTTGGCTGCAGTCAGTCCCGCAGGACCTCCCCCTATCACGAGGACCTTTTCCGTCAAGATCATCCCTCCGATTGTGGCTTCATCGTCGTCGCTGGAACCCATGGACCGTCATCTCACGCTCCGCAAGGAGAACTCGTGCCATGGCGTCTGTGGGAGCTGAAACCTGCTCCCCGTGTGAGATAGAAGTAAGAGGTTTATCGTCTCCGGGGGCCAGTTCTCGTAACGCCCGGAGATGTCCGCTCGCTCGGCGCGATCAGTTCAGGCCGGTTATGTAGCCGTTGTCGTCTATGCTGATCCGCTCTGCAGCTGGGACCGAGGGCAGTCCGGGCATTATCATTATGTCCCCGGTCAGAGGAACTATGAATCCCGCGCCAGCCAAGAGGCGCACCTCTCGGACGGTCAGGGTCCAGCCCGTCGGGGCGCCCTTCTTGCTTGGGTCGTCAGTGATCGATAGCTGTGTCTTCGCTATGCAGAGTGGGAGCTTGTCGTTGCCCGCCGCCTCGATCGCTTTGATGTCGGCCGGGGCAGTGCCAGTATACACGACGTCGTCTGCTCCGTAGATCTCGGTTGCGACGATCTTGATCTTCTCCTTGATCGACATCTTCTCGTCGTACAGCACCTTGAAGTTCGCCTGCTCCTTCTCGAGCGATTCGAGCACCGCATTGGCCAGGTCCACGCCTCCCTTGCCTCCGTCGGTGAAGACCTTCGAGAGGCCGAATCTGACGCCGATCTTCTCGCAGTGCTTCTTGATGTGCTCGATCTCCTCCGGCGAGTCTGTCGGGAACTGGTTGATGGCGACCACGACGGGGACATCGACCTTCTTGAGGTTCTCGATGTGCTTGTCGAGGTTGGAGTACCCCTTCTCGAGGAAGTTGACATCGGGATTACCGATCTCCTTCTCGTTCATCCCGCCATGCATCTTCAACGCCTTTATGCTCGCCACGAGGACCGATACATCCGGCTTCAGGCCGCCGACCCTGCATACTATGTTGAAGAACTTCTCGCCTCCGAGGTCTGCCGCGAAGCCGCCCTCGGTTATGACGTAGTCAGCCATCTTAAGAGCATACTTCGTCGCTATGATCGAGCTGTTCCCGTGGGCGATGTTCGCGAACGGTGAGCCGTGTATGAAAGCCGGCTGTCCCTCGAGCGTCTGGACCAGCGTCGGGTTGATTGCGTCCTTGAGCAGGAGGCACATCGCTCCGATCCCGTTCAGCTTGTCCGCGGTGACCGGCTTGCCGTCCCGGGTGTAAGCGACCACTATCCTCGAAAGCCTGGCCCTGAGGTCCGCCATGTCATTGGAGAGCGCGAGGATGGCGTTGATCTCGCTGGCAACGGTGATGTCGAACCCGCTCTCTCGCGGAACACCTCCCTTCACCTTTCCTCCGAGACCGACGACGATGTCCCTGAGCTCCCTGCAGTTCATGTCCATCACTTTTCTCAGGACGACCTTCGTCGGCTCGATGTTCAGCTGGTTCTTCTTGGCAATGTGGTTCTCAACGAGTGCTGATAGTAAGTTGTGAGCCGTCCCCACAGCGTGTATGTCTCCCGTGAAGTGCAGATCTATGTCCCACATCGGGTACACCTGTGAGTAGCCTCCCCCGGTCGCCCCACCCTTTATCCCGAACGTGGGTCCCAGGGAGGGCTCTCTGAGGGACAGCATAACCTTCTTCCCCAGATGTCCCATGGCCTGGCACAGGCCGATGGAGGTTACTGTCTTCCCCTCGCCCGCCTTCGTGGCTGTGATGGCGGTGACGAATATCAGCTTTCCATCCTTGTTGTTTTCTAGCCGCTTCAGCACGCTCAACGGGACCTTGGCCTTGTGCTTCCCGTAGAAATCGAGGTCATCGCGGGTCAGGCCGACCTGTTCCGCAATCTTCTCTATGTGCTGTACTTCCGCTTCCTGTGCAATCTCTATATCGCGCTTCATCGCCATTTTGCGTCACTCCGTCGTCGTCTCCCGTAATCGGAAGGTCGTAATAAATCCTTTTGGAACAGTAAGGTCGACCGGCGTGCGAGAAACCTTAAGTAAGGCGTCTGCATCAGCCTTTTCAGGATGTGGTAAGTTGGTGGCGGACATCATCAGTGGCAAGGAAATTGCCAAGACCCTAAGAATCGAACTCAAGGACGAGATCTCCAAGATGAAGTCGTCCGGCATCACACCGGGCCTCGTCGTGATACTCGTCGGCGAGGACGCTGCTTCGCAGGTATATGTGAGGAAGAAGGGCGAGGCGTGCGAGGAGCTGGGCGTCCACTCCGAGACCGTTAGGCTCCTGGCCACGGCCACCGAGGACGAGATTTTGAAGCTCATAGACAAGTACAACGCCGATTCGAAGTTCGACGGGATACTCGTCCAGCTCCCCCTTCCTAAGCATGTCAACGAGGGGGAGGTGTTGATGAGGATCGACCCCGGAAAGGATGTTGACGGGTTCCATCCAGTCAATGTCGGTAAGATGGTCGTAGGTGCCAAATCGTACCTTCCGTGCACACCCGCAGGTATACAGCAGCTACTCGTCAGGAGCGGGAACGAACCCAAGGGCAAGCACGTCGTCATCGTCGGCAGAAGCAACATAGTCGGCAAGCCGATCGCGAACATACTGGTGCAGAAGGCACCTGGAGCAGACGCGACCGTCACGATATGCCATTCGAGGACTACCGACCTCCCAGGGATAACGCGCCAGGCGGACATACTGATAGCAGCAATCGGCGTACCGAAATTCGTCAAGGCGGACATGGTGAAGGACGGGGTCGTCGTCATCGATGTCGGCGTGAACAGGATAGACGACCCGTCGACCAAGAGTGGGACGCGCCTCGTCGGTGATGTCGATTTCGAGTCCGTCAAGGAGAAGGCCAAGGCGATAACGCCCGTCCCGGGCGGGGTGGGGCCGATGACGATCACGATGTTGATGAAGAACACGGTCGAGGCGGCCAAGGTGCATCACAACTGGAAGGGCTGAGTAGCTGGAAATTGCCCGATTCGAGCGTGTGAGACTCTCGAATCTTCTCTCCCACTGACCTCCTAGGCGCGGTCATGAATTTTATTCAGGTTCGATTATTGTCGTTCTGTTACGAAAATCGACGGTAAAACGCCCTTCGGCAGCCTTCATCCGTAAGCCGCGACTTCTGAAATCGCCGTTGTTGAAACGAAAAGGCTTAAAACGAGTTCTCGGATGCACCAGATGGAAATCGCTACGAACATGCGGAAAACGTTCCTCAAAGACGGCGTTCCGCTTATATACCGCGGATGGGACACCTGAAATCGGCGAGGGTGTAGTCTTGCCCTGGTCTCGATTGTCGTCTTTCCCGGAGGCGATCGGTTCCCTGCATCCCGGACGAAAGGCGTCAGACGCGTGGAATGCAACGTGTCGGCCGAAGTGGAAGTGAAACAAGATGACAGAGAAGGACAGCGAGTTGATGCATAGCGAAGTTGTCAGGAAGGATATGGCCCAACTGAGGCTGGAGTCGAACCTCAAGGGGTATGACGGGCTGAGGGAGACTTTCAAGTGGACTGACGCGGACAAGCTCGTGGAGTGGTTCCCAGGAGGGAAGATCAACTCCGCTTACAACGTCATAGACCGGCACGCTCTTGGCGAGAGGAAGGACAAGGTCGCTCTTATCTACGACGACGGCGAGGGGAACGTGCAGAAATACACGTTCGGACAGATGTACGAGGAGACCAACAAGTTCGCGAACGTCCTTGGCAGACTAGGAGTCAAGAGGCAGGACAGGGTTTTCGTCTTTCTGCAGAGGACCCTAGAGCAGTACGTCAGCTTCCTGGGTGCAATCAAAGCCGGCGCGATTGCGAGTCCCATGTTCCCGGCGTTTGGACCTGATGCGATCAAGGACAGACTGCTGGACAGCGGCGCTGTGGCAATCGTCACGGACTCGGAACTCGTCAAGCGCGTTTACATGGTCAAAGACCAACTCCCAGACCTTAAGTACATAATCGTCGCGGACAACGCGGACGCAGACGCAGGCGAGATAGATTACAAGGCCGAGATGGCGAGCGCCTCGGACAAGTTCGAGGCCGTCCCTATGGACCCCGAGGAGTTCCAGTTCATGCTGTACACCTCCGGGACCACCGGCAAGCCGAAAGGCGTCGTTCACGCACACAAGGGCATCGTCCAGCAGACTCTGTCCACCAGCTGGGTCCTAGACGTTCATGAGGAGGACGTATTCTGGTGCACTGCGGACCTCGGTTGGGTCACCGGAGTCGTGTACGGGTGCCTCGGTCCGTGGTCCTGCGGTGTGACCCAGGTCGGGTTGGGCGGTAGGTTCGACCCTGATAGATGGTACAGGTCCATCCAGAACCACAGGATATCTATCTGGTACACGGCTCCGACCGCCGTAAGGATGCTCATGGCGAAGGGCGACGATCTTCCAGCCAAGTACGACCTGACCTGCCTAAGGGCACTCTACTCTGTCGGCGAGCCGCTCAATCCCGAAGGTGTCAGATGGGCATTGGACGTGTTCGACAACAAGCCGTTCCACGACACGTGGTGGCAGACGGAGACCGGGAGCATTCTGATCACCAACTTCCCTGATATGCCCATCAAGCCTGGTTCGATGGGAAAACCGCTGCCAGGCATCTACGCTGCCGTGGTGGACAAGGACGGCAACGAGTTGCCCCAGGGAGAGGAAGGCAGCCTGGTGCTAAAGCCTGGCTGGCCGTCCATGATGAGACAGATATGGAAGAACGAGTCCAAGTACAACGAATATATGAATGGCGGTTGGTACTACACCGGCGATACCGCCCAGATCGACAAGGACGGATACTTCTGGTACGTCGGAAGAGCGGATGATGTGATAAAGACCTCCGGCGAGAGGGTCGGCCCGTTCGAGGTCGAGAGCGCTCTGATCGAGCACGAGGCGATAGTCGAGGCGGGTGTGATAGGGAAGCCCGACCAGCTCAGAGGGAGTATCATCAAGGCGTTCATAGTCCTCACGCCCGGTCACACGGGGTCCGACGAGCTCAAGAAGGACATACAGAAGTTCGTCAAGAGCCGGCTGGCGGGTCACGCATACCCTAGGGAGATAGATTTCGTGGAGACCCTTCCGAAGACGAGGAGCGGCAAGATAATGAGGAGGCTCCTCAGGGCGAAGGAGCTCGGCCTGCCGATCGGGGACACATCGACGCTCGAGGATTGAGCGTCCATGCCGGAAACACTTTCATATCCCGGAGGGATTCCACCCTCCGGGACTCCAGCGAAGTGCCGTTATCGAGCTCAGTGACGAGGTCAGCAATATGAGGGAGAACTTGGATCCGAAGACGCGGCTCATGGACGGGAACGACATGTTCCGCCGCTTGGCTGATCCCGATCTCCTTACCCGGCTAACGAAGGCGCACGAACCGTTCATAGCTATCCTCACCTGCTCGGATGCACGGGTAGACCCTGCCAAGGTTTTCAACCTCTCGTTGGGAGACGCGTTCGTCGTGAGAACCGCTGGCAACACCGCTTCGGACCCGAGTGTCCTGGGAAGCCTCGAGTATGCCGTCGACTGCCTCGAGGTCAAGGCACTCCTGGTGTTGGGACACACGGAGTGCGGCGCGGTCAAAGCGACCTATGAGTGCGCAGACCCCGGCAATCTCGACGGAGCTCTGAAGGACATAGAATGCGCCAAGTCGAAGCTGGATATTGCCGACGCGAAGGACCACGCGCTCGTGGCCGAGAGCAATGTCAGACTGCAGCTGAGAAAACTGGGGGATACCAGCACTATCATCAGGGACGCCATGACACGGGGAGAGCTGGTGATGTTCGGCGCCGTCCTGGATATCGGGACTGGCGCGGTGAAATTCATCTGAGCCTCATCTGACACTATGGAAGAGATAGAATGGAAGCTAGAGTGAACAAGGATGACGAGGAGAAGCCGAAAGAGACGCGTGTGATGAACCGATGGGTCGTAGTGCTGGGCGCGCTCTTGATACAGCTGGCGCTCGGCTCGGTCTACGCGTTCTCGATATTCACATCGCCACTCTCCGAAACGCTCGGATGCGATTCGAAGTCTTTCCAGATATTGGGGATCTTCTCCGCCGCCATCGCGGTCTTCGCGGTGACGATGATAATCGCCGGAAGGCTGCAGGACAAGAAGGGTCCTAGGCTGATTGCGACGGTCGGCGGGCTGGTCTACGGAGCCGGCTATGTGATTGCAGCGTTTTCCACCGAGGACATCGCGATGATGTACCTGTCCTATGGCGTCATCGGAGGGATAGGTCTAGGCCTGGGATACGTCTGCCCCTTGGCTGCGGTCGTCAAGTGGTTCCCCGACAAGAGAGGCCTGGTCTCCGGGATCGCCGTCGCGGGGTTCGGTGCGGGAGCGTTCGTCTTCACGCAGGCCGGGAAGTGGGTCATCGAGGCCTCACCCGACGGCCTTAGCAACGCGTTCCTCTATCTCGGGTTGATATTCCTTCTGATGGTCGTCGGAGGCGCGCAGTTGCTGAGAAACCCTCCCGAGGGTTGGTTGCCCAAGGGATACGTCCCGAAGACGAACGGCGGGAGAACTGACGGGGAGTTCGAGTGGCGCGATATGATCAAGACGAAGCAGTTCGTGATGCTCTTCTCGATGTTCCTTCTCTCGGCGACGGCTGGTCTTATGATGATTGCCAACGTGAAGAACCTCGCCCAGTATCTGGACGCCACGGGCACCCTGTTGGTTGTGGCGCAGTTCCAGACGATCGCGGGTGTCATCGCAGTGTTCAACGGCGCCGGGAGGATATGCTGGGGCAAGGCCTCCGACATCATAGGCCGTGCGAAGACGATGAAGATGATGTTCCTCCTCCAGGCGTTGATATTGTTCGCTGCAGCCGGGTTCTTCCTCGTACGTCCTTCCGGCGAGATGATGCAGTTCGCTGGCCTGACTGCTCTGGCTTCTGGGGTCGGGTTCACGTTCGGCGGCAACTTCGCCTTGTTCCCAACCACCACGGCCGAGTATTTCGGCACGAAGAATGTGGGTATCAACTACGGCCTGGTCTTCAACGGTTATGGAGCGGCAGGCGTCCTCGGAGGGCTTATCCCGGGCATAATGGCCTCTGCGGAGGACGGCTTCGTATGGGTCTTCGTGGCCACGGGCATCGCCTCGTTCGTTGCGTTCTTCCTAGCGGTTCTGATCAGGCCGCCTGCGACGGATTGACCCCGACGGGACATGCGCGCTGGCTTCGGGGCCGCCAAACCAACCCCGTCGGACCCACTGCCTAGGCTTTCTCGACGCTTGCCGCGCAGACCTTGAACTCTGGTATCTGCGCGATCGGGTCGAGCGCGTTGTTCGTCAGCTTGTTGGCCGCGGCCTCAGCGTAGTGGAACGGGATGAAGATCGTCCCGGGCCTTATCCAATCGGTGACCCTGGCGGCGAGCGTTATCGACCCCCTCCTGGAGGATACCCTGACGCTCTGTCCTTCCAAGACGTCCAGCTGGCGGGCGTCCTCCGAGTTGATCTCCACGTAGGGTTCCGGCGATTCCCGCTGCAGCTTGACCGACCTTCTCGTCATCGAGCCCGTATGGAAATGGAACAGGTTCCTCCCCGTGGTGAGAATGAACGGGAAATCCTCGTCGGTCTCCTCCATCGGTGGCGTGTGCTCGACTATGGCGAAGACTCCTTTGCCTATCTTGAACGAGCCTGTATGAAGCACCTTCGTGCCTGGATGGTCCTTGGATGGGCACGGCCATCTGACGTTCTCCCGGTCGATCCTCTCATAATCGATCCCTCCGTAGATGGGTGCGACCGCTGCCAGCTCGTTCATTATGTCCGCGGGCGAATCGAACGCGAAGCCGTCATTTCCGAGCATGCGACCGAGCTCGCACGCGATCCGCCAGTCCGGTCTTGCCTCACCCGGAGGGTCGACAGCCTTCCTGACGACGCGTATAGCGCGGTCCGTGGATGTGAACGTGCCGTCCTTCTCCGCGTAGCATGCCGCAGGTAGGATGACATCTGCCAGCTTCGCGGTCTCCGTCGGGAATATGTCGATGACGGCGAGGAACTCCAGCTTCTGGATGGCCGCCTCGATATGGCCGATGTCAGGGTCGGACATCATGGGGTTCTCCCCGAATATGACCATCCCCTTGACCTCTCCCGTGAGCGCCTGGTTGAATGCGCACGTGAGGGTCATGCCTTTGTGTGCCTGCAGCTCTCCGTTCCAGGCTTTCTCGAACTTGGCCCTCACCTCTGCATCCTCCACGCTCTGGTAGCCCGGATATAGGTTCGGGAGAGCGCCGGCGTCGCAAGCGCCCTGGACGTTGCACTGCCCTCTCAGCGGGTTCACGCCCGAGGACTCCTTGCCTACGTTGCCCGTCACCATCGCGAGGTTCGCCAGGGTGCGGACCAGGTTCGTGCCGTTGCTGTGCTGTGTGATCCCCATCGCGTATGCGATCATCGCCTTGTCCGCTGCAGCATACGTCCTGGCAGCATCGATGAGATGCTGCCGTGGTACGCCCGCTATCTCCTCGACTCTCTCGGGAGTGTAGGATTTCACGAGCTCCCGCAACTCCTCGAAGCCAGTGGTCCTCTCCGCGACGAACTCGTGGTCGTATAGGTCCTCTGAGATGATCACGTTGATCATACCGTTTATCCAGGCGACATCGGTCCCTGGTTCCTGGCGCATGCTGATCGTCGCGATCCTTGAGAGGGGTGTGTCGCGTGGGTCGATCACTATGACCTTCGCCCCCTTCTCCATCGCCTTGAGCATCCTCGCCCCTATGAGCGGGTGCGCCTCCAGGGTGTTCGACCCCGTGACGAGCAGACAGTCCGCATCCTCGAACTCCGGTATCGTGTTAGTCATCGCGCCGCTTCCGAACGACTGGAGCAGTCCAGCGACGGTCGACGCATGGCAGAGCCTTGCGCAGTGGTCGATGTTGTTGGTCCCTATCGCGGCCCTCGCGAGCTTCTGGAATATGTAGTTCTCCTCGTTCGTGCACTTCGCAGAGGCCAGCACCATGACCGAGTCTGGCCCGTGCTCGGCGACCAGCCGTTTTATCTCGTCAACGGTCTTCTGGAGCGCTTCGTCCCAGCCCGCCTTCGTCAGCTGCTCCCCCTTCCTCATGAGCGGATGTGTGAGCCGGTCCGGGTGGTGGACGAAGGCGTGTGCGTTGTAGCCCTTTATGCACAGTTGTCCCTGGCTCGTCTCGTCCGTCTTGCAGGGTATGACTCCCACCGCCCTGCCGTCCGCTACTGCGAGGAACAGGTTGCATCCAGTGCCGCAGTACGGACACGTCGTCAGCACATGCTTAACAGACATCGTGGTCATCCTCCATTGGCTCTCCGTCTAGCGTCGTAAGGAGGGGACTCGTCGTCTCGCCGTCCCCGGCGACAAACCCGAACAACTCCTTGACGTCGCGGTTCACCATCTTTCTCAGCGCCAGGAGAGGGATGTCCGCAGGACACGCTCTCTCGCATTCCCCGCACTCGACGCACTTGTCGGCCAGATGGATCGACCGTATCAGGTGGAACGCGAAACCCGGTGGGATGCCCTTCTCAGGTGTGAATGTCTTCTCCTCGAGCAGGCACTCGTCACAGAAGCAGACCGGACAGTTCGAGGTGCAGCCGAAGCACTTGTTGCACTTCCGGAACTGAGCTGTCCAGAACTCAAGCCGTTCGGGCACCGTCTTCGCGAGAAGATCCTCGACCTCCTTGTCCGCGGGGGCGGCCTTGACGCACTCGCCGATGTGGACCTTGCTGGGACACGGATCTGAACACCTGCACTCGCTGACCTGTCTGGCATCGCATGCGAGCCCGATCAACGAGACCTTCCCCGGGTCGAGCAGCCCCCTCTTAGACATCTCGGCGATCGCCTTCTCGTCACACTTTCTTGCGACCACCGCGACCCTGTCGCTCCCGAGGTAAGGGACGACGCGCAATAGGATGTTCGCCATCTGATACGGCACGTCGGTCCTCAGCTCACCTGGCACATCCCCTCTCGCGAGCAGGACAGGCGCGACGTTGCCGTGCTCGGTCCTTGCAGCTAGGAGTCGGTCCGCCTTCATCTCCTCGAAGGCTATGCGCATGATTCTGTCGGATTCAGCACTCAGAATCTCACCTCCCTAAGCGGGTTCGGGCCGAGCCCTGTGACAACCTCGACGAAATCGGTGATAACCTGTTGGAACTTGTCTCCCTCGGCTGCGCTCACCCAGTCCAGCTTCACACGCCTCGAATCTATGCCGACCGTCTCCAGTACCTTGGCGGTCAGCGGGATCCTCTTGGCTGTTCGGTGATTCCCTGTCATGTAATGGCAGTCGCCGATGTGACAGCCGAGGACGAGGACCCCGTCTATTCCCTGAGAGAGCGCTTTGATGACGTACTCGGGCTTGACGCTCGCGCTGCACATCACCCTCACTACATTGACGTTCGTGGGCATCTGAAGCCTGTTGACTCCGGCGAGGTCCGCGCCTGCGTATGAACACCAGTTGCAGCAGAACGCGAGTATCGTCGGCCTGAATCCGGTCATCGCGCCACCTCCGTCGTCGCCCTGATGAGGGCGTCTATCATGGCCCCTAGCTGTCTGCTCGAGAAGCCCTTCTGTTGTATCGCGTCGTTGTGACATGCCGCCACGCATGTACCGCAGCCCTTGCATTGCGCCTCGTTCACTTTCGCCGCCCTCCCAGATTCGGTGTCGATGATCTCAATCGCGTCGTACGGGCATGCGAGGACACAGTTGCCGCAGGCCGCGCATTTCTCGGGGTCCACTTCCGCGGTGATCGCCTCTATGACTACCTTGCCCTCGCTGATGGGGATCGAGGCTTTGGCAGCTGCGGCCTGACCTTGCCATATGCACTCTCTGGCGCTGACCGGCCATCTCGCCGATCCGCACACGAAGACGCCGTCGGTCGCGAACTCAACCGGTCTGAGCTTCACGTGCGCCTCAAGGAAGAAACCGTGCTTGTCACGTGGCACTTTCAGCAGCTTGCCCGTATCGGAGGAGTCGTCGGGGGAGACGATGGGCGTGGCGAGGACGATGAGGTCGGACTCGAGTTCGATCTTCTCGTCGAGTGTCTCGTCGAACACCTCGACGACGAGCTGTTCACCGTCGGTACTGACTTCGGGCCGTTGGTCGAGGCCATATCTGACGAACCTCACTCCCCTGTCCGAGGCCTCCCTGTACAGCTCCTCGGCGGCAGTTCCGCAGCTCATGATGTCTCTGTGGACGATGGTGACCGCAGCGTCGGGATTGGCGTCCAGTACCCTGACGGCGTTCTTGAGCGATGCGTTGCAGCAAACCCGCGAGCAGTACTCTCTGCCCGGCTGTCGGCTTCCGACGCAGTTGATTATGACGATCCTACGCGCTCCGAGCCCGCCGGAGCCGAGAATCTTCTCGAACTCGAGCTGTGTGATGACTCCCTTCAGTTCGCCGAAGCCGTATTCCCCTTCGGGTCGGTGCTCCACCCCGCCCGTGGCTACTATCACGGCTCCTGCTTGGACTGTCTCTTCCTTTCCTTCGCCCTCGATGGTCAACTCGAAGTTGCCTATGAATCCTTTCAGTTCCGTGACTCTGGAGGATAGATGGAGATGCGCCTTGGGGGATTTCTCGACGGTCTCGGTCAGGCTCCGGATGAGTTCCTGGGCGTCTACATCGTCAGGGCCGATCACCGCGATGTCCCTGAGGATGCCTCCCACCGTTGCCTCCTTCTCCACGAGGTGGGTCTCGATGCCCTGGTTCAGGAGAGCAGCAGCAGCCGATAGGCCGGACAGGCCTGCGCCTATGACCACTGCCTTCGGGACGACATCGGACTCACCCTCCTCTTGGGGTTCCAGCAGAGCGGCCTTCGCCACCCCCATCGCCACCAGCTTCTTCGCCTTCTTCGTGGCCTCTTCCTTCTCCTTGGTATGGATCCAGGAGCAGTGCTCTCTGATGTTGACGAACTCGAAAAGGTACTTGTTGATGCCAGCCTGCTCGCAAGCCCTCCTGAACACCGGTTCGTGCGTCCTGGGTGTGCACGCGGCTACCACGACCCTGTCCAGCTCGTTATCCTTGATGCTCTCCTTGATCGCGGTCAGCCCCTCCTGGGAGCACGAGTAAAGGTTGTGACCGGAGTAGACCACGCCCGGCAGCCCCTTCGCGTACTCGACCACGTCCTCGACATCCACCGTGGATGCGATATTGTGGCCGCAATGGCAGATGAAGACACCAATCCTGACGGTCATGTTCTCCCTCCCTCAACAATCTCGGCCACACGCGCTGCCACCGCGGACGCCTGCGAGACCGAGTCGGGTATGTCGATGGGCCCGCTGGCGAACCCGCAGACGAGCACTCCGTACACCGTCGTGTCGGTCGGGTACGCCAGCCTGGGGGTGACGAAGAAGCCGTCGGTGTCGAGCTCCGCGCCCAGGATCTCCGTGAGGCTGTAGTTGTCCTTTGCAGGTATGAGTGCCGGACATAGAACCAAGAGATCGAACTCCTCCGTCATGGGCTCTCCCGCAAGCCCCCTCGTCTCGTAACTCATGAGCACTCCGCTCTCGCCGTTTGCCGATTGTATCTTCGCGGGTCTAGTCCTCACATATTTGACGCCGTAGGAGTCCTTCGCCCTCGATACGAATTCCTGGAAGCCCTTCCCCGTGGCCCTCATGTCCATATAGAATATCGTGATTTGCACATCTGGTGCGTGCTCGCGCGCAAGTATCGCCTCCTTAGTGGCGTACATGCAACACACGCTGCTGCAGTAGCTGTGCGTCCTGGTGTCTCTCGACCCCACACACTGTATGAACCCGAGATTCTTAGGCTCGTTCCCGTCGGATGGTCTCTGCAGATGACCACCGGTCGGCCCGGAAGCAGACAGTATTCTCTCGAGCTGGAGTGAGGTGACGACATCCTTGCATACGCCAAGTCCGTACTGTGGCATGGTCGACGCGTCCATCATGTCGAATCCATTCGCCACCACGATGGCCGCGGCCTCGAGTTCGATGATGTCGTCCTCTTGCTCATAATCGACAGCCCCCGCTTGACACACCTTCAGGCAGACACCACATTTGTCCTCGGTGAGCTTCCGGCATTGGTCCTTGTCGATGGTCATCTTCATAGGGACGGCCTGGGGGAACGGTATGTAGATCGCTTTGCGAATAGCGAGGCCCTCCTCGAACTCGCTTGGCACCTTCACCGGACATTTCGCGACGCAGTCGCCACAAGCGGTGCATCTGCCGACATCGATGTAGCGCGCCTTCTCACGTATCGCGACCTTGAAGCTCGGTGCCGCTCCCTCGACAGCTTCAAGCTCCGAATATGTGTGGAGCACTATGTTCTCGTGATCCGCGCACGAGATCATCTTCGGCGAGAGGATGCACATCGAGCAGTCGTTCGTGGGGAAAGTCTTGTCGAGCTGGGCCATGTGGCCGCCTATAGAGGGAGACTTCTCGACTAGATGGACCTCGAACCCTCTGTCGGCGAGGTCCAGAGACGCCTGTATTCCCGCGATGCCCCCACCGACGACTACGACTTTCTTCTTCTCCATTCGATCCCCTCTCCTCCTCAGTTGACATCGCGACCGGCCATCCCAAAGGACTGGGCGCTTCCAGGGTTCGATGCTGGCCCTGTGACGACTGCCCGCGGAATAACGGTTTGGCGGACGATATCACAGCTTCATAATTAAGACTTCCGAGAAACACCATCCAGCGGCGGGCACTCGCGGCCGGATGTCCCCAAATCATCGTCGCTCATGGCCAAAAGATATATTGTTGTTCCTGGTATTCCGGACCGTCGGAGGTATCGATTGCTCAGAGAATGCAGCGAACACGGTTTCTTCAGGGCTGAGTATTGCCCTGTTTGCGGAGATGAAGGCAGATTCCTGATGAACACGGAAGAACTTGACAGGATGAGCAGGACTCTGGCTGGAGTTCTCAGGCACTTCCCAGAGAGGTTCGACCTAGAGGTCGACAGGTACGGGTACGTCGACCTCCACGCGTTCGTCCATGCAATCCAGGCGAAACAGAGAAGATACCACTGGCTCAGGCCTCATCACGTGCTAGCGATCATCGAGACGGACAACAAGGGAAGGTACGAGCACAAGGAAGGCAGGATACGTGCGACCTACGCGCACTCCTTCGATGTGGACCTCGACCCGAGCGATGTGGGGACCCCTGACACACTGTACTATCCGGCGACCGAGGAAGAGGTCGACATCATCCTGGAAACTGGCATCAAGCCATCGGACAGGAAGCGCGTACATCTAAGCAAGACTATCGGCGACGCTGCCAATGCGGGCAGGGTACGAACTGAATCGCCGGTCATATTGGAGGTCGATGTGCGTCTCGCAGGCGACGACGGTGTGATCATTCAGAAGGCTGGCAAGACGGTGTACCTTGCAGAGGAGATCGCACCTAAGTATCTGAAGAAGATAGAGGTCGATCTGTCAGAATACCCTTCGGACAGGCCTGTCGAGGAGAAAGAGGACTCACAGGCTAAGGACGACGAGAAGCAGCCGGAATAGGGTCATGCACTGGCGTCGTGGAGCGCCAACCCTCTCGTTTCACTTTCGCCGCCGCCTTGTAAACGGCTATTACCCTCTACCGGGATGTTAATCCGTATATGTTTGAAACGGCTGATATGCTCTGGCTGCGTCAGGTAGAATCGTCCCTTCGATATCATGCAGTCGAGTTCCAGTGGGAGGGGTTCGAGCCCAGACTCACCTGCGTTGCCCGCGGCGGCGACGATGTCTTCGACATCGACCTGGGCCAGGTGGACTTCGTGATAAGTGACGCTAGGGAGTGCGTAGGCTACTTCGACGGGGATTCCTATACCTCGTGTCCCAACAAGACCTCCGTCACGCGGTTCGCCCAGTGCGCCGACTGCGCCGGCGAATCGTTCATCCCTTTCCAGGAGTGCGTGTTCGAGCCGAAATGCGACGGTGAGATATGTGACATGGACTTCTGCAGGCGGGAGCACGTCCTGTATCTGGCGTTCTACGACACGAAGGCCAAGATCGGGATGAGCTCCACTAGGAGGATAGAGCGCAGGCTGGTTGAGCAGGGGGCAGACGCGTTCGCAGTCGTTGGCGCGTTCCCGACGCGTAGGCGGGCGCGCGAGGCGGAGAAGCAGATATCATCACGTCTGAGGATCCCCCAGGCCCTCCGGCAGGAAGCCGTTCTCAACGGGTTCTCCAGGGCCCTCGATGCTGCCGGCATCGAGGAACGGTTTCATGGTCTCGCGTCATCCATCGAGTCTCAGTTCGGCCTCAAGGTGGAGGGGCTGCGTTGGGTGGACGCGTACCCCATCGACCTTCCGCTTGATCTCCCTCCTCAGCTGAGGGACACTGCAGGGAGGCACCGGGGGAAGCTTCTGGGCATGAAAGGCAAGTGGCTTGTCTACGACTCCGGGAGTATCAACGCCCTGAACCTCTGGGATGTCCCGTCTAGGTTCATAGATGTCGGTATCTCCCCGAGCACCACTGCTCCACGCAAAATTAAGAAATAGCTACGCGACGTTCGCCTACCCGGATGGTGAAATGAAAATCACTTGGTTGGGTCACGCTGCCTTCCTCATCGAGGGCAGGGACCGGGTATTGGTGGATCCGTTCCTGACCGGGAACCCGAAGGCGTCGGTGTCCTATGACGAAATCGACTGCGACATCATATGCGTCACCCACGGTCATGCTGACCACCTTGGAGATGCGCTGGACATCTCAAGGAGGACAGGGGCGATGATTGCCAGCATCGTCGAGATGTCGATGTATATCGAGCGCTGCGACCTCAAGAGCGTGGGTTTCAACCTGGGGGGGACCGCACATATCAGAGGCACAGACATAACCATGGTCCCCGCCTTCCACTCGTCGAGCATCGGCGCTCCTGGCCTGGAGTTCTCAGCAGCCATGCCCGTGGGGTTCGTCATCGATTCCGGGAAGCCGGTGTATCACGCCGGAGACACCTGCGTCTTCGGCGACATGAAGCTCATAGGTGAGATGTACATGCCAGAGGTGGCGTTGCTGCCGACAGGAGGGTTCTTCACGATGGATCCCAAGCAGGCGGCGTTGGCTACGTCTTTGATTAAGCCGAAAGTCGTTGTGCCGATGCACTACGGCACCTGGGACCCGATAGACAGTGACCCGAAGGAGTTCGAGCGGCTCGTGAACGAGGCAGCCCCTGATGTGAAGGTTACGATTCTCGAGCCTGGACAATCGCTGGAAGTATGATCTGAGATGGCTAGCATCACAACCCCCGCTGAGATAAGGAAACGGCATGGCAACATGTTCGCAAAGCGTCTTGTCACGCTCGTCGACGAGCGTGTCGGGAAGGCCCGTATAGTCGAAGAGTGTTGCGCGCAGGGCCCGGTCGAGTGGGATGCGGTGAACCGTCTAAGGGCCAGGGGCGTAATCGACCATGTCGAGGTCCAGGGAACGACCCTGACCATGGATGCGCACCTCGGCGAAGGGCAGGTACGGTTCGGCCCCGCGTCGAAGGACACTGGAGGTCAGGCCCTGAAGTCGGTCGTCGTCAAGGGAGACAAGGTCGAGACGACATGGCTCGGTCTGGCAGGTGCCAGCGTCGGTGTCGGTGCTTGCCTGCCCCAGGCGGAAGGGGTCGAGAAGGTCGAGTTCCTGAGCGACGAGGATGTGGGTGGAAGCAGGGCGGTCGAGCTGCGATTGACCACGCCTCTTCATCGTCGTCTCGTCATCGGGCTGGATGACACAGACACCAAGGAGAAGGGTGCGACATGGGTCCTAGGTCTTAAACTCGGCAGGGAGATGCCACATGCGGCGCTCCTGTCTCACAAGATAGTCCAGCTGAACCCGGATGCTCCTCAGAAGACCACGAACTGCTCGTCCACAGCGGTTTCGTTCGCCGTCCGTCCTGACGACATCGGGAAGGCCGTCGACTGGGCGAAGGAGTTCGTCTCCGAGAACACGTACTCGTCCGAGACGGCCATGGCGACCTTCGTGGGCATTGAGGTACCCAGAACGCTCGTGCGGTTCGGGGCTGAGGCCAAGGGGACGATCCTGTCCATCCACGATGCGGAACACGCAGCGGCCGAGGCCGGGCTGAAGCTGATCGAGGTGACTGGAAGGCGCGGTCTGATAGGTGCCGTGGCCGCGATCGGCTGCGTGGACCTAGGGCTGTACAGCGCCGGTCTCCCAGAGGACTTCGAACGCACGTAGTTTAAGTCTGACCTGCGCATCACAAGAACGGAAGCGACTCGAATGACGGGCGAGATAACCAGGGCGATCGCGTCGACCGCGTACCAGACCTACGAGAAGCGTATTCTAAGAGAGATAAAGACAAGGCCCGTCCCACAGCATGTGGCCGTCATAATGGACGGCAACCGCAGATACGCGAAGGAGTTCGGGCTGGTCGTGGCAGAGGGCCACGCTAAGGGCAAGGAGAAGCTCGAGGAGATGATTGAGTGGTGCCTCGAGCTTGGGATAAAGGTCCTGACGGTCTACGCCTTCTCGACCGAGAATGTGACACGGGAGACGGACGAAGTCAATACCCTGATGCGGATGTTCTCACAGAACTTCAGGAAGCTGGCAGACGACGATAGGGTACACAAGCATCAGATACGGATTCGGGTCCTCGGCCAGCGGGACATTCTCCCGGACGATGTCCGGGAAGCGATCGAATACGCTGAGCAGAAGACCAAGGACTACGACAACTACTCCTTCAACATAGCCGTCGGCTACGGCGGCCGCCAGGAGCTCCTGCACGCCGTCAAACGCATCGCGGAGGAGGTGCGGAATGGCGTCATGGAGGTCGAGGACATCAACGAGGAGACCTTCTATAAGTTCCTGTACACATCCGATCTACCGGATCCCGACCTCGTTCTGAGGACCTCGGGCGAGGAGAGGATATCCAACTTCCTGCTCTGGCAGCTCGCCTATTCCGAACTCTACTTCTCTGACGTCTATTGGCCCGGTTTCCGGAAGGTCGATTTCCTGAGGGCGGTACGCTCCTACCAGCAGAGGAAGCGCAGGTTCGGGGAATAGAGGATTTTCGCCGCTCCACTCACCTTTTCGTACACAATGTGGCACTACAGCGTACGAAAAGTGTGTGTATTTTGCTCGGTTTTGCATGAATTCCGTTAGTTTGAAGTACTGTTTCCTGCTATCGGGGGCTCGGGAACATCATGACCATATCCTCCATTAGAGACCATCCGTGCGAGATATACGAGCGATGGAGGGGGCTCGACCTCAAGCTCCTGCCCATCGACAAGACCGACATCATGATACTGTGCGAACTGAGGGAGAACTCGAGGGTGAGCAACTCCGAGATTGCCAAGAAGCTCGAAGTCACGGAGGCCACCATCAGGAGGCGCATCAAGAACCTGATTGAGAAGGGTATCATACTCCGCTTCTCGATTCACATCGACTACCGGCTGATCGAGAACACGGTCAAGGCCTACATACACGTCAAGTCCATCAGCGAGAAGCTGGACGAAGTCGTCGAGCATATCACAAACCACAACCGGGTGGTCGCGGTGTACCGCGTCACGGGAGAATACGACCTGCTTGTCGTGGCGTTGTTCGTCGGCATGGCCGAGCTGCAGGAGTTCATAGACTCCTTCCTTAAGAAGGAAGGGATAAAGGAGACGGATACTCAGATTGTCATGAGCGCGTACAAGGGCGTACCATGGACGGGCATCTGAACATGGAAGCTGAGCAGGTCGTCAGGAAGCTGAGGTCTATGGCCAGCCCTCGCAACGTCGAGGGCATGGCCCGGTTCGGCATCAACCCTGAGAACACCCTCGGTATCTCGGTCACCGAGCTGAGGAAGCTCGCGAAGGGGATAGGCAGGGACCATGCTCTGGCACTGGAGCTGTGGGATTCCAGGCTACACGAAGGAAGGATACTCGCAGCGATAATCGATGAGCCCGACAAGGTAACGGCCCAGCAGATGGAGCATTGGGTCGTGGGGTTCGATTCCTGGGATGTCTGCGATCAGGCGTGTACTTGCCTGTTCGACAGAACCCCCTTCGCGTTCGAAAAGGCCAACGAGTGGAGCCATCGCGACGAGGAGTTCGTCAAGAGGGCGGGGTTCGCCCTTATGGCCGGCCTCGCGGTGCACGACAAGACGGCGACAGACGACCGGTTTCTAGCCTTCTTCGAGCACTTGAAGAGAGAGTCGTTCGACGACAGGAAGTACGTCAAGAAGGCGGTCAATTGGGCGCTCAGGCAGATCGGCAAGAGAAACGTGCCTCTGAACAGAGCGGCCGTCGACGTTGCGACGGAGATTTCCGGCCTCGACTCGAGGGCTGCGAGGTGGATCGCTTCCGATGCCCTCCGCGAGCTGAGGAGTGAGGCTGTGCAGAAACGTCTCGAATCTAGACGGACTGGAGCGCTACCTGGACGACGTCCATCGTCTTGATGCTCAGTCCAGCCTTCTTCGCGCCAGCGTTGAGATTGACCTGGCAGAACGGGCACGATGTCACGATGAGCTCGGCCCCAGCCTCAACCGCTTCCTTCACCCTGTCGGCTGCTATCGTCTCTGCCATGTCGTTGAAGGCCGACTTGAATCCTCCTCCAGCCCCGCAGCACAGTGCGTCGTCACGCTCATGTGGCATCTCCACGAGCTCGAGCCCGGGGATGGCTCTGAGGATGTTCCGCGGTGGATCGTACACCTTCGCGTGCCTGCCTAGGTGGCAGGGGTCGTGATACGCCACCTTCTTCTTGAAATCCTTCGTGAACTTCAGCCTACCGTCCTTGATGAGCCTGTCGAAGTACTCCGTTATGTGATACAACTCGAACGCTGGTTCGCCGATAAGGTGAGGGTAGTCGTTCTTGATGGTATTGTAGCATCCCGCACAGGCGGTCACCATTACCTTCCAGCCGTGCTTCTCCATCACCCTGACGTTGTGAGGCGCAAGCTCCTGCACAACCATGCTCTTCTGTCCTGTCCTGAGAAGAGGAGACCCGCAGCACCATTCATCCTCTCCCATGATGGTGAATCTCACGCCCGCCTTGTCGAGCAACTTCGCAGTGGCAACTGCTAGAGGCTGCATCCTGTAGGCTTCGGTGCATCCTGTGAAGAAGACGACCTCCGGTTCGTCCGAGAGCTTGATATCCTCTGGCAGCCACGCTGGACGCTTCTCCGCCGGCTCGTCGTACGGGTTCTTCTTGCTGAGCACCCTCTCGGCGATGCGCTTGTGAGCCTCCATCGGGCCGTAGCCCTGGGATATCAGCCACTCCTTGACCTCCTCCCAGAGGTGAGGAAACTCGATCTCGACGTGGCAGTGGTGTTCGCAGGCACCGCATGATGTGCACTGGAAAATCCGCTCGGTGAACTTCTCGTCCACCTTCGGGCTCCGTCTGAGCAGCCTGTCGACGGGAGTTCTGTTGGCTATCTGCTTCAGGTAGTAGACCTTGCCTCGCGGGGTCGCTGACTCCCAACCGTAACAGGTGTAGACTGGACAGGGGTCCCTGCAGTACCCGCACTGAAGACAGGCGTTCAGGTCCTTTTGGATCTCTGAGATCTTTCTCATGAATGTCACCGGATAATCTGACTACGGTGTTTCGGCCTCTGGCGCTCAGGATATCTTCGATGTTGATAAATGTAGCGCAGAACGATTCGAATCGAGTCCGGAAGAGCTATCCCTCGGACCTGTCACCGTTTCTCGTCGGTGTCTCTGGGGGCCGAAGACGGATTTCAACTTCGCCCCCCTGCGAGTAGCCTTTCAGGCTGCTCAGGAGTCCCCGGATGGTGCTCTCAGCGATCTCGGCCACGAACGCTCCGACCGGAAGCGGAACGCCGCCTACGGATATCTCCACACGATGTTCGGGGAGTTCGAGGCACGCTTCGATGGTCAAGCTGCCTTTCGCTACCTCCCTTGCGAGTTCGTCACAGTTCATACCGCACTTGGTGCAGTCGAGTCCGGGGAGCCTCGCCCGGGTCCTCTCGAATGAGATCTCGCCTTCTATGTACTCGGTCAGTTGCTCGACGGTCGGGTTCACCAGAACGGTTCCCTCCGTGGGTGCGATATCTCCAACGGCAACCTTCGGATGCGAGCCGTCCTTGTAGCCTTCAATGATGACGATGTCCGGCCGAGCCTCGCGCTGCAGTAAGGAGACGGCCTTATCGAGTGAGAACCCCGGTCGCTTGAGTACCACGGTCGCGTCGCCTGTTTGGAGAGCTACTGGGTCGCTCCCCGCCTTCCAGTGCCTCCAGGTGTCCTTCCCATCGGGGTCGATGTCTGTCGTCTCGGGGGCGTGCTTGACCGAAGCGACCTTGTATCCGCGCGCCACAAGCGTATTAGCCATCGCTTCGACGATTGCGGTCTTCCCGGAATCCTGATACCCGTAGACGCCTAGTATCAATTCTATTCCTCGGATTCCCTATCTGCGGCTGCGGTGATAAATGGCTCGTCTCTATCGCCTTCTGAGAAGGGCCCCCACCATCCGTGGGATGCTAGCGTAGATCGAACTCGTAGACCAGTCCAGCTCCTTCTTCTCACAGACGGTGCTTTCGTTCAGCGTGGAAGCCTGCTCCCTAAGCTGATCGAGCTCCGCCCCTGACGCTGCCCCTCTCGCAACGATGCTGTCGATCCTTCGCATCAGCGCGGCCGCATCAGTTATCCTCTGTTCGATGTTGTCGGCCACGTCGTGGGAGATCAGCCCGAGGTCTCTCTTCACCGAGTTGAGACCGAGCCCAGCGGAGTAAGTTGCCTCAACGATCGCATCCCGCGGCATCCATATAGTCTCATAGTTGAGCACGTACTTCCAGCTAGGCATGACCGCCAGCTTCGCATGGTCCTCGACGGTGGACGCGAATAGCCTGTAACCATGTGCCTCCGGGTTCTCGAATGCGTTCCCACCTGGGTCGATGAACGGAGCGAGCGGGCTTATGAATGGGAACAGGTTCGCGTCGGGGAACTTTTCGTATAGTCTTCTCGCGTATTCCACGGTGCTATCGACAGTCTCCCGTGTCTGGCGTGGCAGACCGATCATGTAGAACAGGTCGAACCGCCCGCATCCAGCCTTGAGGAAGTGCTCTATCGATTTCTCGAGTCCTGCGTTCGTGTAGGGTTTCCCCTGGGCCTCCCTGACCGTCTCGTCGTGCGTCTCGGGCGACATCTGCACGCTGAACCTGTCGACGCTCGAGGCGACATCATTGGCGAACCCCTCTGTGGCCGGTGTGAACAGCTCGATGACGACCTCGTTGTCCACTCCTCTGGCCTTCAGCTCCTTCAGGAACTTGGTCGCATACGCCTTCCCCGCCTGGCGAACGTCGCCTACCACGAAAGTCGCCCCTTTGATGTACTCCTCGGCCCTCGCAATATCCTCTGCCAGAAGTCCGGGCGATCTGTACGCTGGTTTGTCCCTTCCCAGATACCGTGAGAATGAATCGCACGACCCTGCGCAGTTGAGGCAGTTGTGCGTGCAACCCCTGACGGCCACTGCGATGGACATCGGGTTCGATTTCCAGTCGGCGTACGGGAGATGACCTGTGAGGTCCCGGTACTTCAGAACCTTTCGGACCAGCAGACCGTAGTCGATCGCGATGTCGTCCAGGTTCTCAGGCACGTGAGAGAGCGGATTGACGGCAACGCGGCCATCGTCTCTCCAGGTAAGGTTCGGGATGTCATCCATCGAGGAGCCCCTGTCGATGGCGTCCATGAGACGTTCGAACGGCGTCTCGGTCGAGTCACCACGGAGGACATAGTCGACCTGTGGATACCCCCGTATGAGTTGGGCATGATAGTACGAGGAGCTGAATCCACCGAACACCACGGGGCGGTCGGGGTGGTGTTCCTTGACCATCCGGGCGAGCTCGAGCGCCCCCTGGACATGAGGCATCCAGTGCAGGTCGATCCCGAACACGGATGCGTCCACCGACCTGACGAACTTCTCAGGACTGAACCTGTCCGAAGCAAGCATCCGCGAGGCTATGTTCGCTATGCGCACGTCATATCCTTTCGATTCCAGATGTGAGGCGATGGTCGTGAAGCCGATCGGGTACATCTCGAAGACTGGTGTCGAAGGGACCAAGTCGCTGACCGGCCCTGAGAGCTGGGTTCTCTTCCTGAAGTCCATGACGCTGGGAGGATGCATCAACAAGAGATCGGGCACTGCCATCTTGGTTGATAACTTGTCAAGGACTAAAAAAGGCTTCTTCGCAACGCGTCATCAGGTTCTGTTCGGGGAGCTGCGGCCGTGGTTCTGCGGCTCTGATGTTCGCAGATCGTTCGGTACTGACGGAGACCTACGCAGAGCGTCCGCCGGAAAAGGCCTTATATGTTGTCGTGAATTCTCGGGCAATGCTGCAAGACGACTACATGGGGGTCGCCGTCTTTGCGATCGTAGCCCTCCTTTTCCCAACGCTCGCGTTCTTCCTCTCGAGATACTTCAGAACCGACAGGAACGACGCGAGGTCGATGACCACCTACGAGTGCGGCGAGATCCCTATAGGCGATGCACATATTCAGTTTCATTTTCAGTACTATATGTACGCGATCATCTTCGTCGCTTTTGACCTCGTGACCGTGTTCGTGCTCATATGGGCGTTGGTGTTCTCTGACCTCAGCGAGTTGGCGAAGATATTCATGGTCATGTTCCTGGGCGTTCTTCTCGTCGGCGTGACCTACGCTCTGAAGAAGGAGGAGATAGTCTGGATCTGAGCGGAGAGGCCTCCCCATCCCTGGGACAGGCGGTGATGTTCCGATCCAGGGACTTCCTCAAGTGGTCCGATGAGGTTCTGGAATACTTGCTGCGCAAGTCTCCCATAGGCGGAGGCATCGACTTGATCACCAAGGATTTCTTCAACTGGGCGACGAGGAACTCGTTGTACTTCCTTCATTTCGGCATAATGTGCTGCGCTCTGGAGATGGCCGTCGCATCTTCGCCAAGGTTCGACCAGCAGCGATTCGGTATCATACCCAGGTCGAGTCCTCGGCAGTGCGACGTCCTGCTTGTCAACGGACCTGTGACCAAGAAGCTCAAGCCGGCCCTAAGGAGGCTGTACGATCAGATGCCTGAGCCCAAGTGGGTCATGGCGATGGGCGAGTGCGCCATCTCGGGCGGGCCGTTCTACGACAGCTACAGCATGGTTCCAGGGGTCGACCGGTTCATTCCCGTCGACATTTACATACCGGGCTGCCCTGCAAGGCCAGAAGCCTTGATAGACGGTTTCCTGAAGCTTCAGAAACTCATAAAGGAGAACAAGAAAGGCCTGCTCACGGGCCGGTAGGGGGGGTGTAGATTGTCTGAGGGGGATAAGCGCGGTTCAGCAAGGGTCGTTCGTATCGAGAAAGCCCCAAGCCGCATAGACGAGAACCCTGAACACCGGGTGTTGAGGGCGTTGGCTGAATCGTTCTCCAAGACCGTTTCGGAGGGAGCTCAGCTCAGGCCTGGCGTGATACGCGCTAAGGTCGACCGGTCCGACCTGTACAGCGTATGCAGGACTCTAAGGGATGATCTGGGCTTCGAGCATCTCACCATGATTTCCGCTGTCGACTACGAGGACAGGTTTGAGATCGTCTATCACATCGCATCCTATCAGTCGAGGCTGCTTATCGAGCTGATATCCACCACACCGAAGGACGACCCCGCGGTGGATTCCGTCTCTTCGATCTGGGGCGGAGCGAACTGGCAGGAGCGGGAATCGTACGACCTCATGGGCATCGTGTTCAAGAGCCATCCTAAGCTGGAACGGATACTGCTGCCAAAGGATGTGCTGTACCATCCGCTCAGAAAGGATTTCAGGGGGTGACCATGGATGGCTGAGATGTGGATCAACATGGGACCCCAACACCCGATGACGCACGGGCTCTGGAACCTCAAGGTCAAGATCGACGGCGAGACCATCGTAGACGCCGAACCAGAGGTGGGATATCTCCATAGAGGTATCGAGAAGCTCTGCGAAGCGAGGACCTATCCTCAAATCATACCGATCGCCGACCGACTCTGCTACGGGTCGTCACTCACTTGGTCGCACTTGTATTGTCTCACGGTCGAGGACCTCATGGACATCGAGGTGCCCGAACGGGCGGAGTACATCCGGGTGATGACGATTGAGATGCAGAGGATCGCCTCTCACCTCATGTGGCTCGCAGCTTACGCGGGCGACCTGGGTCTATCGGTCGGGTTCACATACACCATGAGGGACAGAGAGGTGTTCGTGGACCTTCTCCAGGCGTTGACCGGGTCAAGGTTGACCTACAACTATCCGAGGATCGGAGGGGTCGCGCACGACCTCCCACCTGATTTCGAGAGAGACACGGTCAGAGCGGTAAAGTACATGGAGATGCGCCTCAAGGAGTACGAGGACCTGTTCGATGGGTCCAAGGTATTCATGATGAGGAACGTCGGCATCGGCATCCTGAGTAAGGAGGACGGGATCAACCTCGGCGTGACCGGGCCTTCTCTCAGGGCCAGCGGAGTGGATTACGATCTTAGGAAGGACATGCCCTACTCTGTCTATCCGGAGATGGACTTCGAGGTGGTCACACACGAGGACGGCGACTGCTACGCTCGGTACAGGGTGAGGATGGACGAGATGTGGGAGAGCTGCAGGATCATCCGCCAGGCACTCCAGAAGATGCCGAAGGGGAGATGGAGGATTGTGGCCCCGAGGAACGCCCCCGTCGGAACCGGGCTGGGGCGGGTCGAGGACCCGAGGGGCGAGGCGGTGATGTATGTCGTGGGAGACGGTACGGACAGGCCATACAGACTGAAGATTCGAAGCCCCATCTTCGTGACTGTCTCCGCCGCTCCGAAGATACTCGTCGGTTACAAACTCGCCGATGTCGTCGCTATCATGGGCGGCCTCGACATGTGCATAGGGGAGAACGATAGGTGACTACATGAACCTGTATCAGTTCTGCTACGGAATCATCCACTGGCTCGTGGACCTAGTCAACAACATATGGTATTGGCTGGGGGACTTCCTTCCGTGGTACTTCGGCGACCTCTTCACGACGATCGGGGACTTCGTAGCTTCCGAGGGTCACCTCTCGTTCATGACCATCCTGGCCGAATGCGTTGTCGTCATAGTCGTCGCCCTGATCAACGTGCTCAACTTCCTTTGGATATTCAGGAAGCTGAGTGGGAGGATCCTGGACTTCTACGGGCCGTACTACGTCGGGTACGGGATCGGCGGCTGGCTTCAGAACCTCGCTGACGGGATGAAGCTGTTCATCAAGGAGATAATCGTCCCTACCAAGGCAGACAGGCTTGGGTTCCTCCTCGCTCCGGTGATATTCGTCGGCTCTTCCCTGGCGATCCTAGCGGTTATACCTTTCAGCGTCGACTTCGGGATTTCAACGAACGAGTCCGGGGAGTATGTCTCCGCGGGAGCGTTGTTCGCGCTCGCGGCCTTCTCGATCGCCCCGTTCGCCATCCTGCTTGCGGGCTGGTCGTCCAACAACAAGTACACCTTGATCGGCGGCATGAGGTCCGCGGCTCAGATGATGAGCTACGAGATACCACTCATACTCTGCGCTGCCAGTGTCTTCCTGCTCGCTGGAAGCTTCAACTTCGTGGACATCGTCGATGCGCAGAGTGGCATGTGGTTCTTCATACCACTCTTCATCGGCTTCGTGGTGTTCCTGATATGCCTGATGGCCGAGGTGGAGATCAGGCCGTTCGACCTTCCCGAGGCCGAGGCGGAGCTGGTGGAGGGCTGGACCACCGAGTACGGTGGGATGCGGTTCGGACTGTTCTACATGACCACGGCCGTCAGGTCGTATGCCGGTGGAGCGCTTGCGACAGCCTTGTTCCTTGGTGGTTGGCACGGCCCGTCGTTCCTCCCGGACGAAATTTGGTTCCTGATCAAGGCATACATCGTGTTCACGGTCTTCATGTGGCTGACATGGTCGGTCCCAAGGATCAGAATCGACCAGATGCTGGTGTTCGGATGGAGGAGACTGCTGCCGCTGGCGGTGCTCAACCTGCTGATCGCAGCTATCTTGAAGTCAGGAGGTTGGTTCTGATGGATGGCCTACGGAGGCCAAGGCCTATAGGAGTCGTCCTGAAGCCCATGATGCTGACCGGGAAGCAGCTGGTCCGGACGCTGATACTCGGCAAGCCCAACACGGTCCTGTATCCTGAGGAGAAGCTTGCCCTTCCCCAGGTCTACCGGGGAAAGCATGCCCTTGATTTCAAGAAGTGCATTGGCTGCGGCAACTGTGTGATCGTCTGCCCGAACGATTGCATGTGGCTGGAGAAGGTGGAGGATCCCGAGCTGGGGAAGATCGAGAGGCCCGGCGTGGACCTCGGGAGATGCCTGTTCTGCGGATTCTGTGCAGAGGTGTGCCCGACTGTGGCCCTTCACATGACGACCGAGTTCGAGCTTGCTGATCGCGACAGGGAGAATCTGAGGTTGAGCCCTCTGGACATCCGAGACGATTCGTTCGGAGCGACATTCGTCGAGGAGAGGCAGAAGCGTCTGGTGCCAGTGCTCGATCTGTCGAAGTGCGACGGCTGTGAGAAGTGTGCCGGTGAGTGCCCCGAGATGTGCATCGCGATGATGCCTATTGAGAATACGGGCAGGACGAAGCCGGAGATCAACCTCGTCAAATGCAAGTCCCACGGCAAGTGCGCGGAGGTCTGTTCAGAGAAGGCGTTAACGATGACCGAAGTATACGAGTCGTACTTCGATATGCCGGAGCCCAAGCTGATACTGGAGACGTGCTCGGGCTGCGGGTTATGCGCGAGGAAGTGCCCGTCCGAAGCGATATACATGCTCGAGATGCCCGGGACCGAAAAGACCCTTAAGAACGGCACTAAGGGCAAGCCGAAGAAGAGGGCGGTGTTCGTGCTGGAAAAGTGCGTCGGATGCGGGAGATGCTATCAGGCCTGCAAGTTCGACGCCATCGACATGCCGGGGGTGAGGACGTGACGTGGGAAATGCTCGTGTTCCTGTTCCTAGCAGCCTCTGCCCTGATATCCGCATTGTGGGTCATCTCCGCTAAGGAGATAGTCCACAGCGTCATCGGGCTAGTGACCTGCTTCATCGCTATCGCATGCCTCTTCATCATGTTGAACGCCGAGTTCGTGGCAATCGTCCAGCTCCTGGTGTACGTGGGCGCGGTCACCATCGTGATCCTGTTCGGTATCATGCTCACGAAGCGTGAGATAATGGAGAGTGAGAGGAAATGAGGAGGAGGGCTGCTTCGAAGGTGATCGCGGTCTGCCTCCTGGCCCTCTTGTTCGTCCTGGCAGTCACAGAGGCGTCCTGGCCAGAGGGCGACATGGACCCGACCACCAACGAAGATGTAGGTGAGGTTCTGTTCGGCACATCCGAGGTCGAAGGTTACGGCCTCGCCTTCTTCCTGATCGGCCTGTTGCTGCTCGTCGCCATGCTCGGCGGGGTGTTCCTCGCGAAGGAGGAGGGCGAATGATACCGATCGAGTACTGGCTGGTGTTCAGCTCGCTTCTCTTCTGCATAGGCGCGTACGGCGTCCTGACCAAGCGGAACGCGATAGTCGTCCTGATGTGCATCGAGATAATGCTCAACTCCGCCAACATCAACCTCGTGATGTTCAGCTCGTATCACACCGTCCTGCACGGTGGCGCCGATCCGTCAGGGCAGGCCTTCGCGCTGTTCTCCATCGCGATCGCAGCGGCCGAGGTGGCGGTGGGCCTCGCCATACTGCTCTCGGTCTACCGGCAGTACCGGACGATCGAAGTCGACAAGATCAACATCCTGAGGTGGTAGAATGCTGGAGTACGCATGGCTCATACCGGTGTTTCCTTTCGCAGCATTCATACTGATCGCGATCCTACCGAAGCGTACCCTGTCTTGGGAGGACGGCGCTGGATACGCGATAGGAGGTGCGGCCGCCGCGTTGATCCTCTCCGTGCTCGTGATCTGGGAGGTCATGTCGGGCAGCACGATGGTCGGGGACGGCCCGAAGTTTGAATGGTTGATCATAGGCGACATCTCGTTCACGTTCGGCATATGGATCGACCAGCTGACTGCGGTCATGTTGGTTGTCGTGTCTGTGGTCGGCACGCTCGTCGTGATATACTCCGGCGGGTACATGCACGGGGAGGGCGAGAATCGAAGACGGTACTACGCCGAGATCATGCTCTTCATATCGGTGATGTACGGCCTGGTAATCTCCGACAACTACCTTCAGATGTTCATCTTCTGGGAGCTCGTGGGCCTGTGCTCCTACCTTTTGATTGGCTTCTGGTACGAGAAGCCGTCCGCCGCAAGCGCCGCCAAGAGGGCGTTCATCGTCACGCGTGTGGGCGACATCATGCTCATGGCGGGCATAATCATACTCTTCAAGTATGTCGGCTCGCTCGATTTCGTCACCCTGTTCGACCAGGACAACGCAGCGGCTGTGCCCACCGATATGATGGTTCTCGCGACCGTGCTGATATTCGGAGGCGCGATAGGTAAGAGCGCGCAGTTCCCGCTCCATGAATGGTTGCCTGACGCGATGGAAGGTCCTACCACCGTATCGGCCCTCATACACGCGGCGACCATGGTCAAGGCCGGCGTGTACCTCACGGCGCGCTCGTACCCGCTTCTGATTCAGGCTCCCGAGAGCCTGCTGTTCGTGGCGGTCATCGGCGGCGTGACGGCGTTGCTCGCCGCCACGGTGGCGCTCGTCGCGACGGATATCAAACGGGTGCTCGCATACAGCACGATCAGTCAGCTGGGTTACATGACGCTCGCGCTGGGCGCGGGAGGGTACCTGGTCTTGTACGCGGATACAGGTGGCGGGTACTCTGCCGCGATACTGCACCTGATGAACCACGCGTTCTTCAAAGCGCTCCTGTTCCTGTGCGCCGGCAGCGTGATCCATGCCGTGGGGACGAACAACATGAGGCTCATGGGGGGCCTCGGGAAGAAGATGCGCATAACATCCATGACCATGCTTGTGGGAGCGTTAGCCATCGCCGGAATTCCGCCGCTCTCTGGCTTCTGGAGCAAGGACGAGGTGCTCGCAGCCGTCTATCACGCTGGCGAGTTCGACGGCATATTCTTCCTGCTATGGTTCATGGGAATCGCCACTGTGTTCATGACCGCCTTCTACATGTTCAGGATGTGGTTCATGACGTTCGCAGGGGAGCCGAGGTCTGACTACCACGCGCATGAGTCCCCGAAGCTCATGACCGTCCCGCTCGTGATACTCGCGGCGCTCGCCGCAGTGTCCGGTTTCGCGCTGTTCATAAGCGACGGGTTCAAGTACTTCATCGAGGGCTCGATCGGAGGGCTCCTCCACGAGGTGCATCACGAATCCGCGACGGACATGCTCGGCGTGATATTCGGTGACCCGCTCACCTACGTCTCGCTCGTGCTGGCGACCGGTGGCATACTCCTAGCATACAAGATGTATTACTTACCTGGATTCGACAGGTCTGTTTTCGCCCGTGGGATACCCGGACGACTGCAGGTCGCGCTTGAGAACAGATGGTACATCAGCAAGTTCTACGACGACTTCGCTCTCAGAGTCGTGTACTCCATCTCGCTTGTCGCGGACGCCTTCGACCGCTACGTGATCGACGGCATTGTGAACGGGTTCGCGTACCTTGGCGGGCGGTCCGGCAACGTCATGAGGACGATGCAGACGGGAAACGTCCAGAGGTACGCGGGGCTCATCGTCATAGGCCTCTGCCTCTTGCTGATATTCATGCTGTACATCGTGCCGTGGGGAGGTTGGTGATAGGATGTTGGAGGGTATTCCCGTTCTCTCGCTCATAATCCTCCTGCCGTTGGTGGGATCGCTGATCGCTTTCTCCCTCGGCAAGCGGGAGGATCTGGCGAAGTGGGTCGCGCTGGGCTTCGCATTGGCAGCCTTCATACTGTCCCTCGTGGTGGCCTTCGAGTTCGTAGTCGATCCATACTCTGCCCCTTCAGGGACGATTGAGTCGTACAGCAACGGCTACCAGTTCTACGAATCGCATGTTTGGATCGAGACGCTGGGGATCAACTACATGGTCGGGATGGACGGCATCAGCCTGCCTTTGTTCGTGCTGACCACGCTTCTGTGCCTCCTGTCGATCGTCTTCTCGTGGGACACGAAGAAGAGGCCGAAGGAATACTTCGGCCTGATGTTGGTGCTCGAGGTGGGAGTGCTCGGGGTGTTCGTGTCCCTCGACTACTTCATGTTCTACGTCTTCTGGGAGATCGTCCTCATACCGATGTACTTCATGATCGGCGTGTGGGGGGGTCCGAATAGGGACTACGCCGCGATCAAGTTCTTCATCTACACGCACATCGCGTCGCTCGCGATGCTCATCGCCATCATGGCGATGTACTTCGAGGCTGGTATAGAGACCTTCAGCATGGTGGCCATCGCCGAGGAGAGCGTCGGGTTCAGCCGGAACATTCAGTTCGCGATATTCGCTGCGATGCTCTTCGGGTTCGGCGTCAAGTTGCCGATGGTGCCTTTCCATACTTGGCTGCCCGACGCGCATGTCGAGGCGCCGACGGCTGGAAGCGTGTTACTTGCGGGCCTGCTGCTCAAGATGGGCGGATATGGCCTGATAAGGGTCGCAATACCTTCGCTTCCGACAGGCGCCGAGGATATGATGATAGTGATGGCGGTGATCGCCGTCGTTAGCATCGTGTACGGGGCGGTGCTCTGCCTAGCACAGACGGACCTGAAGAAGATGGTGGCGTACTCGTCCATCAGCCACATGGGCTTCGTCCTCCTCGGTTACGCGACGCTCGGGGAGCTCGGAATAGTAGCCGGCGTGTTCCAGATGTTCGCACACGGTCTCGTGACGGCGGTCCTGTTCATGATGTGCGGTGTGCTTCAGCACAAATGCGGCACGCGCTTGATACCGAAACTCGGCGGCTTGGCCAAGAAGATGCCGATCGCGGCTACCCTCCTGACCGTGGGCTTCCTCGCATCGCTCGGCCTGCCTGGCCTCGTCAGCTTCGCGGCGGAGTTCATGGTGTTCGCTGCGATGTTCTTCAAGTGGGGCATGTGGGTGTTCGTACCGATCGGGGCGGTGGCTATCACGGCCGGCTACTACCTGTGGGCGCTTCAGCGGTCCATGTTCGGTCCGCTTACTGATCGTATCGACACGTCCCATCTGAAGGACGTCGACTGGTACGAGGGCGTGCCGGTGGCCATCCTGGTCGTTCTGATAGCCATATTCGGCGTGTTCCCTTCGCTGGTGTTCGACCGTATCTGGCCCGCGGTCGATTTCGCCCTGAGGGCCTTCGGAGGTGGCTGAGTTGACCGTGTTGAGCATGCTGGAACCATTCCTGCCGCAGCTATTGCTCGTCGTGTTCGCGCTGATGATGCCTGCGCTGGACTACATCTTCAAGGACAAGCGGATCCTAGCAGCTGTCGCCCTGGCTCCTCTCGTAGGATATGCCGTCATGCTTGTGGCCTGGACGTTGGCGGGAGTGTGGGAGCCGTCAGAAAGCGAAATATCGCTCATCGAGGTGGATCTCTTCTCGGGCGTGTTCGCCCTCGCATTCGTCTCAGTCGGGATCATCGTGGTCCTGAGCTCCCCGGAATCCATCAGACAGGAGAGGAACCATGGCGAGTATTATGCGCTGATATTGTTGGCCGTCATAGGCATGACCGTGGTGGCCATGTCCACTGACCTGATACTGCTGTTCGTCGGCCTCGAGGTGGCCGGCATAGCGTCGTTCGCCCTCTCGGGGTTCAGCAAACGGGAGAAGCGGTCGGCTGAGGCCGCGACGAAGTACTTCATCGTCGGCGGGTTCTCGTCCGCCCTGACGTTGTTCGCGATATCGCTGTTCTATGGCGTGTCGGGGACGACCGCGATAGCGGACATGGGTCCTGCGATGGAAGCGATGTTCTCGTCCTTCGACGGAATGGCTTCGGTCGGGACACTCGCCACCGTGATGATATTGGCAGGACTCGGGTTCAAGGTGGCTATCGTTCCGTTCCACATGTGGGCCCCGGATGTCTACGAGGGATCCCCAAACCCGATATCCGGGCTCCTGGCGGCTGCATCCAAGAAGATGGGCTTCGCCGCGCTGTTCAAGATATTCCTCGTGGGCCTTCTCGTAACCAAAGCCGACTGGGACGTCGCCGTGGCGGTCATCGCCATCATAACGATGACCGTCGGCAACCTCATAGCTGTCTCGCAGACGAATATCAAGCGGATGCTGGCATATTCGTCCGTCGCACAGGCAGGATACATACTGATGGTGCTGCCCATAGGTACGGAGTACGCGCTTGCGGGCGGTCTGTTCCACGTGCTTACGCACGCGTTCATGAAATCCGGGGCGTTCATGGTCGTATCTGCCATGGGGGCCCGCGGCGTCGGGGAGTCGCTGAACGATTTCAAGGGCCTGAGGACGAGATCCCCGCTCCTCGCGCTCGCGATGACGCTATTACTGTTGTCCCTGGCTGGGATCCCACCGCTAGCAGGGTTCGCGAGCAAGTTCGTACTGTTCTCATCTGCCGTGTATGGCTCGCTAGACCCCGGCCCGTCCTGGTTGATATGGTTGGCCGTGGCGGGCATCCTGAACAGCGCGCTGTCGCTTTACTATTACGCACGCGTGATCAAGTACATGTACATGGAGAAGGGCCCGGAGGACCGCATATCCGTGCCACGGCTCACAGGCGTTGCGATACTGTTCGCTGTTGTGATGACCGTCGTGCTCGGCATATACTTCGACGCGGTTGTGGAGCTATGTCAGCAGGCAGCTGGCGGACTGTTCAACCCCTGAATCTGGTCCGATCTAGAGAAGAAGCCCTGAGGCGATCATGCCCACTGTAATCAGGATTCCGACATACATGTGTATTTGGATGGTCATCAACTGCGCCGGTATCAGTTCTTCGAATTGACTGTGTCTGCGCAGGACTATCCTTCCTGCACGCAGAGCCATAACTCCAGGGATGAGGCCCAGGAGCGCGAGGGCCGGATAGACTCCCATTATCCACAGGACGATTATCGAGGCGAACGCGGTAGACATCAGTGCGGTGTACCCTATGGCTGCTTTCGACAGTCCCATCCTGACGACCCAGTGGGTCTTCCCGACCTTGCCGTCAGCCTCCATATCCGGGAACTGGTTGATGAAGATCACAAGCCCTATCAGGAAACCGATCGGGGCCCCGGCTGCAAACGGGAGCCATACGAGTTCTCCCGTCTGCACGGCATAGGCCCCTCCTACAACCAGCGGGCCGAAACCGAGACCGACTGCGATCTCCCCTACTCCCCTGGCGACGAGGTTGGTTCTGGGGGCTGTGTAGAAGTACCCCAAGCCTATACCGACCGCTCCGAGCGGGATTATCAGCAGGGTGACCCAGAACGCCAGGATAAGGCCGATCACGGCACCGACCGCGAAGAAGATGAGCGCGGCCCTGTAGATCGCCTTCGGGCTCAGAGTGCCCTCGACTACGAACGGGCTCCCTCCGTTGAACGGGCTTCTATTCCTGTTGATGCGGTCCGTACCGCTCCTGTAGTCGAAATAGTCGTTGACGACGTTAGTTCCGGCATGCAGGAACAACACTCCCATCAGCGTGAGAATGAACAAGAGGATGTCGAAGGACGACTTCTCATGCCAAGCGAACACGGCCCCGAAAACCGTCGGCACTATGGCGGCGGTGAAGAACGGCGCCCTCACCTCCATGAACCAGACCTTCAGCCCAGGGCTTTGTCGTTCGGGTCTCGTTTCGCCCATCGGTTCCCTGAAGGGGGGCCTCCGATATATACCATCCTCACCCGGCGGAGTGCCGCGTAGCCTGAGGTGTCCAGGGTCGTTGTGGAAGGGCTACCCAGCACATGGCCAGCAAACCATTAGTGTTAAGTAGATATTGGGTCATATGCGGAATCTGATGAGGCCATCCCCTTGGGATTTTGGCGTAGACAGTGAGCTGAAACTCGTCGAGGACAGGCTCCGAGAGATGGTGAAGTCTCAGGAGACGATCCTGACGGACGCCTCTCTTCATGTCATAGATTCAGGTGGAAAACGGTTCAGACCCACGGTGACAATCCTGTCGTACAAGAGCCTTGGAGGACAGGATGTCGACAAGATCGTTGACATCGCAGCCGGGTTTGAGTTGATTCACTCGGCGACTCTCGTGCACGACGACATCAATGATGGCGGCAACACGAGACGGGGTCGTGAGACCGTGTATCTCAAGTACGGTCTCCACAACGCAGTGGTGACCGGGGATTTCCTGTTCGTAAAGGCGTTCTCGTTGGGCGGTATGTTTGACAAGGAGGTGGTCAGAATAACCTCCGATGCGTGTGCGAAGCTCGCCGAAGGCGAGATAATGCAGAGTCGATATCGACATACCAAGGATTTGAGCATGAACGAATACGTTCGGATAATGGAGCGGAAGACGGCTGAGCCGTTGAGTGCCGGAGCGACCGTCGGAGCCTACCTCGCGGGGGGTACGATGGAGGAACTCCGTTGCCTCGGCGCGTATGGCCTGAACCTCGGCATCGCGTTCCAGATAGTGGACGACATCCTGGATTTCGTGGGCGATGAGGCACGGACAGGAAAACCGGTCGGTACCGATTTGAGGGAGGGTTATCTGACGCTTCCGTCACTTATCGCTATGAAGGAGTCAGAGAGTGCCTCGAAGGAACTCGCTGACGTCGTGAGCCAGAACGAGCCATCGCCGGAGGCGATCAAGCGATGTGTCGACCTTATCACGGAATCGGGGGCGATCGAGAAGACCAGAGCCATGGCTGAGTACTACGGCATGGAAGCCCTGCAACATCTGGGCTGCCTCTCGAACACGCAGTACAGCGAGGCTCTGCGTAATCTGGTTTCGAAGGTACTCGAAAGGGACTCGTAGGTGTATACAAATGAATCCTGAAGGTATGACCACCTCTGAGTGGGTCGAGGTTCTTGAGGCGATGGAGGATGTGGCACCCTATTATGATAGGGTGAATCAGCTTATCACATTGGGCTTGGCTGACAGGTGGAGGGCCGAGGTGGCCAGCAGGGCCGACAGCAACGATATCGTCCTCGAGCTTGGATCGGGGCCAGGGAGCTTTGCACGGCATCTTGGGGATCAGACCGTCTATTGTCTGGAACCATCCGATCGGCTGTTGAAAGCATCCCGCGAATCACTCGACGAGGGACGGGTCAGCCTCATCAGGGGCGTCGGAGAGAGCGTACCACTCACCGATGATTCCGTTGACAAAGTGTTCTGCTCGTTCTCCTTCAGGGATTTCAAGGACAAATCCTTTGGCACGAGCGAGATGTTCCGGGTTCTGAGAGAAGGTGGACAGACCTTCATCGCTGATGTGGCGAAGCCGCCACCGGGTCCGATGGCGAAGCTCATGCAGATGCACATGCGTTTCGTCGTTCCCACCCTCGCTAGGGTTGCGGTGAATCCAGCGGCACGGGCGAGGTGGAAGAATGATCCGTACAGGAAGTTCGTCGACACCTACGATGCGTTCGGTTTCACCACCGTGTACGAGGAACTGTTGCGTAGCCAGGGCTTCATTGATGTCTCGACAGAGTTCCTTACTATGAGAGGTGCGACGTTAACAAGGGGGAAGAAACCCTGGAAGTCGACATCCTCGTCGTAGGTGCAGGTCCTGCAGGGAGCACAACGGCTAGATTCTGTGCCGACAGGGATACCGAAGTCCTCATGATCGACAGGCGGAGGGAGATCGGCTATCCTGTCCAATGTGGCGAACTCCTTCCCGCGACGAAGGAGATGTACTCGATCTTCCCTCGGGGGACCAACCTGGAGGAGTTGTTCGATCTCGACGACTCCCTGACCGCGGGTAGATGTTCCTCCGTAGAGTTCGTCTCCCCAGGCGGGAGAGTCTATAGCTCCGATTTCGTGTCGCACGCGTTGGACCGGCGTGTCTTCGACAAGCATCTTGTGAGCCTCGCTGTCGAGCACGGCGCAAGGGTCGAGAAAGGTGCGTCACTCACCTCTATCAGAGATGGTGTCGCAAACACGACTATCGGCGAGGTCAGAGCGAAGGTTATCGTAGGTGCAGATGGCCCAAATTCGCTTGTAGCGAGGCAGGCAGGCCTTCAGAGGCCGTCGGCCAGGTATCCTGCGATAACCGGCAGAGCCGAGGGCCAGTTCGGCGACGCGGTGAAGATGTTCTTTGGGACGGTCGCGCCCGGAGGGTATGCGTGGATCATCCCGAAAACCAGGGGAGCCAATGTCGGCCTGGGCCTGAACAGCAGGACCTGCAGGGAGCAGCCGAGCATTGCCTTCAAACGGTTCGTGGACAACCTAGACTGCAGAGTGACGGATGTGGCTCTTGGGTTCGTGCCGATGTCGGGTCCCGTCGCCTCAACCGTCAATGGGAATGTGATGCTTGTGGGGGACGCTGCTGGACATACGATGGCGTCGAATGGTGGCGGCATCCCCACCGCGATGATCGCTGGAAGACTGGCGGGGCGGATCGCGAGAGAGCACGTGGCGAACGGGACTCCTTTGTCCACGTACGAACAGGAATGGCGCCGAGTCATGCACAATCCACTGAGTCGCTCCCTACGTACCAAGCGGTTCGCCGATCTCTTCTTTTCGAACGACTTTATGCTGGGGTTGGCCATGGCGATATTGGGCGACCGTGGTTTGGATAGAGCTATCCGGTGCAAGCGACTGTTCCTATAGTCGGGATATTCCTGGAGAATTGACGCTGAAGCGCATCACCGAACTATCTCTTCTTGCGTTTTGTCTTAGTCGGACTGCCGCAGATATCGCATTCTGTGACATCCGAGTCGAACCTCTTGCCGCAGCCGACGCAGCGGAATTCCCAATGAAACACCTTTCGAATCCCCTTCTGCTCCAAACCCTCGTACGATACACCTAGAACCTCTGCGAGGTTCTGGATGGAGTAGTCGTCAGTCATGAGCTGGTAGCCGAGGTCGAGCGCAAGTGCGAGAACCTCTTTGTCCGTCGACGACAGTCTCCTTGAATCGCCGGTTTTCTCACTCTCGGCAATGACTTTCGTTAGCGATTCCTTGCTAGGCGACAGCACCTTGATCCTCGTGGCCAGGAGCAGCTCGAGTCGTTCCTTCATCCCTTCGCGGTCCAGCTCCCTAACCACTCCCGGCGATATCACCAGTTCGAATTCCGGTGGCATGTCTTTGCCGTAGTAGAGGGCCGATGTGTCTAGAACAAGCCCCTTCGTCTGGATCACCTCACTCCATCGTCCTGGCGCCTTTGACTCCCGCGTCGACGATTCCGTCGATGTCGACTCGGGATTCCTCGTCGAGCACCGCTTCGAGCGACGCATGTGTCGAGGGCCTGTCAGGGGCGTATTCGCAGCACGAACCCGTCGAGACGGATATTTCGTATGTGCCGATCTCCTTGGCTATGCGTTCGATCTCCACCTTGTCCATGCCGATCAGGGGTCGGAGCACCGGAACGGATGCTGCCTCCTCCTCTACGAAGATGTTCATGAGCGTCTGGGACGCCACCTGGCCGAGTGATTCGCCCGTCACAATGAATGAGGCGTCCATGCTATCCGCGAACTTGCTGGCGATCCTCAGCATGACCCTTCTGCAGAGGACGCATGTCAGGCCGGACCCACATTTCTCAGCTAATGTGTTCAGGACTTCTCCGTGACGCACGACCATCTTCGTCATGTTCGTGGCCAAAGCGCGATCCATCTGCTCCATCAGCTTCAGAACCTTGTCGCTCTCGCTTGGTCGGTCGGAGAGCGCCGCATCGAAATGAACCGCCACAAGGTCGATCCCCTGCCTCCCAAGCAGATACCCCGCGACCGGGGAGTCGATTCCTCCCGAAAGAAGCAGAATTCCTCTCACACTCTCACCTATCGTACGCGTAGTAGTGGTGTTTGCCGCAACTTTCGCAGTCTGGGTTCCTCTTGACGCGGATCTTCTGAAGGTCTCCGTGCCACACATCGATTATCAAGAGTTCGGGCGTGGTGTCCTGCCCTAGCATGACCTTCAGGGCCTCTGTGACCTCAAGGGACGCGACCACGGTCGGAAGAGAATTCACGATTCCGACAGTGTTGCATGTAGGGAGTTGGCCGGTTGGCGGAAGCGTTGGGAATATACATCTCAGACACGGTCCCGTTGGGACGATAGGAAATACCATTCCAGACGTGCCGACGGCCCCCCCGTATACCCAAGGGATGCCGAGCTTCACGCAAGCGTCGTTGACAACGAAACGCGTCTCCATGTTATCTGTGCCGTCGACCACAACGGTCGCACCATCGACCAGATTCTCGACGCTGTCAGCCCGTACATCGGTCATCGTCGAGGTTATTTCAATCACAGAGTTCACTCGTTTCAACATACGTTCCGCAGTGGACGCCTTCGGCTCACCGATGTCTTGCTCAGAGAACAGGGTCTGCCGCTGAAGGTTGCTCAGTTCCACACGGTCTCTGTCAACGATGAGGATGCGACCGACGCCTGCCCTTGCCAGCAACGAGGCTGCGTGCGTTCCGAGGGCTCCGCAGCCGATGACCACCGCTCTGGCCGCGGATATCTTTCTCTGGCCCTCCTCGCCGATCTCCTTGAGGAGCGTCTGTCTAGAATATCTCTCTGGGCTCAATAAAGGCTGATACGTGCCCACTTGTATTAATTCGTTTCAGGCTCTGTCAGACTATCGGATGATGTATTCCATGTCGAACCGCTCTCTGAAGGCTTTTACGCGTCTCTTGACGTTCTTCCCCTCAGCGGCGTCCATGAAGAGGTCGGCAAGTTCCGAGATGTCCTTCTCCTTAACCCCCATGCGGGTAATTTCAGCCGTGCCTAGTCTTCCGACGGAGTCGATGATGAGGTTTGATTTCTCCACCTTAATGGAGAAGTCGTTCATGGAAGACCCATAGGTCTTCCTCAGCTTCTTCTGGTCGATCAATAGCTGATGCGATTGCGTGTATCCGAGTTCCTCGAACATGACCGGGAACCCTCTTTCTGATAGCTCTCGCCCGAGCCTCTTCGAGTTCCTGATAATCTGCTTCGCATACCGGCTGCCATGTCTCTGTGTTTCCAGGAGCGCCTGTCCCAGAGCGGCGATTCTGTTCCAATGGATGTTATCCACTATCCGCCAAGTAAGGTTCTTTCTGATCTCACGGTCGGCGTTGCGGTCATCGGAGACTATCAGCCCCCCCTGGGGGCCGAAGAAGCTTTTGTGCGTGGAACCATACAAAACGTTCGCTCCCTCTTTGAGCGGCTGCTGGAACTCTCCTCCAGCGATGAGGCCAAGTACATGGGAACCGTCGTACATCAGGGTTGACCCCGTCCTCTCGCACGCCTCTTGGATCGGTTTCATATCATACGGGAACAGGATGAATGACGCGCCAAGAATGACCAGCTTCGGTTTCCTCTTCCTTATCATGGCGGCGGCTTTGTCCGTCTGGATGGTGAACGAGTCCGGGTTGAACGGCAGCGTGCATGCCTTTAGTCCGAATATATCCGGAAGATAGGCCTGTCCGTAACCGTCGTAACCGCCGTACTCGACAGGGATCGCACACATCGTGTCTCCCCGCTTCGTAGCCGAAACGATGGCAATCATAGCCGCGATGTGTCCAGATAGTGGTTGGACGCAGGCGTACTTAGAACGGAAGACCTCGCACGCGAGCTCTTCGGCGGACTGTTCGATCTCGGTGGTGATCTTGGTTCCTCGATAGCCGTTCTCAAGATACTCACCAGCATACTTCGCGTTGACCGGAAGCGTGTATCTGTGCCCGAAGTCGGAGGAGAGCAATGCCCTAACCTGTGGGCTGGTGACATTCTCAGACGGGAGCAAGTTGACGGAATCCTCGAGCCTCCACTTCTGCTGTGCCCTCATCTGTTGGATGAAGTAGCCTTTATTCATAGAAACCAGCTCTGAATCTGATGGATGCAAGGTTGAACCAATATGCATCAGTTGTGGAGGTTGAATCTGCCGTCCTTGCTGACGAAGGTGGAGAATTCATCCTCGTCCTCCTCTAGGTCTTCCTCAATGACGACGTTGACCAGTACGTTGACGACTTCTCTCAGTTGTTTGACATCCTCTCGAAGCCGGTTTATTTCTTCCAAGACATCCTTGTCATCCGTCAAAGCATTCCCCCCTTCCAGAGCGCCTCATCGCATTGCACGAGTATAGCTCTTCCGTCTCAGATTTCGAAGTCTCGATAGTCATCAGTTATCTTCCTTGTCTCAGTGCGCTCGCAACGTTCGCAGTAGAGCTTCTCGCCCTTCATGTCCAGAGGCTCTCGACATGACGGACACAGCGCTCTGAGGACGCCGAAATGAGGTCCGGAAGTCGTGAGCTGTACAGATGGAAGCGCTTGGATGACGCTTCCACGGATCAGGTCTCCTGGGCGGACCAGGTCTCTTGCGTCTTCCACATACGAGCTGGCGATCTTTGAGACGTGGATCGCAGCGAGGTTCTCGCTAGAGACCGCCCTTCGCTTCTTCTCCTGGGATACGATCATGCAGATCACCATTGCTGGCTTGACATCCGTGACATTCGCGATGACCGTGTCGCCCTCCACGAGGACGATTGGCGGGTTGTTTGGCACGACCTTAACAATCTTCTCGTTTTGGTCCACTTCCAGTATGCCCATCGCGCTGGAATACACTCTGCCATCCTTGTCTTCATATGTGCCCTCGCCGGCTATGTATTCCTCGGCCTGGGCGACCTCGTCACCTGGCAGAACCTGTTTCTCGGTTTTCGGCAGCTGAATCACCTATCTCTGGAACTTGAGCAGAACGACCGAAATGATCTCTCTGGTCTTTCTGTGAAATTCGAAAGCATATGGTATCTCGAGTTTATACCTTTTGACCGCGACACAGGTCGCTCCGAGGGATTCAGCCATCTGGAAAACGAAATCCATGCCGATCTCGTTGTGAAGGGAATAGACGGTCGGCGAGATGGCGATTGATTTCCTGATGAAAGCGCGGTCCGCGTGCTTTGTCTGCGCCCCGAACGGCGGGTTCTGGACCGTCGTGTGGAAGGATCCTTGGAAGTCGGAAACGTCTGAGACGGTGAACTCTATCTCGAGAGATAGGTCGCTGGCGTTTTCTGAGGCTACCTCGACAGCATCCTTATCCACATCGAGCCCTACGACCCTGTCGGCCCCGAGCAGCTTGGCTCCAATCGAGAATATGCCGTTCCCGCAGCCGAGGTCTGCAACATCCCTGCCCCGAATGTCGCCCGAGCTGTACGCCTCCCACAGAACATCTGCGGCGATATGTGCAGGAGTGGGATATTGCTCTAACTGCGCTGACAGGCTACCGAGAGGCCTCAGCCGCTGCAGGGCCGTTTCCAACCGTCTCTTCCTCAGTCCGATTCCACCTGGAGGTCGATTCGACTGCGCTGACCGATCTAATCCGCCTCGTCGATCATCTTCCATCGTCTCAGTTTATTGACCTCTGAGACATCCCTTCCGTGGATGTCTCTCTCGACATCCGAAAGGTACTCAATCGCCGTCAACAGAGATTCTTTCGACGGTTTGTGGATGTTCACCTTGGCTTTCGTGAATTCCCTCTCGACGAAATCCATCGCCTTCGCGGTGTCTCCGTATTGCTCGCAGAAATCGTTCACGACCTCGTCCACGGCTTGAGCCAATGACCCGCATTCTCCCTCAGGGACTGCCTGCCTCCTAGAGAACTCCCCGGATATCATGATCTCTCCGATACGATTGAATGCGGACTCCACCTTCTCTCCGGTCTTCGCACTGCAGAGGATCACAGGCATCTCTGTCTTCCTCCCAATCTCATCGAGGTCCTTTATCGCATCGCATCCGGGCTCCGCGCTGTCCGCCTTATTCCCTATGAACAGAACGGGCACGTCGCCTAGGACCTCCCATACCTCCTGAAGCCAGAATTCCTCCGCGGCTCTCACCGTTTCCGGCCTTGTCAGGTCGGAGGTGATTATGACCCCGTGCGAACTCTGGATACTCTGGGTCCGGATCTTCTTGTAGTCCTTCTGTCCGAGAATGTCCCAGAGCATCAACGTAAGGTAGATGGTCTTGTCAGGGAGTTTGTATTCTATGTCCTTCTTGCTTACCTTCGTGCCGATTGTCGCAATGTACCTATCCTCGAAGACATCGACCGTGAATCTCCTTATGAGTGAGGTCTTGCCCACGCCGGAGTCTCCGATGAGTCCGACTTTCTTGATATATCGCTTGGATTGAATTATGCTCACATAGACCACCACGGTTAGAACTTCTTGCACTGACACGAGCATGTAGGCTTCATGTGGGTGTCGCCGTGGGCCTCTCATCGTCAAGACGCTACATAATTGTTTCCTGAACCACGCCCCATGCGAAAGCTCAATATCGTATATCCTCAATACCTGGTCCGTCAATGGTCCCCCCCAAGCAGAAGACACGGCTTCCTACCAGGAAGTCCCTTGAGAACTACGCAGCCGCATACATCGGCGCCTTTCTGAACGCTGTCGAGAAGGAGAAGCCAGAGCATGTGCCCCCGCTCGCCAGAAACAGTCCTTATGAGATTGAGGTCTGCCTTCTTCCGAACAGGTGCTTCGTCATGTTGTTCGAGCGTGCGAATGGGCAGAAGACGGTCGTCAAGGAGGCCGATTGGACATACGTGGAGAAGAGGGTGATGTCTGACGTCGATCACATGGTCATCGTGTACTCCCACGAGAACCCGACAGTCGCCGATGCCATCGCAAGGGGGAAGAAGGACGCCGTGAGAAGCATTCGCTCCCTCGAGGATTCCAACCTCGCGAAGGCCGTCACGGACCTTGAGGTAATCTTGGGAGAACTGACTGGCATCGAGAAAGGCAACAAAAGCCTTCTCAAGCTGGCCGAGCTGGAGATGTCCCGGCTGCAGCCGATAAAGGATGTCGTCATGAACTCGGGCCCAGCGGTCGACATGCTCGCCATGATCGATTCACTGAGAAACTGCCCGACAGAGTCCGTGGAAGTATCCATCGATGTCAGTCAGAAGGAGCTCCTGGAGACTGTATGCAGGGATCTGGGAGATCTCTCGGACGTCATAAGACGCGTCGAGGCTCAGGACTCGGTTCTAGAGACGCTCGAGAAATCCATGAACAAGACGCTGAGCGAGTTCCAGAGGATGATAGACGAGAGGATGAATCAGGGTCTCGCGGTGTTGCTTTCATCTTCTGACAGGAAGATCGACAAGGGACTTGCCATCATCCAGGGCCACACAGGGGCGGATTCGGACGTTCCGAGAGCCGATGCGGGCGCCCTGGAAGAACGGATAAAGCTGCTGGAGGCCAGCCTTCAGGGTGCGCAGTCCAAACGCGGGAATGTGTCAAAGGAGCTTGTCCTGGCTGTCGCTGAGACTCGAGATGGCCTTGAACGGTTGAATGCGAGAATCTCCAAGTTGGAGCAGAAGATTGGCCATACTAAGCCACCGTTAGTGCGCAAGCTAGCGAGCAGAAAATAGAACTGCTAGGCTTCAATGGCTCGGGCTTGCGACCGTGGACCATACGAATGATTGTTGAGCTGTGGGCGTACGAGCATTTGCCAATTCTGATGCCGTAACTGTCGTCACGTGCAAAAGCTCGTACGATAGACCTTTCCACAAACTCGATATCATCCTTAAGGTAGAGCCACGGTCGAAATCATGTATTCCAACCTGCAGTCGGGGTCGTCCGTGTCCCCCTCCCCGCAATAGGTCCAGGTGGAGCAATAGGGAAGACCAACTGTCTGGTCTTCCGCCATGAGCCCATCCAGGGGCACATAGTCCAGGATCTCGAAGTCTGTGATTTCGTTGTTGTCTACATCCCACACGTCGTAGACTATAATCGAGAACCTCACGCTCTCGGCATCGTCCCTCAGGTCGACGTCCGCCCCGAAGAAGCATTCCAGGTAGTCCTCGCCGTAGAACACCTCACTCTGGAAAACGGCATCGAAGTCGCCGTCACAGTCGGTGTCGACTCTGATTTCGAACCATGGGTCCGGACTGTATTTGTCGCGGTGACAGCTCGACGTGTATCCCTCGAATTCGAATTCAATGAGCGATATCCTCACCCCACCGTTACCTTCGTCCATGAAGTCGATGGAATCACCTATTCCGTCGCCATCGGAATCAATGGTCTCGCTGGGGTCATTCGGGAACGCGTCATTGATGTCACCAACGCCGTCGTTGTCGGAGTCCCTCCACTCGCTAGGGTCAGCAGGGAATATATCCGTGCTATCGGGCACGCCGTCGGCATCGAGGTCCGCGATTGCCGTCAGAGGTGACATCGCAGGGCTCAGGACCGAGAACGAGAGCAGCACAAATAGCGACGTCAGAAGCATGATTGAGGCAACGAAGAGTCTACCGCCTTCATGCGCAGTCTTGGTCATAAGCGTCCCCCCTGTCCCATCTAGACTAGAAGGACATCATTCACGGACCTCGTTAAAATCCTTTTCTACCCGGGAACTGGAAAGCTTTATAAGCTTGATAGAGCGCCCGGGCCATACTGACTGGGTTCGGACACTCGCAAGTGGTCGAAGGCATTCAGTGTTCATTTCGGGAAATGTAAAATATCGCCATCCGCGTTACATAGCTCGTGAGCGCAAGAACGCTTCAATTCGTTTTTTCAGCGGCCTCAGTCTGCATCTCCTCGGCAATATTCGTAATCGCACTGACTGCTGCTGTGCAGTCAGGCGACGGAGTCAGCATGGACTTCTCCCGGGACAGGGGCCTGGTGGTTGCCCTCTCTGTCGTGTTCCTGGCGGCATCGGTGTATATTCTAGTACGTTCTCTTCCGGAGCGCCTGCCGGCTGTACCTGATGCCTCCTCTGTCAGAGCCGGCCTTGGTCAGTCTGTCGGAGAGGCTAGCGGGCCGGCGGCGGAGCCCAAGGTTGACGACGAGCGTATCCTGCGGACGCTCGACGCAGACGAGCTACGCCTTTACGAGATGATACGAGCTGCTGGCGGCGAACTCCTGCAGATGCACGTGGTTTCTGCGAAGATCTTCTCCAAGGCAAAGGTCACTAGACTTCTAGATAAACTCGAGAAGCGCGGACTCGTCGTAAGGGAGCGACATGGGATGACCAACCGGATCCGGATCATCAAGTAGCGCGGTTCCGCAGAAACCCTCCATGGGCCCGACGAGTCTCGTCCATCTGAAACTGATTTCATGCGATGGAAGATGTGCTATTTCAGTGTTCAGTCTCCGACTGTAGTTAGTATGCGATAAGTGCCTGACTATGGAATCGGGGGAGACGAACAAATGAATCCAAAGAGAGTATCTGCTATGGCAGTCGCCGTGCTGTTCGGGATAACATCCTGTGCATGCATGATCGGCGCCCACGAGGATGAAGGCGACCCGTTGATTGTAACGGCACCTTCGGGGGAGCCCCCCATCTCGTGCGCTGTGTTCTACGCGGACAACATGGTGTACGCACCACAGTGGCGACTAGACAACTACGTCCGGATTGAGGCCATGGTCATAGACATGACCGGGTACGAGTCGTCGAGGGATATACTGACAACCGACGTCAACCTGTATCCGGGAACATATGACGATGGCCTAGAGCAGCAGGCGGCAATCATCGCCGATTCGGCAAATGTCCTGCCCATGACGGGGATGGTGTCAGTCTCGTACATCGAGATCACCGTGACGTCAGACGCCTTGGACGAACCGCTAGTTTTCGAGGCCGGCTGGGACCCGTTGACCGGAGAGAAGGTTATTGAGGAGCGAGGACTGGGCCGCGAAGTGAATAAGGCTGGCCACGTGATATATGGGACGCTTTGGGACACGACGGGCCTTGATGAGGGCGTCTACACGGTGGAGACTCGGCTCGGCTGCGTTGTCGGCGGCGTCGGCGTGATCGGACAGTGGTACAGCGTGGACTACGCCATAGCCCACCTCTACAACCCAGAGGGTGAAGAGGGCGAGCTGCTAGATCCCGCCCATCCGTTCTCAGACCTCGTTGAGGAGGACAGCAACGACTACGCCACATATAAGATCGGAGTTGGCGGTATCGACGGCGGAGCCGCGTGGATCGTGCTCGGTCCGCTGATTCCGCAGGGTTCAGGCGGAGGCAACGGCGGAGATGGTGGCGGCAACGGTAACGGTGGCGACGGCGGCAACGGCAATGGCGGCGATGGCGGGAATGGCAACGGTAATGGCCACGGCAAGAGCCGTCACACTCGTGGGAAGTAGGGCCAGCAGTACCGGCTACGAGAATCCGCTCGTGAAAAAACCTCTTCCACTTTCCTTTATCCATTCCACTCTTGCTGGACAGCGCGCTAAGTAAGGCGCAGGCGCCTGTCGTAAATAGCCTCGGCTCGGGACATTAGCTGGAAACCGTGGGTTCGCATGACTATGGTGCCCGGTCCAATCGGAGAGTGGGCACGAAGAGGTGGACCCAACCGGGCCTGAACAAGCCAGCTGCCAGGCTGTGAATCTCAGATTTCAACTCCGCCTGAACTTGCAGGGCCAGCTCGCAAACCCTTTTGGTGTTTCTTCTTTACTGAGAATATTTGTGCAAGGATATTGCTCAAGTCATGTATCTAGCTCGGCCAAGTTCGACCGTTGTCCAATAACCGAATTATATTCACGAGCCTCTGTCTTTCATGATCAAAGAAACGATTCGCCACATTTCTAGCTGTTCATGCTTCGCTGATTGAGGTGCTCCATTCTCCGATTCTCGTAAACTCTCTGTCGAAGGTTTCAAATAGGAAATGTGTGTTATAGCTAACATAAAGTGGTTACAAGCTAACAATAAGTTAGCACGAAATAACCGAAATGTGCCGAGAGGTGTAATGATATGGATAAGAGAATGAGATTCCGAGCGTTCGTCGGAATATTGGCGGCCGTAATCATCGTTGGCGTGCTCTTCGTCGAGGGATCTGCATTTGCTGCAGACACCGAGAACTGGGCGGTAGTCGCGTCTGCTGTGATTCTGGTTGCCATAGCACTGGCAGCGGCTCTCGTTGCCAGAAAGAGACTGAAAGAAACGAAGAGCGGAATACCAAGTGAGGATGAGAGATCGACCGCGCTCAAGATGCGTGCCGGTTACCTCTCCTTCTTCGTGAGCATGTACCTTTGCATGGCCCTCGGGTGGATCTTCCTCGTTCTACTTGAGGACACGACGACAGACTTCCCCGCGGTCGGGGAGCTGATGTTCATCCTGGTCGCAGCAATGGGCACCACATACCTCGTGATCTGGACAGCGGTGTCAAGAGGAAAGGGTACGCCATGAAGACCAGGATCAAGGAATTGAGGGCGAGATACGACATGACCCAGGACGACCTGGCGAGGAAGATAGGAGTGCGGCGTGAGACCATCCTATTCATCGAGAATGGGAAGTACATCCCGTCCCTGAAGCTCGCGCATGATATCGCCAAGGTCCTGAAGATCACGGTGGACGAGCTGTTCATATTCGAGGATGACTGAGTGCGATCATACTGTTCAGCTCACTCCCAAACCATTTCTCGATTTCTGTTTGCTTCCGGCCAGATGAGGGGACGCTGGTGAGTCTGCGTCGGTGGATGAGAAACCGTGTGCGGCCGCCGGGCCGCGCATCCTGAGCTAGCCCGACTCCCTTTTTGTTATTTCAATCAAATGGGGAATGGTGGGCCCAACCGGATTCGAACCGGTGATTTGCGCTGTGTGAGAGCGCTGTCATAACCGCTAGACCATGGGCCCTTGACGGCGATGAATGCAGCAATTGGCTTAATATTCTTTTGCAGAGTGGGCAGAACGAGCCCACCCTTTTATCCCGAATAGGCCATTCACGATGTGAGACGCATGCTTGTGAAGACACCCAATGGCGCTCAGGACATCAGAGCCATCTGGATGGAGAACGGTGTTGTCAAGGCGATTAATCAGCGCGCGCTCCCACATCGCTTCGAGATTGTAGAGATCGACAACTCTGAAGCTCTTGCCGAGGCAATATCCGATATGACGATCAGAGGTGCTCCCTCCATCGGAGCAGCTGCAGCCTACGGAATGGCTCTTGCAGCCATAAGAGGCGAAGATATGGAGGATGCGGCTGACAGGATGAGGTCCACCCGCCCGACTGCCCACGACCTCTTCTACGCCGTGAACCTCATGCTTTCTGAGAGGGAACGCCTTCCAGGAGCCGCGGACGAGTATTCCGATTCCATAGTGGCCAGATGCAAATCAATCGGCGAGCACGGTCTAGACTTGATTCGTGACGGGAGCAAGATATTGACACACTGTAACGCTGGTGCCCTAGCAACAATCGATTTCGGAACGGCTCTGGCACCGATGAGACTGGCTCGTCGGGCAGGGAAGGAGTTCTTCGTGTACGTGGATGAGACCCGTCCACGACTACAGGGGGCCAAGCTGACTGCCTGGGAGTTGTTGAACGAGGGGATCGACCATGCGATTATCTCAGACAATGCCTCTGGGCACTATATTCGCGCCGATGTCGATGTCGTGATTGTCGGAGCTGACAGAATAGCCGGCAATGGCGATTTCGCAAACAAGATCGGGACCTACGAGAAAGCGGTCCTGGCCAGAGAGAACGGCGTCCCGTTCTATGTAGCAGCTCCGATCAGCACATTCGATTCGTCACTCCTCAGCGGGGACGAGATCGTCATCGAGCAGCGGTCGCCTGACGAAGTGCTGATTTTGGATGGGGTCAGGGTCGCGCCTGAGGGTTCCGATGCCTTGAACCCCGCCTTCGACATGACTCCAAGTAGGTATGTCTCCGGATTCATAACTGAGGTCGGGCTTCTGAAGCCAGACGAGCTTTCGAAACTGCTTGACACGCAGTAGATCTGGCCCGGCAGGCTTTTTATGCAAGTGTCAGATATAGGCCGAGATGATACTGGTCACGAAGTGGTTCGGCAGCTTTCTATGCGTTGAAGGGAGCGTAAAGAAGGCGGTCACCTTCCCGAAGAATCCTTCAGATGTTGCCGAACGACTTTACAGGATCAGGAGCGGTGAGGTCCTGGACGAAGAGAGGAGTCTGGGCGGTCAGGCCACCCAGGTATACGACCGCCGCCTTGCCGAGTTCGGGAGATTCACCAAATTCGATTCCTCGTTCATCCGGCCTGAGGATCACGGTTTCTCACTTGACTTGTACAGGGAGGCCACGATCGAGCTGGCGAAGCGTGCGATCAAGAGCAGCATCGGCCCAGATGTATTCCTGGGACAGGCCGTCCGGGCCTACGACGATATCGTGTTCACCAACAATCTGCTGTCAGAGCGCCTGCACGAGTGGTATTCACTGCATTTTCCGGAGCTGACGGAAGTTCTCTCCAAAGAAGCCTATACGGAGGCCATCGCGAATCATGGTTCCAGGGAAGCTATCCTCTCATCCATGGCTCTGAATATGGATTCCCTGGGTGCGGATGTCCAGGATGAGGATTTGGCGCCGATAAAGGGATTGGCCTCCGCTCTCCAGAGAGCGATGGATTCGAGGCGGTCGATGGAGCAGTATGTGGAGGCTCGCATGAAGCAGGTCGCCCCCAACATCTGCGTGTTGGCCGGCCCGATAATCGGTGCGCGTCTAATAATGCAGGCTGGTAGCCTGACGAGGATGGCTTCGATGCCTTCTGGAACGATCCAGCTGCTCGGAGCTGAGAAGGCCATGTTCCGGCATCTGAAGAAGAAGACCGATCCTCCGAAGCACGGCATCATTTTCCAGCACCCGTTAGTTCACAACGCCCCCATCTGGCAGCGGGGCCCGATCGCTCGGACATTAGCATCGAAGATTTCGATGGCCGCCAGGGCGGATGCCTACACCAAGAACGACATATCCGGACTCCTCAAGGAGCAGGTCGAGCGACGGGTCGAGGAGATCAGGAGGCAGCGCCCGACCCCTCCGAAGAAGCCTACTGGCAAGCGTCGGAAGTCGAAGCGGTAGACGGCAACTATTTCTAATTCCCCTCAGTTACAGTCAGGAGATGTGATATGTAATGGTATGGGCGCTGGCCGAAGTCCGAACACTGAAAGAAGGGCGTTACATGAACATAGATGACGAACCCTGCAAGATCAGCAGCATCTCCACATCCAAACCTGGGAAGCACGGGGAGGCCAAAGCGAGAATCGAGGCGGTCGGGATATTCGACGGCAGCAAGAGATCGGTCGTGTACCCGGTCAGACATAAGGTCCAGGTACCTGTGATTGATAAACGGCAGGCGCAGATCGTCACGATTGCCGGCTCGGAGGTTCAGCTCATGGACCTTGAGACTTACGAGATATTCCAGCTGCCTATTCCCGACGAGTTGAAGGATTCGCTGACGCCAGGCGAGGACATTAAGTACCTCGTCGCCATGGACAGGAAGAAAATCACAAAGGTGTAGTCTTTGTCTCTCCGCGGGCCGCTCAAGTTCGCAGACGCACGCTCGAACTTCGAGGAGTCACATTTTGTCGTTCTTGGAGCGCCGTTCGACAAGACGACTACCTTTCGCGCCGGTACTAGATTTGCCCCGACCACCATAAGAGAAGCGTCGGCGAACTTCGAGCCGTACATGTTTGAGCACGGAATCTCATTCAGCGATATCCCTATTCACGACTCTGGGGATCTCCATGATGAGGGAACCGCTGACGAGATGGTCGCCTCGGTCGAGGAAGGCGCCCGGAGGATTGTCGAGGCGGGTAAGTTCCCTGTCGTCATTGGTGGGGAACACTCGGTCACACCACCTGTGGTGAAGGCATTCGGAGAGGATATTGCAGTCGTCATAATCGACGCGCATCTTGATTACCAAAACGAATACCAGGGGCTTAGAAACAGCCACGCCTGCGCCCATAGGCGGGTGGCCGATATTGTCGGTGAGGGCAACGTCTTCGCGTTTGGCGTCCGGTCCTTTTCCAATGAGGAAGACTTCGAGGAAGCCGTGTTTGTTGATGCGTTCAGAATCAACGAGCATGGGTGCGAAGAGGAGTTCGAGAAGGCGTTGTCATGCCTGAAGGAAAGGCCGATCTATCTGTCCCTGGATATCGATGGAATCGACCCTGCCTTCGCTCCTGGCACCGGTACTCCCGAGCCCTTCGGACTGACACCGTTCGACGTGAAGTACGTGATCAACAGGCTGGGAGACCGCCTCGTGGGATTCGATGTGGTCGAGGTGTCCCCTCCGTACGATAACGGGAACACATCGATGCTCGCGGCCAGGTTCATCAAGGACGTCATCGCCGTGAAATGGAAGGCAATGAACGCCAAGGGAACCGGGTGAGCCTGGAATTCCACTAGGTGACGGCCTCTGCAACGCGCTTCTTGTAGGACTCCGCTATGTCCCTGGCCCTGTCAGGCGTCTTTGCCTCGGAGAATATCCTGAATATCGGTTCCGTGCCTGATGGTCTAACCAGAACCCATCCATCATCAAGGAATATCTTCAGACCGTCCGTGGTGTCCACGTTGTCGGTCCCCGCATCCTCGAGGAGCTTTGCGAGGACGGAGTCCTTCATCATGTTCGGGCATGGAGTCTTGGTCTTGTACTGTGAATACGCAGGAATCACGGCGTTTATCTCTGAGAGCGTTCCGTTCATCGCGATTATCTCGATCATCTTCGCTGCAGCCATCGCACCGTCCCTGCAGTACTGGAACTCGGGAAATATGAGGCCACCGTTTTCCTCGCCGCCGAAGATTGCTGAATGGGCCATCATTGCGCGCGCGACGACCGGCGAGCCGACCTTGGTATACATTATCTCGCCGCCCGCCATCTTCACGGCGTCCTCAACGCACTTGGACGAGCCTACCGTCGTCACGACCAGGCCTCCATTCCTGCTAGTACAAGCATACTGAGCGGCTATTGCCAAGCTGCGATCGCCATACATGTACGACCCGTTCTCGTCGACGAATATCGTCCTGTCCGCGTCGCCGTCGTGGAGGATGCCGATGTCAAAATCACCAGCTCTGACGAACTCCACGAGGTCCTTCGCGTTCTCAGGCGTCGGTTCGCTGTTATGTCCTGGGAACGCTCCATTCGGGTCTGCGTTCAAGGTTACGTATCGCACACCCAGTCTCTCGAGCAACTTGGGTGATACGTTTCCTCCAGCGCCGTTTCCGCAGTCGAGGGCCACCCTTAGGTTCGCCTTCCTGATGCCTTCGACGTCCGTCCTCGCCACGATGCCGTCTATGTAGTCTGGAACGGCCCGGTCGAAATTGTCCCTCCTCCCGATGCCGCGCCAGTCTGCTCTGGAGAATCGCTTCGTGTGGAATATTCCCTCGATTCTCTCCTCGTTCTCTCGCGACATCTCGGTGCCGTCCGGGTCGACGCACTTAACGCCGTTGAACTCTGGAGGGTTGTGCGAAGCGGTGATCATCACGCCCCCGGCCATATCGTTGGATTTCACTGCGAACTGGATCGTAGGGGTGGGGACCACGCCGCAGTCCAGAATATCACAACCAGTCGCCATGATTCCTGCCATGCACGCCGATTTCAGCATCTCGTTGGAAGTCCTGGCGTCTGTTCCAACTAACACCGATCCCTTCATGAAAGTCCCTATGGCCATTCCTAGTCGCATGGCGAACTCGCAGTCCATTTCCTCAGTGTTGACGACTCCTCGCACTCCATTGGTTCCGAACAGTCGAGGAACGGTGTTCTGCTGGGTCATGATATCCTTAAATCGGACATGTCGCCTCCTGAGATAAAGACTTTGTCGAGGTCTGGAAGGCGTCGGGCTCCAGTCAGGCACAAGAAGGCTCCGTATGGATGTCAGTTGAGGCCCGCAAGGGTTAATACCACCGGCAGCGTTTGCCGTCAATAAGGGGACGCCAAATGGGGTTCAAGGAATGGATTATTCCTCAGGAGAAACACTTTTTCGAGATGCTCGAACAGCAGGCTGATATCGTCCTTGAGGGTGGCGAGTGCCTTCTCGACCTTGTGAAGAACTTCGACCACGTGACCGAGAAGCGCGACAAGATGAAGATGATCGAGGACAAGGGGGACGACGCCGTCCACGATATATCAGAAGCGTTGAACAAGACGTTCGTAACCCCGATAGACCACGACGACATGTCGAAGCTTGCGTCGAGGTTGGATGACATCTTGGATTACATGGAGTCCGCATCGCATAGGATGTGGTCCTACGAGATAAAGCGGATCCCCCCAGACATGATAAGGCTGGTCGAGGTCCTGCTCATATCGACGAAGGAGGTCAACCATGCGGTTAAGGATCTCAGGAATTTCAATAGGAAGAACGAGATCGTCAATCATTGCATAGAGATCAACCGTCTTGAGAACATCGGGGACGATATCACTCACCAGGCTGTGGCGGGATTGTTCAAAACGAGCGATGTGGTGGATATAATCAAGCTCAAGGAGATATACGAACACCTGGAACAGGCAACGGATAAGTGCGAAGACGCGGCAGATGTGATCAAGGATATATTCATCAAACACTCGTAGGTGGGTCGTGATGGATCTCTTAGGACTGTCTCTCCTCGGCGTGACGACCATCGCTCTGACCCTCGCGTTCGAGTTCGTAAACGGGTTTCACGATTCTGCGAACTCGGTAGCGACAATCGTGGCCACCAGAGTGCTCTCCCCTGTATGGGCCGTGGGACTCGCAGCGGCCTTCAATTTCGTCGGAATATTCTTATTTGGCACGGCAGTCGCTAAGACCGTCGGCAAGGGGATAATCGATAGTGCCCTGGTGGAGCAGTATGGCATCCTGCTGATATTCTGCGCTGTGATGGGAGCCATAATCTGGGACCTGATAACGTGGTGGCTTGGGATACCAACTTCGAGCAGCCATGCGCTGATCGGCGGCCTGATCGGGGCGGGAGGAGCCGTATGGTTCCTCGGTGCGATTGTTTGGAGTGGGACGCTTATGGTGGTCGCTTTCATCGTCATATCTCCAATCCTGGGGCTCGCAATCGGCTTCTTGCTGACTGCGATGACGATGCGGGCTGGGAGGAAGGTCACAAGGGTAAAAGTGAACTGGTGGTTCAGGAAATTGCAGATAGGTTCGATGGCCTTCCTGTCCATGATGCATGGTTCGAACGATGCCCAGAAGGGCATGGGCATAATCACGACCGTGCTGATGCTCGAGGCTGGACTTTTCGTCACGGGGACGTTCGAACCTGATTCGTGGGTCATCGTGTCGTGTGGCGCGATGATAGCTCTGGGGACATTCTTCGGAGGATGGAAGATAGTCAAGACGATGGCCGCGCGTGTGACTAAACTGCAGCCATATCAGGGGTTCTGCGCGGAGACGGGCGCCGCGACGATGATAGCGGTCGCGACTTCCTTTGGTATCCCGGTGAGCACGACGCATACGGTGTCGGGGGCGATCATGGGCGTGGGTTCGACCAAGAGACTCTCCGCAGTGAGGTGGGGGGTCGGTCGTAAGATAGTGATCGCCTGGATTCTCACTATTCCCGCGTCGGCGACGATAGCCGGAGCACTCTTCCTCATACTGAACGCGCTCTGATGATTCTCAACGATTGAGGTGCGGAGGGAGTATCATTCGGCTGGGGACACGGCATTACTGACGATCGTATCGCTCACCATGGTGCCATCGGGTACTGTGACGTCGGCGTCTATGATGGAGTTCTTGATTGTGCATCCCCTTCCGATCCTGGCATCACGAAATATCACTGAACCCTCGACCTTCGTCGATGATCCTACAACCGTTCCTTTCGAGATGTATGCATATGGCCCGATGACGGCATCTGTGATGTCCGCGCCGTCTTCGACGACAGCGGTGAGTGCGATGCCCGGCTCGTGTGACCCGTTCCCGACCCCTTCATGTGTCCTCTCGCGCATGAGTGTCCAGAAGGCGTTGAGGAGGTTCTCCCTCGTTCCGCAGTCGATCCAGTGCCCATCGAACCTGAGTCCGTACATGCCCTTTTCGACTATCCGGGGGAACACCTCCCTCTCCATGGATACAAAACCACTGCCGATGTAGTCCAGGGCCTCATACTCCAGCGCGTAGGCGCCTGCGTTTATGAGCCGAGAGAAGGCCTCGGTCTTGTTCGGTTTCTCCTGGAACCTGTGTATCTGCCCGTTTGCATCGAGGTCGACCACGCCGAACGGTGTTGGATCCTCCACTTCCCATAACGAGATGGTCGCAAACGCCTTTTTCTCCCTATGATACTCGATGAACCTGCTCATGTCCAGCGACGAGATGCTGTCCCCGTTGATAACAAGGAACGGGCCGTCGATGTATTCCTCCACGTTCTTCACGGCGCCTCCCGTACCCATCGGCTCCTTCTCCTCTACGATGGTTATCTTCCTCCGTGGAGGGTTCCTCCTCAGGTAGTCTTCCATCACATCCCTTTTGTAGCCAACCGGGACGATGGTTTCGTCCACCTCGTCTGGGAGCGAGTCTATCACGTGCATCATGAGCGGCTTCCCCATGACCGGGACCAGTGGTTTGGGTACTCTGTAAGTGAGGGGTCTGAGACGCGTGCCCATTCCGCCCACAAGGAGCACAGCTTTCATCGGTGGCTGATATGGCTGAAGGCCATAAAAAGCATCTGATTGGCTTACAGGGCAGAATCACTGGGGCGAGATGCTCACGACGTTGTTCCCTCGGAGTATGACGACACCGAGCCTCTTGACCTGGTCTCCGTTCGTCTCCTCGGTGTCCTCGAGAACCATGTTCAGATAATCGTCGAATCCCGTGAGTGTTCCTTCAAGCATCCTGCTGTCCTTGAGGAGCAGCGAGACCTTCTTGTTCATCGATTTCTCAAGCAAACTGAGAGGCATGACCATTGATATCACCTCTCGTCAATGCTGAGTGCTGACTTAAAGCTTTCTTCTCGGGGTTCTATGATGGAGTGCCAAGCCTCTACGACTTCTTGTCGTTCTTTCGCGACAGCTCTCCCTCTATCCACGTCTTGACTTCGCCCCTCGAGCGGGCGTCTATTCCGAAGGTCTCGATGAACTTCTTCGTGGTCGTGAGCTCGATGCTGTTCTTCTTCGGCCTCTTCTTTATGAGTCCGAGCTCTTCGAGTGTGCGGACGTGCGTGTATATCTTGCCTCCGAGGAGGTCTGACAGCTTGCTCTGCAGGACTGGTTGGTAGTAAGCGATCAGCGATGCAGTCTTGAGCACGTCCTTGGGTATCTTCAGCTCGGCCATCTTCGCGGCAGGTGATGTGTACTCTCCCTTAACCTGCATCGCATACCTGGGGCCCATCTTCGCGATTTCGATCGCACAATCCGAAGAGTTATACTCGTCCATGAGGTTCTTCAAAGCCGACCGTATCGTCCTCACATCCAATTCCGATGCGAGTTTCAGGTCGGAGACCGTCACCGGTTTCGCCGCAGAGAAGAGCGCGGCCTCCACTACTCTCTCGCTCTTCACTTGACCACCTGTATCTTCTCCACCTCGACGTTTTGGATGGTCGCTGCATCCTCGAGTTGTGCGATGTCCCATGGGACCATCACCTCAAGGAAGATTTCGCCGTACGGAGGCTTCTCCTGCCATATGTGCACCTTGCCCATCTTCGCCAGGAACAACATCGAGACGAATACCGTGATCCTGTCCTCTCTGCCATTGATGCAGAGGTCCGCCATGGGGATCGGGCCGCTCCCGAACTTCTGTACGCGCTCCCAGACGGTTGCTATGTCGTCCTCGAGGCATTCTTTGTGTGTCTTGCCGTCGAAGTCTGGCCGTCGGTATTTCTGCATGAACTTGGCCAGATCCTTCCTTATGTCCGACTCCTCCTTCGCCTCCTCGAACGCGTCTAGGAGGTCTATCAGGGTCACAGGTCGCTCCGTATGTCTTCGTATCTTCTCCCTGATCGGTAGCTCCTCAGTGTAGAGGATGGACTCTCCTCCGCCGAGATTGAACGGGTCGACGAAGAGGTCGAACCCCTCCGTGTCGAAACCCTCGAACATCAGCTCGCACGTCTCCGGCCTGTCAGCCCTCATCACAGCGTCCTCGCTCTGCAGCTTGAGGATCTCCCATGCCATGTACACGATCTTCCCTGCGATAATCAGGTTGACCTCCGATGCCTTCCTGAGCTTCGCCAGGTACATCTTCGAGAACTCTGTAAGGTTGATGTCCCAGGGGTTAAATTGTTGTTGGACGACGAGCTCGAAAGTCTGCGCCACGCATTTCTCGAACGGGTCGTTAGACGATACGAGCGAGCCGGTCTGCATCTCCTCAGCGATCCTGACGTACCTGCCTACCTTGGTTTGTATATCCTCGTTATCGTCGATTATCGCCTTATGGTACATCAGGTGGTTGATGATGTTGCCGAAGTCCGTTTCCGTGGTTTTCATGGCTACCCAGCCTCCTGCGGTTCCCCGGGCACGTGCTCCTCCGGGGCCTGTTCGATGTCGACTTCCGTGCCGATGTTCGGCTTCATGATCACATCCGAGACGCCCTCGCGTTGCATCGTCACCCCGATGATGTGGTCCGCCTCGTTCAGTGTGACCTTCCTGAGGGATATCTGGATGAACTGCGCGTTCTTCGAGCTCCTTCTCACTGCCTTCGACACGTTCTCCGCGTTCACGCCATCGAGAAACATGTCGACCTCGTCGAGGAGGTAGAACGGCGACGGCTCGTACACCTGTATGGCGAATATGAACGCGAGGGCCGTCATGCTCTTCTCTCCTCCGGAGAGCGCCTCCATCCTGACGAACTTCTTGTCCTTGGATCGTGCCTTGATTATCAGTCCACCGGACAACGGGTCCTCCTCGTTCTCGAGGAGCAGCTCCGCCTCCCCGCCTCCGGAAAGCTCGGCGAAGATATTCTTGAAGTTCTCACTTATCCCCACGAATATCTTCTGGAAACCTATCTTCTTCTTAGTGTTGATCTCGTCGACTAGCGTGATGAGGTTGGTCTTCTGCTTTGTCAGCTGTGCGACCTCCGCCTTGATCTCGTCGAACCTCACCTTCTTCTCCTCGTACTCGTCGATCGCCTTAAGGTTGACCGCCCCGAGTGAGTTCATGCGCCTCTCGCACTCCGCCACGGTCTTCCTAAGCTCGTCCATCGGAGGGAGCGACTCAGGTAGTTTCGTGGATGAATACTGTGCGACATCCACCTCTGCCTCCTTCAATCTCCCCTCGGTCTCGCCGAGCTTCGCTTGCAGGCTGAGTACGAAGTCGTCGTTCGTCTGGATCTTCGTCTGTGTGTTCTCTATCGAGGCCTCGGTCTCCGTCTTCCTCTTGTAAAGGATGTCCCTCTTGTTCCTCAGAGTGTTGAGCTTGTCACCCATGGAGCGTTCAATGCTAAGCAGGGCCTTGAGCTCGGTCTCGTACTCCACATGGTTCTTCGCACTCTCCTTGCTCTTGGCCTTGAGCTCTTTCACCCTGCTGTCGACGCCCCCGATGGACTCCTCTATCTCCCTGCCTCTGGCGCCGACCAGCTCGATCTGCTTCGTCAGTGTCTGAACATCCGAGTTGAGGTGCGCGGTCTCGTTCGAGAGCTCCAGAATCTGCTTCTCCACCTGCTTGAGCCTCTGCGTGAGCTCCTTAGGCGTGACCTCCATGAGCTTCTTGTCCTTCGCGCTCTTGGTTTCGCGGATCTTCTCGAGCTCCTCCTGGAGGTGCGTCATGTCCTGCTTAATCCTCTCGATAAGGCCGAGACTGTCAGAGAGCTCCTTGTTCTTCGCCTCTATCTCCTTCACGACGGAGTCGAGTTTCTGTTGGAACTCCTTCCTCTTGACTTCGAGGGAGCTTATCCTCACGCTCTCCCCGCTGTCCTTCGTGGCCGAGTCTCTGATCTTGCCCTCCAGGTCCGGCAGGGTCGAGCGAAGCTCCACTAGCTCGACCTGGACTCTCTCAGACTGCTCGGTCGCCTCTCTGAGCTCGGCGGCCTTCTTCTCTATCCTGCTCTCGGAGGGTGCCCCGAACTTCACGAGTTTGGAGTTGAGCGTCCCGCCGACCATCGCGCCGCTAGCCTCCGCCAGCTCTCCATCGAGCGTGACGAGCCTCACACCTCCCATCAGCTTACGCGCCTCTGTCAGGTTCTTGACGACGACGGTGTCCCCGAAGACGAACCAGAACGCTGCTCGGTACTTCTCGTCGAACCTGATGAGGTCTATGGCGAACCCGAGCGAAGTCTTGGAGGCCATCGTCGCCTTGCCGCGTGGTCTTCCGTCGAGCATCTTGTTGAGTGGAAGGAATGTCGCTCTTCCGAGTTTGTTCTTTTTGAGGTAGTTTATGCATTCCGAGGCGACCTGGTCCGTGTCAACGACGATCGATTGCATCCGGTTCCCGGCAGCGACGTTGAGCGCCGTCCCGTACTCGTCATGCACGTCCGCCAGCTCGGCCACTGTGCCGTGTATGCCCTTCATCTGGCCCTTGTCCCGCGCCTCAAGGAGCGACATCGTGGCGGAGTTGTAGCCCTTCCGGACCATATCGGCAGCCTCCGCTTCTGCCTTGAGCTGGTTGTACTCCCTAGTGAGCGATTTCACCGCGTTCTCGAGGTCTTGCGCCTGCCCGAGGAGCTTCTTCTCCCTGTTCCTCTCGGCGTAATATTCCTGCTGCGTCTTCTTAAGCCCCATCGAAGATGTCTTGGTCTCGCTCTTCAGCTCCTTGATGGACCATTCTGAGTCCTTCAGCTCGAACTCGTAGGTCTTCTTTGTCTCCTCCAAGTTGGCTATGTCTATCTTGGCTCGGGAGAGTCGCTCGTTCAACCTGTCCTCCTCAAGTCTGAGGGCGTGGATCTTCTCTTCCTTGGACTCGATGTCCACCCCCAGTTCGAGGGTTTCTTTCTGAAGGGCGTTCAACTCTGTGTCTGATCTGGAGAGTTCATCCTGGTGCCCCTCCAGCTCGCCTCTGCATCTGGCGAGTATCTTGGTTTTTTCCTCGTGTTCCTTCTTGAGCGGTTCCAAACGCTGTTCGAGAGATGTCAGGTCGTCCTTAACCGCCTTGAGGTCCTCGGTGTGTGCCCTGCGTGCCTCCTTGAGTGACTCGATCATGTCCTCGGAGTTAGCGCACGCGTCCTTCGCGCGCGCGATCTCGATCCGCAGGTTGTCGACCTTCTCCTTCATCTCTCTGGCTTCCTCGCCGCCCCTCTCGTCGATCTCGTTCTCCACATCCGTCAGTTCCGTGGAGGCCTCGTCGAACGCCGTCTGGAGCTCCTTCTTCCTCTCCTCGCCTTTTGAACTCTCCTGAGTGTATGTTGTGACCTGCTCCTTGTACGACGACATCTCCCGCTCGATCCCTTCCATCTTCTTCACAGCGAGGGATGCCTTCGCCGTCGAGAGCGTGTCGTGGAGGTCCTTGTATTTCAGCGCGCCCTCCCGGTCGTTCTCGAGCTGCTTCATCTGTTTCTTGACCTCATCCCGAATTATGGACAGCCGGTTGATGTTCTCCTCGGCGCTCGAGCGCTCCCTATCGGCCGACTGGATGGCCTCATCGAACTTCGTGATGCCTGCGATGCCGTCGAGGATCTTCCGCCTCTCCAGGTTGGTCATCTCAACGATCCTCGTGATGTCCCCCTGCTGGACGAAGTTGTATCCATCTGCGCTGATGCGGGCGTTGGCTAGGAGGTTGTCGAACTCACCAAGGGACGACTTCCGATCGTTGACGTAGAAGTACGAATAGTATCCCTCTGCCGTGTCTGAGAGTTTGACGAACCTTGTGAGCTTGACGACGTCGGAATCGATCGGGATGAGCCTATCGGAGTTATCGAAGTAGAGGCTGACCTTGCATGCCCTAGCCGGTCTCTTCTCCTTCCCTCCGTTGAAGATCAGGTCGGTGAGTCTCCCCGCTCGTATCACCCTCGAGCTCTTCGGCCCGAGAACGAAGAGTATAGCATCGGATATGTTCGACTTGCCCGCCCCGTTCGGGCCCGTGACCGCGGTGTATCCCTCCAGCAGGGGTATCCTCGTCTTCCTAGCAAATGACTTGAAGTTCTCAAGTTCGATCTCCTTTAGGTGCATCGCAACCGACCCCATTGGGGACGAGAAAACTTGCCGTGAGCCGAAAGCCTACTGCACGCTGTTCTCTGCATCCCATCCCGTGAGTCCGACAGATGTCGGACACCTAGTAAAAATGGTCTGGAGAGTATATAATACTTCTCGCCAGCAGTGGTCAGGTAGGGCCCAGGAGGGCCCTGTAGACACCGATGAGTGCAGTCTTCGACGAGCTCCACGAGAGATGTTGCTCGAAGTACTCTCTTCCTCTTCTTCCCATTTCCTGCAGCTTCGTCCCAGACTTGGATGCCTCTCGGATCGTCCGGACGAGCTCCTCCCGACCGTATTCTATGACGAAACCACATCCTATGCGCTCAACCGTCTCGGAGATGTCCAGCCCTTTCGTAGTGACCATCGCCTTCCCGCATGCCATCGCCTCGAGGACTTTGATGGGCGTGCATATCCTGTACTTCGGGTTCGACGGGTCGTACATAGCCGGGATGATGTTGCTGGCACCGGTGATTCTAAGCACCTCGTCCGTGTCGATGGCCCCGACGAAGTGCACTGCAGGGTTGTCCCTGCTAGCCCTCTCGACGGCCGGTTGCAGAGTCCCACTTCCTCCGATTATGACCGTGATGCCCTCGTCGGGGGAGAAAGATGTGGCCAGCTCCTCAACGGCCCTTCCTGGCTCGAGCGATCCGAAGTATGATACGACGAAACCGTCGAGACCACGTCTCGCGCGGGTCTCCTCTGGCGTGTGCCCTGCGAGGACTGATAGGTCGGGGCTGTTCCTGACGATGACCGCCTCCTTGTCCCTCTTCGCTGAGAGCATCTCAGCCATCATCTCGTTGGTGGTGATGAGCTCGTCTGCCTTTGACGCCATCCATCTCTCGACCGGCCAGATCATCCTGCCAACTGGCGCGGACTCACCTACGATCATGAACGAGTAGATGTCATGGGCATCCAGTATCAACGGCTTCCCGCGTAACCTGGCAAGGAGCATTCCCAACGGGAGTGTGTCGAAGTCGTGACAATGGACGACATCGAACTCGACCTTCCTTGCTGCGCGCAGGGCTCTGAACCAGAACCTTATGAGCCCCGGACCCACCTGCGAGATGGACCGGTAGGCTGACTTGGGCCCGAGCCTAGTCACCCTCACATCTTCCTCAGTCGACGATGATGCCCGATCTCTCTCTCTGTCCCATGCGATCAGGTGGACGCCGATGCCTGCCTCAACCAGCGAGCGTGCTTCCCTCAGCACGCGAGGGTCCGGACGGTAAGGGTTCGAGAGCAGCATCAGGGTCGAAGCCATCGCCTGGTGAATTCACCGAGCGACTATAAATCTGCATGCGAGCGATGGTCTCTAGACTGGCACAGTCTTCTTCTCGACGATGGAGCGCTTCGCGGCCTCTATGAGCTCCACGGTGCGCACGCCGATGGTGCCGCTGTTCTTCGTCTCCGTCTCGGTGTCCCCGATCGACTTGACGAAGTGCATCAGCTCGTCACGGATGGTGTTGTTGCGCTCGATCCCGAGCTTGTAGGTATACCCACCCTCGTACACCGTGACCTCCTGCGCGACAGCGTCTATCATCGCAGAACGGGTCTCACCGACGAGCATTATCTGTCTGGTCTTCCGCGGCACGAGCCAACTGATGTTCGCCATCGCCATCGGACCGTCCCGGAATGCGGATACCACATAGGCGGTCTCCTCGCCCGACTCCCTCCTCGACGGCCTTCCCGAGCACGTGATCTCGACGGGCCATTCGCCGAGCAGGTAGTTCTGGATGTCGAACATGTGTGGCGCCAGGTCCATGAGCACGTCTCTGTCTGGCCATGATTTCTCCAGGTTGGTCCAGGTCATCTCCATCAGGAACAGCTTCCCGAAGAACCTCTCGCCGATGAGCCTTCGAGTCTCAGCGAGCGCGCTGTTGAATCTGAATATGTGGCCTACCGACAGAGTCAGTCCCTTCTCCTTAGCCATGTTCACCAGGTCCCAGCCCTCGGCGGAGGTCATGGTGATCGGTTTCTCGACCAGGACATGTATCCCTCTCTGGAGGGCTTCCTTGCAGATCTCATAGTGGGACGAGTTCGGCGTGCATACGTTGACCGCGTCCAACCCCTCCTGGTCGAGCAGTTCCCTGTAGTCGCTGTATCCGTCTTTCACGCCGCACCTCTCAGCACAGAATTCGATATTCTTCTGGTCCAGGTCAGAGATCCCTATCAAATCGACGTTGTCTATCTTCGTGTACTCGTCGACGATCTTCCTTCCCCAGTGTCCGGTTCCGATAACACCGACTTTTATCTTCGCCATGTCAACCAACCTAGCCGTAGAATTCCTTGATCTTCTCGCAGACGTAGTCCACCTGCTCCCCGGCCATGTCCGGGAACATCGGCAATGTCACGACCTCCTTGCAGAGTCGTTCCGTGACCGGGAGCATGCCCTCCTTGAACCCGTACAGCTCTCTGTAGATGGGCTGAAGGTGGATCGGTATCTCGTAGTGGACTCCCGTCTGTATGCTCGCGCCATCGAGATGTTTCCTGAGCTCGTCCCTCCTGGTTGTCCGCACCGTGAAGAGATGGTAGACCGGGACGACTTCCGCAGTCGGCTGTGGCGGCAGATGTAATCCGTCGATGTCCTTGAGTTGTTCATGGTATTTTCTCGCCACCGACCGCCTCTTCTCGTTCCAGGTCTCGAGCATCTTGAGCTGCTCGATCCCCACAGCGGCGTTCGCGCTGTTCAACCTCGCAGTGTAGCCGATGACATCATGTTCGTTATGCGTCTTCCTTCCACAATGCCTCAGCTTCCTGACCATGTCTGCGATGTCGGCATCGTCCGTTGTCATCATGCCGCCGTCTCCTCCGACGTGCATGTTCTTTGTCGGATAGAACGAGAAGCATCCGATGTCGCCGATGGCTCCGACTCTTCGTCCTTTGTACATCGCTCCATGGGCTTGGCACGCGTCCTCCACGACGACCACCCCCTTATCCTTCGCTAGCTCGTTTATCTCATCCATCCTGGAGGGATGGCCGTACAGGTGGACGGGCATGATCGCCTTGACCTCGGGTCCGAGTGCGATTTTCGCAGGGTCTAGCGTGTACTCGCTCTCAATGACGTCTGCAAAAGCGGGGATTCCTCCGAACGCTACGTAGGCGTTCGTTGTCGCCACGAATGACATCGAGGATGTCAAGACGACATCCTTCGCCGTCACGCCAGCTGCCAGGAGGGCAAGCTGGATGGCAGCCGTTCCAGAGTTGACGGAGACGGCGTGGCTGACCCCGCACATGCGCGCGAAATCCTCCTCGAACTTGACCATGCTGTCCCCCATGGTCAGGCGTTCGTTCCTGAGTGCATTCGCAGCAGCTTGAACCATATCCTCTGTCATTATCGGTTGGGCCAACGGTACCTTCATTTCCTCTCCTCCCTCTGCGGCTTCAGTCGCCGCTCCTCCGGTCGCCAATGACTTTCGCGGGGCTGCCCACGACTATCGTTCCAGGCGGAACGTCCTTCGTAACCACTGCCCCTGCAGCGACCATGGCGTGTTCGCCGATCGTGACGCCACAGACGATGGTTGCGTTCGCCCCTATGGATGCGCCTCGACGGACGACGGTGGGTGTGACGGACCAATCGCCTACCGCCTTTGGCATCAGATCGTTGGTGAAGCATGCATGCGGGCCCACGAAGACCTCGTCCTCGATCGTCACACCAGACGGTATGAACGCGAAAGCCTCTATCTTGCATCTGTCTCCGACGGTCACTCCACGCTGGATCTCGACATACGCCGCTATCCTGCAGCCTTTCCCGATCCTGCATCCGTAGAGGTTAACGAAATCGCGGACTACAGTGTCCTCTCCGATCTCGCAATCTTCGATGGCGTAATGTTTCGCAAGAATCTTCATCCGATGCACCGGTGCCTGACAGAAGCCATCCCTAGCTATAATATATTGCGGAGCCAAAAGGCAACGGTGTCTGCCGTGTCCAGGTGACGCTGGACGCCTCATCCGAGGAGCTTCTTGAGCGCAGGCCTCAACTCCTCGCTGAGATCGGGCCTCTCGAGGCCCAACTCGACGGTGGCTCTGATCCAGTCGACCTTGCTTCCGATGTCGAACCTTCGTCCGCTGAATTTGAGGCCGTACAGGTCCCGCTCCTTGCACAGCATCTTCATCGCATCCGTGAGCTGTATCTCCCCGTTCTTGCCAGGTCCGATTCTCTCGAGATAGTCGAATATCTGCGGCTCGAACACGTATCTCCCTATCACTGCGAGGTCAGACGGCGCGTCCTCCGGCGAGGGCTTCTCGACCAGGTCAGTGACCCGATAGATCCCTTCCGACTCCTCTTGTGCGTCGATTACTCCGTACTTCGTCGTCTGCGCCTTTGGGACGGTCTGCACGCCGACCACGGACGCAACCTTTTCGGAATGCACTCGCAGAAGCTGGGCCATGCACGGTTTCTCGTTGACCACGATATCGTCACCAAGCATGACTGCAAACGGTTCTCGCCCGATGTGCTTCTTCGCGCATAGGATGGCATGTCCCAGACCCAACTGCTCCTTCTGGCGTATGTAGAATATGTCCGCCATCGAAGCGATCTTTCGTATCTTGTCGAGTTCCTCGTCGTTCCCGGATGCGGTCAATCGGTGCTCCAGCTCATATGATTTGTCGAAGTGGTCCTCTATCGCTCGCTTCCCCCGCCCTGTGATGATGACGATATCGGTGATGCCCGACTCGACCGCCTCCTCAACGACATACTGGATAGTCGGCTTGTCCACGACGGGCAGCATCTCCTTTGGCTGAGCCTTGGTGGCTGGGAGGAATCTCGTGCCCATCCCTGCAGCGGGAATGACTACCTTCATACCACAAATGAACAATCAGTGGCAATATAATCCTTTCCCGAGATCCGCCAGGTATGAAAAGTTTATAATCGCAAAATGGGGTACGAGCGAGCATGCGCGTATGTGTGATAGGAGCTGGATATGTCGGGTTGGCAACGGCCGTCATGTTTGGCAAGCTCGGGCACGAGGTCGTCTGCGCAGACGTCGACGAACGACGTGTCAGAGCCGTGAACTCTGGGGAGTCTCCATTCTATGAGCCACCTCTCGAGAAGGAGCTGTCGAGGCTGGTCAGGAGAGGGATGCTGAAGGCCACCAAGGATGTCATTGGTTCCGCGCGCGAGTCGGCGTTCATCTTCATCTGTGTCCAGACCCCTTCCCTCTCCTCCGGGCGCATAGACATACGCGCGTTGAAGGCGGCGAGCAGGAGCGTCGCGAAGGTCCTCCGGAAGTCCGAGGATTACAAAGTGGTCGTGGTGAAGAGTACTGTGGTGCCTTCGACCACGGACACCGTTGTGAAGGAGGTGTTGGAGGCGGGGTCCGGGAAGACCGCAGGCCGCGATTTCGGGCTGTGCATGAACCCCGAGTTCCTCCAGGAAGGGAGCGCTCTGAAGGACAGCATGGAACCGACGAGAATCGTCATCGGCGCGATTGACAAGCGTTGTGGCAACGCGCTCATGAAGGTATACTCTCCCATCAGCTCCGAAAAGATACGGACCGACCTCCGCACGGCTGAGATGATCAAGTACGCATCGAACGTGTTCCTCGCAACGAAGATAAGCTACGCCAACGAGATGGCCAATATCTGCTACCGACTGGGGATCGACTCCGACGTGGTGCTCAATGCTGCAGGGAAGGATCCGAGGATCGGCCCACTCTTTCTCAAGCCCGGCCTGGGGTTCGGTGGAAGCTGCCTGCCGAAAGACGTGAAAGCCCTGAGGCAGAAGGCCAGGACACTGCGGTACCCCGGCCGTCTCCTGAACGCGGTACTGGCGGTGAACGACGAGCAGCCGTTCGAAGCGTCGTTCATCCTCAAGGAGGCGCTGGGGACCCTGGAGAGAAGGAGAATCGCGGTGCTCGGACTCTCGTTCAAGGGAAATGTGGACGACGTCCGCGAGACCAGGGCCATCCCTCTGATCGCAGACCTCTTGGCCCGCGGGGCCGAGGTCGTCGCATATGATCCGATGGCGACATCCAACTTCATCGACCTCATGCCGACAATCATGTACGCCTCGTCTGCGAAGGAGGCGTTGGACGGAGCCGACGCGTGCGTCATCCAGGCGGATTGGCCGGAGTTCAAAAGGCTCGGCAGAAAGGAGTTCTCCAGGATGAGGAATCCGGTGGTCGTAGACGGCAGAAGGTTCCTTGTCCCCGCAGAGGTCGAGAAGGCCGGAGCCCGTTATTACGGCATCGGATACAAGCCTGCTAGTAAGCCTTGATTCGCTTCGACTCACTGCAAATAATATTAAGGGGCCGAACCTGTTCGGTTGACTTCGAGACGCCATGAAGATAAGCGTTGTGCTCAACCTACTGAACGAGAAGAGGCATGTCAGAGACCTTCTCGACAGTTTGGTGGTCCAGGAGGGACCTGTCGAGATCGTCGTCGTAGATGCAGGAAGCTTCGACGGCACCCTGGAGATCATAAAGGCCTATGCCGAGAAGCATCCCGACATCTGGCTCCACCGGCATCCAGGTACGAGAGGTGAGAGCACCAACTTCGGAATATCTCAGGCCACGGGAGATGCCGTCGCGACAATCGGAGGCGACTGCATCGCGAACCCGTTCTGGGTGAGCGAGTTGCGGATGTCCCTCAGGGAACACGACATCGTCGCTGGAAAGACTATCAACATAGGGTATCACGCGTTCGAGGACCTAGGGCGCGTCGAGCTGTTTCACCGCGGGATGGACATATCCCATCCCAGTGCGAGCATGGCCTGGAAGAAGGAGGTTCTGGACGCCGTCGAGGGCTTCGACCCGTGGTTCGTCACGGCGGAGGACATCGATGTCAACCTGCGGGCGGTCTCGATGGGCTATTCGCTAGGAGTGAACGAGAACGCTATCGTGTATCATCGGACGAAAGGTAGTTTCAAGGGGTTCTTCAAGCAGGCCTTCTGGAACGGCTGGGGGCGGAAGCAACTGACGATGAAACACGGCCGTCTATGGTCGTCCTACAAACCAAGTAGGTTGATCGAGACGTCGAAGTCCATCTGGGCAGTATCGAGACTCGCTGTTGCCGTGGTGGGCTATCTCATGTGCAAGCTGTTCGAGACGCCTCCGGAGGGTGTCGACAAGTCGAAACAGAAGCACTCCCGGACCGGGAGATCGAGCCTTCTGTTTCCCGGGAGATGATGTGTTGTCAGAGTCGACGGTGTCGGTGATAATCCCCACGATGAACGAAGAGAAGAGCGTAGGTCTCGTAATCGAAGAGGTCAGGGACGCTTTCGCCGGAAAACGAGAGACAGAGATCCTCGTCGTGGACACGAATTCAGATGACAGAACCAAGGAGATAGCGGCTTCGCTAGGCGCGATTGTTCTCGATGAACCGAGACGCGGCTATGGTAGAGCGTATAGGACGGGCTTCGAGAACGCCAAGGGCGAGTTCATAGCGACCCTGGATGCCGACATGACCTACCCGGCGACCGATCTGCCTGGTCTCGTGGACATGCTGGACGTCGAAGGCCTGGATTTCATCACGACCAATCGGTTCGCCAGGATGGAAAAGGGCGCGATGAGGACGAAGCACAGGGTCGGCAACTGGGCTCTGTCAACCGCTACACGATTACTCTTCAGGGTGAGGGTCCGAGACTCACAGAGCGGAATGTGGGTCTTCAGAAGGTCTGTCCTGGATGTGGTCAAGCTGGAGAGCCTCGGGATGGAGATGTCAGAGGAGATCAAGATTGAGGCGTTCAGGAAGACGAGGGCGAAAGAGGTTCCCATAACCTACAGGGTGCGGATAGGTGAGGTCAAGCTGAACAGCTGGCGAGACGGTCTCGGCAATCTTAAGTTCCTGTTCAGGAAAAGGTTCTGAGCTATAGCTTCCTTCTCCTCAGGAAGTTCGCGTATACCACGAACGCGATGCCGAGCAGCGCGAGGGATGCGATTATGCTCACCGCCAACACCGTACCGATGCTGTCGGATGTAGGCTCGTGGATGAACATGGTGAGTACGACATCTTCCCCTGTTATCATGATCAATCGCTCCGAGAGGACCGTTCCATGGTCCACGTCGACGACCTCGATCCTGATGACCTCTCCTACATCACCCTGTTCAGGTATCACCAGATAGACGATGCACGAGCCGCTGAGGCAGGGAACCCTGTGAGATTCCTCGTCTTCGTGATGCGTTACTACCTCGAGTTGCGATCCCGGCACAAGGCTCCCGTGTCTGACTGTGATTTCTATCCCGATGAGTTTCGAAAGGGTGGCGTTCAGCGTGTGGTGGGAATGGACCTCGTCCCCGATGAAGGCGGATGCCGATATGAGCAGGTTGCCGACGACGCCTGCGACCCTGACTAGGGGTGTCGCGGAGTGGGTCTCAGAATAGATGACAAGACCATGTGACCACACCTGGAACACATAGACTGCGTACGACGAGTAGTTCCATGACTCGTCGGGATTCCAGGTCACGGTGAGGACGTCCGGAAGCAGATCGCCGTCTGCGGTCGAGTCATCCACCTCGATGACCGGCCCTGGCCCCGATGGAACGATTCCTCTGTCTCCCCGCAGGGCGACCGAGAACTCGTCCCACGAGGTCTCGGCTATCCGGAGTTCAGAGTAGGCCTCGTCGAAAGCTGTGTCTGCCGGAACGTACACTCCAAGGCCGAGTGAGGTATCTATGCCGTCCGTGCCGCCTGCATCAATCGTTTCGTGGCGTATGACTGCCGATTGGTGCGATTGAGCGACGAGCAGCGCAGCGTGTTTGACTTCCGCAGGAAGGTCACGCTCGCACACCCCCTCTGCTATGCTGGCCACATCGAGGTACCATGGTTCTTCGGTGCGCTCGGAGGAGCGCATCGCCGAGGATGTCAGGTCGTGATAGAGTCGGTCGTATCCGAAGCCCAGGACCGAGAGTTCGTCGAGACCGTAGACGATACCGTCGATGTGCCCAAGGTCGAAAGCACCCATTGATGTGGAGCATGAGGAACCGTAGAGCGCCCAATCGATGTAGTTGCCCACGATGACCTCTGCGAACGCCTCGACCGACTGTGAGGTGTCTGATGTCAGATCGTTGACGATGTCCATGTAGGGGAGCCCTTCTGCAGGCACGAGTAGCTCGCTCCCCACGAGAATATCCGCATACCCGCTAATCTCGTAGGCGATCTCTAGGGTCGCGCCGTTGCATACGTCAAGCACGACCATGTCGATCCCTCTGTCAAGGACCTCATTGGTCATTAACAGCGCCGAGCGAAGCTCAGGGAGCGTCAGAGGGTCGTACCCATCCGGGCACAGCCCTTTCCATGCCCCGCCGTGACCCCATAGGACCAGCACGAGGTTGTCAGCGGGGTAATGCGTCGCTGAGTAGACTATGAAATTCCTCAGCGTTGCCGGCGACCCCGTGTTGACTTCGCCTCCGCCCGGTATGACCTCTCCTCCGTCATCCAACTCAGGAGACACGATCATCGGGTCGAAGTAATTGTCATCGTGCTCTATCTTCAGCAGTTTGGAGTCGCCTTGTTCCGACGGATCCACCAAGACTATGACATCAACTCCTTCGACATGAGTGGCAGCCTCGAGCTCGTTGATGTCCTGCGCCCACGGAGGTGGGTCCTCGATATCGGCCGCCATGTATATCATGACGGTCCAAGTGGATGTCATCTGGCCGGCTAGCGCATCGTGCTGCACCTGCGCGCCGGATATCATCATAGATGCTACTGCCAGGGACAGCAGAGCAAGGCCTGCGACCCTTGGGCAACAAGCATCCCGCACGGATCACACCATCCCTGCCATTCTGAGACTCTTCCTCACTGTCGATCTGAACGAATCCAGGTTGGCCCTGCGATATAGGCACGCCGCCGGATGGTACGCGATCATTCCTCGGAACCTCCTTGCGCCCATCTCCAGGGGAATCTCCTTGCCCGTGACATCCGCCATGTTATTCTTGGTCCCGAAGAGGCTGTGAGCGACAGTCTGGCCCATCGCACATATGACGACGGGGTCCATGGATGCCAGCTCACAGCGTAGATGCCCGGCGCACGCGGAGACCTCGTTCTGCCTCGGTCTCCTATTCTCAGGGGGTCTGCACCGTACGAGGTTCGTTATGTAGACCGCTCCTCTGTCAACACCAGCCTCCTCGAGTGCCTCGTTAAGAATCCTGCCCGCCCGTCCGACGAACGGCTCGCCCGCGAGATCCTCGTCTCGGCCGGGGGCCTCGCCTACGAAGACTATTCTGGCGCCGCGTGGCCCCGTTCCGTTCACTATGTTGGTCCTTCCGGTCCATAGGCGGCATTCCCTGCAGTCCGTCAACGTGTATCCTGAAGACGTCATGTGAGGTCCTTGGCTCTGAAGAGTGAGATCAGCTCGACGCCGTTGCTGGAAAGTACGGAGGAAGCGCCCTCCTCCCTGTCGACGACGACGATGGCCTTGGTAACTATGGCTCCCTTCTCCCTCAATGCGCGGACGACTCTCATCGTGGACCCGCCCGTTGTGGCAACGTCCTCGACTATCACGAACTCGTCCCCGTCCTGCACTTCACCTTCGACCAGCTCCTTCGTTCCGTGGTCCTTCGCCTCCTTGCGGACCATCACGTACGGCCGTCCGGTCTCCAAGGCGACCGCCACCGCGAGAGGCACTGCCCCAAGAGCCATGCCAGCTATCTTGCTGTCGTCAACATACGGCGCTATCGCCTTGGCAATCTCTCTCAGCACGGTCGGGTCTGTGCTCGCGCGTTTGATGTTCACGAAGTAGCTGCTCCTCTTCCCAGAAGCGAGGACGAAGTCCCCAGTCTCCACGACTTTGAGGTCCATCAGCATCTGCCTGAGCATGCGATCGTCACCTTACCAAGGCACATTCTTCTTTCCCATCTTATAACCTATTATGTTGATCCCGCGATGCAAGAGCGGGACGATGACAAGAAGTGCGACGAGGCCCCATATCGCGTCGCCCGTGAAGTAGTGCTGATCGAACCAGTCGAATCGGAATATCATCAGCAGGACCACCGCCCCGACCACGAAGTTGTACTGGTCCAGCCCCGGCGCTTTGAAGCCCCGGTCGACCCCGATCCTTCTCTTCACGAACGATCCCAAGCTGTCCCCCATCATTGAACCGAAGCTCAGGCACAGCACTATCGCTAGGGCGGAGGGCCATTCACCGAAAGTCCACGAGTCTCCGAGTTTCGCCGCCTGTCCCACCCCTATCTGGAGGGTTCCGAACAGTGCGCCGCAGGTCGCTCCACCGATGAAGCCCCTCCATGTCTTGCCGTCTCCGAGGACCCGCCGTCCCCCCCAGGTCCTTCCAAGATCCATCGGCGTTCCCCCGCCGACAAGGACGGCGGCTGGGTTGGGTATAAGGGCCGGCAGCATCAACCACAGGCCTGCAAAGGCCGCTTCCAAAGGGGACATCTTCGGGGGCATATTGCAGAAGTGCATTATAATTGAAACGCAAGGGGGTATCGCCCCTTCGGAGGCGTCGGAGCCGCCATGTCACGATGTGAACTCATCTACGTCCGGGACGCAGGCCCTTGTATACGTCCGATGTGGCGTGGTCTTCCGGCGACCTTTCAGAGAAGAAGTCGAGCACTTCGCGCGCGGGAGAGTCGCATCTCGAAGCGTTCAACACCTCCTCGAACTGTGCCGCCCTTCTATCCAGCACGACGGCCATGCCTCTGTCCGTCTCCGACCGTATCAGCCTGCCCACGGCCTGGAGCAGCTTCCTCTCAGTGGGCGCCTTGACGGCATGCGTCCAGCCGTCTCCGAACTTGATCTCGCAGAAGTATTGGAGTGCGCGATGGCGGGATGTGGGTTTCGGGTACGGTATGCCTACGATTATCGCCAGCTCCATCTCGTCTCCGGGGAAATCGATTCCCTCGCTGACCCGTCCGCCAGAGACGGCGTGCATCACCGCGTTCCCATGTGCAGACTTGAACTGCTGGACTGCGTCCATCAGGTCCCCCTGCCCCATCGAACGCTCCTCGGTGTAGACCTGCATCCCCTCGACGGCGGCCACCAGGGGGCGGACTCTGTGCATGGTCGCGTACGACGGATAGAATATTATCGTGTTCCTCCTGCAGGCCGACACGATCGATGATATGTGATCTGCGATCCGATTGACGATGGCAGGGTCTCGTTCCAGGTCCTCGTACCTGGTCGTGACGTCGTCGACGAAGACTATCCTCCTATTGTGCGGAGGGAACGGGGACTCGATCTCCGCTGTCACGGAATCCCTTGGCAGTCCCACGGAAAGGACATAGTCGTCAAGCGGTCTCAGGGTGCCCGACATGTGTACGCTGGAGTGACACTCGAGCACTGGCTTACAGGCTATCGACGCATCGAGGCAGTACGCCTCGAAAGCGCTAGTGTCAGATTTGACCACCAGCTTGACGTATTCCCCCTCCTCCAGGGTGTGCCAGTGAGTAAGGAAGCCCGCCATCCTGTGTATGTACGACCTCGGTAGCCTCCCAGCGCCCTTACGGGCGTCGCGCACCATCTCTCCGTAGTTGCTCAGCTGGGAATAGGTGCCCTTCAGCTTCGTACTGGTTTGACGGGTCCCGAACATCAGTTCCTCCTCGAGGAAGGACTGAGGGATGATCCCGTCCTCGTCGATGAGGTATTCCTCCACGGCACTTTCCAGCGAGTTGCCGAGGAGGCCGACCAGGTCGCTCATGCTCGTCCCTTCCGCCACCTCTGGATCGCCGAACTCGTCGATCTCGTTCTCGGCCAGCCTCAGGGTGACCTCCGAGAGCTTGGAGGATTTCAGCTCCCGGGCGTACGACGGAAGGTTGTGCGCCTCGTCCACGATCAGTGCGATGTCGCCCAGGGAGCACCCCATCCAGTCTAGGAGCGTGCGTCTTATGAATCCATCGAAGAACATGATGTACGGCGCTGCGACCACGTCCGCCGCAGGGACATGCATCTTCGTCGCCTCGTACGGGCAGAGGGTCCGTTCCTGACAGTAATCGGCGAATTCCTCCGCGGTCGGAAGCTCCCTCCTGAGATGCCTCGTTACCTCTTGCATGTCCTGCGACATGACGGAGGCGAAGTACACGCACGCATCCTCCTCTCCGCGCATGACCCTGGCCTTTCTCTCACCACACACCTTCGAGAGCTCCTCGGGGTTGCCGTCGGCCAGCTCGGGGTCGACCTTCGCCAAGGGACACATGTTCCTCCTTCCCTGGAGGGCTATGCCGAAGTGGTTCCGGGTGCCTCTGATGCCACGCAGCTCGTACATGACCTGACGCTGCTGTGAGTTTGTGCGTGTCAAATAGAGCAGCTTCTTCCCTCGGCGGTGACACACATCAAGGGCGCCGTGGAGTGAGCAAACGGTCTTTCCAGTGCCTGTCCCGCTCTCGACCACAAGATGGCTCCGGCACTCACATGCTGAGCGGACGAGGTCGATGAGCATGTCCTGCCCTCGTCTGAGGCGATACGGAAAGCCATCCTGCGACATATGCAAGGTCCGAGCGGCAAGTGCACTCTAAACGCTTTGCCCGGCATCGGCGAAAATAGGCGACAGAGGACTGGCCTACTCCCTTGACCATATGTCGTCGGGGATGTCGTCGTAGACTGTCACGCCCTCGTCCAGGTTGTCCAGGGCTCTACCCCTTCCGTATATGAGCTCGGATATGCGCTCCTTGTGGAACATCCAGTAGTGGATGCGCCATTCTCTGCCGTCGTACAGGGTGGTCTCCTCGCGCTCGGTCGTCAGGATGCCCGCGTCCTCTAGCATGTAGAATGCATCCCTGTCCTCCGGCTCGAGCACATTGTCGATTATCCTCTCGCTGTAGCCGAAGAAGTTCATGACATGCTGAGCCATCGCCCTCGCCTCCTCCTCAGGCATGCCCTGCTTGTCGATGCTGTTCTTGATCGCCTTCGTGAGATGCTCGACCGTGAGGGTCGCGTCGGTGACGCTCACGTCAGACTTCTTCAGCTTCGTGATGATATTCAGGGATTTGCTCAATGGTTCTCCACGTCTTTTCATAACAAACATGCCCCCGAACCAAAAAAAACTCCTTGCTCTCGCAACAGAGGTTTCATTTAGATTGTCGAGGTATAAATACCTTGGCTTTCGACGAGCGCCATGCACGGAATCATATGATCGTGCGGTGCCGTCAGGGTCCGGATGAGGATACGGAGGGTCATGCATGTTGGCGGAGTTCAGTGTTATGCCGGTCGGAGCTGGTGAGAGCGTAAGCCAGTACGTTGCGGATTGCTTGAGGATCGTGGACATGTCAGGTGTAGACTACCGCCTCAACCCGATGGGCACGGTTCTTGAGGGGGATTACGACCAAGTCATGGCCGTGATCTCGGAATGTCACAAGTCTGTCGCTGCATCGTGCACGAGGGTGGCTACGACTATCAGGATCGACGACCGGAGGGGCACTACTGACATGCTCCGCTCGAAGATGGAATCAGTCGAGAAAAAAGTGGGAAAAAGGCTGCAATGAAGGGGTTTCAGAGGTAGCCTAGGATTCTCAGGTGCACGGTCAGAACCGCACGGTCAGACCCGAGAACGGTCCCCAGAAGCCAACCAGTACTATGAGTAGAGTCGCGCTCAGAATAAGAGCTACCCTGACCCACTTGTTCATGTCGTTCCTCGTCAACGCGCCGAGGAACATGGCAGCGACCACTATGAACAGACCCATAGCCTTCAAGGCCATTCCCACTTCCATAACTCCGCTTTGGTCTGCGACGCCATAGAGTATGGATCCAATCATCATCAGGAACAACCCTGCGACGATTCCGAGAGCCAGCCAAAGATCCGAGGCGAACGATCTTATGAACTCGCCTGTCGGTCTGTGTACCGGCTGATACTGCATTCCATAGGCAGGATACGGCGCCTGCTGTTGGGGTTCGTTACTCTGTGCAGATGACATTTTTATCCCTTCCGAGCGCGTATTGTCTGTCAGGTGAATATCTTTTTCGCAAAAACTATATAAAGTCGGCATCCGGAACTGCCTGCTCCTGAACGCCTGTCGGCCGTGTCCCAGTCACATAGAACGGTGTCGCTGACCGCAGCCCCTGTCAGCAACCGTCCTTGGGGCGCTCGTCTTCATCGTTCTGTGCACGCCTGTCTTTGACAACGACCAATCTGCACTTGCGCACGCGTGCGACCACGGGCTTTCCGAAATGTACTTCCAAACACTACACGTCCTGAAGAACCTAGGTTCTCAATTCCCCCGCTTCTTTCGAACCTTACAGAAACTCGATGAATCTCACAATATTTAAAAGCAATATGTCAACGTACGGAAACGTACACCACGACGTTACGGGAAGCGTAATATACGGAGGGATCTGGAACGCATTTCAAGGACCTGCGGTCATGCGCGCGCTATGCGCGCGATTCGCCCTCTGCCCTCGCGTACACCTTGGCTTTCTCCCTGACGCCCCTGAGCTCCCTTTCGAGCCAGGAGGCTTCGTCGTCGGTGGTCGTTCTCGCCACCTTCGCTGGGGTTCCCAGAGCCAGGGATTCCGGCGGGATCATCGTTCCTGGAGTGACCACGCTGCCTGCAGCGACTATCGAACCTCTCCCTAGCGTCACGCCATCGAGGACTATGGCGCCTATGCCGATTAGCGCGCAGTCCTCCACCGTGCACCCGTGTAGCCTCGCCCCGTGGGAGACCAGGCAACCACGGCCCACCGTAACCGGCCCTCCTCGGGGTGCTTCGATGAACGACGCGTCCATAACCGCCGACCCCTTCCGGATGACGACCCTGTCATCATCTCCCCTTAGAATGGCACCCGGCCAGATCGTGACGTCATCCTCAAGAACGACATCCCCGATCAGGATTGAATCCCGATCGACATATGCGCTCGCGGGAATCTCGGGTTTCTTGTCCCTGTAACTCCTGGTGGACATCGTCCATGAATCGGTGTTCGTGCGTTATTATCTTTCACATGGCCGACAGGACCCTGCCGGACACATTTATTACCGCGTAGGTTCCTTATCGGTGCACGACCCCCCCACATTCGTTTACATTGCTTGTCCGGTTGTAACGGAGGAGCGTCTCTTGCCCGACGAAGTCATCGACGATGCGAACATCCTCAGGGAAATAACCGCTCTGACGAAGGAGCTTGCTGAGAGCCAGGATGTCGAGAGTGCCTATTCGTTGATTGCCTCGAGACTCAGGCGCCTGACGGATGCGGATTACGCCGGAATCCTAGTCTATTCGTCGGGGTTCTCAGATGTGAAGTTTATCGGATTGGACGGATTGGATAGCAACAGCCTAGCCAAGCTGCCTCAGTTGCTGGTCACTCCGGAGGCACGCGAACGTCTGGCAAAGGGCCCTGAAGGCACTGCGACCCTGATTGGCAGAGAGGAGGATGTCCCGGCGGGAGCTCTGGAACTATACAAGGCTCTCGACCTCGGATGCATGGTTACGGGGTCGGTGTTCGTCAGCGGAGAACTCGTCGGTTACCTGATAGTTGCCAGAACGAAGGAAAAACAGCGGTTCACCGAACCCGAGACTAAGATCGTCTCTTTGCTGTCTAGCTCCTTATCCACCATCATGGGTCATATGAGGACGACCCACAGGCACGCGAGGACAAAGGAGGCGACGGACTGGGTGATGTCCGTGGCGCCGATAGGCCTGATGACCGTCGACTCCGAGGGCATGATCCAGTCTGTCAACAAGTATATGCTGACCATCCTATCGAGCGAATCGGAGCAGGAACTGGTCGGAACGAGCGTCTTCGAGATATCAGCTGTGGTGAAATCTGGACTCGATGCCCTTTTCATGAAGGCGTTTGATGGCCACGCTGGCGAGAAGAACGAGGTGCACTTCGTCCCCGTCCCCGACAAGGTATCCTACCTCCATGTCAAGGTGGTGCCTGTCGCCTCCGAGATTGGTGACGTGGAATCCGTCCTGTTGGTGGCCATGGATGTGACGTCTAACATACGCCTCCAGAGTCAGCTCGAGAGATCGTACGAGAAGCTGATCCAGACCTATCAGGAGCTCGAGCGCGTGACCAAGATGAAGACGCAGTTCATCGACGTCGTCTCCCACGAGTTGAGGACGCCCCTGACGGTCATGAGGGGATATCTCGACCTTGTGGAGTCAGAGTATGCTCCGACGGCTGAGCCCAAGTTCTCTCAGATGCTTAAGACGATAAGGGCGAACACGGACAAGCTCTACGCACTTGTCGAGAGCATGCTCGATGTCAGCCGGCTTGAGAAGGGCACGCTGCAGATCAATGTCGAACCTACGAAGATTGACACCGTCCTGGAGGAGGTTGTCAAGGCTCGGTCCCACGACGCCGTGGAGAAGACGCAGAGCATGTCCATCGAGGTGGAGGGCGAGTTGCCCCTGATCAACGCCGATAGACGGAGGATCAGGGACGTGTTCAACAACATCTTGGACAACTCCATCAAGTACACGGAAGAGGGTGGCAGGGTGCAGATCGGCGCAAGAGACGAAGGCAAGATGATCCATGTATGGATCAGAGACAACGGGGTCGGTATCCCGCTTGAGAACCTCGGGAAGATATTCGACAGGTTCTACATCGTGGCCAGCGATGATCTCTCGCACCAGGTGAACAGGATTGGTCTCAGCCTGCCGATATCGAAAGGCATAGTGGAGGCCCACGGCGGACGTCTCTGGGTCGAGAGCCAGGTGGGTAAGGGCAGCGTGTTCCATATCAGCTTGCCGAAGGAGCCGTCTAGGTAGGTTTCTAATACATTCAGACCTTCTCCGCGTCGATGGACCGTAGGGGTCGCTCGTCGGCGATCATGCTGACTGTGTTTGCCAGCCTGATATGGGGCACCTCTTTCCCGGCTGTGAAGTGGGGCCTCGACTACGTCGGGAACGACGTATTCTTCCTGTGGCTAAGGTTCGTCGTCGCCGCTGTCGTGACGCTTTCGATAGTGCTCTGGCTTAAGAGATTCTCGTTCTCCGTCCTGAGGAGGCCGATCGTCTGGCTCATCGGAGGAGTCAACGCTGCGGCTTTTGTCACCCAGTACGTCGGTTTGAACTACACCACGGCATCCAAGACCGCCCTGCTGGTCGATATAAACGTCGTTGCGGTCGCGATAATATCCTATTTCGTCTTCTCCGAGCGGATAGGCTGGAAGAAAGCGTTCGGCATCGCCTTGGGCATCGCAGGTGTCGTCTTGATCACTGGTGATGGGGGTTTCTCGTTCGACAGGTCTGAGTTCATCGGCGACCTGTTGGTCTATGGATGCGGTTGGCTCTGGGCGTTCTTCATAATCCTCAACAAGAAGATGCTTGCACATTACTCCGCAGTGGAGCTGAGCTCATCAGCAATCGTGACTTCCGCCGTCTGGCTCCTCATCCCGGTGACATATCTCTACCTCGCGGGGGGGACGAATTTCACGGTAGAGGCGCCTGCATGGGTTGCGATCATCTACTTGGGCGTGGTCTGCACATCGGTCGCCATACTCCTCTGGGCTATGGGCCTCGAGGGCGTATCTGCGACTTCCTCCGCCACGATAATGCTGCTGGAGATAGTCACGGCTCTGGTGATATCGATGTCTCTCCTTGAGGAGAGCCTCAGACCCATCGCAGCAATCGGCGCAGCCCTTGTGCTGGTCTCGGTCTATCTGGTGGCATCAGGAGATAAACGGCGCAAATCGACCACGATGGCACACACTTAGCGTCGTGTCACGTGTCTGCCCGCTCTTCGGGACCGCCTGACCTAGCTGCCTCCAATTCACCCACGCCAATCTCCAGCGGGCTCCGTTCGTCCCGCGTCGAAAGGCAGCGCCCCATCGCGGACACGGTTAGCCGTCCTCCGAGAAACCTCTTTATTACGGGGATGCATAGACGATTCGATTCACATGGCCCGAGAGGAGAAGCTAGCCGGAGTGTTCGACCGGATCGACAAGGACAAGAGCAGACACATCTCCCGGATCAGGCGCCTGTTGAGACAGCCTAGCTCCAGCCAGGAGGACTTGGGTATCGATGAATGTGCGGAGCTCGTGGGCAAGATGTACTCCGAGGTCGGCTGCGACAAGGTCGAGGTCGTGGAGACCAAGGGCAACCCCGTCGTCTACGGGGAGTGCAAGGGTAGCTCCGACAGGACACTCCTCGTTTACTTCATGTACGACACCATGCCGTTCAACGAACCAGGATGGAATCATCCTGCGATGGGCGCGAAGATCGTCGACATGAACCTTCCATCTGGCAAGGTCAAGTCCATCGTGAACCGAGGGGCGGACAACACCAAGGGACCGCTGGCTGCGTTCCTCAACTCGGTCGAGGCGTGCTGCAAGAGCGAGGGCAGGCCCCCGGCCAGTCTGATCCTGGCCGCCGAGGGAGAGGAGGAGCTCGGCAGCCCGAACCTGCCCGCATACGTGAGGAAGGACAAGAAGCGCCTGTCGAGGTCCGATGCATGCTATTTCCCGTTCTTCGGCCAGGAGGCCACCGGCGGCTGCACACATTTCCTGGGCGTGAAGGGCGTCGTGTATTTCGAGATGACCAGCAGTGGGAAGCGATGGGGCCGTGGCCCTCAAGAGTTCGCGATACACAGCGCCAACAAGGCCTGGGTGGATAGCCCCGTCTGGAGGCTGATCGACGCGCTGGGCACGATGTCCAAGGACAACGGCAGCAAGATACTAATCGACGGCTTCTACGCCGATGTGGCGCCCCCGTCCAAGGAGGACAAAGGGCTGATCAAGGACCTTGCGAAGCGGATCGACACCGCGGGTTTCAAGAGAACGATGAAGGTGAAGCGGTTCATGGCCCCCGACGACCGGCCTGAGGAACTGCTGAACCTGTTCACCTTCGGCACGACACTCAACATAGACGGCATCTGGGGCGGATACATGGAGAAGGGCTCGAAAACCGTCCTGCCACACGAGGTGACATGCAAGGTCGACATCCGGATCGTCCCAAATCAGAAGAAGGAGAAGATGATGCCCCTTGTGAGACAACATCTGGACGCGCACGGCTACACCGACATCACGATCAAGGAGGTCGATACCGGGTACGACTGGTGCCGCATGAGCGTCAAGGACCCGGTCGTTCAGGCCATGCTCCGCTGCTACAGGGCGTTCGGCCACGAGCCCGAGATATGGCCGAACAGCGGCGGGGCAGTGCCGTTCTACGTCTTCAACCGCATACTCAAGCTGCCCTTCGCGATGGGCGGGATCGGACACTCCGCGCTGCCCCACAGCCCGAACGAATACATGGTCGTCGAGGGCAACAAGAAGGTGGCGTCCCTGACAGACACCGAGAAGTTCAATGTGCGGTTCATGGACGAGTTCGCACGAGGGGACTAGAGGGCAGCTCTGTATGCTTCGAGTGTAGTTCGGGCGGTCTCCGCCCACGAGAACCCTGCGACTCTCTCTCGTCCCGCAGCACCCATTCTCGACCGCATATCGTCGTTTCTGAGGAGGCCAGCGATCGCCTCCGCCAGTCCTGCGGTGTCTCCGGGATCGACGAGTACGCCGTCGACTCCATCTCTGACGAGCTCCGGGATGCCTCCGACCTTCGTCGCCACCGTCGGTTTCCCGCAGGCCATGGCCTCCATGAGAGAGAGCCCCCACCCCTCGTTCCTCGACGGCAAGACGACCACGTCCGAGTCCGAATAGCACTGGAGCAGTTCGTCCTGGTCTATCGATTGAAGGAATTCCACCGCATGACCGACCCGCGCCCTGTCGGCCAGCAGCCTGAACCACTCCTCGGTGTCGATTCCTCTGAACCCGGACTTAGCGACGACGCGTAACTTCGCGTCAGGCATGGTTCTGTGGATCTGTTCCATCGCTAGGATGAGATGCTCCAGACCTTTGCGCGGCTCGAACCCCCCCACGAAGAGAACGGTCCGCCCCTCGGATCTTCTCTCTGGCAGGGCAGAGAACTCAGCAAGGTCGATGCCGTTGTAGGCGATTCCGGACTCGAGGCCGTGTTCGCGCTCGAGAGCATCCTTCCAGAAGGAGGAGACGACGAATCTGTGATCCGCGTGCCTCACAGCCACCTTCTCGAACTCGAACAGCTTTGGCTCTGCGAAGTCGTCGATGTGGTGGACCGTGCGGAAGACGGGCGCACGCAGTTGTCCGGCTGTCTTCATCCTGTGAAGGGCAGTGCCACCGACGCAGTCCTGGGCGTGGTAGATGTCGGCGTCGCGTGGCAGGACCGTCACATAGGCGTCGATCATCCGTTCGAGGCGTACCATGACATCCTCGTGCCATTCGAAAGGATGGATTTCATACGGAATCCCGACGTCTCGGTAGTACCCTTGGAGAGACCGGTCGTCGTCTTCCCTGGCCAACGAGTGGAGGGTGACGTCGACTCCCCTCGTCGCCAGATGCTCGGCGAGCTTCAGCGCATGCGCCACCCCGCCTCTCGCCCTCGTGCTGTATGTGAGCATTGCTACTTCCAACGTGTCGCCCCCCGTCTCTCACCTGAGACCTCGAAGAACCTTTGCCGACAAAACTGTTTCCTCGGGTTGGGCGCGAGACTGTTCGCGCGTATGATCGGATGTGGTGGTCGCGTCTCATAGGGTTCTTCCCCCGTGACTCAAAGTGTCACCCCCGCTCGTAATCTGGGAAACGTTATTAAGGCCGGCGCATTTATCCCCGTACCGAGGCTACCGATTCACATCTCTGGTAACGTCGTGAACACCACTTCACCAGGGCTCGTGTGCAACGATCGGACGCTTCACCGGGGCGGCCGCTTTAGATGGTATAGGCGGCGTGGAGGATAGCCTCCCCGGACTGAGATGGCACGCGCGGCGTTTACGTACAAGATTTAGCTTCAGGCGGGGCGAAAAATGCTCAACGGGCCGAAGAAACCACGCAACGGGACCAACGAGCATCTGCTATGGTTCGACCAGATCGGCCTGAAAGATGTCTCCAAGGTCGGCGGGAAGAACGCCTCGCTGGGTGAGATGCTCAGGCATCTCGCTGACAAGGGGATACGCGTCCCCGAGGGTTTTGCAGTCTCTACCAAGGCTTTCAAATGGTTCGTCGAGAGCGCAGGCCTCGATGAGCAGATCAAGAATACCCTCGAGGGAGTTGACCCCGACAATCCCTCCGACGTGTCCGAGAGAGGACGCAAGTTACGCAGAGCGTTCCTGGATGCTGAGTTCCCGGGCGAGCTTAGGCGGGAGGTCGCGTATGGTTACTGGGAACTCGGCCGAAGGCTCGGTTTGCGCAACCCGAGCGTGGCGATTCGTTCGAGCGCAACCACAGAAGACCTCGACGGCGCGTCGTTCGCCGGTCAGCACGAGACGATACTCAATGTGAAAGGCGAAGTCAACGTGCTGAATGCGATGAAGCAGGTCTTCGCCAGCCTGTTCACCGACCGCGCGATAGCGTACAGGGCACACAGGGGTTTCGGACAGCTGGAGAGCGCAATCTCGGTGGGCGTCCAGAGGATGGTCCGGAGCGACCAGGCGTGCTCTGGGGTGATGTTCACGCTGGATACCGAGAGCGGTTTCGACAAGGTCGTCTACATAACTGGCTCCTGGGGTTTAGGGGAGATGATAGTCCAGGGAGCCGTCAATCCCGACCAGTTCTACGTGTTCAAGCCTGCCATCGACAGGTTCGACGATCCCATCGTCGAGAAGAAGCTCGGCACCAAACAGCACAAGCTGGTATACCCCTCCAAGGGCCATGGCATGATCGATGTTGAGGTGCCGACGAAGGACAGGCAGCGGTTCATCCTCGATGACGGCGAGATCATCACGCTCGCCAAATGGGCGTGCATCATCGAGGAGCACTACAAGAAGCCCATGGATGTGGAGTGGGCAAAGGATGGTCTGACGGGCGAGCTCTACATCGTTCAGGCCCGTCCCGAAACCGTCCATGCCGCCAAGGCGAAGAGCGTGCTCGAGACGTATGTGCTGGAAGAGCGGAGCGAAGTGCTCCTGCTAGGCGAGGCGGTCGGCCACAAGATAGGCGCGGGCGTTGTGAACGTCCTCGAGAGTGCTTTCGAGATATCAGAATTCAAGAAGGGGGAGGTCCTGGTCACCGACAAGACCGATCCGGATTGGGAGCCCATAATGCGCATTGCATCCGCCATTGTCGCCGACAGAGGCGGAAGGACCTGTCACGCCGCAATCGTCTCCCGCGAGCTAGGGATCCCATGCATAGTCGGGTCGGGAAACGGCACCAGCGTGCTCAGCGACGGACAGAAGGTAACCGTGGACACATCGGAGGGCGAGGGACGCGTCTACGAGGGCAAGCTCAAGTTCAGGATCGACAAAACCGACCTGTCCCACATGCCGTCGACCCGGACGAAGATATTCATGAATGTTGCCGTTCCTGAGCACGTCTTCACGCAGGGACAGGTCCCGTGCGACGGGGTCGGCCTTGCCAGGCTCGAGTTCATCATAGCGTCCCACATCGGCATACATCCGCTTGCGCTGATAGAGTACGATGAGCTCGTCAAGCGCGCGAAGGACGAGCCAGATGTTGCGGAGATAGTCGCAAAGATAGACGAGCGGACCCATGGCTACGAGAGCAAGACGGACTTCTTCCTCGACAAACTCGCGTGGGGCGTGGGCAAGATAGCTGCGACGTTCTATCCCAACGACGTGATAGTCCGACTGTCGGATTTCAAGACGAACGAATATGCGAACCTCCTCGGGGGGAAGTTGTACGAGCCCGTGGAGGCCAACCCGATGATCGGCTGGCGCGGCGCCGCGCGCTACTACGACAAGAAGTTCAGCCCAGCCTTCGCTCTCGAATGCAAGGCCCTCAGGCGGGTGAGGGACAGCAAGGGTCTCACCAACGTGAAGGTGATGGTCCCGTTCTGCAGGACCCCGGAGGAGGGTCGGAAGGTGATCGAGACCATGGCCGACTTCGGCCTTAAGCAGGGCGAGAACGGGCTGGAGGTCTATGTTATGTGCGAGATCCCCAGCAACGTCCTCCTGGCAGAGGAGTTCGCGGAGGTGTTCGACGGGTTCTCGATAGGCTCGAATGACCTCACCCAGCTGACGCTCGGTCTCGACAGGGACTCCGAGCTCGTGTCGCACCTTTACGACGAAAGAAACCCTGCGGTAAAGAAGCTTATTGCGAGCGCCGTGAAGGCGGTCAAGGCGAAGGGGAAGAAGATCGGCATATGCGGCCAGGCCCCGTCCGACTTCCCGGAGTTCGCGGAGTTCCTCGTTGAGCTGGGCATCGACAGCATGTCCCTGAATCCTGACAGCGTGATCAAAACGAGGCTCCTGGTAGCCGAGACGGAGAAGAAACTCGGTCGGACGAAGTGAGGCGCCCCCTCTCGCCGTCGACAGATTTACAGAGCACCGTTATCAGTATCGATAATGACAGCGTTCGCTAGGAATGCAGCCTGTTTGGGAACCGTCGTTCTTCCCCCCTCTTCTATATCTCCGATGGATGGGTCAAATTGCATCGACCCCGGCCCCCCTCTCTCGTTCCCTGTCGACCTCCTTGCTCCACTGGAGCAACAGGAAGACGGCCAGGGGAATGGTCATCAGCGTCATGGCCATTATGCTCTCGACGAGGCCCCATGCCGAGGCCATGTATCCGAAGCCAACCTCGATCACGACAAGCAGGCTCGTGAACGTGAACGCGGCGATCGCCATGACCGTGGACCGGTGCTCAGAGTCCACGCGACGGTTGATGTATCCGCTGATTATCGGGGCTTGGATACCCGCTACGAGGTATATCGGATACTGCGTCATTATTGCGACTGGATGTCTGACCAGGAACACGATGACGAAGGAGATGAGAATCACACCGTACATGAAGACGAGAGATCTCTTCTCCCCTAGGACGCCCTCTATCCTCCTGGCCATGCGTATCACGATCGCGGCGACGGCCAGGAAGCTCGCGAAGAGGATGCCGATCTCGAGATATCCGAGCGAGAGGTCCTCGTTCATGTAGATCGACCTGAAGAACGCCATCACGTAGATGCCTATCTCGATGACTATCTGGAACAGGATCAAGATGACGATTGCTTTGGACGTGATGACCTGTTTGAGACCCACACCGAAATGAGCGGTGTAGGAGAACTCCCGTTTCCTCTCTACCTTCGGCTCCTTGAGCATGAACACCGTGAGCGATCCTACTAAGGCGATGAGCGATGCGATTATGAGGGGAAGGTCCAGACGTCCAGACCACTCGACGATGAACCCGCCTATCGCGCACGCAGCTGCGTTGCCTGCGAACATGACGACGGTCGCCGTGAGCATCACCACGGTGAACTCGTTCTCGCGCTTGAGCTCGACGAGCGTGTCATAGACGAACGGCGTGTCCCCGCTGACCATGAAGCACACACCAGTTGCCCATATCATGTTGGAGACGACGTACTGCCAGAACTCAGTGCTGAGTCCGAAGGTGAGAACACCCAGCGCGAAGAGCACTTCGCCCAACACCAGGGCGGCCTTCCTCCCATACTTGTCCCCGATGAGTCCAGCCGGTATCTGGAGCCCGATCATGGTGGCCCAGAACGCCGCATCAACGACCGCTATCAGGAACAGGTCGTCGAGGTTCTCGTACGCCCAGAGGGTCCAGAACGGCATCCACAGTGCGAACGATGTCGCTGCGCGGAACAGATAGAACCTGCGGATGCGGTTATCTCCCGCAGCCATGAGTTGCCTGTATCGCGGACCCGTTATTAACCTGATTGCAGACCACAGGTGTTACACCGGTCCGCAGAGAAGATGTTTCGACTGCATGAGACACCCCTCATGCAGTCCGGGAGCAGCTCCTACAGCTTCTTCACGATGCAGTTCATGCCGAATCTCGGAAGCATGTCGACAACCGGCTGGGGGTCGAGCATCTCCGGAGGGAACACGCCCTTCTGGCCGATCTTGCCCTGCGCGAACAGGATCGCTCCGATCGCCAGCGGGACGCCTACCGTGTATGCCGTCGCGCTGTGCTTGTACTTGTTCCAGAAATCCTGATGGTTCATCGAGGTGTAGATGTAGTACCCCTCGTCCTTGCCGTCCTTCACACCCGTCGTTATGGTGCCAATGGCCATGTCTCCCCTCGCCCTGTCGCCCAGCGATGCCGGGTCCGGAAGCGATGCTGAGACGACGTCTCTTGGTGCCACCATCACGCCCTTGACGTCTATCTTTTCCATGCTGTCCAGCCCGAGCATGCCGATGGTCTTGATAGCATCGACATGATCATCGCCGAGGCCTATCTTGAAGTCACAGTAGTCACACCCCTTGCCGAGGACCTCCCCGATGTAGGTCGGAAGGGTCTCCTGCTCTTCGTGGTCGACGTTGTATGTCGGAACCTTTCCGACGGGGTCTGGGAACTCGAACTCCTCCTTGCCGCTGAACGACTCGATCTTTCTGTACGCGCCGTCCTTGTAGATCATTGGCGGCATGAGCACCTCTTCGATGAGCGTTTCCGGCGACCACATCGGCGCGAAGTCGTACCCCTCGACATGGCCGTTGTCGCCATCCCTCACGAGGATGTCCTTGACCTGGTCCAAGCGGTCAGCTCCCATCCTCGCGAAAACGTTCGCCATTCCAGGGTCACACCCCATACCGAGCATGCCGATGATTCCCGCCTTCTCGTAGGCATCCGAGTACTTCCTTATCTGGTACTGCACTGGCGGCTCCTTCACTATCTCTCCCGGCTTCTCCTTGGACAGGAAGATGTCGCTCGCCATATCCGCATAGTTTGCCTTTGCCATGAGGCAAGCGTCCATTATCGCGAAGTTGAAGCGTGGAATCACGCAGTTCAGAACCAGATCCACTCCCTTGAACGCCTGTGCCATCTGATCGACGTCTGAGGCGTCGACCTTCATGGACGACACCTTGTCATTCGAGATCCGCTTCTCCATTCTCTGAGCCTTGTCGAGGTCCAAGTCTGCCAGGATGACGCTGTCGAACTCCTCCGTCTTGGAGAGCAGATCCGCGGCGACCGACCCTACGGCTCCTACGCCTAGTACCATTGTCTTCATGTTATTCACATTCATTTCGGGCGCCTAGGCCGAAACCCGGAGCCCGATGCTATCTTGATTGCTAGTGGGTTACTTAAACTTCTCGGGTTCTTTCGAACGGGGTTTTAAATCTTGCTAATAGGGTGCATGATATTCGAAGGGAAGCCGTTTCGGTGAAACGGCGTTCAACAAGGTGATGAGGTCGGAGTCGAGGTCACTGTTTCTACGCTTGCCTCTGCTGCACGACGCTGGGGAACCGGTCCGCATCCCGGTGTGGGAGGAACATGGCCTTCGCGAACTCCGCCTGGAAGTTCTTCTCCATTGCCAGCTCGACGTACTCGACCCGTTTAGAGAGGCGGTCCGCGAGATCTCTGACCTTTGTCGATTTGAGTGCCATCCTCGCTCCCGAACCCGCAGCGTTGCCGATAAACTTGATGCGCTCAGGAGGGATGTCAGGATACATTCCAATCGTTATCGCGCTCGTGGGGTCCACGTATGTCCCGAACGCGCCGGCTGCGTAGACTCTTTTCAGGTCGGAGCACGCAATGCCCAGCTTTCTCATGAGCGCGGAGGCCCCGGTGAATATCGCCGCCTTCGCCAGCTGGATCTCCTGCACGTCGTTCTGGGTGATTGTGACCTCAACACCCGCTTCGGTCTCTGCCGCGGACGCGAGGATGAACTCATTCCTGCCGTCGGCGTCTTTCCGGACCCTGTCGCCCCTGTCGGATGGACGCATCTTCCCGGCGTCCGTGAGGATGCCGCATCTGAACATCTCCGATATGGCATCCACGATCCCCGAGCCACAGATGCCACGTGCGGGCGCGTCGTCCACCGTCCTGAGGTGTATATCGTGCGTCTCAGCGTCTATCCAGATTCTCTCGATGGCCCCGGAGGCGGCCCTCATGCCGTGTTTGATGTGAGCCCCCTCGAACGCAGGTCCCGAGGCGCACGAGCACGCGATCAGCCTCTCACGACTGCCCGCGATGATCTCCGTGTTGGTGCCTATGTCTATCATCATGCCGATCTCGTCGTCCTGGTAGAGGCCAGAGGCTATCAGGACTGCGACCGCGTCGGCACCAACGAAGCCAGCTATGTTCGGCAGTGAGCTCACCTTGCCGAACGGGTATATGTCCAAGCCGAGATGGCCCGGGTCGACTGTCAAGGAGTTCCTGACCGCTGGCGCATATGGCGCCTGAGCGAGATGCTGAGGAGTGATCCCGAAGAATATGTGATGCATGGCCGTGTTACCGACGACGACGACTTCAAGGATATCCGTCGGGTCCTTCCCCGCGTCTGCGCATAATCTCGCGATGAGCGCGTTTACCGACCCTACCACGACCTCTTTGAGCTTCCTGAGACCGTCGCTGTTCCTGGAGGCGTAGGATATCCGCGACATCACGTCCTCGCCGAAGGGTATCTGCGGATTGGGCTGGCTCTCCGTCCCTACTATCTCGCCGGTTATGAGGTTCACGAGGTATGCCACGACCTTCGTCGTTCCGATATCGACGGCAACGCCGAGCAGGTTTCCGGTCGTGTCTCCTGGGTCGATCCTGACCAGCTCCTCGCCCCTGAAGAGCGTGACGGTCGCCTCCCACGATTTCTCCCTGACGGCCTTGGGGAGCAGCTGATGCACTCCCTGTGCGATGTTCGCCGTTACAGCCGCCTCTGAGTGCAACAGCTCCAGCAATCTGTCGTCGTCCGCTCTGATGTCGCTCAGTGTGGCGGGCGGGATCCTAAGGAGTATCTTCCCCATAGCGGGAGCCAGCTCGACCTCCGGCTCTATCCCTGAAGCCAGGAGCCTGTGATGCCCTCTCCGGCTGAGTTCTGGGATGTCGATGACTATGTCTCCCTCGGCGACGATCCTCGCCTGGCACGCCAGCCGCACACCTATGCCGACCTCTTCAGCTGTCAAGGCTGCGCGCTCGCTCTCGTTGATGGGGGAGAGATGCTTCTCTCCCGTGGCCACCAGCACTCTGCACTTGCCGCACTTACCCGTCCCGCCGCATATCGATTCGACGGAGACGTCGACCTCTCTCGCGAGGTCCAGGAGCGAGGCTCCCGTTCGCGTGCTAGTTCCTCGTCCGAGGGGCTGGAAACGCGTGACCGTCTTTGTCATAGTAATCGATTGGATGAGAGCTACGGTATATGATTATATTTCTGGTCGTGTTAAGGTTCTAGGCGTGGACACCCAGTCAACGGCGCCAGCCTTCAGCAACTCTTTTATACGACAAGCATCTACCGCATCTTGCTCTTTTCAATCGAAGGAGCCTGTGAATGATGACGGTGCTCAGGCACCTGAAGGAGGTATCAACTTGACTAAGGCAGTCTACGTGAAATTTGAGATGTCGAAGGAACTCGTGGACAAGGCATACGATGTCGTCGAACTCGCTAGGGACGGCGGGAAGGTCAGAAAGGGGACCAACGAGGTCACCAAGCTGGTCGAGCGTGGCGAGGCAGTGTTCGTCGTGATGGCGGAGGACGTGTCTCCCCCGGAGATACTCATGCACATGCCAATCCTGTGCGAGGAGAAGAACATCCCGTACGCCTACGTCCCGACTAAGGCTGAGCTGGGCAACGCCTGTGGGCTAGAGAAGCCAACGGCGGCCGTGGCCGTCGTAGACGCCGCGAAGGGCAAGCCCGCCCTGGACGAGCTCACCGGAAAGCTGAAGGCGCTGAAGACGTAGGTGTGACATATGATCGATGACAGCATACCGGCAACAGTCGTCGAGATCATCGGCAGGACTGGGATGACAGGCGAGGCTACCCAGGTGAAGGTCAGGGTCCTGGACGGAAGGGACAAGGGCAGGATCATCACCAGGAACGCCATGGGTCCGCTCCGGGTCGGTGACGTGCTGATGCTCAAAGAGACCTCGAGAGAGGCAAGGAAGCTCAGCGTGCGCTGACGCGCCGGGGCCATGCGTGCGAGGTGAGATTCAATGGTGGAGCGAAGAGTATGTACGTTCTGCGGTCAGGAGATTGAGCCTGGAACCGGTAGGATGTACGTCAAGAGGGACGGCGTGGTCTATCAGTTCTGCACTTCCAAATGCTTCAAGAACATGGTCGAACTGAAGCGTGTTCCGAGGCGGACAGCATGGACCGAATGGTGCGCCAGGGAGAAGCAGGTCAGGATGAAGGGGACCGAGCCGGAGCCTACCACGCCTAGCAGGACCCGGAAGGTCAGGAAGCGTGTGAAGCCCAAGAAGGAGGCGGTCGTCGATAAGGAACCCGAGCCGGAGAAGGCCGACCAGGCCGAGGACGCCGGAGCAGGTCCAGAAGAGGCGAGCGTCGCGGACACCGAAGACGAACAGGGTGAGAAGGAATGAGGGAGCGCACCTTCGTGATGGTGAAGCCAGACGGCGTCCAGCGAGGGCTGGTCGGCGATATCGTGTCGCGGTTCGAGTCCAGGGGATTCAGGATCTGTGGCGTCAAGATGATGAAGGTCCCGAGGGAGCTGGCGGAGCGTCACTACGAGGAGCACAAGGGGAAGCCATTCTACGAGGCGCTCCTGTCGTACATCACATCCGAACCCGTCGTCTGCATGGTGCTAGACGGCGAGAACGTCGTCGCAGTGGTCCGCACCATGATGGGCAAGACGAACCCGCAGGATGCCGCTCCTGGTACAATCAGAGGCGATCTCGCCCAGGTGACCGGCAGGAACGTCATCCATGGGTCGGATTCGTCCGAGAACGCCAAGCGCGAGATAAACTTGTTCTTCAACGACTACGAACTGCACAATTACGAGAAGCCGGAAGAGGATTGGCTTTTCGAGAAGTAGACTCACACAGTCCGTCGTCGTGCTCGCAACGGGCACCAGCGTCCGTCGCCGTGCCCTGTCAGTCTTTCCATCCAAATGGGTTAAGTTGATATATCGTCCAGCCCTTGGACGAGGTTGTGCCCATCCGACAGCCAATCGTGTCAGTCCTTGGCCATGTGGACCATGGCAAGTCGACGATTCTCGACCGCATCAGGGGGACCAATGTGGTGTCGAGGGAAGCGGGCGGCATCACGCAGCACATCGGGGCGACTGATGTCCCCATAGATACCATATACTCGCTGTGTGGGGAACTTGTCGGTGGCCAGAGGTTCGCCGTTCCTGGTCTTTTGTTCATCGACACACCAGGCCACTATTCGTTCATCAGCCTGCGCAGCCGCGGGGGCGCCCTAGCGGATCTGGCGATACTCGTCATAGACATCAACGAGGGGCTGAAGCCGCAGACGACTGAGTCGATCAGCATCCTGCGGAAGCTCAGAACCCCCTTCGTCATCGCCGCGAACAAAGTCGACCTCATACCCGGATGGAGGGCACAGAAGGGGAAGCCCATAGGTGAATCGCTCGAGGCACAGGATCCGCGGGTCTCCTCCGAGCTGGACGAGAAGTTGTACGCCCTCGTGGGAAGGCTGTACGAGGTGGGCGATTTCAGCGCCGACCGGTTCGATAGGATCACTGATTTCACCAAGTCCGTGGCAATCGTACCGGTGAGCGGCAAGACGGGAGAAGGGCTCCCGGACCTCCTGCTCATCCTGATCGGCCTTGCACAGAGATTCCTCGAATCGGACCTGCAGACGGAGGAGGGTCCTGGCGAAGGGACCGTCCTCGAGGTGAAGGAGGACAGGGGCATGGGCACCGTGATGGACACAATCGTCTACAGCGGGACGATGGCCGTCGGGGATACCATAGTCATATCTTCCGTCAAGGGAACGCCCATCCAGACGAAGATCAGGGCGATGCTTCGCCCCAAACCGCTTGACGAGATAAGGGATCCGAACCAGAAGTTCGATCATGTTGAGTCGGTCTCAGCCGCCGCGGGTATCAGGGTCGTCGCTCCGAACCTAGAGGACGCCATGGCTGGCGGCCTCGTCAGGGTCGCCTCGGATGATATCGAGAAGACGCTGGAGGAAGTGCAGAAGGAGAGCGCGATAAACGTCGAGCTATCGGAGCAGGGCATCATCGTGCGCGGCGACACCGTCGGCTCCTTGGAGGCGCTGGCGTTCGAGGCTAGGAACGCCGAGATGCCGCTGCGGAAGATAGATATCGGGAACGTCTCCAGGAAGGACGTCGTGGAAGCGTCGAACTTCGACGACCCGCTTCACAAGGCGATATTCGCATTCAGCGTGGGCGTCAACGCCGACGCGCGCGATGCCGCTCGTGAGCTGGGCGTCACGCTTTTCGAGAGCAAGGTCGTCTACAAGCTCCTGGAGGACTACGATGTCTGGTGCAAGGAGCGCTCCCGTGAGCTCGAGGCTATGAAGAGGCTTGAGATAGTCTATCCTGGGAAGGTGTCTATACTGCGGGATCATGTGTTCCGCGTCAGCAAGCCTGCGATAGTGGGCGTGAGGGTCTTGGCCGGCAGGATCCGCTCTGGCCAGGGTCTGATGCGGGACGACGGACGGCCCGTTGGAAGGATAAAGAGCATCAGAAAGGGGGAGAAGACCCTTCCAGAGGCGAGGATGGGCGACGAGGTTGCGATAGCCATCGACGCCGCAACTGTCGGCAGACAGATAGATGTCGAGGACATCCTGCTGGTGGACGTGCCCGAAGGCCACGCACGGGAGCTGCTCTCCCAGAAGCTCTCGATGGATGAGCGAGAGGTACTGGATGCCGTCCTGAAGATCAAGAGGAAGGAAAGTCCGTTCTGGGGGAGTTGAGCAACCCTTTGTGGAAACCCTTCCAGTGGTCCCAGTCGTTCCCGAAACCTATATAACTCCTTGCGCATTAGGGCGTCCTGCGACGCTGGAGTTGATTGTGTGGCAGAGTTCAGAGCCGTCATAAACGATACGAAGGACGGAAAGTCATATCAGGTGCCAGTCTTGGGGCATCACGCCAATACGTTGATCGGCAAGAAGATTGGCGATACCATAGATGGCATATTCGTCGGACTTCCCGGCTATAAGCTGACGATCACTGGAGGCAGCGACAAGGATGGTTTCCCGCTTAGGAAAGACCTACCTGGCCCTCGCAGGAAGAAGCTGCTCGTATCGAAGAGCATAGGTTTCAGGTCCAAGAAGAGCGGCCTCAGGATGAAGAAGAACTTCAGGGGCAACACGATATCCCCGGACAGCGTCCAGGTCAATCTCAAGGTCAGCCAACACGGCACGAAGCCCGTCTCAGAACTCATCAAGAAAGAGGAGAAGAAGGAATAATGAATGTCCCTTCCCAGCCAGAGACGAACATCGGCATGATCGGCCATGTCGACCATGGCAAAACCACGCTGACCAAGGCTCTGACGGGGGAATGGACGGACAGGCATTCCGAAGAGGTCAAGAGGGGCATATCGATCAGGCTCGGATACGCCGATGCTGGCTTTTACAAGTGCAGTGCTTGCGAAGAGCCCGCGTGCTACACCAACCAGCCCGAGTGCCCTGAATGCGGAGGCAAGTGCGAGCTGCTCAGGGCGGTGTCCTTCGTCGACTCTCCCGGTCACGAGACCCTGATGGCGACAATGCTGTCTGGTGCGGCGATAATGAACGGGGCGCTGCTGCTGATCGCCGCCAACGAGAAATGCCCCCAGCCGCAGACGAGGGAGCATCTCATGGCCCTGAGCATCATCGGCGTCGACAAGATCGTCGTCGTGCAGAACAAGGTCGACCTCGTCACCAAGGAGCAGGCGGTACAGAACTACAACGAGATCAAGGAGTTTCTGAAGGGCACGATCGCCGAGGATGCGCCTGTCATACCCATATCCGCCCATCACAACATGAACATCGACACGCTCATAATGGCCATCGAGAAGGCCATCCCGTCGCCTAAGCACTCCGATAAGAACCCCGTAAGGATGTACGTGGCTAGATCGTTCGACGTCAACGTGCCTGGTACCGAGCTGAAGAACCTGAAGGGCGGGGTCATAGGCGGCTCGCTGACCGAGGGGAGCTTGAAGATCGGGGACGAGATAGAGGTCCGCCCCGGTAGGAAGGTCGAGACGAGCAGGGGCGTCTCTTGGGAGCCCATGGTCACGACGGTGCGCTCGCTCCTCGCGGGCACCCTCCAATTGGAAGAGGCCACGCTGGGGGGGCTGATCGCGATAGGCACAGGGCTCGACCCGAGCTTTACGAAATCGGATTCCCTAGTCGGCCGAATCGCTGGAAAGCCGTCCACCCTCCCGCCGGTCTTGGAGTCGCTGAAGATAAAGACGGAGCTCCTGAAACGCGTCGTTGGGATGTCGTCCGAGCAGGACGTCGAAGCCTTGAAGACCAACGAGCCTCTCATGCTGAGCGTGGGGACCGCCACGACCGTGGGTGTTGTGACGAGCGGCAGATCGGACTCTGCCGACATCTCTCTGAAGATACCTGTCTGCACGGAGAAGGGTCAGCGCATAGCGATATCTCGGAGGATCGCCGGGAAGTGGCGCCTGATCGGATACGGCGTCGTCGAGTAGACGCGGGTGTGGATTCTCTTGGTGAGGGCTCTCGTCGTCGATGCCAACGGTCTTTTGATGCCGTTCCAGTTCCATCTCAACCTTGACACGGAGATAGCACGGCTGCTCGGGGATGTGCCCGTACTCGTCCCGGAATCGGTCCTGGGCGAGCTGGAGAGGCTAGGTACGAAGGAGGCCAAGGCCGCTCTGGCGCTCGCCCACAAGTACGAAGTCGTCACGACGGAGCTCTGCGGGGACGATGCAATCATCGATGTCGCGGAGAGGTATTCCGCGGTCGTGCTCACGAACGACAGGGAGCTCATAGAACGGCTGAAGAAGCGGGCGATCCCCGTGCTTCGTCTCAGGAGCGGACATTTTCTGGTTCTCACGGATTGCACAACGGACTGAGCTCATCGGGACGGATGGATATGTCGCATGGATCCGCCATGAACTGGGCGGCCGAAAGGCTATTATGAGGCCTTGCTTATCCGAAGCATGCCATGCATGAGAAGCAGATCGCCACCCTGAAGCACATCGCTCTTATGGGTGGCGTGCATGACTACATCGCCATATCCTCGAGAGAGCTGGGTAACGTACTCGAGATCAGCCAACAGTCCGCCTCGAAGAAGATACTGGAGCTTCTTGGGGAGGGTCTGATCGAACGCGACCTCGGCGCAAGGAGGCAGAGGATCAAGCTGACGGACAAGGGGTTCGATCTGCTCAGGAAGGAGTACTCCGACTATCAGAGGATATTCGAGATGAAGGACCACCTCGTCATAATCGGTGTCGTCACCTCCGGTCTTGGCGAGGGGCAGTACTACGTCAACCAGGAGGCGTACGCTGAGCAGTTCCAGAAGAAGCTATGGTTCAAGCCCTACGAGGGGACCCTGAACCTCAGGATATCCAGCCCGGAACTCCCCAAAGTGGACGTGCTGCGTAAGTCAGAAGGCATACTGATAAAAGGGTTCGAGAAGGACGGGCGCACATTCGGCGATGTGAAGTGCTTTCTCGCGACTATCCACAACATGGAATGCGCGGTCGTCCTGCCGGTCCGGTCGCATCATGTGGACATAATCGAAGTCATATGCAAGTACCATCTGAGGCGGTCCTTGGGTCTCAAGGACAGCGACCAGGTGGAGCTCATAGTCTCCCTCTAGCGCGGCCGCGCCCTCACAGCTTCTTCGAGACGTAATCGAGGACGGATTCGAACACGGCTTTTCCGTCCCCAGCACCTTCCGGGTTGCGCGTCCAGTCCGGGTGCGTGTACCTGAAGAACACTCTCTCGGGATGCGGCATGAGCCCGAAGACGTTCCCCTCGCGGTTGCATATCCCCGCGATGTTCTCGGTCGAACCGTTGGGGCACCACGGGTATCCCGCGAGTTCGCCCTCCGGGTTCACATACTTGAACACCAGCTGGTCGTTGTCGGCCAGTTCCTTCACGATACTCTTCGAACGGTCGACGGGGAACATCAGTTTGCCCTCGGCGTGGGCGGATGGTATGGCCGATATCTTGTTCCTCGGGATCTTGGTGGTGAATGCGCAGCTCCCCCTGTTCACCTTCCTCAGGAGCGTGGGACGACACTCGAACCTCGCCGAGTCGTTCGTACTCAGCACGGCCTCCGGCACCTCCGTCATTATGCCTGACATGGCTGGCAGAAGGCCCGTTTCGACGAGTATCTGGAAACCGTTGCATATCCCGAGCACGGGCTTCCCCGCGCGCACGAACTCTACCATGTCGCGCGAGAGCCGGCTCTTGATCCGGGCGGCGAATATCGCCCCCGCACGCACATAGTCCCCGGACGAGAACCCGCCCGGGAGCACGAGGACTTGATAGTCCGCCAGGGACCGCTTCTCGTCGGATGTGACATCGGTCCCTGTCAGCTGCTTGAGGTGCACCTTCTCGGGTTTCGCCCCGAGGCGCTTGAAGGACAGGTATGACTCCTCCTCGCAGTTCGTACCTTCTATCCTAAGCACGCACACGCGCGCGTCACTGACCTTCACCCGACCATCCTCCAGAGCGTCGAGCCGAAGCTCTTAGCCAGCTTCTCGACCTCGAGGTCGACGAGTTTCCTGCTGGAGCCGATGACGAGGGACGAGTCTCCGACCCTACCCAGCTTGACGACCTTCGTCCTTCTGTCCTTCGGAAGCTGCTTCTCCTTGCCTTTCCGTACCTCGATCAGCCACCGGCTGTTGCTTTCGCTGAACAGCTTCACATCGGACCTGAGGCGCCCGAGTTTCTCTAGGCTCAGGTTCGCGCCCACATCCCCTCCGATGCACATCTCCGCTGATGCGACTGCCAGTCCACCGTCAGAGATGTCGTGGCATGCTACGATGACTCCTCTCTCTATGCCTTTGATGATGACATCCATGCCAGCTTGGAGGGCGGTTATCTCCACGTCCGGGACCTTAGATGAGTGGCCTCCTGCCGACCTGTAATACGCCGAGGCACCCATCTCTTGCCCCGTCTCTCCGACGAGGAAGATGGGGTCACCCTCCCTCTTGAAGTCTGAGGTGACGCACTTCCTGACATCCCTTACGATGCCACACCCGAGTATCACCGGCGTTGGAAGCACCGACCCCTTGGGGGATTCGTTGTAGAAGCTGACATTGCCCGAAGGTATCGGGAGGTCGAGGTCCTTCGCCACCTCCCCGATTCCCCTGACCGCCTCCCTGAACTGCCATAGTCTGTCTGGCTTTTCCGGGTTCCCGAAGTTGAGACAATCGGTAAGTGAGTGCGGGCGAGCTCCGACGGCTGCGATGTTCCTGCAGACTTCGTCAACGCAAGTCTTGCCTCCCCTGTAGGGATCGCCGGCCACAGCGAACGGGTTCGAAGCGGTCGCTATCGCAAGGCCTCTGAACGATTCCTCGACGGGCTTCAGGACTGCAGCGTCGCCGTGCGTCCAGTGCCCGATCTTACCGTGTAGCGGCTTGATCACGGTGTTCGCGCGGACCTCGTGGTCGTACTGTCGGATCACCCAGTCACGACTGCAGATGTTCTGGTCCGATAGAAGCTTCAACAGGTCCTTGTCATACCTGGTTTTCGCCTTCGGTGTCTTCTCCTTCCTTCTTCGTCCGCCCGCGCTTGCGTTGCATGGCCTGCAGTACTCCGGACCCGCCGTCAGAAACTCGAGCTCCAGATCCAAGACCTTCGTGCCACCGTAATGCAGCCTTACTCGCTTCTCGCGGGTGATCTTGCCGACCGGTGTGGCCGGGACGTCCCAGATCTTGAAGATGTGGAAGACCCTCTCCGCGTTCCTGGGGGATACCGAGAGCATCATACGCTCCTGTGATTCGGACACCCATATCTCCCACGGGGCAAGCCCCTCCTCCTTGAGCGGGACCTTGCCGAGGTCCACCTCTGCCCCACAGCCTCCAGCTAGGGCGATCTCCCCGACCACGCAGGAGAGGCCTCCGCCTCCGAGGTCCTTCATGCCGTTGACAAGCCCCTTCTCGTTGGCCTCGAGGACGGCGTGCATGACTGGTTCCTTCATGATCGGGTCGCCGAGCTGCACGGCGCCCCTCGACTCCATCTCGCTATCCTGCGTCAGAACGGCCGAGGCGAATGTGACTCCGTGGATGCCATCCCTTCCGGTCCGACCTCCGACGAGGATCAGGACGTCCCCTGGCCCTCTGACCGCGTTCCTCCGTATGTTCCTCTTCTCGGCTATGCCGACGCAGCCGACGTTCACGAGGCAGTTGCCCGTGTAGCTCTCGTCGAACCATAGGCCGCCGGAGACGGTCGGTATCCCCACCCTGTTGCCGTAATCTCTTATCCCGGCAACGACTCCTCCCAGGAGGTACTTAGGATGCTTCACGCCGTCCGGGAGCTTCCTGAACGGATAGTCCAGGGGTCCGAAGAACAGCGGGTCCACCAACGCGATCGGCTGCGCGCCCATGCAGAGCACGTCCCTGATAATCCCACCGATTCCGGTGGCCGCGCCGCCGTAGGGCTCGACCGCGCTCGGGTGGTTGTGGCTCTCGATCCTTAGCGCGTAGGCGTGGTCCCGGTCGAACTCCATCACGCCGGCGTCGCCTCGGTCTATGACCTGTCTGTTGTCTATCCCGAAGATGTACTCCTTTAGGAACATCTTCGAGCTCTTGTAGCAGCAGTGCTCGCTCCATGCCTGGCCTAGCGACTGGAGCTCGACATCCGTCGGGTTCCTGCCCATTCCGTCGAAGTGGTCTCTGACACGCTTCATCTCGTCGAGAGAAAGCCCGGTGCCGCTCTCGCGGCTTATCTCCATCAGATCGTCGTCCGAGGCCTTCGAGAGCTTTATCTCCGTCAGTTCGAATGGGGTGTCCTGGGGTGCATAGAGCCTGGTCGACGACATCCAGCACCCTCACTTGATTCTGATAGAGTAGTTGTGGATCACAGGGTTGGCTAGGAGCTTCCTGCACATCTCCTCTACGCTCCTCTTGGCCTCTCCCGCTTCCCCCTCGGTTTCAATCACGAAAACCTTCACGGATCGGACGTCCCGGACTCCCTCGAAGCCGAGCAGCCCGAGAGCCTTGAGGGTGTTCTTCCCCTCCGGGTCAGCTACCCCCTTCTTGAGCGTGATTCTGACCTCTGCCACAGCCATCTTATGGTCACCTGTGACCGGATTACCGTCGCCGATACTTAGACTTTGAGGGCTGCAATCTCTTGTTCGTCGCTCTGAATCATGTCTTCAGGCAGAAGTTGGCGATTTCCCACCGGTCGATCCTCCCACCTCTGGTCTCTTCAGACTAAGAACTCTGCGGTCGATTGGGGTGGCGTCCTGTCACTCGTGATCGCGAGTCTTCGGTTCAAGGACTCATCTTCCTCGCCAAGGCCAGGTATCCAGTATGTCCCATCATGTCACAGCTCGGCCTGACACCACGATCGTGGACCAACATCTCTCTCTGAAGGGTTTCGAATGCGAACACGTCCTGGAATCCAATTTCCCGCATAGCTTTGACCGTGCTCTCGAGCTGATTGGCGTTCGGCACATAGGCGCATACATGCCCTCCGGCACGCAGGGCCGAGGCCGCAGCAGGAATCGCATCCCAGGGGTTGGGGATGTCGAGCACGACACCGTCAACGTCGGTCTCTTCGATTCCTTGGCAGATGTCGCCCATCCTCAGTTGCCAGCAGGAGGCGAAATCCGAGCGTCCAACGTTTCTCTCGGCCACCCTGGCATGGTCTTCTCTTATCTCGTACGTGTAGACCGTGCCCGTCGGCGCGACCGCCTTCAGGAGCACGATCGACAGGGCGCCGGACCCTGCTCCAGCTTCGACGACCCGGCTTCCGCATCCGAGGTCCATGTACATCGGTATGTGGAAGCTATCCTTCGGCGAGATTATCTGCGCTCGTCTGTTCATGAGGCCCAGGATATCCATCACGGACGGCCTCATGATGCGGAACGAGTGGCCTGCGACGGCAATGTCATCTCCGAACGACGAGTCGCAGACGGCCGTCCCATCTATGGTTCCAAGGCGTTTCACTTCGACCATCCCCCTCTCGGCGACGGCGAAATGCTTCGTCCCCTTCCCATCGACGAGGACAATCCTGGTTCCCTCGTCGATCAAATCCAACCCCTCTTGCGCGCGTCAGAGCACATCATATCCTCCCAGAATCTTTCTCGCATGCGTGGCACTTCTTCTGATCGTAACTGATGGCCGTTCCGCAATGCGAGCACCGCGGAAGCGGCTGGAACCCCTTTATGTGCGGCTCAGACGCCGCGACGCTGTCGTCGACGGGCCCATGTCGCGTCTCTTTTACTCCCTTCTCGTCCTCGTATTCGACCGCGTGTCCGTCCATTCTGTATCTAGGTAGGTCCTTCGAAACCGGTTGTTGCGGTGGAACTACGTCCGCCCTCTTCTTCTTGAATGGGAACATCTCGATCACGTCGTCGGATGAATTCTCTGGTCTCCGGGGGTCGTATGTTCGTCATCCGTATTTTGACTTGCCTCGATTCTGCCCAGAGCATCCGAGATGCTCCTGCGAGCATATCGCTCTTCCATAATCTGGCCCGGTTCTTCGCAGGAAAGTCGGACTATCGGGTCGCTAGCTGAAAAATCGACAAGAACTATATATGGCTACGGCAATCCTATCGCCGCTCCAGGGAGGCGGCAGTCGAGGGGGACGCCACGGTTTTCGTACCGACAGGATAGCGTTCCCCGGAGCCAGGGTTCCCAGGATGACTCTGATTTAGGAGGAGATCTGTCATGAGCAAAGGCTTGAAGATTGAGCTAGAGAAATGCATCGGTTGTAACATGTGCGCCTTGATCTGCTCTGGATCTCACGTGGGCAAGTTCAACCCAAGTGAGTCCATGATCAACGTCGAGGACGTTTTCCCGGAACCTGGCGTGTTCAGGCTGAATTACTGCACACAGTGTGACGAGCACCCGTGCGTCGAGGCGTGTCCGGCCGAGGCGATAAAGTTGGATGAGGCGCTGGGCATATACTACGTGGACAAGGAGGAGTGCACTGCGTGTGGCCTGTGTGTCGACGCATGTCCACACAACGGCTGCTGGCTCGATCCGTCGGAATCGTACGTAATCAAGTGCGACCTGTGCGGGGGGACGCCCAAGTGCATCGAGGTGTGCCCTAGGACGGTCATTTCGAGGGGTGAGTGAAGATGCCGACAGGATACACGGGTAAGATACTGAGAGTCGATCTGACCGATGACAAGGTGGCGGTTGAGCCGACGAATATGGATTGGGCTAAGCAGTTCATCGGCGGCAAGGGACTGGGCGCCAAGTATCTGTATGAAGAGCTGAAGCCGGGTACCGACCCGCTATCGCCAGACAACCTGCTCATGATATGGACGGGTCCGCTCGTCGGGACGATGGTCCCGCTTACGAGCAGATACGCCGTGATAACCAAGTCTCCTCTCACCGGGACTTTCCTGGACTCCTATGCCGGCGGATATTTCGCCCCGGAGCTGAAGTATGCGGGGTTCGACGGCATCATCGTCAAGGGGAAAGCGGCGAAGCCGAGCTACCTCTGGGTGAACGACGGCAAGGCGGAGATAAGGGATGCCAAGAACGTCTGGGGCAAGGACATGTTCAAGACGGAGGAGCTTCTCAGAGACGAGGTCGGGCACAAATACGCCCGCGTTGCAGGGATCGGCCAGGCAGGCGAGAAGCTCTCCAGGATCGCATGCGTCACCTCAGACATAACCCGGAATGCTGGCCGTGGCGGAGCAGGCGCGGTGTTCGGCTCCAAGAACCTGAAAGCCGTTGTCGCGAAGGGCTCGCTCGGCGTCGAGGTTCCCAAGATAGACACGTTCATGGAGATGGCCAAGCAGATGCTCTGGAAGGACGTCGTCGAGAATCCGGACCATGCCGGCCTGATAACCGACGGCACCCCGATAATCGTCGACATGAGCCAGGACGCGGGCATCTTACCGACGAACAACTGGCACACGGGTCAGTTCGATGGGTACCAGGGGATAGACTCCGACGCCCTGAAGACCCGGATCTTCGTCAGGAAGAAAGCCTGTTTCTCGTGCGGTATAGCCTGCGGCAGCTTCGCCAAGGTGAGGGACGGCCTGTTCAAAGGGTCTTCCACAGAGGGGCCTGAGTACGAGACGCTCGGACTGGCAGGATCCAACTGCGGTGTGAAGAACATCGAGGCCGTCGTCAAATTCTCCGAGGATTGCGACAGGTTCGGCCTGGACACCATGTCGGCCGGCTCCGCTGTCGGCTTCGCCATGGACATCTACGAGAAGGGCATCATAACGAAAGAGGACACTGGAGGCCTGGACCTCAGGTTCGGGAACGAGGAGGCATACGCGAAGATGCCTGAGATGATCTCCCTGAGAACGACCAAGCTTGGCGACCTTCTCGCAGAGGGCACGCTGCGTGCCGCGAAGGCGATAGGCAAGGACACCGAGAAGCTCGTCATTCACTCGAAAGGTAGCGAGTATCCTGCATACGATCCGAGAGGCTCAATCGGCATGGCACTCGCTTATGCGACCTCCGACCGAGGTGCCGACCACAACAGGGCGTGGCCCGTCGCGTCAGATGCGTACGGCGAGGGGGACCCGTGGAGCACTGAGGGCAAGGCCGAGATCTGCCACGATGAGCAGATAATGAAGAGCCACAAGTGGAGCATGATCTTCTGTGACTTCTACGGGGTCAGCGATGAGAACATAGCGATGTACTACACGGCCGTCACAGGACTCCCCGCGGATGCGAATTGGCTGAACGCGGTCGGTGTACGGGTCTGGAACCTGGTCAGGGCATTCAACGTCAGAGAGGGGTTCTCGAGGAAGGACGACACGATGCCGGACAGGATGTCGACGGAGCCCCTGCCGAGCGGGAAGACCGAGGGGAAGACCGTCAGCCGCGAGGCCTTCGAGAAGATGCTCAACGAGTACTACGCGCTCTGGGGCTGGGACGAGCAGGGCAGGCCGACGAAGAAGACTCTCGAAGATGCCGGTTTGAGCGATATCGTAGGGACCCTCGACTATCTCTGAGCAGACACAAACCTCAACGACCAGAAGTGGTGAGTGACGCCCATCACCTCTGGTCGAAGTTCGATTTTCCTCGTGTTTTCGGCGAATTCGGGCAGCGATTTGCAATAGAATCATAATATATTATTATCACTATTTTTATGGGCGTTTCTGATGCCTTTTCACCGGTCCTTTTGTTGTCGTAGAACGCCTCCCAATAGGTAGTTGCCGAATGTGAAATCTTCAACTATTAAGGGTGGTTTTTCGAAAATTATTCATTAAGACATGGCTCAATTTGTACGCAGCGAAGGTACATATACCCCCTTCTCCAAGAATATATATGCAATCAGTTCTTTACTGAAACCAGTGAGGCGCGTGGTCTCCCTGATATGGCCATCCCCGTGGTTTCGATGGGTCTGGCCCTTCAGTTGGTGTGCATAGATGTCTAGTTCGAAAGGGAACTTCGGGTTGGTTTTCGACCCACAGAAATGTAACGGATGTATGGAATGCGAGAAGGCCTGCATCGCCTCGAAGAAATCGAGTGTCGCGGCAGGAATGTCAAGAATTAAGATCCTTGAGGATGGGGACAAGTTCAAGGCGGCCGTGTGTGTGCATTGCGAGCAGTGCGAGCCTGCAGACGTCTGTCCGTCCGCACTGCTAGAATTCCACGACGATGGGAAGTATTGGACTCTTGACGAGCACAGATGTTTCGCATGCATGGCATGCATCCCGCGCTGTCCCTACGAAGGGATATTCTTCGAGGAGGAGTTCGGCGTGGAGACTGCGTACATGTGCGATTTGTGCGGTGGCGACCCCAAGTGTCTGAAGGTGTGTCCAGAGGGTGCACTAACCCCCAATCAGGCGCGGGGGGAATGAGGAATGAGTGAAATGGTCGATAACGAAGCTTTGAGCGGGACAGTGCAAGCACCGAAGACAGGAAAGGTCGACGGGAAAGATAAGCCAGTGGTGGCCTCCGAGGATGATTTCCCTCTTCCGGATTGGGTCGCCGACTGGGCGAGAGAGGCGCCGAAACTGGTCGTCAGGGCACCGGGACCAAAGAGCAAGGCCATAATCAAGATCGACAGGGAGTACGTCTCGTACGCATACGACAGATGCTTCACGTTCACATTCGAGAAGGCCTCCGGAGCCTCCGTGATGGACGCTGACGGGAACATACTGCTCGACTTCACATCGGGCATCGGCGTGGAGAACGCTGGATGGACCCACCCGCGGGTGGTCAAGGCCATCCAGGATCAGGCCGCGAAGCTCATCCACTCCATGGCGAACGACGCCTACTTCGACAAGGAGGCATACTTCGCGAAGCTGCTCCACGAGATATCGCCCGGCAAGGCCCTTAAAGGCACGTTCTTCGGTAACAGCGGAGGGGAAGCGGTCGAGGCGGCGTTCAAGCTCTCGCGCTATTACACCAAGAGGAGCGAGCACGTGGCGTTCTTCGGCTCGTACCACGGCAGGATTGGAGCCGGACTCGCTTTGACCAGCAAGCTGAAGCTGAGGTACAGCTACGGCCCGCTGATCCCCGGAATCGTGTTCACTCCGTACGCATACTGCTACAGATGTCCGTTCAAGCAGACGTACCCGGAATGCGGCCTCTGGTGCATTGACTACCTTGAGAAGCAGGTCCTTGAGATGGGCGGGCCGACGGGCCCGATATCCTCGATCGTGGTCGAGCCGATCCAGGGCGAGGGTGGGTATGTCGTGCCCCCGAAGGAGTTCCTGCCCGGGCTCAAGAAGATATGCGAATCCCAGGATGCGCTTCTGATCATGGACGAGGTGCAGACCGGGTTCGCACGGACGGGGAAGATGTTCGCATGCGAGCATTTCGGCGTCGTCCCGGACATATTGGTCCTAGGCAAAGCCCTCGGCGGCGGAGTCCCGCTCGGCGCGATAATCGCTAAGAACGAGATCATGAAGAAGTGGCGTCCCGGCTCACACTCGTCGACGTTCGGCGGGAACGCCATCACGATGGCAGCCGGCCTGGCGCATGTTCAGGCTATAGTGGAAGAGAACCTCGTTGACCGGGCGGCGAAACTGGGTGATTACACCATGAAGCTGTTGAGGGAGATGATGGAGCGTAGGGAGATCATCGGAGACGTCCGCGGGAAGGGTCTGATGATCGGTGTGGAATTGGTCAAGAACCAATACACCAAAGAGCCCCACGAGGCGACCACCGTCCAGGGCAAGTGCTGGAGGGGAGGCCTGATGACGATAACGTCCGGCATCCACGGCAACGTGTTCAGGATTGCCCCGCCACTGTGCATGTCCAAGCTCCAGATTGAGAAGAGCCTAGAGATATTCGAGAGGGCGCTTAAGGACGAGGAGGAGTTCCTCAAGATAGGAACATCCTCGCCGCCAGTCTGATGCCTGAAGGTAGATGGCCTGAACTACGCAGTTCCGTGAGAATGCAACTTGTGTGGTCAGCAATGGCTGCATGAACACGGCTCACCTTGAGGCGTTCCAAGCTGTTCTTCCCGTCTGTCCCCTAAACCCTTTTCTCTTCTCCATATCTATGACCTTTTCTCAGGGGGCAACTACTTTGTCGCCTGGCATGGAACCTCATTTGTGGCCAATCTTGCCAACGATCCTTATCATGGTTTGGAACGCGACATTCGGCCTTGCCTGCTGATTCAGTGACCCAGTTAGGTAAATGCCTCGGTCAGGCACATAGAAAGCCACTGATCCTGTGGAGCCACAATGGCCCACCATATCGGGAACGGGGTGTAGTGGTGAAAGGACGCGGGGCAGGGAGAATTTCTGTAGGCCGATGCCATAACTGAATGGGAAGAAGACGTTGTTCCACTTCTCTAATTCATGCAGCCTTTCCTTCGGGAAGAAGACACCGTTGAAGAACGACTTCAGGAATTTCATTTGGTCCACCGCAGTGGAGATGACATCGTCCTGTGTGGAGGTGAGATAAAGCGGGATTTGAATCGCCTCTGATTTGTAACGGATGGGCACAAAATTCGTATCATCTAGGTCCTCACACACATGAGTCTCAGACATGCTCAATTCTTGGAACAGGTTCTTCAGGACCACATTCACTGGATCACCCGTGATACTCTCCAACACTGAGCCCAAGATTCGATAGTTTGTGTCCGAGTATCGTGCTTTGCCTTCTTTTCCGGGTGGGAAGTGTGTCTTCATTCTCTTCGTCTCTTGAACTACCCTTTCAATTGGCCAGGCTTGGTCGATTCCTGCTTCAAGCTCAGACATCACTCTTCTCCCATTGGCTTGCCTATCGGTAAGGTAACATGGAAGTCCAGACGTGTGGGACATCAGGTGGGCAATGGTGATAGAACTCGAGTAGTCCTTTCCTCTATGGAGATGTAGGCCACGAATTACCTCTCCCGATAGATATTCCGATATCTTGTCACGCAGGTCCAACTTGCCTTCAGAACACAATCTCAAGGTGACTGCAGAAACCAATAGCTTGTTCACGCTGGCAATGTAGTATCGGCTGTCTCTCTTGAAATCTCCCGATGCACCCTCCAAGTCGATGCTTCCGTCGTCAGATGACACATAGAAGACTGCGCCGTAGATGTGTCTCTTGGTGACAAGATCTGCTAGAATCCGATTCAACCCTGATTCATTCAGCTCTTCTTTCATTTCGACTAGATAGTTCGTTCCGCCCCTATGGCCTTTTCTCAAGTCATCAGGAGAAATACGGTGAGCGAAGAAATCTGTAGGTCGGCAGCAGAATCAAGAATGCAATTATGAAAATCAGTGCGAACAGTCCGTAGTTCTCTTGTTGAACACCTAATGCTTCCGCTATAAGCAACGAAACAAGAATCAAGATTGCGATAGGTGTGATGATACTCCCGCGCAGATTTCTGCTCTGAAATTCCGCTATATGTGTTCTGGACCTCATGGGAGCGGGGTGACGGAGTGGCATGCTCACGAACCTCAATCGTTAGTTATCATTACTCAAGATTCACATTGATAAGCACTTGCACGGAAGCCCATACCCTTCCCCCCCTATGGCCTTTTCTACTTAGATTTGTGCCAGCATGACAGATGCCAGCCTCTAGTAGCTCCCAACAGAAGTGAGAAGCTCCTCAAGGAGTCTGATATCCTTGTCTCTGAGTCCATACAGGCCATACACAAGGGCATCGATCTCAGCGTCTGTCTTCCTGAGGTCTTCTTCAATTCTCGCAGTCTCGCTAGTCTTCTTGTCGCCAATACTAGCAAGACGCTGATTCAGAAGCAGCATCTTTTTCACTAGTTCAATCAACTTGCTCCTCTTTTCAGGCGACGATTCAACTACCGGAATTTGCTGAAGGTATTGTATGTGATATTTGTAGTAGCCACCTGAGAACATTGGACTCTTCTGTTTGATGTAGAAATCCCTCATCCTAGAATTCAGAATGCCAAGGATGTAGAGGTAGTCATTGCGGTTCTTACTCTTCAGGATTATTCCATAGCAATCATGATCTATGAAGAAGTACTGCCCGGAGTCGTTTTCCCCAAAATCCACCGTGAAGTTGTTGCGTGAGGATAGGTTCGGTGTGATGATCTTGTCCTGTTCGAACCAATCCAAGTTCCTTGTGTTCCAGATCTCGAATCATTTCTTCCCAGCTTCGGTGACATACTTCCTCTTGAGAAGGAGTTCCTTGTGCTGCTGAAGGTGATTGGCTGCGTTTGGATACTTGGAAAGGTCAACACATTCGGTGCCTTTCGAGCCACGCTTGTGGGGAAACAGCACGAATTCATCGTTCCACTTCGTCATGTACCTTCTGACATTCTTGCCTTTTGGAACAGGCTTGATCAACTCAGGCTCGATTCTGAGAGAAGTGACTTCGTCCCGCTTCATGAAGAAGACGGGATTCTTACCAGTTATGAATCCTTCGTAAATCCTTTCCTTCAGGTGGGACAATCGAATCTTCGAACTCCCGTCAATCTTGTCGAATACAGCCTGCACAGAGGCAGGCATGAAGCTCCAGTGTTCAATTCCTAAGTCCATCTGTTTGAATCTAAACACCTTGAGGTACTCATCTTCTTATTCAGTCGCATCTTGGTGATCACAGATTCTCTTCTCTATGTCAGGAGCCAGACTCTTAACTCTAACATATGTCCCCTTTGTTCTCTTGTTCGGTCTGGCCTTCCTGATCACCATGATACTGGGATATGTGGTCACATTACCGAATACTTTCAAATCACCGAAGTCAACAAGCCTTTGAATTGTGTAGTTCTCAAGAATGAACTCCTTCAAGCCCTTCCCGTATTTGGTCTGAGTGAATTTGTTTGGCACTACAAATGAGAAATAGCCCCCAATCAGAAGAGCTATTAAGAGTCACTATAACGGTCCGGGCACGGGGATATGGCGGGAAAATGAATGAGTTTGGAAAGAGGATCAAGAGTGTTGCTGGGGCTGAGCTATTTGCAGACGGATTGAATACGCTTCAGGTGAACATTGGGCTGCTCTGCAACAATCGCTGCAAACACTGTCATCTCGAAGCGGGCCCCGAGAAGAAGGAGCTGATGGATTGGCATACCATGCAGCTTGTGATAGCCGCTGCGCGCGACATCAGACCGAATCTTGTGGACATAACCGGAGGAGCCCCCGAGATGAATCCCAATCTGAAGAGGTTCGTCAAGGCGATGTCTAGGGCGGGGTTCAGAGTCCAAATAAGGACAAATCTGACAATTCTCACCGAGCCAGGAATGAAGCCGATGATTGACTTCTTCAAACAGAACAAGGTGAAGCTCGTTGCTTCTCTCCCCTGCTATCTCAAGAAGGAAGTCGACTCTATCCGTGGAGACCGCGCCTTCGATCGCAGCGTCGAGGCTCTGAGGTACATCAACAAAGCTGGCTATGGAAGGGCTTCCGAACTTCAACTGGACTTGGTATTCAACCCGGAGGGCGATTTCTTGCCAGCAGATCAGTCACTCTTAGAGCAGGAATACCGGGAGACGCTCTCCAAGGAATACGATGTCGACTTCGATAACCTTATCACAATTGCCAACATGCCAATTGGCCGTTTCAATGCGATGCTGCGCAGAAAGGGCACTCTCCAGAGTTATAATCGACTTCTGAGGAAAGCATTCAACAAAGAAACCATCGATGGGCTGATGTGCAGAAGCCAGATCAATGTCGGTTGGGACGGAAAGGTCTACGACTGCGATTTCAATCTCGGCCTTGGATTGACCGTCGATGACTCCGTCCCTCAGCACATTCGTGATTGCGACCCAAAGCTGTACTCCCACAGAAGAATCGTAACAGGGAACCATTGCTTCGGCTGCACTGCGGGCCAAGGATCGTCATGCGAGGGAGCACTTGTCCGGTAGAAAGAAGAATCTTGAGAATTGCGATGCCCCATCAAACGCATGCGTTCTTCTCTTCACGAAATATCCTGAGAAAGGAGTTGTCAAGCGAAGGCTCGCACAGAGCCTGCCAGCAGACAAGGTCATTGACCTCTACAGGTGCTTCGTACTGGATTCGATAGAGACTCTCAAGGCATCAGGCATTCCGTGTTCCATCTGCTACCATCCAAGAACCAGACTGGAAGCATTCCAGAGATGGCTCGGAACAGACATGACATATGTTCCTCAGCGCGGGTCGGACATTGGAACGAGGCTCAGGAATGCCTTCTGCGATGTTTTCGCTATGGAGTTCGAGAAGGCCATGGTGATCGGCAGCGACTCGCCGGACCTGCCCGTCGGGACACTGATCGAGTCCTCAGCCGCGCTCGACAGTAACGATGCGGCAATCGGCCCTTCGACCGATGGGGGATACTACCTCATAGGATTCAGTTGCCGCGGGTTCCTTCCAAGTGCGTTTGACGGTATTCATTGGAGTACCTCGCGGGTGTTCGAGGATACTATGTCTAGATTGGAGGCGGCAGGCTTGAAGACGCATATACTTGAAACGTGGAGCGACGTCGACACAAAGGATGATCTCATCGCACTGTTTCAGAATCTCTGTGAGCAGAGGTCATTCGCATCGAGAACGATGCAGTTTATCAGTAGGAATAAGGCCTTGTTGAGATGATAGAGGGAATGGCTGCGAGAATGGCTGAATGGCAATCGCCGAATGAAGGAAGGACAATTATATCGGTCATAGTGCCAGTGCATGAGGGCATCTCCAGGCTTCCGCAGATTAGAGCGTCTGTCCAGACCTCCAATGTCATCGCGGAGCTGATTGTCGTCATCAATGGCCCTGAGCTAGTGGGCAAGATATCTCCCGAGGGACCGCTCGAGACAGTTCTAATCGCCAATCGTATCGGACGCGGATACGCTTTCATCGAGGGCTCGAAGGCCGCAAAAGGGCTCCTATCTCTACTCCTCCACTCGGATACTACATTGCCGAATGACTGGGACTCTGCCATTGTCAAGGCGTTGTCGGATCCGAAGACAGCTGGCGGCGCATTCTCCAGGTCCTTCGATGAAAAAAGCGCTTATCTTCAGTTCCTCTTGCCGTTGGGCAGCCTCATGTCGTGGGTCATGGGCGACGTCTGGGGCGACAGGGGGATATTCCTGCGGACAGATCTCCTTAAGGAATGCCTTCCGGCATTGGATGTGCCAATCATGGAGGACGTCAGACTTGGAAGATGCTTGAGAAAGCACGGCAAGGTGAGACTTCTTCGAGAGACGGTGACCACAAGCGCTGATGCTTTCCGAAAGCACGGCAGCATTCGACATACCGCAAGATTCCTCAAATGCCGTCTCTGGTACGCACTCGGCGGGAATCCTGGCCAGATATTCGACTACTACTATTCCAGGAGATGAGTCATGGCCACATCCTATTCAACGCTGATCGCGTTGGTGAAGATGGCGAGGCCTCTGATCATTGTTGCCGGCGTCATTTCATACACCCTTGGCCTGGCTATGGTGCATTACGAAACAGGAGCGGTCGACACGATGGCCGCTTTCCTCGGTTTTGTCATTTTGATTTCTGCGATAATGATGGCGCACTATGCCGATGAGTATTCTGACGTGGACACAGACTCGCGTACCAAGAGAACCATAATTTCAGGAGGCAGCGGTGTTCTAATGTCAAAACAGGTTCCCAGGTCGCTGGCTCTGAATGCAGCGGTTGCCTCGCTCGGAACCGCCATGATCCTGACGGCAGTAGGTGTCGCGTCAGGTGTTCTTTATCCCGTCACGGGATTGATCGTCCTGTTGGGTCTGTTTGGAGGCTGGGCGTATTCTATGCCGCCGACGCAGCTCATAAGGAGGGGCTGGGGGGAGCTTGACAATGCCATTCTTGGCGGGTTCCTCATGCCTCTCATGGCGTTCGCGTCCCATACCAGCGAAATACCCTCGAGGGCGATTCTATGGTGCGTTCCAGTCTTCCTCGTCGTATTGGCAAACCTCTTGGGCATTCATTGGGCCGACATGCTAGCGGACATGCAATCTGGGAAGCTCACTCTAGTTGTGAGGCTAGGGAGCTGGACAAAGCCGTTGTATCCGGTTCTGATTGCCTCAAGCTATATCTCCGTCTTCGCGTTCTCAGGAGACTTGTTCCCATTCGAGGTCGCCATCGCCATGGCGGCAACATTGCCTCTTGGGATCTACTCTGGTTTTGCCTTCATGCGCACTCCTAAGCCCATTCTCGGAGCGGTCACAATGAGTGCTGCGATGACTGCAATGGCGGCTGGCTGGCTCCTCGCATGACCCATCCACCGATATCCGGAGAGACTGAGTAACCGCCATTGCTCCATCTGAAGACTGCTGGCGAAGTGCAGGGGGCCGACTTTGAACCGAGACGCCTGGCTCATTTTCAATCAGAGGTTTTTTGTACCGGGGTATAATCCCTTTCATCGCCTTTCCTCGTGGAACTCGAGGTTCAGTTTGTGCGACATGCAAACCCGGTTGAATGGCTCATCTCTATCTGAGGGAATTGGCACCGAGCTAAACACCTTCTCACTTTTTTTCGCTCTCACAGGGGGCCATGGCATCTAGTCGAGTTTCTGCTGACAAAATAGTCACCTATTCCGCCACTCCAGTTTTGCGCAGCCACTCGGATACTTTGCCCTGCGCGTTCCTCACTTCGCTACCCCGGACCGCAAGACCTTCCAGAACTGTGGACCGCTGGCAGAGCTTGGCGATGTCCTCGACGCTCCGCCCCAGACGGTCTCCCCCATGCGTGCAGAACGGTGCGATGGTCTTTCCAGTTGAATCGCACTTTGACAGGAACGATGCCACTGGCGCAGGTATCGTTTCACACCAATTAGGATAGCCAATGAAGACCACGTCGTAAGATTCGATATCCTCGACTTCCGATACCAGCTGAGGCCTGCAACCTGTCTCAAGTTCCTTTCTTGCCTGTTTCACAGTCTCGTCATAATCGCTGGGATATTTGTCCACGCTCACGATTTCGAAGAGATTGCCGCTGACGATCTTGTGAATCTGATTGGCAATCTCACGCGTGTTGCCGGACCACGAGAAGTAGGCTACAAGGATTCTCCTTGTTCCTGAAGCCGGTTGCGCCTGCACTTCACTTGTCAACATATTCTTCATCGTATCTCCCTCCTAGTTCATCAGGGTTGTCTTGTTTCGTCTATAGGTCTGGACTCGCGCTCAATATACTGAGGAGCGACATTGCGACAAGTACGGAATGCCCTTCCGCCCCTATGGCCTTTTCTCTCTGGCAGCCACGGTAGACCCTTGCTCGGCCCTTTTCGATAAGTGCATCCTATCGGATTCACACATCGATATTGGCCAGAACCCAATCGCACGAGGGAAGGCCGAGATTGACTCCTCGGCAGTTTCTGCGGCCGATCAGGTACATTCTAATAGGTCTGGGCACAACACACTGTATCTTCCGACCCGTGTGGTAATCCGGTCTCTTCAGCTTCTTCACTTCCACTCGGAAGCACCTTGACTTTCGCTACTGGGGAGAGAACGATCCATGCTACAGATGCCAGCATACCGATTCCAGCTATGAGAATGGTCATGCGTAGCCCCACAGTCTCGCCGAGGAGTCCTCCGACGATACCTCCGATCGGATAAACCCCCCAGACGATGAACCTCATGGTAGCGTTCATCTTGCCTTGAAGGCGGTCGGGCGTGATAGCCTGTCGGAGGCTGACCTGGTTCACGTTGTAGACTACGCCCGTAAACCCTGTCGCAAACCAGATGGGCATGAGCACGAGCAAGGCATTTGACGGGTACGCCAGGACTATCAGCATACTGGGCACCCCTCCCAGGAATGCGGATAGAATTATGGCCCTCCCGAGCCCAAGAGCTGAGACTATGCGCGAAGATAATACTGCTCCGGCCACAGCTCCAAGCGCCCCAACCGCAAATACTGCTCCAATCCAGATGGCAGATAACTCAAGAGTACTCTCCATGAACAGCACTAGAATTGCGTACGACATACTCCAGAAGAGGTTCCCTGTTGCCGTGCATCCCGCTATCCCTCTCAGTAACCTGCTTGAAAGGACTATGTCGAGCCCTTCCTTGATCTCTCCAAGCACCGACTTGCATGCCTCCGCCCTTACTACCAGTTCCCTCTTCTTGACTCGTAATAGGAGGACGGCGGAACCAAGGAACGATATGAAGTTACCCGTGATGGCCAATGGCGCTCCCAGGGCGTTCACTGCCAGCCCGGCTATGCTTGGGCCAGCAACCTGAGACGAAGCTCTACTTGTCTCGAGCTTGCTGTTCGCGTCCAGGAGTTCGGACCGCTTGACCAGAACTGGTAGATATGCTTGGTAAGCGATGTCGAAGAAGGCAGTGAAGGTCCCCGCAACGAATGCAACAGCGTACATGATTGGCAGGCTCAGAGCGCCGAAGTACCACGATACTGGAATGACTGCAAGTGCGACTGCCCTTCCGAAATCACAGACTATCATTATTGTCCTTCTACGCCTCCTGTCCGCGAGCACACCAGCCAGGAGACCGAAAAGGAGAAAGGGCAGCATCTCAAGTGAGAACAGGATGCCCATCTCGTATGCGCTGGCATCCAGAAGGATGACTGCAGCTAACGGCATCGCAATCAGGTAGAACTGGCTTCCGAAGACAGACACTGTCTCCGCAGCCCAGACATTGAGGAAATCTCGATGATTCCAGAGAGCACTTCTGTTCGACACCAAGACACCGCCTCCAACTGGAGGGTCTTCTTCCGGTAGTCCGACTATGGCTTGCTCTTGTTGACTCTACCTGACAGAAGCCGTTCCCTGAGGGTCCGCTGAGTCTCGAGGTACTTCGTGAATTCGCGGTCATTCATCTTCATCATCATTGCGAACTCTGCGAGGTCCTCTCCGACTGATGGGTCGATGTCGTCCATGTCGTAGATCCTTCCGACAATGTCCGGGTCTTCCCTCTGTCGCTTGAGGTCCTCACCCAGCTTCAGTATCCTAGCAGTCTTCTTCTCGCTCGGGTCGACTTCGAAGCCAAGATTGCTGAGTCCTTTTAGAATTTCCTGAATCCACTCCATGCCTCCGCATTCGCTTGCGCAGGCTCCGTTGACGAAGTGAAAGTACCCGGCGGTCGCCCGGTAGAACGACTCAACGATGTGCTCGGTTCGTTCTTCTCTTGATACTTTCACCATGTCTGCTTTGCGTAGTCTCTTGATGTGGTGGTATATGGTCGGAGGGGTTAACCCTAGCTCGCCTACAATCTGACCGACGGTCATCTCCTTTGCACGGAGCAGGTATATCATCTTCATCCTGGTCTCGTCGGCCAGCAACTGAAACGCACTGGCATCCCTGATGATCTTTCGGTCTCTCATTGTAGCACCATTGACGTGTGTATTCTTGTTCATTTGATGGCCATGTGCCCCTTCGGTCGCTTCTTCGTGAAGACAGCCCATGACACACCGTACAAGTGCTCTTTCCCCTTCAGTGGGATGAATCCTGACCACTCGACGGTCATATCTCTATCCGCTGCTCTCTGCCGAAGGAATCCCTGTGTTATCTCACGAATGTAGTCCAGCTTCTCCTTGAGCAGTCCTTGTCCTTTCGGGGGAAATCCCCTGTCGGCGATGCACCCGTCACACCATCCCTCGAGCCACAAGATCTTGTCTCCTGCTTCTACCTTGGCAATGATTTCACTGGGTCGTGGTATATCAGGTACGAGCCCGGCGACAAGAGCCAATATGTCTTCACGTGTCGGACGATTCGAGTCTTTCATTGGAGCACCATTATGATGTGTATCTTATTAGCATGATGACAATATTACTATTAAAACATGTGTTTTAAATCGCTCTGCGCGGTGCATCCAACGGGACTTGCGGGAACGCGATTGTGTTTCGGAGGTTCTGGCTGGAGATGAAGCTCGATGGCGTGACCAAGAGGCAACTGAGTGCCAAGAGAGGCCGGGATGAACTGCTTTCATTCTTAGCGACCATTCCACAGCTGAGCTTGCGGACGGTCATTTCTGCCCTCGCGAGCGTATGGAAGAATGGGATTGGCCTGCCCTGGCCAGTCGACTCAAAGAGTGATTTGCCGAGGCTGCCTAGAGTGCGTCGCCGGTCTACACCACCTGACGACATTGTCCGTAGGTGGCACGAGGCGGTTCGTCGTGAGCCAGATGTGTATCTAAGGCTCGAATGGCTCATGCTTGCCCAGCATGGATGGCGGTCGCAGCACTTGTGCAAGGTTA
>JAEHCM010000039.1 GCA_020696365.1 Thermoplasmata archaeon | reverse complement strand
ACACCTACGGCATATCTATCCCGAACCTGAGAAAGATAGCCAGGGAAACGGGAAAAAACCATGCTCTCGCTCAGGAACTCTGGGCTTCAGGTATCCACGAAGCGCGGATACTGGCCAGCATGATAGATGACCCGAAGATAGCTACCGAAGAACAGCTGGAAAGCTGGGTAAAAGACTTCGATTCGTGGGACGTTTGCGACCAATGCTGCATGAACCTATTCGAGAAGACCGGACTGGCTTACCGCAAAGCGGTCGAATGGAGCGATAGCGATGAAGAGTTCGTTAAAAGAGCAGGGTTTGTACTGATGGCGCGCCTCGCTGTCTGCGACAAGAAAGCAGATGACAAGCAATTCGAGGTATTCCTTCCCATTATAAGGAGAGAGGCATCCGACAATCGTAACTATGTCAAGAAAGCGGTCAATTGGGCGCTCAGGCAGATCGGGAAACGGAACGCTAATTTGAATAGAAAGGCCATCGAAACTGCCGAAGAGATTCAAAAAATGGATTCGAGAAGTGCTAAGTGGATTGCATCCGATGCCATTCGAGAATTAACCAGTGAGCCGGTTCGGAAAAGGTTACAGGGTCAGAAATGACCGCGCCCAAGGTCTACAAGACTGAAGCCATTGTACTAAAGCACATGAACCTGGGGGAGGCAGACAAGCTCCTCACCATCTATACCCCCAACCTGGGCAAATTCAGCGCCATCGCCAAGGGGGTGCGCCGACCCAGGAGCAAGATGGGCGGTCACCTGGAGCTGCTCACTCAATGCTCCCTGATGCTGGCGCGGGGGC
>JAEHCM010000038.1 GCA_020696365.1 Thermoplasmata archaeon | reverse complement strand
ATAGGACATCCACTTGCGGTCCAATAAACCGCAAGATACGCGTTTCGACGCGTAGGGGAACCCTGGGAAGTAAAACATTTTAGTACCAGGAGGAAAAGAAAACAATAGTGATTCCGTTAGTAACGGCGAGCGAAAACGGAATAGATCAAACCGAATCCCACGGGGACAACCCATGGGAAATGTGGTGTATGGACCCCATACGACCTCCCTAACGAAGGCGAATATTCCTGAAATGCCAAACCACAGAGCGTGATAGTCGCGTAGCTGTAAGTAAGAAGGTTGCTTTGGGAGTTCCTGATTAGCGCGGGATGGTTTTCTCGTGCGAATGTGCCAGATACAAGCTGGCAAATCTAAATATGTCCCAAGACCGATAGTGAAGTAGTAGCGTGAGCGAAAGATGAAAAGTAACCCGGAAGGGTCGTGAAAAGTGCTTGAAACCAAATAGCTTAATAAGGAAGCAGCCCGAAAGGATAGATCCTGGGCGAATGAGTTACGGTGACGTAACATCAGAGCTCAGGGGACTAGAGTTGCTTCATCAGTCTGGAATCATTGGCCAGGGAGTTTATAGTAGTGGCGAGCTTAAGTGTCTTACGACACGGAGGCGCAGGGAAACCGATATTCCTGCAACTTGCTTATCACATTAAAATTATCTATTCGTCAGAGAAAGGTTCTGCCGATCAACGACGCTTAGTGCATTTTTCTAAGGAAGCAAGCTAGAGGAATGGTCTCAAAGGGCCTATAGTCTCTGCTATAATACCCGAAGCCGGTCGATCTATTCCTGGGCAAGATGAA
>JAEHCM010000037.1 GCA_020696365.1 Thermoplasmata archaeon | reverse complement strand
GAACGTCAGAAGAAGCATAGTGCGTGGCACACTGACCAAGGAACAGGGCGAGCTACTGATTCTGCTACTGTCAAGAGGTCATCTTCTCGAGCCCTCATTCAGGTCAGTGTCCACATCGTTAGTCAATGAAATAGCTGAGGAGAGGAATGCGCAGAAGAGGGAGGACAGGGTATACGTCCTGATGGAGTTCGTGGCAATCACGATGCCCTCCGATGATTTTGCCAACGATCTGTCTCGCGTATTCAAGACAGGCGAGTCCTAGTCGGATATTGTTACTGCAGGTCTTCTTGCAGATTGTAAATCGACAACGGCAAGGGGAACGTAGTATCTAGAAACCAGCAAGCTCCCCCTCCACCCCAGACAAGAAACGTGTCAGTGCACACCCCTCTTCTTCTCGAGATGCCCTTGAGGTGCCCCGACATATCCTTGAGGGAATAAGGGGGGAGCCCCTCCGCATTCGTAGCACAGCACCATCGCCATTCCCTCGACCGTTCTCTGTATGCCCTTCCGCCGCTATGGCCTTTTCTCAAAATGGTGGACCCTGTGGGGTCTTCACCTTGAATAGCCAGGCATCCTTTTTCTGACTTCAATCAAACGGGGAACCAGGGTCGGGTCCAAGTTCAGTCCTTCATTCCCCCCGCTCCCCCAATTTCCTCTCAGCAATTTTCTGTTTGTACCAGTCGATCTGCCAGTCAATTGCCCTCAGATAGTTCTTTATCTGCGCCTCTCTTTGCTTGGCAGTCCTCTCATCCGGCCGGATGACGGGGTTCTCTCTGATGTTCCTGAGCCTCT
>JAEHCM010000036.1 GCA_020696365.1 Thermoplasmata archaeon | reverse complement strand
CGGGAGGAGGGGCTCAACGGTCCTCCACGGATCCTCAAGCCTCCGAGTCGGCCCGAGGAAGTACCCATGGTCGATGGGAAGGATCAGCGAGCGGCCCGTCTTAGGCCTGAGAATTCGTGACAGCCGGTTCTTCATACCCCAATCCAACGAGGTCAACCCCACAACCAGATGAGCGAAATATTCTATTAACTCCTTTCCTCCAAACCGGAAGCCCCCTGGGACCCATCATTTAAACATCCTCCGGAAAGTATTCCGAATGTGAGAACTATGCGCGCTGCCGTCTACTACCGTAACGACGACGTGAGGGTGGAGGAGGTGCCGAAGCCCAGCATCGGGAAGGGGGAGGTCCTCCTCAAGGTCTCCATGTGCGGCATCTGCGGCAGCGACGTCATGGAGTGGTACAGGATCAAGAAAGCGCCAAGGGTCCTCGGCCACGAGGCTGTCGGGATCATCTCCGAGGTGGGGGAGGCGGTCGAAGGTTACAACGTCGGAGACCGGGTCTTCGTCTCCCACCACGTCCCATGCAACACCTGCAGCTACTGCCTGAGGGGCGACCACACCGCCTGCGAGACCCTCCACAGCACGAACATCGACCCGGGGGGCTTCGCGGAGTACGCCAGGGTGCCCGAGATCAACGTGGAGACGGGACTCTTCCCCCTCCCCCCCGGTGTCTCAGATGAGGAGGGGGTGTTCATCGAGCCCCTCGGATGCGTCGTCAGGGGGCAGAGGCGCATGGGCATCGGTCCCGGAGACACGGTCCTCGTCCTCGGAAGCGGGGTCTCAGGCATACTAC
>JAEHCM010000035.1 GCA_020696365.1 Thermoplasmata archaeon | reverse complement strand
GACCTGCTTGTGGATATCATGATAAAGAAGATGTCCTACAAGCCGGGGGAGGTGGACATGATCTTGATACACAACGAGGTGGTTGTGCGGTTCGGGGACAGGAAAGAGAAGCGGTGGTCCACCATGGTCAAGAAAGGCTTACCCCGAGGGCATTCAGCAATGGCCCGGGCAGTCTCCTTCCCGGCGGCAATAGCGTCAAAGCTCATACTGGAATCCAAGATATCGGCAAAGGGCGTGCACAGGTCCATCCTGCCAGAGGTATACGAGCCTGTACTTAAGGAGCTGGAGGACCTCGGGCTGAGCTTCCAGCATGGGCGAGAATGAGAGTGGTCCCTCCGCCTCAAACAGGCATACCGATGCTATTTGGACAGGAATGGCATGTTGGCATTTCGATAATAGCAGCAGGTGCGAGCCTGCTTTGGTTCAACACCCCGTAGAGTAGGAGACTGATGAACCGTTTCGACGAAGCCCGTGAGAAAAGGCCATAGGGGCGGAAGGGCATCAGCATAGCAATAGAGGGAAATGGCGATGAAGTGCTACGGATGCGGAGGAGCTCCCCTCCCCTGTTCCCCTCAAGGATACTGTCGGGTCCCTCAAGGGCATCTCGAAAAGAGGAAGATGATATCCCGACACTTTTCTTGTCTGGGGAGGAGGGGGGAGCTTGCTAGTTTCCAGATACTACGTTCCCTTTGCCGTTGTCGATTTACACTCTGCAAGAAGACCTAGAGAATGCATAGCGGTTGGAGACATAAGGTAGATACGAGCATAGCGGCAATGAACTCTGAGAAAAGGCCATAGGGGCGAAGAGAAGAGAAAGAACAATCTATT
>JAEHCM010000034.1:536-850 GCA_020696365.1 Thermoplasmata archaeon | reverse complement strand
CCTGACCGACGCCCAGGAAACCACTGAGTCGCAATGAAGACGCCGGATCACCTCCAAGAAGCAAGGAGCCAAGTGACCCTACATCCATGTGTGGACCAGACAACAAGCGAGAAAAGCCAGACCGTTGAGTTCACGGACTTGTACCAACGCCCAATAGCCTTGCGGTGTAGGCTGCCGGTGCGCGATTTCGCAACCGAGGATGAGCTCGCCTTTCGTTTCGCTCCCATCGGCCAGTAGAGGGGGCCACACGAGCCTTGGGTCTCTTGGCGAAATCGAGAGGAAACGTAGACAGAAGCAGCGTTAGCCTGCGTCTC
>JAEHCM010000034.1:0-505 GCA_020696365.1 Thermoplasmata archaeon | reverse complement strand
AGCCTACGTGAACGATTGGAGAACTGGCGTTACCGAATTGTGGGTGCAGCCTTCAACATGATCGACTCCGTGAGTCATTTAGTACTGGTTCCAGCCGCACCCGGTATTGCTCCCAACGGGCACCCCCGAGTGGACGAATTTGGAACTTTCCGATGGCCAAGTCGGGAGGAGGTTGAGGCTCTCCTCGTTGGATCGTGACAAAGCGTGCAGCTCCTAGCTCTTCTTCTGGATCTATTTCAGGGGATCAGGTCAACCTAGCGTGAAGATGGCTGTCAGAATTGCAGGAATAGGGTGCTGCCCCATTGCCTCGAAGACGAGAACTCAGGGCAGATCTTGCTTACTACTCTTCCCCTTTCAGGCGAGTGGGTGCTTAGTGTGAATCGTGAGTTCGCGTTGTCCTCAGGTAGCAGCCACTGCTATACTGCAACTCAAACTCATTAGCAGCAGCGCATCTGCCTGCTGGGGCATCACGATGGGAAGGAGTTCAATGCTTACAGCCAACAAG
>JAEHCM010000033.1 GCA_020696365.1 Thermoplasmata archaeon | reverse complement strand
AATCTGGGCCCCTCAGATGCTGATACCCATTCAAGCCTGAACCGTTCGGGTTCTATGCCGAAATCTTCGAGCAAGAGTTCTATCGCTTCCTTTCGGTTCTCAGCTATGAGATTGCCTTCGAGGTAGTGACAGTCCCCGTGATGACAACCGCAAATCAGAACTCCATCCGCGCCTTTTGTCAAAGCATCTATGATCAGGTTCGGGTGCACCATCCCCGAACACATGACGCGGATAATGCGCAGGTTCGGAGGATATTGCTGCCGAGAGACGCCGGCGAGATCAGCCCCTGCGTACGAGCACCAGTTGCAGCAGAAACCGATAATGACCGGTTCGAAAGTTTCTTCGTCTGACATATTAAACAAACTCCTCTATTAAGCTACTTCAAGTGCGGCTTCCACCATTGCACTGAGCTGCTCAAGTTTGAAACTCCAAATAAATATTCCCTTCTTCGGGCATGTGGCCTGGCACACACCACAGCCTTTGCACAATGCCGCGTCCCTCTCAACGGTTTTCTTGATATCACCCTTGAACATATATTCAATCAGTGTCAATGAGTTGTATGGGCACGGGTCGATGCAGTATGCACAGCCATCGCAGTTTGCGTCCACGACTTCCGATATTGTGGCTTCCAGCTCGATCTCGTCTTTGGAGAGGATGGTGGCGGCGCGGGCGGCGGCGGCGTCTGCCTGGGCGATGCTTTCTTCGACGGACTTGGGACAATGGGCCAAGCCGCACATGAACACGCCATCGGTGGCGAAGTCGACCGGTCTGAGCTTCATGTGCGCCTCGAGGAAAAACTTGTCCTGATTGAGCGATAACTTGTATAATTTGCCGACCTCGCTGAGGGTTTCACCCGGTACTATCGCAGGAGCGA
>JAEHCM010000032.1 GCA_020696365.1 Thermoplasmata archaeon | reverse complement strand
CTTGCGAAACAGCTCCGACGAGGTCCGCGTCAGGACTCATCGGTCGGAGGACGATCTCGTGGTGTCGATAGAGCATGTTGACAGCGGTGTACCGGACCGGATCAAGGATGTCATGTTCGGGTTCGCGCATAGATACGGCCAATCCGATTGCTTCGGCCTGTTCCTCGCTGCGGAGATACTATCCAGCTCAGGCATGAGCGTCCGTGAGAATGGTATCGCTGGCAGGTGCACCAGGTTCGAGATCAGAATCCCCGCAGGAAAACACAGGGTGGCATCGCGATAGTGCGCGGTGAGGTAGCGAAGATATGATTCTCCGACGGACGGACCTCCCAAAGACGCGATGAAACGGGTATCATGTACCTGAATCGTCCGAGCCAGTCATTTTGGTGGGTTCAAATCCCACAGGGTCCACTCTTTGGGAAAAGGCCATAGGAGCGGAGTGGCAATCGGCTCTTTTTCCGGAATATCCCCTGACCTTCAGTTTCACTGTAATCATCGTCGTATTGCTATTCGCCAGCAGGAATTTCGCTTACGAGATCAGGAAGATGGTACGAATTGCACTCAAATCTATTTCACATCTCGAACCATTAGCCACATTGGCAAATTCAATGGTTCTGGAAGAATTATCTTCTTCTTAACAGAAAATCCATACTTCTCATAGAAATCAACGTTCTCTTCTTTTTGAGTTTCCAGATATATAGGTTTTCTTTCTGTTTCAGCTTCTTCTATGATTGCTCTTAGTAACCTTCCTCCAAAACCTTTTCCTTGAAATTCTTGTGAAACACCCATTAGTAATAGATGTATATGTGGGCCTAAATTAATACTTCGCTTCGCTTCTTCAATTGCATTACTGAGGACCTTCATTTTCTTTGCTTCGCCTGCTATTTTCATAGAAAGAAG
>JAEHCM010000031.1 GCA_020696365.1 Thermoplasmata archaeon | reverse complement strand
CGGGTTACGCCACGAGGCTTCGATCTTCATCGCGTCATGTGCGATTGGTATGAATGGTTCGGCATGTTCATGGATCCGCACGTTCTCCGGAATCAAAGGCTTGTCTTCTACACGGTGTTCTGTCGATCCCCAAACCAGTGGTTCCCAAGCGCAGAAGCGTTTGCGGTCGAGTGGCACTGGCTAGGCGTGCGAGTGGAGCCGGTGACCTGCCAATAGGTGCACCGAACTCCGAATCCAGTGGTCTGCGTACGCTACACCCTGCCCTGAGTGTGGAGGGCATTGTGTGCACCAGGGGCTCGCAGAACAATCGAATTCCCGTAACCTACAAAGCCCTAAGCTGCAAGTTTGGTGTTAGGACGGAATCCGTAAGTGTGCCGGAACGCGCAATCATCTAAGGGAACTGTCGTCCCTCTCGTGGTACCCCAGAAGCCCTCACCCCGCGGAAGTAGAAGTGCAGAACGGATTGCTCCCCTCTGCACTTCTACCCCCGAGTGGACGAATTTGGAACTTTCCAGTGGCCAAGTCGGGAAGAGATTGAGCAATTGCTTATCTCGGTGCGGTAGAGTTACCCGAATCCTAGTTCTGCTTCTGGACCCATTTCAGGGGCTGGGGCAGATTTGATCGAGCAGTTTCATGGCCGTAGGATGGCGTGACCGAATACAAGTGTCAATATGAGAGAAGCCGTGGGACGAAAGGAGCGGGCAGGATGGGGAGCACTGGGCGGAGTGAACTTCGATGCTAGTGTGCACGTTTGCACACTAATCATTGTTCGGCGAGATAATGGATAATCATCAACTCCTTGCATTGGCTCTTCGTTGTGGCGCCTCCCTAGCTGGAGTTGCCGACGCAGATACTCTCCGCATGTCGCCCTCACATCAGGCCACGTCCCAACAGACATTGCCGGAGGCCGCACGAACCGTATTGGTCCTCGCTC
>JAEHCM010000030.1 GCA_020696365.1 Thermoplasmata archaeon | reverse complement strand
ATAACGGTGCTCGATGTGAACAATCCACCTGTCGCCGATGCAGGGACAAATCAGACCGTGACCGTCGGCGATATGGTCACCTTCGACGGCTCCGACTCGAGCGACGATGTTGGGATAGTCAACTACACCTGGACCTTCACGTACGACGACGAGGAGCGGGCGCGGTATGGCGTTGGCCCGACATTCACCTTCGACACCGCAGGGACGTACATCGTGACGCTGACCGTCGAGGACGCTGAGGGCGAGACCGACGAAGACACTGTGACCATAATCGTCGAGGAAGAAGATGAGAAGGGCTTCATCGAAACCTATGGCCTCCCCCTCGGGATCGTCGTCGCGTTGGCGATCATCGCACTGATACTGTTCCTCGTCCTGAAGGGACGGAAGGGTGGAAAGGCTCCGACAAGCAAGGAAGAGCCGCCTGCGACCGAACCAGTAGATTAGGTGGACCCTGTGGGATTTGAACCCACCGAAATGACTGGCTCGGACGATTTAGGTACATGATGGTCGTTTTATCGCGTCTTTGGAAGGCAACGAAAAGGAGGGGTTAATAGCCCTTCATAAACCTCTTTCATTTTTCTACTTGCGGAGTCCGAGATTGACACCGAGCGAAACTCGTTTTCGGGCACTTGTTCTGCCCGCGGAAATCTCCCCAGCAGCAGACGATGTCTGCGCTTACTGACTTCGAAAGCACTATTATATCATAACGCTGTTACTCTCACCTCGAATGGTGGTTCGGGGAGGAGGAACAAACATGAAGAGAGTATTAGTGGGAATCTTTGTCGCCGGGTTGATGATGACCATGACCGCCTCGCCCGGATCTGCATGCGAACCGGAATTCGTCATTGTTTACGACGTCGAGGGCGACCAGAACAAAATGTACGACGCGGAGACGTTGTACCCAATGTGTCAATGGGCAGATGGTACTCCGGTCGGATGCGCGGCCTTCCTTG